>JBDTJY010000180.1:0-36928 GCA_039935615.1 Kofleriaceae bacterium
ACACCGACATCCCGCGGTTCAAGAGCCTGCTCGTCGAGTTCGTGTGCATGGCGACCGGCGGCCCGTGCCACTACACCGGCCAGGACATGGAGACGACCCACGCGGGCATGGAGCTCGTCGAAGAAGAGTTCACCGCGCTGGTCGAGGATCTGTCGGCGACGCTCGACAAGTTCAAGGTCCCGGCCAAGGAGAAGGGCGAGCTCCTCGGTGCGCTCGGCCCGCTCGAGCCGCGGATCGTGACGCCGAAGGATCGCTTGAAGCCGGTGACCGCCGCGCAGCTCGCAAAAGCGCAAGCGCTGCTCGACAAGATCACCGAGCACCCCGCGCACGAGGAGATGATGGCGGCGATCCAGGCGGCCAAGCGCGGCCAGCGTAACTATGCCGACCAGATGTTCAGCCGCGTCGAGATCGCGGTCGGTCCGAAGCTCGTCGCCTCGGCCGACTCGACGTTCCGCGAGGGCGCGCCGCAGCGCATCGACACGCCGATCACGCAGATGCCGATGGACACGCCGCCGCAGCCCAAGATCGTCGGCAGCTCCGAGGAGGACGAGCCTTCGAGCAGACAACTCGCCGCGTCGCTCAAGGGCACGATCACCGTCGACGGCAAGCCGCTCGATGGCGTCGGCCTCGTCGAGCTCTACCCGGTCAGCGGCAAGTACGCGAAGCGTAAACCGAAGCACCGGGTCGTCGAGCAGCGTAACAAGGCGTTCGAGCCGCACCTGCTCGCGATTCCGCCGGGCTCGACCGTCGCGTTTCCGAACTTCGACAACTTCTATCACAACGTGTTCTCGAGCTCGCCGACCCAGCCGTTCGACATCGGCCTCTACAAGGACGGCCAGTCGCGCGAGATGAAGTTCGACAAGACCGGCCTGGTGCGGCTCGGCTGCAACGTCCACGCGAAGATGGCGTCGTTCATCTTCGTGATCGATGCGCCCGCGTACGTCCCCGTCGACGGCGCGCACGAGTTCAACTTCCGCAGCCTCGCACCCGGCAAGTACAAGGCGCGCGTGTGGAGCGAGCGCAGCGCCGAACCCGCGGAGTCCGAGATCAAGCTCAAGGACGGCGTCAACACCATCACCTTCGACGTCAAGGGCGACGGCGAGCGTGGCCCGAGCAAGGACAAGTTCGGCAACTCGCGCCAACCCGAGCCCACCAAGTAGGTTCCCATGACCAAGAAACTGTTGATCCCGATGGTCCTGTTCGCGCACGCTGCCGCGGCGCAACCGAATGACACCGCCACGTCGGCAGCCAAGCGCGGCCAGGCTGCCCTCGCGGCGGGGCGCGTGCACGAGGCGTGCGACGCGTTCGCGACGAGCGAGAACCTCGAGGCCAAGCCCGAGACCGAGCTCAGCCTCGCCGATTGCCTCGAGCAAGACGGCAAGCACATGGCCGCGGCGCGTCTATATCGCGAGCTCGCCGACCGTGATCCGAACACCGACCGGCGCAAGACGTCGGCCGCGAAGGCGGCGAAGCTCGAGGCCAAGGCGCCGCGGCTCCGGTTCGCGATCCATCCGAACCCGCCGGGGCTCGTGATCAAGGTCGATGGGGTCGAGGTCCCGATCGCCGGCGACGTCCAGGTCGATGTCGGTCCGCACGAAGTCACCGCGACCGCGCCCGGGTTCACCGGCCACGCCTCGGCGCCCGCGGATCGCGACAACCAGATCGTCGACGTGATCGTCCGGATGCAGCCGGTCGAACAGGCCGCACCCGCGCCTGCCCCGGCACCGGTGGCAGCACCCGCCGAGCCGAGCACTTCGGTCGCGCCGGCGCCGGCGCCGATGACGATGTCGATGCCGATGTCAGACACGGAAGCCAACCACGATCATCGCAAGCGCGACGGCGTGATCGTCGGCGCGGTGGGCCTCGGCGTCCTCGCCGGCGCGGTGGTGATGTACTCGCTGTCGTCGGGGAAGTTCGACGACGAGCACACGCTGTGTCCGAGCTCGATGTGTGCGAACGCCGCGGATCTCGATCACGCGCACTCGCTGCTCGACAGCGGTCATGCGTATCGTGGGGTTTCGATCGGGATGGGCATCGGCGGCGTGCTGCTGGTCGCGGTCGGTGCGTATCGGTTCCTGACGCCGCACCACGACGAGCCGCGGGTCTCGCTGCAGCTCGATCGCACGACCGCCGGCGCCGCGTACACCGTGCGGTTCTAGACGGCGAGCTGGTTGCTCTCGCGGTTCGTCACGAGCTCCGTCGGCGATCCATCGCGCTACGCTAGTGGACGGGAGCCGGCGTCTCGATCGGTGTCACGGTGAGCCCGACCGCGCGGGTCTGGATCGGCGTCACGGTGATCGCGGCGGGTGCAACGCGCGCCGGCGCCGCCGCGGTACCGCCGCTGAACGCCACGACGATACCGATGCCGATGCCGAGCACGGCCGCGCCGATGACGCCGATCGCGAGCAGCGGCGTGCGGGTCCGCGAGTAGCGCGTCACGCGATGGGTCGCATCGGGCGCGCCGAGCCGCGAGCTGATCCGGACGTTCGGCGAGCTGCCGGTCGGGAACGCCGCGAGCGACGGCATGTCGAACCGAGCGGACGGCAGCGGCTCGGGGATGTACGGCGCCGGAATGTACGGCGCCGAGATGTTGGGCACCGGAATGTACGGCGCCGAGATGTTGGGCACCGGAATGTGCGGCGCCGACTGGAGGTCTTCGAGGCGGAGAAAGATCTCGGTCACATCCGTGAGCGACTCGTGCTCGGCCCAGTCACCCGTAGGAATCTTGTGTGCGCCCCGCATGATCCGAGGAATTGCACGTCCCGAACCACGAGACGCGTCGAGCGATTCACATCACTTGAACCCGGGTGGCAACTCCGCTAGCCAGGCTCCAGCAATCGGCCTGGTCAGCGCGCTGGGGACAACGTGTCCCTCAGGCCTCAGGCCTCGGCAGCGACGCGCGCTGCGGCGGCCTTCTCGTTGTACAGCGCCTTGCGCTTCGCATCCTTCTCGCGCCCCGCGGCGCGCTCCCATTGCCGGCCCGCCTCGAGCCACCCCTGCACGCGCGCGCCATCATCCTCGGCGTCCGCCGCCTTCTGTTCGGCGGTCTCTGCCTTCGCGACATGTGGATTCGTTCCAAAGCCCATGCAGCACCATAGTCGATCGGTCTGATGCATCATCCCGCACGATGCTCGTAGCGGTCACCGGCGCGTCGGGCCACCTCGGCGGCGTGGTCGTGCGCCAGCTCCTCGAGGCGGGCGCGACCGTGCGCGCGCTCGTTCACGACGATCGCCGCGCGATCGAGGGTCTCCCGGTCGAGATCCACGAGGGTGATTTGCGCGAGCCCGGCGTGATGGCGGCGTTGGTCGCCGGCTGCGAGCGCGTGGTTCACCTCGCCGCCGTGATCTCGCTCGAGCGCCGCGACGAACCGCTGATGCGATCGGTCAACGTCGAAGGCGTGCGCACCGTGATGGCCGCGTGTCGCGACGCGAGCGTCGAGCGGGTCGTTCACGTCAGCTCGATCCACGCGTTCTCGGCGTTGCCGAAGCACGAGCCGGTCGACGAGACGCGCGGCCCCGCCGAGGTCAACGCTCCACCGTACGATCGCAGCAAGGCCGCGGGCGAGGTGATCGTGCGCGAGGCGGTCGCGGCCGGGCTCGATGTCGTCACCGTCAACCCGACGGCGATCGTCGGACCGTATGACTTCCGACCGTCGCGGCTCGGCGAGGTCCTGCTCGATCTCTATCACCGCCGGTTGACCGGCCTCGTCGCAGGCGGCTTCGATTGGGTCGACGTGCGCGATGTCGCGACCAGCGTGCTCGCGGCGGCCGATCGCGGCGCGCGCGGCGGGCGCTACCTGTTACCCGGCGAGTGGCGCAGCGTCGTCGAGCTCGCCGCGATCGTCGAGGCGCAGACCGGCATCAAGCGGCCGCGGTTCGTCTCGCCGATGTGGCTCGCGCGCGGCGCCGCACCGTTCGCCGTCGGCTGGGCCCGCCTCGTCAAGCGCCGCCCGTTGTTCACGCCGAGCTCGCTGGTCGCGCTGCGCAACCACAAACAGATCTCCGGCGCGCGGGCTCGCGCCGAGCTCGGCCACACGTCACGCCCGCTCGCCGACACCGTCCGCGATGCGTTCGCCTGGTTCGCCGAGCACGGGATGCTCGGATGACCGAGGCGCGCTTCTTCACGATGCTCGAATGGTCGTGGTTCGGCGTCGCCGCGGTCACCGTGATCGCGCTGTGCTTCTTGTCGGCGCCGTACGGTCGCCACGCGCGCACCGGCTGGGGCGCGAGCATGCCGGCGCGCTGGGGCTGGATGGTGATGGAGCTGCCGGCCGCGGTCACGATCGCGGCGTGCTTCGCGATCGATCCGCCGAGCTCGCCGGTCGCGTGGATCATGCTCGCGCTGTGGGAGATCCACTACGTGCAGCGCAGTCTGATCTTTCCGTTGCGCATGCGCGGCGGCGACAAGCCGATGCCGATCGCGATCCCGGCGATGGCCGTGTTCTTCAACGTGGTCAACGGCTACTTGAACGGGCGCTGGCTGACCGTGTTCGGCAGCTACGCCCTCGCGTGGCTGCGCGATCCGCGCTTCTTGATCGGCGTCGCGGTCATGGCGTGCGGCTTCGCGATCAACCTGCGCGCCGATGCGACGCTGCGTGCCCTCCGGGCGCCCGGCGAGACCAGCTACAAGATTCCGCGCGGCGGGCTCTACGAGTACATCTCGTGCCCGAACTACTTCGGCGAGATCATCGAGTGGACCGGCTGGGCCGTGCTCACGTGGTCGCTCGCCGGCGCGACGTTCGCGGTGTGGACCGCCGCCAACCTCGCGCCACGCGCGTGGACCCATCACCAGTGGTATCGCCGGCAGTTCGCGGACTATCCGGCGTCACGGCGCGCACTGCTTCCGTTCGTGCTCTAGCACGGGCCGGGATCGGGGCCGCGCCGGCGCGCGAGCTTCGTGCGATGGCCGAACGGCACGTCGAAGAACGTCTGTAGCCACGGGTTCGTCGACGCGCCGGGGATCACCAACACGCGCGTGACGAACAGCAGATCGCGATCGATCACGACCTGGGTGTAGCCATCGTACGGTTCGCAGCCATCGCGCCACAGCTCGCGGGTCTCGAACCACGGCTTGCCGTCGCGCCGCCCGACGCGCAGCGTGAACTCGGCGTCGGTGTCGGTCTCGACCTGCGCGTTCTGCCAGCTATCGAACAGCTCGGGCATGATCGTCAGTGCATACGCTCGGATCGCGGCGTCGTCGGCGTCGTGCACGAGCGTGGCCGACACCGTCGCCGGATCGATCGCGAGCGTCATCGCCTCGTCGTAGTCGCGATGCGCGTGGACGATCTGCGCCGGCAGCGCCGACCACCCACTCGGCGTCGCGAGTTGCGCGTAGCTCCACTCCGCCGACTCGGTCATCGCCGAGAATCCCGCCGGCAGGTCGCCGACCGGGAGGTCGGGCTGGGCGTGCGCCGCGGCGCCCGCACGTATCCCCGCACGTATGACGATCAGCGTCTCGCCGACCACCGCGAGCTCTCGGCCGTCGTTCGAGAACGCGAGCTGGGTCAGCGGCCGCGCGGCGTTCGTGCGCACGAGCTCCGTCCGCAGCCACCAGCGCTCCTCGCGATACACCGCGAGCGTCTGACCCTGGATCACCGCGAGCTCGGGACCGGCGAGCGCGACGTGGTCGTAGTGCGCGATCGTGATCGCGCCGAGCTGGGCGTGGGTCACCAGATCGATCACGGCGATGCCGGTCGGGGTCGCGATCGCCGCACGGCCACCCGCCGGGTCGCACGCGACGATCGTCCCGGCGAGCACGCTCTCGCGACGCGTGTGGTGCGCGACCTCGAGCTCGGTCAGCACGCCGTTGCCGAGCCACGCGACGTGGTGGTCGTCGATCCAGCACGCGTGGTGGTTGCCCGCGCTCCGCGCGAGCTCCTTGCCCTCCGGGACGCTGCGCACGACGAGCGCCTCGAGCTCGTTCGCGACCATCGCGGTGCATGCCGGCGACAGCTCGATCGCTGCCTCGCGATCGTTGAACTGTAGCTCGGTGCCCGTCGCCGTCCGCGGCGTCGTCGCGCTCGGCGCGCCGATCACCAGCCACGCGCCATCGTCGCTCGTGCGATCCGGAATCTCGAACCCACTCCACGCCAGCGCCACGACCTCCGGATGCGCCGCGGTGCCGATCACCGCGATCGGCTCGAGTTGGCCCGACCGATCCCATGCGTTGCGCTCGGCGCGTCGCCCGTCGTCGTGCCAGCGCGTGGCGCCGACCGTGATCGACCCATCCGGTCCGAACAGCGGCGGCTGATCCTGCGCGGACCGCGGCAAGATCCGCTCGAACGCGACCTCGAGCGGCGGGCTCCGCGCCGGGGCGACCGGCTCGGCCGGAGGCGTGCGACACGCGGCGATCAGGACCAAAGCGCTTGCACGGATCACAGTTGGCAGAACCCCGAACCAGCCCACGGTCGCACGCTATCTTGCGCGGGTCACAGCAACACCGTGCCGCACTCGTTCGGCACGCTGTCACCGCCGCAGCTCGCACCTTGGGGGCAGTCGCCGCAATTGACGATGCCGCCACAGCCGTCGCCGAGCTCGCCGCAGTCGGCATGAGCCGCGGCGCACGTGCGCGGCACGCACAAGCCGGTGCCGCACTGGCTGTCGCCGCCCTGCCCGCAGACCTGACCGAGCAGGCAACCGCCGCACGACAGCACGACGCCATCGTCGCAGCCGTCGCCGGACGGACCGCACCCGACGCCGAGCTCCGCGCAGGTCTTCGGCGTGCACTGGCTCGCCGGCGGTCCGATGCACGACGACAGATCGAACAGCATGAACTCGAGGGTCTTCTCCTGCGCGGTCAGCGGCGCGGCGCTGCACTCGGCCGGGAACACGAGCCCGCTCGAGGTCGCGTTCGAGACGTGAAAGTCGCTGTACAGCACGCGGCCGCACTGTGTCGTCGGCAGCAGGTTCGGCGCGTACGCGACCGGCGTGTCGAACGTGTAGTGCAACGGCGCGACGAACGGCGTGGTCGCGTACAGCCAGCGCTGTGCGGGGGCGCCGGCGGCGGTCGCGGCGATCGCGCTGACCGCGTCGAAGTCATGGCGCACGGTGTGGAGCGGCACTTCGCCGAGCGTCGAAGAGGCGCCGACGAGCTGCAACCAGTTCGCGAAGGCGACGCGCCGCGCTTGGGTCGCCGGATCGCCCTGCGCGGTCTGATCGACGAGCGCCGTCACGCCGTCGTCCTGGCTCTGATTGACGAGCCACGTCGCGGTCTGCGAGAACGGCTTGGGTCCGGTGTTCGAGGCGACCGTCCCGTCGCTATCGGTCAACCACACGTAGCTGTAGTGCGTCGCGAACACGCGGCCGCCGGCGTTCGCGAAGTCGATCACGTGCTGTTGCTCGGCGGCGCTCTTCGCGACCTGTTCGCCGACGCACTCGAACAACACGAGGTCGTAGCGCGCGAGCGTCGCGGGGCTGTCGACGAGCGACGACGCCGCCGGCGTGGTCGTGCTGATCACCGCACCGTTGTCGTGATAGAGCTGCACGCGACCGACGCCGATCGGATTGGTGAACTCGCTGTCGGCGATGCCGGCCTTGCGCAACACGCAGTGCAGCGTGTCGACATCCCCGGTGCTGACCGCCATCAGCGGGATGTCGCTGCGCACCTCGCCGACCTCGCCGATCCGCGATCGCGGCAAGTGGGTCTGCGCGCCGGTCAGCGCGGTGTTCGCGCAGCACGCGACGCTCGGGATCGTGATCTGCCGGCGCCAGCGGCCGAGTTGGATCACGAGCGGGATCGAGGTGCCGCACGGCGCGTTGTCGAGCGTGAACGTGCCATCGACCGCGGTCGTCGCGCTGACCAGCGGCGAGCCCGAGACCAGCGAGCTGCACGATTCACACGCGACGCCCGCCGGGAACGCCGTCACGCCGTGGTTCGCTCCACTGCCGTTCGGCACGTAGACCAGCGCGCCATAGATCGGATCCGGCGTGCCCCACGTCGCGGTGTCGTCGTGACCGGGTGTGGTGATCGTGCCGGTGATCGTGGTGTGCGGCTGGTTCGTGCACGCGTTCTGTTGCGCGCACAAACCGGTGCACGCCGGTACGCCGCAGGTGTTCGCCACGCCGTTCGCACCGCACAGCTCGCCCGGCGAGCACGTCCCGCAGCTCGCCGTGAGCGCACCGCACCCATCGGCGAGCACGCCGCAGTTCGCGACGCCACAGGCGTGAGGCACGCACGCGCCGCTGCCGGAGCCGCCGCCGCATTCGAACAGCGTGCCGTCGCCGCCGCAGAAGTCAGGAGCGGTGCACGCGCCGCACTCGATCGTGTTGCCACAGCCGTCGCCGACCGGCCCGCACGTCGCGTTCGCACTCGCGCACGTCACGAGGTTGCACGACGGTGCATCGACCGCCGCATCGATCGGCCCGCCGGTCGAGATCGGGAAGTTGTCGTGAGAGCTGCACGCGCACACGACCATCACGAGCCACGTGCCGAGGCGCATCCTCGATAGGGTCGCACGGTCCGAGGCGCCGCAGCAGATCGCGCACCGATGGCAGAAATTGCCGCTTGAAGCGGGGCAACTTGGTGTTAGCGTTCGCGCACCTATGCGTCGAGCGATCCTGGTGTTGTTGGTGGCGTGTGGCGGCGGGCATCACAGCAACCCCGATGCGCCGCCGGTGGTTCCCGACGCTGCGCACGAGTTTCTCGACGCCAGCGTCGATGCCGCGGTGCTGCCGGTGTTCCGCAATCCGGTCACCACGACCGACGGGCAGCTCGTGACCCAGGCACTCCAGTTGCTCGGCGCGAACGTGCCCGGTGCGCAAACCCACTCGTGTAACAATTGTCACGCGCTGACCAAGCAGCAACTGCGCTACTGGCGCGCGCTCGGCGACACCGGGATGGCGACCTGTCTCACCGATCTCAGCGTGCAGTCGCAGCAGTCGGCGCTGCAGATGATCAACTGCCTGCGGATGACGCCGGACAACCCGAGCTCGAACTTCCTGACCCAGAAGCTCGGGATCTACGCGAGTGCGGGTCGCCTGCCGTGGTTCGACTACGTGTTCCACATGGCGTACGGCGCCGACGCACAGGCGCAACGCGCGACGTTCATCGAGATGGCCGCGATGCCGCACGGCGCGACGGTCGCGGCGTTGACGCAGGAGCAATTCGATATCGTCGCCGAGTGGTTCGCGCGCGGCCTCCCGAGGCTCGACGAGACGCTCGCCGAAGATCCGGCGCCGACCACGTGCACGCAGGGCATCTCGGCGGATGTCGGGACCCACGTCGCGGCGATGGCGACGCAGGGCTGGCGCGCCGTCAACAAGGACAACGGGATGTCGATGTATGACTGCGGGGCCCAGACCGATCCGAAGCTGTGCCTCGCGGATCTGCCGCTCGCGAACACGACCGCCTACGGCAACACCTGGGACGTCGCCAATGAAGGCCACGTCCGGATCCTCAAGGACCTCACGTATTCGTCGTCGTACTGGACGCGGAGCTCGCCCGATGGACGGTTCATCGGCCACGGCGGCGGTTCGGGCTCGCAGGGCACGATCTGGGATCTCCAGCGCGGCGTCGCGGTCGGGATTCCCGCGCCGTACGATCCGGGATTCTTCCCCGACAACTCGGGCTGGATGTTCCAGGGCAGCGCCACTCCGAACACCTGCACGATGGCGGTGCTCACCGGTCTCACCGGCGCGCAGAGCTCGGTCATGATGACCGAACCCGGTTGCACGTCGCTGACCGAGGTCGGCCTCTACCAGCACGTCGGTCGTGCCCTCGGCGGCGGCGACTACTTCGCGATCAACGGGATGTTCTCCTCCGACAGCGGCCCCTACATCATTCCGTCGACGCCGTTCGGCTCGAACTCGGCGGCGAACTTCACGCCGATGATCCTCGCGGGCGCCGGCTACGTGCAGCAACCCGACATCCAGATCACGCAACCGTTCGAGGGCGACGACGTGCTCTCGCAATCGACGCGGCTCGAGATCACGCGCGTCGCGGGACCGGCCGACCAACTCGGCTACGTGCTGCACCAGGTCAACGCCACGTTCAACAACAACACCTACTCGATCACCGCACCGGAGATCGCGCGGTACTGCTTCAACGGCGGCAAGCCGGCGTTCTCGTACGACGAGCGCTGGATCGTGTTCCACCGCTACACGGCGAACAACTCGGACCTCTACCTGATGGATCTGCGGGTCGGCGTCCCGATCAAGATCACGAACATGAAGGCCGGCCAGTACGCGCTGTTCCCGCACTTCCGCAGCGACGGCTGGATCTACGCGGACGTTCGCGACACCACGGCCGGCGGCACCGAGCACCTGATCGCGAGCGACGCGGCGCTCCTGAACGAGTAAGTTTTGTTCTCATGAGCACGCGGGGCGGTGTCGAGATCGGCGATGCTGGCGGGACATGATTCGCGGCAGTCTGTTCGTGATCGCGATCGCCGGTTGCAGTGCGTATTCGCCGGACCTGCCGTCGGAGCCGTTCTTGTGCGGCAGCGCGGATCCGCAATGTCCCGACGGCTACACGTGCGTCACGCGAACCATCGGCGGTCCGATCTGTAGCAACGGCTCCGGCTCCGGCTCGGGCTCGGGCTCCGGATCGGGTTCCGGGTCAGGGGCCTGCGCGATGCAGTTCACCGGCGTACTCGCGAGTTGGGATCTGTCGGGCGAAGCGGGATCGCAGGTGTCGTCCGCGGCCGCCTCGAGCGCCGCCGGCGTGATCGCCGGTCCACTCACGCGCGCACCGCTGCTCACGCCGACCGGCGGGACCGGCTCGATCAACTCGAGCAACTGGGCGACGTCCGCACAGCCGGATCCGGCCAAGTACTACACGTTCTCGATCACGCCGCCGTCGGGCTGCGCCCTGTCGGTGGAGTCGCTGGCGATCGATGTGTCGTCGAGCGGCACCGGGCCGGCGACCGCGTCGGTCGGAACGAGCGTCGACGCGTTCGCGCAGAACATCCCGATCTCGACGGCGGCGCCGAGCACGCCGGTGCTGACCGTCAGTGGTGCACACGGCGCGCTGGAGTTGCGCGTGTTCGGATACAGCGCCCCGGCGGCGACCGGCACGATGCGGATCCAGAACACGCTGAGCGTCACGGGCGCGCTGCACTAGGGGCCGTTCCATTCAGTCGCGAACGATGTACATCGCGACGACCGACTGATCGTTCGCCCAGGGCGCCGCGAGCTCGTGGCGCGCGAGTCGGTAGCGTCCCGGGCCGAGGTCGACGATCAGGCCACCGTTGCCGTCGCCATAACCGTCCCCGAGCTCGACCGCGCCACCCGCCGGCAGCGCCGTCGCGAGCTCGCGCGCGGCGCCGACCTTCTTGAGCCACATGTACACGGCCAGCAGCTTGCCGGACGTGAGCTCGAGCTCGCCGACCTCGTTCGCATCGTCGACGGCGGCGAGCAACTCGTCGAACCACGCGTCGAGAGCGCCGGCATGCTCGGCGTGATGCTCGAGCCACCACGCGCGCGGTGGAGCGACCAGGACGAGGCCGGTGCCGGCGCGATACGCATCGATCCGGCCCGATCTGCCTTCGAGCTCGAACGCGAAACCGCTGCTCGCACCGACGTCGACCGCGGCGACCTCCTCTCCCTTCGCGAGGCCGCGCATGACCTCGGCCGGATGCCCGGTGAACTGCGCCTTTGTCGCCGCGGGCTTGGTCGGCACCCACTCGGCGGCCGCAGAGGCATCGAACACCGCGATCGTGAGAGATGCGGTCTGCGAGGCGATCGATCCGATAGGCGTGGGCATGAGCTCCGCGATTCTGCACGATCCGCGCGCGAAGCGCTGGATACTCGCCGCACGCCTCCCGCGACGCGGCGAGTGATATCTTTGCTTCGTGCGCGTGACATTGTTGATGATCTTGATTGCTGGCTGCGGCGGAAACCCGACGCGCGCGCCCGGCAGTTGTGACGGCCCGTGCCCGCTCTCGAAGATCGATCACGTGATCGTGGTGATCCAGGAGAACCACACGTTCGAGAACTACTTCGGGCGCTACTGCACCGCGGCCACCGGCTCGGCGCCGACGTGCACGACCGGGCCGGCATGTTGCGAGGCCGGCCCCGCGCTCGAGCCGTCGGGCGCATCGCCCGTGGCCCTCGATGACGACGCGAACGGCGCGTTCGATCCGGACCACACCCAAGCGTGCGAGCTCGCCGAGGCCAACGGCGGCGCGATGGATCGCTACGTCACCGGCGCCGGCGCGTGCTCCGATCCGCGCCACTTCGCGTACGCGGACGCGTCGACGATGGCGACCTACTGGCAGCTCGCGCAAGGCGGCGCGATCGCCGACCGCTACTTCCAGCCCGTCGCCGGCCAGAGCTCGTCGAACGACATGTATCTGGTCCGCGCGCAGTTCGAGTTCCTCGACAACGCGTTCAAGCCCGCCGCGGTCGGCCAGGAGTGCAGCCTGATCGCCGCCGCGACCACGTTCCCCGGTCCGATGATCGGCGACCTCCTCGATACCGCCGGGGTGTCGTGGTCGTTCTACGCCGAGGGCTATCAGGCGATGGCCGACGCGCGCAAGAACAGCGAGTGTCCGCGGGCGCCCGCCGACTGTCCGTTCGGCCTCGGCATCTATCCCTGCATCTTCGATCCCTCGGATATCCCGAGCGACTACTACGTGAGCGGCCGCGACAAGTCCGCCGTGCTTCGCGACTACAGCCAGTTCGCGAACGATCTCGCCGGCGATTCCTTGCCGCAGGTCGTGTTCATGCGCGGCCTCGGCTATCACAGCGAGCACCCCGGCGAGAGCACGACGATCAACGATGGCGTGACGTTCGTGAAGCAGGTGATCGATGCGGTCGACGCCAGCGCGTATGCCCCCGACACGCTCGTGCTCGTGACGTGGGACGAAGGGGGTGGTTTCTTCGATCACATCACGCCGCCGCCGCTCGGCAGCGACGGCCAACCGTACGGCACCCGCGTCCCGCTGATCGCGACCGGCCCGTTTGCTCGCCCGAACACCGTCTCGCACGTGACGCTCGAGCACTCGGCGATCGTGAAGTTCATCGAATGGAACTGGCTCGCCGGCCAGACCGGGCAACTCGGGGGTCGCGACGTCTCGATCGCGAACCTCGGCAGCCTGCTCGATCCGGCAACGACCGGTGTGGCAGTACCGGAAGACTGATCCCCTGAGTTACGATCGTCGGATGCGGATCCGAATGCGGCGATCGCGAACGTGTCGAGTGCGTGCGCGCCGCAACTCCAGGCCGTGCGGACCGTCACGACACTGAAGCTCTGACTACGCACGCCAGTTCGCGGGGCTCGGAAGATACTGCATCCAGATCGCCGGATCGACCGCGCCGAAGCCGAGCGGACGATAGACCTCGTGCGCGTCGCGCGTCCCGAGGCACCAGCGCCGCAGCGTCGCGAGCTCGGGATGCGCGAGGAGCGCGCTCACCATCGCGCGAGCGATGCCCTGTCCACGTATGGAGGGGTCTACGAACACGTCGCACAGCCACGCGAAGGTCGCGCGATCGGTGACGACGCGCGCGACGCCGATCTGGACCTCGCCGCGATAGGCACCGGCCACCATGCTGTTCGCGAACGCGCGTTCGACGATGTCGCGGCGAATGCCGGTCGACCAGTACGACTCGCGGAGCCACGGATATACGACGTCGAGCTGGATCCTGTTCGGATCCATCGAGATCACCCAATCGAGCATGATCAGAGATATTCCGCGCGGCGTCGCGCGTGAAGGGACAGCCGCGGATCCGCGGCTGGGTCACGCGTACCGCCACGCGCGTCCGGCGGTGTCCCACCCCCGCGAGCGGGTTCGGCGCGGTTCGGGGATCGCCGGCTGCTAGGGTTCGGCGCATGAAGCTCCTCGCGCTCGTCGTCCTCGCCGCTGCTTGCGGGCATTCGAAGGCTGAATCGCCGGTGCCGACTCCGGCGCAGATCGTCGCGAATCCCGATCGCACCAAGCACGATCTCGAGCTCGACGCCGGTCGCAAGCCGGTCGACATGCTGACGTTCTTCGCGCTGACGCCGGGCATGCACGTCGCCGACCTCGGCGCCGGCGGTGGCTACACGACCGAGCTGGTCGCGCGCTCGGTCGGACCGAGCGGCGTGGTGTTCGCGCAAGACACCCCGAACTGGGGTGCTGCCGAGCTCGACAAGATCTGGAAACAGCGGCTCACGCGTCCAGGCATGGCGAACACGCACCACGCGATGCGCCAATGGGATGACCCGCTGCCGCCCGAAGCGAAGTCGCTCGACGCGGTCACGTTCGTCTGCGCCTACCACGACGTCGTCGCCGAGAACAGCGATCCGAAGAAGCTCAACCAGGCGGTGTTCGCGGCGCTCAAGAGTGGCGGGACGTACACCGTGATCGACAACAGCGCGAAGGACGGCAGCGGCGTCGCCGATTGCGACAAACTGCACCGCATCGACGAGAAGGTCGTGCGCGACGACGTCCTCGCGGCCGGCTTCAAGCTCGCCCGTCAGGCGGAGTTCCTGCGCAACTCCGGCGATGCTCGCGACTGGAACGCCGATCCGGGCGCCGATCCGCGGACCCACACGCAGGATCGCTTCGTGCTCGAGTTCGTGAAGCCGTAGCGGCCGCGGTACGCTCGCCGCATGGTCCCGTGGAAAGCGCTCGCCACCGTCGCGACGAGCGAAGGTGCGCTCCAGCTTCGCCAGCGCGGCCCGCGCGAGTT
This sequence comes from Kofleriaceae bacterium, assembly GCA_039935615.1. Classification (GTDB taxonomy): domain Bacteria; phylum Myxococcota_A; class Polyangia; order Haliangiales; family Haliangiaceae; genus JABFXX01. The sequence continues at coordinate 14,610 of JBDTJY010000180.1, forward strand.
CTTGATCACGATCGAGGGTCGCGTGCTGATGACGAGCGAGGAGCGCACGTCCGAGAAGGCGGTCGCGACGCTCGCGTGCGCGCAGATCCGGGACCGCAAACCGCCGCGCGTGTTGATCGGTGGCCTCGGCATGGCCTACACGGTACGCGCCGCGCTCGATGCCCTGCCCCGCAGCGCCCAGGTCACGGTCGCGGAGCTCACCGCCGAGGTCGAGCTCTGGAATCGTGGCCCGCTCGCGCCGCTCACCGACGCGGCGGTCGCAGATCCGCGCGTCACGGTGGTGATCACCGACGTGGCGAAGCTGATCAAGACCGCGTCGCCCGGCTCGTTCGATGCGATCGTCCTCGATCTCTACGAAGGCCCGCACCATGCTGCGAAGCGGCCGAACGATCCGTTCTATGGGCACGCCGCGCTCGATCGCAGCTTCGCCGCACTGGCGCCGGGCGGCGTGCTCGCGATCTGGTCCGAAGAAGAGAACGCCGTGTTCAAGCGCCGGCTCGCCGACGTCGGGTTCGAGACCACGCTGCATCGTCCCGGCGGGAGCCGCGCGTACGTCGTGTATCTCGGCCGGCGGCGCTAACTCGCTTGCTAATTTCTTAGCACGGAGCTAAATTTATAGCATGCCAACGCCACCGCTGAGCCGTCGCGAGAGAGAGATCATGGAGGTCCTCTATGCGTCCGACGGACTCACGGCCGCCGAGGTCCGCGAGCGCATGCCCGAGGCGCCCGGCTACTCCGCCGTGCGCGCGTTGCTGCGGATCCTCGAGAACAAAGGTCACATCCGTCACGAGGAGCGCGGGCCGCGATACGTCTACTCACCGGTGGTCTCGCGGGCCAAGGCGCGGCGGTCGGCGCTCAAGGCGCTCGTCCACACGTTCTTCGATGGCTCGCCCGAACAGGCCGTGGCCGCGCTGATCGACGAATCGCGCGCGAAGCTCGGCGCCGCCGAGCTCGGTCGGTTGGCCGAGCTGATCGCCGACGTGCGGAAGGCAGGCCGCTGATGATCGCGTGGTTGCTGTCGTGCTCGCTCAAAGCGGCGATACTGCTCGCGGCCTCGTGGTGCGGCGCCGCGCTGCTACGGCGGGGTAGCGCGGCCGCGCGTCACCAGATCTGGACGCTCGGAGTCCTCGGTGCGTTGCTGCTGCCCGTCCTGTGCTGGGTAGCACCGACGCTGGCGTCTCTGGGTTCGGATACCACGACGCTCGCTCGCAGCGCGCTCGACGGAGCTGCCGTGTACGTGACCGCGGGCGCCGCGACCACCTCGGCGGCAACATGGCCATGGCTCGCCACCGGGCTCGCGATCGGGTGGGCCGCGGGCGCGCTCGTGGTCGCGTTCCAGTGCGTGCGCGCACAGCTCGCGGCGTGCCGGCTGGTGAAGGCGGCCGAGCCGCACGTCGCCGAATCGTGGACGGTGGCGCTCGACGCGGCGACCGCCTCGCTCGCCCTCGCGGTGCGCGTCCAGCTTCGCCGCAGTGCGACCATCGGCTCGCCGATGACGATCGGCGTGCTGCGACCGCGCGTGGTCCTGCCCGCCGCCGCCGATGCCTGGTCGCCGCAACGCCTCCGCGCGGTGCTCGTCCACGAGCTCGGGCACGTGCGCCGTCGCGACACCTTGATCCAGCTCGCCGCGCAGCTCGGTTGCGCACTCTACTGGTGGAACCCACTCGCGTGGCTCGCGGCCGCGCGCCTGCGGAGCGAGCGCGAGCACGCCTGCGACGATCTCGTGCTCGGCGCCGGGACCCTCGCGTCGAGCTACGCGACCGACCTCCTCGACGTGGCGCGATCGATCTCGCGCGACGTGCACGCTGCGATCTGCATGGTCGATCGTTCGTCGACCGAAGCGCGCCTTCACCGGATCCTCGACGCGACGACACCGCGCTGGCCGCTGCGCACGCGGTTCCGGCTCGTCGCGTGCGGGCTCGCCCTCGCCTCGGCCGTGACGCTCGCGTGCACGTCGGCGCCACCTCCGTCGGCGCCACCTCCGTCGGCGGCGGCTTCGCGCGGCACCCTGTCGCTCGGAGATCCGTCGGTCCGCGACTGGGACATGCTGCATCCACCGGTGGCCCGCCAGGGTGGACTCGACCTGTCTCTCGTCGCGACCGAGGTCAAGCACCGCCTCGGACCTCTCGAGCAGTGCTACGAGCGACGGCTCGCGATCGACCCCACGCTGTCGGGCACGGTGGTCCTCCACTGGACGATCGCGGAGACCGGCAAGGTCGCCGACCAATGCATCACCAAGGATACGCTCGGCGATGAAGCCGTCACCGCGTGCGTGAACGAGCTCGTCGCGGAAGGTGACTTTCCCGCGCCCCATGACGGCTCGGTCGATGTCTCGTTCCCGTTCGTGTTCACCGCGCACACGCCGGTCGCGACCCGCTGAACCGAGAGCTCGCGGCCTCGTCATCCCGCCTCGTACAGCCGCGGCGTGGGCGCGGTTCATGACGAGCGGCTCGTCGTCGGCAGCGCACCGAGCTCGAGCCGGCGTTCGAGCGCTCGGCGCGCGCTCCAAGCTGTCCCAGAACGCCTCCGCTCTAACAGCGTGTCAGAAGTTGATCGCCGTTCACTTGGAGCCGAGAACTCGCATGCTCGTGTTGCGCCAACGCGTGTTGGTGTCGCTCTGCGCGAGACGCGTCTACGGTGCGCGCGTCACCGCTGGGAGGCGCCATGTCGAAATTCTATTTCGTTGCGAGCTTGGTCTTTTGTGTCGCGTGCGGGCCGACCGCGCCATCGGATAACTTCGGCAACGGCGACGCGAACGGCGGCGGCGGTGGTGGCGGCAGCGGCGGTGGCAACGGCTCGTCGTGCGCGATGTCGATGGTAACGGCGCAGCAGAGCCCGCTCGACATCTACCTGATGCTCGATCAATCGGGCTCGATGAGCGAGAGCGTCAGCGGCGGCGGTACGAAGTGGAGCACGGTGACGAGCGCGCTCGACTCGTTCCTCACCCAGCCCAACCTCACGGGCTTCTCGGTCGGGTTGCAGTACTTCGGGCTTCCCGGCTCGGGCTTCGGTGACTCGTGCACCGCGAGTGACTACGCGACCGCGGCGGTCGAGATCGCAGCACTCCCCGGTGCATCGACCTCGCTCACGACCTCGATCGCCGCGCACTCTCCGACCAGCGGCACGCCGACCTCGGCGGCGCTGCAGGGCGCGATCAACCACGCGAGCGCGTGGGCGACGTCGCACGCGGGCGATGTCACGGCGGTCGTGCTCGCGACCGACGGTAACCCGGAAGAGTGCGACACCAATCTCACGAACATCAATGCGATCGCAGCCGCTGGTTGGGCGGCCTCTCCGAAGATCGCAACGTTCGTGATCGGTGTCGGCTCGTCGTTGTCGGCGCTCAACGGCATCGCGGCCGCCGGCGGCACGACGTCCGCGTTCCTCGTCGACACCAACGCGAACGTCAACCAGCAGTTCCTCGCCGCGATGAACGCGATCCGCAACTCGGCGTCGTGCACGTATCAGATCCCATTGCCGATGAGCGGCACGGTCGATTACACCCAGGTCAACGTCGTGTTCACGCCGAGCGGTGGCCAGCAGTTGACCATCCCGAACGTCGCGAACAAGCAGGCCTGCCCCGCGAGCGGCGACGGTTGGTACTACGACAACGTGGCGAATCCGACCGCGATCATCCTGTGCGAGACCACGTGTGGGAGCGTTCAGACCAGTGGCGTCGTCCAGATCACCCTCGGTTGCGACACCGTGATCCTCTAGGGAACGCGAAAACCCGACGGGCTCCGAGACGCGAGCCGTTGCTCGCGGACTACGATCGGCGTGGTCGGGATGCGTGGAGACCTTTCGCTCGCTGTTCGAGCAGCAGGTGTTCGAGCTCACGCTCGGCCATCCGGCCCGGTGATCAGCTCCAGCGCAGCTCGACGAACAGCGCGCCATCGGCGGTGCGCTCGTGCTGCTCCGTCGCGGTCCGCACTCGGCAGCGAAACAGGATGTAGCGGAACGCCTCGCTCACGGCATGCGCGGCGACGTCATCACCGGCGAACGGGTGATCGCGCAGCTCGAACCGCGCGCTGTGTTTATCGTGCGGCACGACCGTGAGCTCGCCGTGCGAGTGTTCGGTCCGCCACAGCGCACCTGCGCGGCGCACGATCACCCACGGACTCGCGAGCGACATGATCATCCGGCGCGCGGTGCCGAACCCGCGGTCGGTGAGCCGGTCGACCCAGCGCGCGAGCGCGTCCGGATCGCGCGCGGCGGGGCCGTCCCACACGCCGCGCGTCCACGCCATGTACGTCGTCTCCGGTACCCAGTCCGAGGTCGCGCCGCCGGCGAACAGCACGCGCTGCGCGGGATCGAGCATGCGCATCACGGCCTCGACGCCCTCACCGCCCCACAGATCGCGAGTCGCCTCGCGCGTATCCGGGACGCGGCCACCGATCGTCGAGGGGACCTTGGGCAACACGCCGCGGGTCATCGATCCAGCGCCGCGCGAAGGCGTCGCGCCAGCGTCGACGGAGTGAACGGCTTGTTGACGAACAGGGCGGCCTCGAGGCCGTGGCGGTGCACGCTCTCCTCGCCGTAGCCGCTCATCCACAACACCTTGAGCCCGCTCTGGTCCGCCGACAAGCGCTGCCAGAGCTCGACGCCACTCAGCTTCGGCAGCACGACGTCGGCGAGCACGAGATCGATCATCCCGCGGTGGCGCGCCGCGAGTTGGAGCGCCTCGGCCGGCGAGGCCGCGACGAGCACGCGGTACCCCCTCGCCTCGAGGATCGCGGTCGCGAGCACGCGCACCGGCGTATCGTCCTCGACCACGAGGATCGTCTCGGTTCCACCGGGGACGGGCGTCGGGTTCGCTTCGATCGCGGGCGCCGGCGCACCGTCGGCGCGCGGGAGATCGATGATGAACGTCGTGCCGGCGCCGACCGCGCTGCGCACCGAGATCGTGCCGCCCGCTTGATCGACGATCCCGAACACGATCGCGAGCCCGAGTCCGGTGCCGACGCCGGGCCCCTTCGTCGTGAAGAACGGCTCGAAGATCCGCGCTTGGGTCTCGGCGTCCATCCCCTCGCCGGTGTCGCTGAATGACAGCCGCACGTACGGACCGACGTCGTAGGCCTCGATCGAGATCCGGCCGCCACGCGGCATCGCATCGCGCGCGTTGATCGCGAGGTTGAGCAGCACCTGGACGAGGCAGCCCGGATCCGCGAACACCGGCCCGAGCGCGCGCGCCGCCGTGATCGCGACCTCGACATCCTCGCCGAGCAGGCGCACGAGCATGCTGCGGGTCTCGTCGAGGAGCTCGCCGAGGTTGACGTGGTGCGGCTCGATCGCCTGGCGGCGGCTGAACGACAGCAGTTGTCGGGTCAACTGCGCGGCGCGATGTGCGGCGGCCTCGATCTCCTGCAGCGCGATGTGGACCTCGTGGTTCGGTTCGAGTCGGCTCTGCGACAGCGACGTGTACGACACGATCACGGTGAGCAGGTTGTTGAAGTCGTGCGCGATCCCACCGGCGAGCCGGCCGACCGCTTCCATCTTCTGCGCGTGGCGAAGTTGCTCCTGCGTGCGCTCGAGCGCGTCCTCGGCGGAGCGCTGCGCGCTGATGTCGACGCCGAGCCCGGCGGTGAAGCGCGTGCCGTTCGTATCCCAGAACGGGAACCGGGCGATCTGGAACGTGCGACCGCTCGCGGACGTCTCGACGGTGACGGTCGGCCGGCCGGTCTCGAGCACGACGGCATCGGCCGCGGCCTCCGCGGCAGCGCGCTCGGGGGAGACGAGGTCGCGCGTGCTCTTGCCGAGCAGCTCGTCCTTCGCGAAGCCGTGCTGCGCGGCGCACGCCTCGTTCGCGTACGCGTACACACCGGAGGTATCCTTCATCCAGCCGACCGCGGTGCTCGCGTCCATGAACGCTTCGAAGCGATCGCTCGCATCACTGAGCGCGCACTCGAACCGCTTGCGCTCGGTGACGTCGTCGAGGGTGACGGTGTGCGCGAGGCCGGCACGCACGGCGAGCCACGTCTCGGGGTGGTCCGCGAGCCGGACGTCGACCGCGACGGCGGGCACCGCCTGCTCGAGCACCGTGTGGAGTGCGGAGCGATCCGCTTCGTCGAACAGGTCGATCAGCGCGTCGCCGAGACGCAGCGCGGCGACGAGCTCGATCGCGCGCGGATTCGCGAACGCGATCCGACCCTCCGGATCGAGCACGAGGAGCCCGACGGGAGCGCCGGCGAGCGTGCGAACGTGCTCGGCGTCCGTCGACACGCTCGCGTTGTATCACGCGCTCTTGCGGCGTCGACCGTCGTCGGCGGCGGCGGTGCACGCCGGCGTCGCGTCACTCCGCCCCAGCCACGCACGACAAACATTATATGACTTGACGAGTATATACGGTTATAGTTATATGTCTGGTGTGGAATCGACGTTCGCAACCAGACCTTCCAGAAAGAGCCCATGAAGAAGCCGATCGCGAGCCCAGGCCCGTCGGCCTCGGAGCTCATCACGAAACGCATCGCCGAGCTCGGGGACTGGCGCGGAACCACGCTCGGCAGGATGCGCAAGCTCGTCCAGGAAGCGGATCCGGACGTCGTCGAGGAGTGGAAGTGGAGGGGCACGCCGGTGTGGTCGCACGACGGCATCATCTGCACCGGCGAGTCCTACAAGGCGGTCGTCAAGCTGACGTTCGCGAAGGGCGCCGCACTGAAGGATCCGACCAGGCTGTTCAACTCGAGCCTCGACGGAAATGTCCGGCGCGCGATCGACGTCAAGGAAGGCGTCACGATCGACGCAACCGCCTTCAAGGCGCTCGTGCGCCAGGCCATCGCACTCAACCGCGCGAAGCCCTCGAAGAAGCGCTGACCTGCTTCGCATGACCTTCCAGAAATATAACCTATAGGATATATGCCCATCGCAGAATCAGCGTTCACCATCGTCGCGGAGCCCAACCGCCGAGCGATCTTGAGCTTCCTGCTGTCGTCGGAGCGCTCGGTGGGCGAGATCGAGCACGAGCTCCGGCTGTCTCAGCCGTCCGTCTCCAAGCATCTACGCGTGCTGCGCGAGGCTGGGTTCGTCGAATCACGGATCGAAGCGCAGCGCCGCCTCTACCGCCTACGACCGGAGCCACTCATGGAGCTCGAAGCCTGGCTCGTCCCGTTCCGGCGCTTCTGGTCCAAGCACGTCGATGCGCTGGAGCAACACCTCGACAAGATGGACAAGGTTCCCCCTGTGAAGAAAGGAAAGCAACGCCATGAGCCGTGAGCCTTACGCACCGGGCGCCGCTGCAGGCGCCGAGATTCGAAGAGATGGCGACACGTGGACGCTCGTCCTCGTCCGCGACCTCGCCCACCCACCTGCCAAAGTGTGGACCGCGATCACCGACCCCGAGCATCTGCGCGAGTGGGCTCCGTACGATGCGGATCGCAGCCTCGGCAGCGTCGGCACCGTCCACCTCACGACGGTGGGTGCACCGACGCCGATCGTCTCCGAGACTCAGATCAAGCGAGCCGAGCCGCCGACGCTGCTCGAGTACAGCTGGGGGCAGCAAGACATGCGCTGGGAGCTCGAGCCACTCGAAGGCGGCGGCACTCGGCTCACGCTGTGGCACAGCATCGACCGTCGCTACATCTCGATGGGCGCCGCCGGCTGGCACATCTGCTTCGATGTGCTGGATCGGCTGCTCGCGGATCAACCGATCGGACGTATGGTCGGCGCCGCGGCGATGAAGGTTGGCTGGCAACGCTTGCACGCCGAATATTCACAGCAGTTCGGAGACAAACCATGAAGACCCTCTCGATCATGTTCGTAGCGGCCCTCTCGCTCGCGGCAGTTGGCTGCAAGAAGAAGGGCGGCGACTGCACGAAGGCGATCGCCAACAGCATGGAGGTCGCGAAGGACAGCATGGCCGGCATCGACAAACCGATGCTGGTGAAGATGCACGACCTCGCCGTCAGCCACTGCCAGAACGACAAGTGGTCCGACGAAGCCATCGCGTGCATGACGACCGCGAAGACCGAGGCCGAGGCGCAAGGTTGCTACGGCAAGCTGACGGCCGAGCAGCGCGACAAGACCAACAAGGCGGCGATGGAGCTGGCTGAGCCGCCGCCCGCCGCGGGTTCGGGGAGCGCGGCTGCCGGCAGCGCGACTGCCGGCAGCGCGGACGCGGCAGGCTCGGGCTCGGCCGCGTCGGGGAGCGCAGCCGCGGTCGGCAGCGACGCGGGCAGCGCCGCCGCACCGAAGTAGCTCTCCAGCTTGCGAGCTGTGTCGCGGCGCGGTACGTCCGCCGCGGCGATGATCATCGCGCTCGTTCTCATCTCGGCCTTCTTGCACGCCGCATGGAATGCCATGCTCAAGCGCGAGGCCGACAAGGATCGCACGCTGATCGCCGCGGTCAGCGTCGGCGGGTTGCTCGCGATCACGGTCGCCACCGTCCGCGCCCTCGCCAGTGGCGTCGCGCCGTTCGCCACACCAGCCGCGCTCGTGTGGGCGCTCGTCGCCGGCGCGTTCGAGCAGTTGTACTTTCTCGGCCTCGCGCGCGCGCTCGATCGCGGCCCTCTCGGTCCGGTCTACACGATCTCGCGCGGCGGCGCGGTGGTCGTCGTCTATCCCCTGAGCGTGCTGCTGTTCGGCGAGCTCGTCACGACGTCCTCGCTCGTCGGCTCGGGCATCGTCGTGATCGGCCTCGTGCTCTCGGGGCTGCGCACCGCTGGCGTGACCGAGACGCGTCCGATGACGAGCTCCGCGACGTTGTGGGCCACGGGCTGCGCGATCGCGATCGCGGCGTATCACCTCGCGTACAAGGCTGCGCTGTCGGAAGGCGGCGCGTCGTCGGCGGTGTTCGCCGCGTCGCTGACCTTCGCGTCCGCGATCAACTGGATCCGGACCGGCACCGCGGGTCGCCGCGCGATCGCCGTGCTCGTGCGTGCGGGCCTGCCGCGCGTCTTGCTCATGGGCCTGCTGTGCGGCGGCTCGTTCCTGATGTTGATCGAGGCGCTCACCACCGGCGGCGCGGGCTATGCGCTGACCCTACGCAACACGTCGGTGCTGTTCGCGGTCGGCCTCGCGTGGGCGATCGGCGAACAGCCGCGCTTCGCCCCGGCGTTCGGTGCGGCGCTCGTCGCGGCCGGCGCGATCGCCATGGCGCTGTAGCCAGTTTGCCCACCGATCCGCCACGTTGCGGTGTGCAAGGCTTACCTGCGCGCGAAGGCCGCCGCTTACTGCACGCGATACTGCGCGGTGCGTCCGTCGTCGGTCGTGACGACAACATTCTCGCCCACCACCTGGAATCGCAACTGCTGCGAGCCGGCGAGCGGCTCTCCCTCGATTCTATACAAGCCGTTCTTCACGTGCGTCATGTTGCGCGTGTATTCCTCGCCGCAGTGGTCGCTCTGACCGAACACGCAGCCGCCGACGACCACGAGCGCGAGCACGAGCTTCATGGCGCCACCCACGTGAGGTGATACGAGCGCTCGGCGCAGCGCAGCGTCGCCGTCGTCGCGCTGTCGGCGCGGAGCTCGCACGGGTCGCTGCCGAGCAGTGAGATCGTGCTGCGCTCCGGCCGCAGATCGAAGTGTTCCATCGGGTGCGGATCGCAGGCGGCACGCGCGATCGCGGCCGTGCACGCGAGCCCGGCGACAAGGAGAAGGGTGCGCATCGCACCAGCCTGCCAGATTCTCGCGCCGGACGGCAACTCGGGTGGCCAGCACCGGAAGCGGTACCCGTCACCGGTCAGCGCCGGCGCGCGGCGTGCTCGACGAGAAATCACGGACTTCGAGGCGCGCGATCGACTCGTCGAGGGAGCGCTTCGTACACCCGGGAATACGTTCGCACTCGCATGGCAGCTGGCACTCGCGCTGCACTGACACGGACCATGTCGAACTTCGAAGTCATTCACGACGAGCTCCTCACCGAAACGACCGGCGGTCGCCAGACCGTCGGCGAGCTGTCCGCGTTCGCGAGGCAGCACGGCTACGTGATCACCTCCACGACCGGCGGTCACCACCTCGGCTGGGCGCACAAGGCGGGACGAGCGATCGACGTCCGGACGCGCGGCCACAGCGCGGCGTCGATCGGCGGCTTCATGCGCGACGCCCGGGCGGACGGCATCACCGTGATCGACGAGCGTGGGGGTGGCAATGCCGCCTGGAGCGGACCGCATATCCACCTCCAGAAGTGAGCGCTATCGACCGCACGACGCGGGGATCCGAACCCGCTCGCAGTGCCGGACGGCGCAGCCGTTGTCGTAGTCCGAGCTCGTCACCGACGACGTGCATGACGTCGCGGTGGTCGGCCGATCGCGATCATCTTTGGCGATGCAGAACGCGACCTGCGTGAGCTCGCAGGTCGCCGTGCAACCGAGGACCACCGCGTCGGCGGAGACGCCGAACGCACGCTGGAGCTCGGCGAGCGGCAGGTCGTGACCGACTGCCGCCCGCACGGCCTCGGGTGTGGCGTCGTGTGGGATCGAATGAATCGCCGCGAGCTCCGCCGCGAAGAACTCGCTCGGCGCCATCGTCGTGCAGCTGCCGTGCTTGGACCACTCGTGCGTCGCGAGCGCGCCGTTGACGTACGCGGGCGCGAACGTCGCGAGCTCGGGTGGAACCGGCACGCCCGGCGCGCAGCTCGCGTCTTCGCTCGCCTCGCAGTGCGCGAACGCACCGCAGAACTGCGGCCACGCCTGCGTCGCCCCGACCGCTTGCGCTTCGGTGTAGTTCGGCCACAGGCCGTGCAGCGTGAAGCTCGGCGGGAGCGTGCACTGATCCTTGGTCGCGGGCGACCACGTCATCGCGAGCAGGTAGTAGCCGAAGCTGGTCGAGGGCGGTGCCGGAGCCTTCGCGTGACAGGCTGCGACGGCGACGAGTGGAACCAACGTCCAAGCTTTCACCACCCCTATGTACCTCCGTGCGGCAGCGATCATCCATCAGCGGGGTCGCGATGTGATGCACCTGTCACGCGCCTCGGCCGAGGCACCACCGCGCAGTAGCATCGGGCTAGACAGCGCGCAGCCGGACGTCGCGCACGACGTCGGCGTCGGAGAACGGGACCGCAGCGCCGGCAAGCTCCTGGACCTGCTCGTGACCCTTCCCGGCGATCACGACGATGTCGGTGGGACCGGCCATCGCGAGCGCCACCTCGATCGCGCGTGCCCGATCGAGCTCGACGATCCACTGCGCGCGCGGGGCCGAAGCGCCGACCATGATCTCCGCCGCGATCGTCCGCGGATCGTCGTGGCGCGGGTTGTCCGTGGTCACCACGACGACGTCGGCGTCGCGATCGGCGATCGCTCCCATCTCGGGGCGCTTGCCGCGATCGCGATTCCCGCCGCAGCCGAACACGCAGATCACGCGCGTCGCGAGTGCGCGCGCGGTCGCCAGGGTCCCGGCGAGGCCATCCGGCGTGTGGGCGTAGTCGACGACCACCAGCGGTTCGTGCGCGACCACCTCGAAGCGACCGGGAACTCCCACGAACGCCGCGAGCCCGAGCCGGATCGCGTCGCGCGAGTAGCCGAGCGCGTGCCCGGCGAGCGCGGCGGCCATCGCGTTCTGCGCGTGAACCCCGCCGACGACGCCGAGCGCGATCGCTCCTCCGAAGTGATCGGCGAGCTCGCCGCCGAGCACGACCCGCGTCCCCGCCCGCGAGACGTCGATGCGCTCGGCGAACAGCGCGCTGCGAGGATCGTGCTGCGAGAACCGGCGGATCGTGACGCCCTTCGGAACCAGCTCCGCGAGCAACGCGACGGCAGGATCATCTCCGTTCACCACGGCGGTTCCGCCGGGCGCGAGCGCGATCACGAGCTGCGCCTTCGCGGCGAGATACGCCTCCGGCGTGCCGTGAAGATCGAGATGGTCGCGCGTGACGTTCGTGACCACCGCGACCTCGGGGCACCACCTGCGAGCCACGCCGGCGGCCAACCCCTTCGACGTCATCTCGACAGCGACCGTCCGGACGCCGCGAGCCACCGCGCGCTCGACCGTGACCAAGAACTCGTCGACGAGGTCGGTCCCCGCCATGCGCTCGTCGTTGACCCACGCGCCGAGCGTCGTGATCCGTGCCGAGGGCTCACCCGCGGCCGCTACGATCGCGGCGACCATCGAGGTCGTCGTGGTCTTGCCGTTCGTCCCGGTGACGCCGACCGTGCGCAGCCGCGCGTGCGCACCGGCCATGCGTGTCGAGAAGCTCACGAGCGCGGAATGTACACGTCGACGACGGCGCCGACGTGGTCGGCTCCCGCGGCATCGCGCCAGTGCAGCGTGCCGCGCTCGCCCTCGCAATCATCGCGGTCGTTGCAGCGCGCATCGCGCGTGAACGACAGCGAGATCGCGGTGACGACGCTCGAGAGCGGGCGCAGCTCGTCGGTCGAGCTGCGGTGATCGCCATCGCGGTCGCTCCACAACACGAGCTTGCCGAACATCGGATCGCGCGCATCCAACACCCCATCGCCGTTCGCGTCGAGCGCGGCGAGCGCGGCAAAGCCGTTCGTCGCACGGCCACCGCCGGGCAGCACGGTCGACGAGCCGAATAGCTCGGCGCCGCTCGTGATGCTCCCGTCGCCATCGAGGTCGAGCGCGATCCACGGCGTCACCGCGGTCGGCCAGTCGGTGGCCGCCGGTTCACCGGGCACGAACGCGAAGCGCTCGCCGCCCGCGGCTGCGAACTCGATCGGCTGACGATCGAACGCGATGACGAGCGGCGTCTCGCAGGTCGGCGCCGGGAAGTCCTCTTTGCAGTACGCGTCGACCTTGGCGGCCGACAGGCTCGCCACCGGATCGGGCTCGGGCTCCGTGGGTGGTGCCGACGCGCCATCGTGGTCGGGCTCCGGCGGGAGAATCTCACGAAGACTCGCCCTGCACTGCTGGTCCGCGCGCTGCGCGCAGGCCGCCGTGACATTTCCGCGGTCTGCCATCGTCAGGCCGAGGAACCACCGCTTCGACGCCGATTGGCGATGCCGTGCGGTCGTTCGCCCCGGCGCCAGAATCGGTTTGACCTCGACGATCGGCATCACCGGAGCCGGTTCGGTCACGCGAGGGAGCTCGCGCGTCTGCGCCGAGATCGCCGGCCGTTGCACGCGGATGACCGCCGGCGGCGGGGTTGGCGATGGGTCAGCGCGCTCGCATCCGGCGAGCGCAGCGACCGCTACAAGGAACGCCTCTCGATCGATTCGCATGAGCTTCGAGACACGCACATGGGCCTGCGATTGCGCGTGATGCTCGACCCAAGGCCGCCGCTGTTCGCGGTGTTCATCGTCAGGGAACGACCAGGTCTGCGCGCGGGCCGCAGCGCCGGCGCGGTGTTCTTGCATGGCGGCGCGAACAACGACGCCGTCGCGCGGCTCTACGACCGCGTCGCGATCGGCGGCCCGGCGTACGATTGCCACGTCTCGTCCGAGGCCTTCAAGTGTTCGCGGACCTCGCCGGGCGCCCCGTGCGCGACATCGTGCGCGGGCTCCCCACGCGCGAGCTCAGTCGCGTCCCATCGCGACCGCGCGGATGACTTACATCTGCTCGACGAAGTACGGCTTCTGCGACGGGTAGTAGTCCTCGAACGTCGGTAGCGGCTCGCCTGCGAGCACGGCGACGAGATTGTCGAGGTAGTACTCCCACCCTGGGCCAAACTCGCCGACCATCTTCTTCTTGTCGGCGAGGTAGTGGACGAACGTCAGCTCCGTCGTGTCGCCGGTCTGCGCGAGCTTCAGCTCGAGCCGCTTCTCGCCAAAGCCGCTGACCGTCTTGACGACGAGGTGGTGCGGCGCATCGCAGGTCTCGATCAAGACGTTCGTCCAGGCCTCGCCTTTCTCGAACACCATGAGCAAGCGGACGGTCTTGCCGACACCCGCCTCGCCTTCCCAGCGGCCGTACCAACGCTCGAGGCTCTCGGACTTCGTCACGCTCGTCCACACGTCCTCGATCGGCGCGCGAAACGTACGGGTGATGATCAGTTGGTCGCCGGCGAGGCGGCCCGTTGGGCGGGGATTCATGCGGTCTCCTTCTTCGTTTGTTCGTTGCTGGTGATCACAGGGGCACGCTTGCGCTGGCGGCGCACGCGATGAACTTCGGTCTCGAGCGCCATGAACCGGCGCTCCCACTCGCTCTCGACGGACGCGTGGAGCTCCTGCAAAAATGCTTCGAGCGCGGCGAGCGCCGCGAGCTCGATCTGATAGACGCGCTCGCGCCCCTGCAGCTGATCGCGAACGAGGCCCGCTTCGCGCAGCACGCGTAGGTGGCGGCTGACCGCGGGGCGACTCACCGAGAACGCGCCCGCGATCGCGCCGGCGGTCAAACCGCGGTCGCGGACCATCCGCAGGATGTCCCGGCGAATCGGATCTGCGAGGGCCTGGGCGATTGCGTCCACGGCGCTATTCGTAACGAGCTCGTTACGCTTTGTCAACGTCAATCGCTGGAACTCGGCGCCACTCGCCCGAACAGATCACCGAGCTCGCGATCGAACACGGCGCGAAGATCTCGACGGAGGACTTCCGAGCGCTAATTTTGCCTCGCGTCTGACACGCACCCGCGTCGTCATTCACGACCTGCGCGACCGTAAATCCGCTGCGAAGCATCTCGCCGCCGTGCATGGAGGCGGCGTCGGTCAACGTCGAGTCAGCCGCCTTCGATCGCAGCGCGTGAGCCAGCTGATCGAGAAACAGCGGGATCCCATCCTCGAGCTCCATCTGGGTGGGGCGCCGGGCAATCCGGTCGGCGACGCGCGACGATCTCGAGACGGTTCTCGATGCCGAAGTCGCTCAGCATGCACGGTCACCCTACGCCGATCGTATCCGCCTTGGTATCAGCGTTCGTCTCGGAACGGCTCGTCGGGCAAGGCTCCTTCCCGAGCACGCTCGAGCGTTCAGCGTCGTAGAAGATCGAATTGACAGTGTTAGCGTTTCGGCGCGCGGCGACGAAGTCACTCCTGCAAGCGTTCCCTAGCGCTCGAACAAGCGACTGAACCAGCCACGCTCGTCGGTCGGCGGTGCGGTGATCGGAAGCCCGAGTTGTTCGAGCAAGGTCGGGCGTGCGAACTGCGCATGAGCAGCTTTGAAACACGCGCGTTGGTTCGGCGACAGTGCGCGCGCGATCGCGCTCGCCGGAGCACCGCGCGCGACGGTCTGTGCGGCGAGCAAGAAGCTCATCGATTGCATCGAGAGGTAGCCACCTTGGGCGCGGCTGTACCAACTACCGGCGCCTTTCTGGCCGCTGCGAAAGCGCTGGGTCGCGTTCGTCGTCAGGATGCCGGAGCCGAGATACACGGTCGTGAGATCCGTGAGTCGCTCCTCGTGCGCGGTGACCGGCTGGCGCAGGTTCTTCTCGTGGCGATAGGCGTGCGCGACCTCGTGCGCGAGCGTGCCGATCAGGCCCATCGGATCGTCGAGTCCATTCGTGTCGACGCCGAACGAGCACACGCCGTCGTGGATTCCGGCGAACCACGCGGCCGTGCCCTGATGTCCGCTGGCGGTGCCATCCATCATCACGTTGCCCGCGACCTCGGAGAACCGATCGATTTCGAGCGTCAGCGTCAGATGTTCGAGCGTGGCGTAGCCGAGCAACCGGCCGAGTAGGCGCTCGACGCCGGCGGCATCAGCGGTCCACGGATCCGGAAACGATCGGTCGTTCGGTTCGAGGATCGCGGCGCCGAGGAAGCTGTCGCTGCCCGCGGCCTTGATCAGATCGGCGAGCTCGCCGATCAGGTGTTCGCACTCTGCCTCGTCCGGTAGCAGGTCCATCGGCTGGCGGGCTTAGCATCTATTTGGGGGGGGATGGCCAGTGTATCTAGCTAGTTTGCATCGGTTTGGAACCGACTTTTCGTTAGGATGACGGGCCGTGCATGGTTTCTTCGATCGGTAGTCGATCGGGTGGCTCGGTGTTCGACGACCTCATCAAAGGACGACACGAACGTGCGCAACATCATCTCTCTCGCTCACATCTCGATCGATGGATTCATGGCCGGGCCCGACGGGGACATGAGCTTCGTCCGTTTCGACGACGAGCTCGCCGACTACACCTACCCGCTCATGGCGACCGTCGACACGGCGGTCTACGGACGCATCACGTATCAAATGATGGAGGGCTACTGGCCCACCGTTGGTGACTCACCGGACGCGAGCGCGCATGAACGCGAACACGCGCGCTGGTACAACGGTGTGAAGCAGATCGTCGCGTCGCGCACGCTGACCGACGCGAAGCCCAACGTGCGCGTCGTCGCAGACGACATCGTCGGCGCACTGCAGGCGGAGAAACAGAAGGCGGGCGGCGACATCATGATCTTCGCGAGTCCGACCCTCATGCATACGTTGGCGGCGGCGGATCTCGTCGACGAATGGCGACTGACGTTTCAGCCCGCGATGGTAGGCAGCGGACTCTCGCTGTTCTCGCATGGCGGGAACCGCGCGCAGCTCGAGCTGAGGTCGTCGAAGTCGTTCCGCTCGGGCGTCATCGCGGCTCACTACGTGACGAAGCGCTAACCACATGCGGATCATGATCTCTACGCGAATGGACGCCCGACGCCCGAGTCGATGGTGCGAATGGACGAGTACTGCGCGCCACTCGCCGCGAGCAACACGCTGATCGGCGGCCATGGGTTGAAGCCGAGCGCGAGAGGAACGCGCGTGAGGCGTTCGGCGGCACAGCGCTTCATCCTCGACGGACCGTTCACCGAATCGAAGGAGCTCGTCGGTGGCTACATGATCGTGCAAGTGCGCACGCTCGGCGAAGCGATCGACACGATCCGTCCGTGGCTGCGCATCCACCGCGAAGGCCAAGGCGTGAGCCAGGCGACGATCGAGGTTCGCCGCTTGGTCTGAAGCCGGCTTGAGCTCGAGCGCCCGGGCACACGCCGTTGGCAGCCTAGCGGGCGGGAAATCGTGCATCCACCTACGTCTCGGCTGTCGCGGCGGCGTTACACAACCGCAAAATCGCTCGCAGGAGATCGTGCGAATCCCGCGGAGCGGATCACGACGAGCATCTTCATGGGGCCTCTTCCTTCGGTGGTAGTTCGGTGGTCGCAAGAGGCACGGTCGACGCCGGCAGGTGTCGACCTTTCCACACGGCGAAGATCGCCGGGTAGACGAGCAATTCGAGGATGAACGACGTCACGAGGCCGCCGACCATCGGCGCGGCGATGCGCTTCATCACGTCTGCGCCCGCCCCGGTGCTCCACAGGACCGGCACGAGGCCGATCATCATCGTGAGCACCGTCATCAGCTTGGGCCGGATGCGGTGCGCCGCGCCCTCGACGATCGCCTCGCGCAGATCGTCGCGCGTGTGCAGCCGGCCCTCTGCGACCCATCGACGGTGCGCGAGCGTCAGGTACAAGAGCATCACGACGCCGGTCTCGGCATCGAGTCCAGCGAGCGCGATCATCCCGACCTTCACCGCCTGGCTGACGTTGTAGTCGAGCAAGTAGACGAGCCAGATCGCGCCGACCAGCGAGAACGGCACGGCCAGCAACACGATCCCGGTTTCGACCAGCGAGCGCGTGTTCAGGAACAGCAGGACGAACACGATCAGAAGTGTGATCGGGAGGATCACGACGAGCTTCGCGTCCGCGCGCTCGTTGTACTGGAACTGCCCGACCCACGCGATCCGGACGCCCTTCGGGAGCTGCACGTCGCGCGCGATGACGGCGCGCGCATCGTTCACGTAGTCGACGATCGCGCGCGTCGTGTCGAGGAACACGAACCCGACGAGCTTGCCGTCCTCGGAGCGGATCATCGGTGGCCCGGTCACCGTCTTGACCTCGGCGACCTCGGAGAGCGGGACCTGCGCACCCGACGGCGTCGGGACGAGCACCTTGTCCAGCACCGACGGATCGTCGCGGTACTCGCGCGCATACCGCACGTTGATCGAGTACCGCTCGCGGCCCTCGACCGTCTCGGAGACGTTCATGCCGCCGATCGCGGTCTGGATCACCTCGTCGACGTCGGCCACGGTGAGCCCGAGCCGTGCGGCCGCTTCGCGTTTGACGACCAGGTCGATGTAGAAGCCACCGGTCGAACGATCGGCGAACGCGCTGCGCGTACCGGGCACCCGAGCCACCGCCTTCTCGATCGCGATCGCGCTCCGCTCGATGTCATCGATATTGTCGCCGTAGACCTCGACGCCGAGCGGGCTGCGCACGCCGGTCGACAGCATCTCCGTGCGCGTCTGGATCGGCATCCAGAAGATGTTTGGCATGCCGGGGAACTGGAGCTTCGCGTCGATCTCGGCGAGCAGGCGATCCCAGGTCATCCCCGCACGCCACTGCTCGCGCGGCTTGAGCACGACGGTGGTCTCCACCATGCCGAGCGGCGCCGGATCGGTCGGCGTCTCGGCCCGCCCGTTCTTGCCGAACACCGACGCGACCTCGGGGAACGCCTTCAGCTCGCGGTCCATCTCCTGGAGCACGCGCGATGCCTCGGCGACCGACATCCCGGGAGGCGCCGTGGGCATGTACAGGATCACCCCCTCGTTGAGCGGCGGCATGAACTCGCGGCCGAGCCGAAGCCACGCGGGCACGGTGAACGCAACGACGAGCAGCGCGCCGATGATGACGGTCCCTCGGTAGCGCACGACCCAGCGCACGACCGGTGCATAGGCACGTGTGAGCAGTCGGTTGATCGGGTGCCGGTGCTCCCCGAACAGACGCCCGCGGATGAAGATCGCGGCGAGCGCGGGCGTGAGGGTCACCGCGAGCACCGCGGCGAAGCCCATCGAGTACGTCTTGGTGAACGCCAGCGGCTTGAACAGCCGGCCTTCGGTGCCTTCGAGCGTGAAGATCGGAATGAACGACACCGTGATGACGAGCAGCGAGAAGAACACGGACGGGCCGACCTCCTGCATCGCCGCGATGATCGCGTCGACTCGCGGCGTGGTGCATCCGTCGCGCTCCCACTCTTCGAGCTTCTTGTGGATGTTCTCGATGATGATGATCGAGGCATCGACCATCGCGCCGATCGCGACGGCGATGCCACCGAGCGACATGATGTTCGCCGTCAGGCCCTGAAGGCCCATCGGGATGAACGCGAGCAACACGCCGAGTGGCAACGTCAGGATCGGAATCAGCGCACTGCGCACGTGCAACAGGAAGATGAAGATGATCAGCGCGACGACGATCATCTCCTCGACGAGCGTTCCGGTGAGCGTCGCGATGGAGGCACGGATCAGCTCGGACCGGTCGTAGGTGATCTCGACGTGCACGCCCTCCGGCAGGGTCTTCTCGATCTCGGCGAGGCGCGCCTTCACGCCGTCGATGACGTCGAGCGCGTTCTCGCCGTAGCGCATGATCACGATGCCGCCGACCACCTCGCCTTCCCCATCGAGCTCCGCCACGCCGCGCCGGATGTCCTGGCCGATCGAGACCTCGCCGACATCGCGCACCCGGACCGGGACACCTCCCGGCGTCGTCTTGAGCGGGACCGATTCGAGATCTGCGGTCGTGTGGACATATCCGCGGCCACGGATCACGTGCTCGTGCCCGGCCACCTCGATCACGCTGCCACCCACGTCCTCGTTCGATCGCTGCACGGCCATCGCCACGTCGCGGAGTGGGACCTTGAGCGCGAGCAGCTTCGCGGGATCGAGGCTGATCTGATACTGCTTGACCGCGCCACCGACCGACGCGACCTCGGCGACGCCTTTGACGCTCGACAGCGCGAAGCGCAGGTTCCAATCCTGGAGCGTGCGCAGTTGCTGGAGATCGTGCTTTCCCGTTCGATCGACGAGCGCGTACTCGAACACCCATCCGACCCCGGTCGCATCCGGCCCGAGCCGCGGGGTGACGCCCGCCGGCAAGCGCGCTTGCGTCTGGTTCAAGTACTCGAGCACGCGGCTGCGCGCCCAGTAGATGTCCGTTCCATCGTCGAAGATGACGTAGACGAACGACATCCCGAACATCGACTGGCCGCGGACGTACTTGACGCCGGGTGCGGACACGAGCGCCGAAGAGATCGGATACGTGATCTGATCCTCGACGAGATCCGGGCTGCGGCCCGTCCACTCGCTGAAGATGATCACCTGTGCATCGGAGAGATCCGGGATGGCATCGAGCGGCGCGCGCCGCAGCGAGAACCACCCCCAGACCGCGAGGCCACCGACGAGCAAGATCGTGATCAGGGGATTGCGCGCGCTTCCGGCGATGATCCAGCCGATCGCGCCGGGGCGTCGGGACTCAGCGGGCATCGCTGCCCCCGTCCGAGAGCATGCCGCCCGAGCGCACGCGGCTCTCCGCGGCGACGAGGAAATTCCCGGACGTGACGATCGAGTCACCCTCGTTGACGCCGCTCAGCACTTCGACGAGATCGCCGCTGCGCGCGCCGATCGTGACCTCCTGCGGCTCGAGGCGTCCGTCTCCGAGATCGACGAACACCAGGCGTCGCGGCCCGGTGTAGATGACCGCCGAGCTCGGAATCTGGATCCTGTCGCCGAGCGGTAGATCGAACGTGACCGTCGCGAACATGTCGGGCTTCAGCTCGATCCCCTTGTTCGGAAGCACGATCCGCACGCGCCCCGTGCGCGAGGTGGGATCGAGATACGGGTAGACGAACGCCACCTTGCCCTCGAACGTGCGCCCCGGGAGGTACGTGAGCGTGACCGTCGCGGGCTGTCCCTTCGCGATCCGTCCGAGATCCGCCTCGTAGACATCCGCCTCGACCCAGATCTGATCGAGGTCCGCGATCCGGAACAGGCGCTGGCCCGCGGTGACCGCGTCGCCATCGACGACGGACTTCTCCATCACGACGCCGCTCGCCGGCGAGCGGAACGGCACGCGCTCGATCGGCTCGCCCTTCGCGACGATCGCGCGGAGCTGATCCTCGCCGAGCCCCCAGAGCTCGAGCTTGGTCTCCGAGGCGCGGACGAGCGCATCGCTGCGCGTCGCGTCCCCGGCCTCGTGCATCGCGTCGCGGTTCGTGCGCGCGATCAGGTACTCCTGCTGGGCCGCGTACAGCTCGGGACTGTACAGGGTGAACAGCGTGTCTCCCTTGCCCACGCGCTGGCCGGTCGCATTCACGGCGAGCGCGGAGACGTAGCCGCCGATCTTGAGCGTGACATCGTGGAGGCGCGTCTCGTCGACGACGAGCCGCCCTTGCGCCCGGATGTCGAGCGTCATCGGGCCGCGCACGACCTTCGCCGTCCGGATGCCGAGCTGGGCGCGGCGGTGCTCGTCGACTCGCACCACACCCGTCTGCTGTTCCGTCTGCGAGACCGGCACCAGCGGCATGGAGCAGATCGGGCACGCGCCCGGATGCTCTGCGTGCACCTGCGGGTGCATCGAGCACGTGTAATACGCGACCTCGCTCCCGCTCCCCGTCCCGCTACCGGATCCCGCCGTGGCGTCGCCCGTGCCGCCGAGCGGCGTGAGGCCGGACGACCCGACGCGCAACGTGTAGCGAGCGCTCGCGGCGCCCGCGCTGGACGCGACGTGAATCTCGACGGTCCAGCTACCGCTCATCGGGAGATCGAACGGGATCGAGTAGCGCCCGCCGCCGTCGTCGGTCCCGTCGCCACCGCCGCGCATCTTCTGCATGCCGCCCATCGCCGGCATCACGTAGTCCAGTCGCAGGGTCGCGCCGGTGACAGGCGCTCCGGCCGACGTGCTGACCTTGACGCGCGCACGGTTGCCCTTCTCGCGTGGTGGATCGGGTTGCATCGCGACCTCGATCGACAGCGCACCGGCACTCACGCGCGAGGCCGCCGACGTCGAGCCGCCTTCGAGGGGCGCCCCCGTGAACCACGCGACGAGGTCGTGCCGGAAGATCAGCGCGACGACCATCAAGATCGCGGCGAGGATCGCCGGAAGCGCGTGAATGCGGCGTGCTGGTCCTGCCGTCGACTCGCTCATCGAGCACCTCCCGCGACCCGACCCGATAGCCGATCGAGCGTCGCGATCCGTCGGTCGAGGTCGGCCCGCGTCTGCTCCAGGCGAAGCTCGACGTCACGGAGCGCGTGCTCCGCCATCACGACCGTCGAGAACGAGGTCTGTCCGGCCGTGAACCCCGCGAGCCCGGCATCGACACGCGCGCGTGCGGTCGGAAGCGCTCGCTTCTCGTCGAGCTCCAGATCGGCCCTCGCCTCGACGATGGCGCGGCGCGCGACGTCGCGATCCTCGGCCAGCATGTCGGTCACCGACACGAGCTCGGCCGTGGCCTTGGCTTGCTCGGCCTCCGCACGTTCGACCGATGCGCGCCTGCCGCTGCGCTGGAGTGGAATCTCGATGCCGACGCCGATCATGAAGCGGTGGTGCCAATCGCTCCACATCGAGTCGTACGAAGCCATCAGCTCGAGATCCGGATAGAAGTCGCGCCGCGAGCCGGCGATCTCCGCCGCGCGACCGCGGATCCTGGCCTCGGCGGCGACGAGCTTCGGATGCCGCGCCGAGCCCTCGCCCGCCTCCGCGGCGATCTC
>JBDTJY010000181.1:0-6767 GCA_039935615.1 Kofleriaceae bacterium
GCGCGAGCAATTCTCGCCGACGTTCGGAGTCGGTCGCGTCGCCGGCTGGTGTGCGCACGTGCTGGAGCAGCGCCGCGTCGGCAAGCTGATCCGCCCGGCGTCGACGTACATCGGCCCGATGCCGCAGATCTGAGCCAAAGTCCGCGTACGACCGTGATGAGCGGGGTCCCTGTACAGCATCGCCATGATGCCAAGTTGGCCTACCATAGCTGTCGAACACGAGCGCGCCATGCGGAGCTGCAGGTAGCTGCAGGGGATGGCGAAGCTCGCTGTCACGAGTTCGCCTTTCGCAGGCTAGAATGGCGTGACTTCCAGTGCTTTTTGCGCGGAGTCTTACTCTTCGCGGATACTTTGACGAGCTCACGAATGCTGGCGTGCAACGCCTTGAACGACGGCGATCGAGATCGAGCTCCCACGGTGGTGAGCCGCGCCCCCATCTGTTCGGCCCACGACACCTTCCGCAGTCCATCATCGTCTATGATCTGGCCGAACAGCTCGGCAGTGCCGACGATCGAGTCCGGGACGTACTCCGTTGCCAAGACCATATTCGCCTCAGGGAAGGCCGCCTTGAGCGCCTTCAGATCCCCGAGATAGAAGGCCTCGAGTTCCTCGATGGCAAGGCGGATTACGACGCGGAGCGGAAGCGCAGTCTCAGCGACTTCAACCAACCGAGCCTCGACTTTTGCGCGCTCGTCGTCGTCCAGGTCAACGATGACGAGCACGCCATCAGCCACCATCGCAGTCGTTGCGCTGTACGCGCGGAGTGTGGCCGGCAAAAGGTCCAAGAGCCCGCGATGTCGAGGATCCGGCGTTGCCGCGAGGTCTCGCGGTAGCGTGCCCTTTCCCTGGTGCGGGTGGACCACAAACTGGTGGCCGGGAAACGCACGCGGAGCCCAGCGGTCGATGAACGCCCGCTCCGACGAACCCTCCACGAGAACGTGGACCTTCATCGGCGTTTGCCACGCTTGTTCAGCGGCGCGACCGGCGCTTCGAAATGCCGGCTGTACCACTGGGCACCCAGCGGGATGCCCTGCTCGCTTAGCTCGCGCACGTTAGGCAGGTCCGCAACGCGGACCGGAATCGAATGTCCGGCCTCGTCCTTGCGCATAATCCAGACCTGCTCCGGTCCAAGCACATCGACGAAGTAAGGCAGGTGCGTCGTTACAAAGAACTGTGTCGGCGAATGTGCGCTATTCGTATGCTCGACGAACTGGGTTGCAAGGCGCTCGATCAACTCGATGTAGAGGCCGTTCTCGGGCTCCTCGATCCCAATGAACGGACGTGGCTCAGGATCGGCGAGCAACACCGAATAGGCAAGCATCTTGAGCGTGCCATCCGACATGCTTTGTTGATAGAATGGGTCTTTGTATCCGGACTCATTGAACTTCAGCAATAGGCGTTTGTCCTTACTCACTTCGACTTCGATACTGCTGAGTCCAGGGATGCTGTTCGCTAGGCGCTCAATGATCCCTTTGAACTCCTTTTTGTATGTCCGCTCGTAGTACTGGAGGACGTTCGCGATGTTGGCGCCTCTGCTATCGAGCCACCGTTGAGCCCCAGCCGGAGGCTGAACGCGCGCCGCGTCGGGAACGAAGTACGACAGGTACCACTGCTCGATGTACTGGCGGAGACGCACGATCCGGGGATGCTCGGCGAGGTTGCCAAGTGTCGTCAGCCCGAGACGGTCGAGGTCTGCCAGATGGATCGTCGTCTCCGTGTCCTCGTCGGACGCCGGATCCCCCGTCCACGCCTTGCCCGAGCCGCGCACGAGCTTCAAGAAGTAGTACGGCTTGCCACGCGTCTCGCCCTTTCGCCGCTGCCGAAGGTTCTCGGACGTTACGATGGGGATGCCGTTCTCGAGCTGAACCTCGAAGTCGTAAACGATCGGACGGTCGGGATCGTCGTCCTCGAAGAACAGCTCGAAGAACAGCGGCCCTGAGGAGCCCTGCGTCCGCAGCCGCTCGAACCCGCCGCGGTGCTGCTTATCGCACGCCGCCTCGACACCTTCGAGCAAGCAGTCCGCGATGAACCCGAACGAGTCGAGTAACGACGATTTGCCCGACCCGTTCGGGCCGATGAAGCACGCAAACCGCGGCAACGACTCGCCCTGCCCGTACCTGACCTGGCCGAGTTCAAGGAGTTCGAAGGACTTGAAGTTTTTGACCCGTATCCCGAGCAGCTTGGACATGCTTAGTTCCTATTGCTCCGCGCTACCGAAGAGGTAGTTCGCCTGGCTTGCGACCGGAGAATCGTCATCGTCGTTCATCTTGACCGGTTTTGCTTTGCGCCGGTGCGCAAGGGCCGGCCCGTCGTCTCAAACTTTCGGTGCGCCAATTGGTTCATACAGCGCGACCAGCTCGCCAGATTTCCAGGGTGCGCAGCTCTAGGTGCGAAGGATAGGTAAACAACCCCAATGCGTTGATCAGCGGCCTAATTGGCGCAGGGTCGGGGTTCAGTGCGACGAACAAGCGCAGGTCATGACTCAGATGAATCAGGAACGAATTCGGAACGATCAGCTCCAGCCATGCGACCTCGCGCAGGCAACGCCTTATCACGTTCTCTAGTCGTATGCCCGTCAGCTCCTCTCCTTCGGTCACCTGAGGACTTCCGTCAAGAACGTCATCAAGTCCATGGCGAGTGAGGTCTTGGTCCGCTGCGTCCCATCGTTCCAAATCGTGCGCGAACACGCTGGAGATGGACGCAAATTCACAAACGCTTCTGATCGCAGCGACGTAGTTGTTCTCCACTCGCAGATATTCCGTTCTCGTGAAAGTGAGCCCGTCGAACTTCTCACCAATGTTCGAGTAGGAAACCCAATCGTCGCGAAGATAGCGTCCTTGCCTCATGAGGGACGGTCGGTACTTGTTGATCTCGATGACGTTCATTTTCCAATCCGCTCGCTGAGATCCTCGTTATACGTCCCGTCACGCCGTGTCGCCGTAAGATTCCGTTCGCCGCCCGTAGCCTTCTTCCAAATGCCGCCGCTGTGCATGTCGACATCGGGCGTAATGAACTCGTTGCCGTTACGGTAAACTGCCTGACCGTGCGAGCGTGCCGCGATCTTCTCGAAGCCCAGCAGGTTCGCCAGCGCGTCGTAGTCCACCTTTCCTTCGAACGCGCAGAAGATGCAGAGTGCATTGGCACTCGGGAATTTTGTCGAGATATCGCGCAAGTGTGCCGCGATCTGATTGAGTTCCTTTGGTGCGTCGACGTGCTTCTTCGCTGTGGTAAGCGACGACTCGAGCTCGACAACTCGTTCGTGTAGCTTGTTGAGACGTGCTCGCATCGACTTGCCCGGCCCCTTCGCCGGCGCGTTCGCAAGCACCTCTTCGATCTTCTCGCGAACACGCGCGCAATCGCTGCACAGCCAGAGTTCGACTTCCCCGGTCTTGCTCTCGCGGGCAGTTAGCGTGTGTTGTTGGCCGAGGAGCTCGACTGACTTCTTTGCCAGCACCTTCGAGGTGGGATCCAACTCAGGTGCCTTGTTGCTCGGCCGCTCAATTGGAGCCTCCTTCGATTCGGCTGCCTTCTTCGATGCCTTTGCACCGGGATTGACTCCGTCTACCTTCTCCCCGTTCGGATCCGCCCCTCCGGCGTCGGCTGGGGTTGAACCCGAGCGTGTTTCGTCGGCGCCCCTATGTGTGCCCTTCTCGAGGATCTCGATCGTCCGGTCGCCGGACTTCAGACGCCACTTCGACTCGTTGGCCAACCACTCGCGTGCGATCACCACGCCCATCTGATCCGCTGCAACGAACGCGTCGTGAACTTGCTGGCTCGATCCCTCGTAGATGTGGCCTTCGACCACCGGGCTCAAATGGGAGAGCTGAAGCGGAACCTCCATGAACTGTGGCCCGGTCTTTTCTAGCTCCGCCTTCGTCTCGATGAGGTGCTTTGACGCCTTCGGATCTTTCGAATAGAGGCTGCGCTCCTCGACGAGCAGCTTCCTGCGTTCGACAAGGAGCTCGATCGCTTCCTCGGGCGTTACCTTGCCTTTGGTGGCAGAGCGAATCTCGAGAGTGACCGACTTCTTAAGCAGCGCGTCAAGACCAGGATCTTTCGTCGCGAGCTCGCGCGTGGCCTCGACGATGCGGTGCTGCATCGCCTGGGTGCGCTGATGAACGAAGCGTTGGGTCGCGATCGTGAGGCCCATCGTCACCCAACTCTGCGCACTTTGCTCGTCCATCTGTCCGCCATGCGTGACGGCGTGGGCGACACCGGCGGCGCCGATACTGGCGCCCGTGTCGATCATGAGCTCGGCGGCGACCTTGCCGACGCGGCCTGCTCCTTGCCCCCATGTCCTGATCTCGCCTTCCACTGCGGCCGAGTCATGGAGCAAACCCTGAAACGGACGAAGCGCAGCCGACGTCAACACCATCGCGAGCGCGTTCTCCGCCAACGCCTGCTTGTTCATCTCGCCGCCCATCGCACCTTGCACGCCGGTGTTGGCGGCCGCCGTCGTGAGGATCTCGGCACCTTTGTAGAGAAGCCCGGCTTCGCGAATCTCGGAACCGATCTCCCCGGCTAGCGCGATGCCGCGGACGGCGGCAAAGCCGGCGCCGATCAACTCGCCGGTTACAACGGCGACACCGATCTGTATCGCCATGTCCCTAAGGAGCGCTTTGAGCATCGCATCTTTGATGTCCTGGTATGCCCATTTCAGGAACGCCTCGACGTCGAGCTCGTCCTTGAACCGCGTGAGGAGCCCGCTCACCCGTTTGATGGCGTCGCGGCGCTGCTCGAGGACCTTCTTCTTTCCATTCGCCGGATCCTTCGCACTGGTACTCAGCGTCTTGGCCGAGTCGAGCATCGCGTGCCACCCGCCATCGATATGATCGTTCTTGTCAGCGTTCTGCTGCATCGAAGGCCCGTTGACCTTCTTGAGAATCTCCTCGCAGACCATGTGGACGGACCACGATCCGTAGGGCGACTTGCCTTGTGGAACACCAACCTCGTCCGCCTTACGCATCACGTTGTGCGCTTGCGTCGATAGCGTCACCAGCTTCGCACGCATCGCGGTCTCACTCGCATCGACCCCGAGCTCCTCGACGGCGTCCGCATCCAACTTCTCTCCGTGCGCGGCTTGGAGTTGGAGATCGGCAGCCCGCTGCATCTGATCGTTGAGATCGGCGGGCGTGGACTTCGCGTTCGGCTCTAGGTCCTTGACATCCTTTTCCTCTCGACGTTGTTCAGCAACCGCACTGCGCGCGACGCTGATCTGGTGCAGAGCGAGGTCGAGCGGCAGCAGCGCTTTCAGTCGACGTGCTTCGATCAGCGCCGCGTTGCTCTGTGCGCCGAGATGCGAGATGGCCGCCGTCCGCACATAGGCATCGATCACGCGAGTGACCGGACCGAGGCTGGCTCTGTCCTTCGGCGTCGCGCCACTCGTCGCGAGATCGTCTAGGAACTTGCTCAGCTCCGACGACGTCGCGAACAGCGTCTGCTCCTGCTGGCTCAACGCGCTCGTCCACCTCGAAGCGCTCTTCGGACTGGCTGCGAATTCCTTCTGCCGCCGCGCCGCGAATTGTTCGGCACCCGCGAGCGGCGCATTCGCCCCCCAGGGCGCGACCTGCCCATCGATAAAGTTCAACTGGAGCCCGATCCGCTTCAGCGAGTCTGGTGCGGGTTTGTCGCCATGTTTCGCCGCGGGAGCTTGCTCGATCGCAGCATCGTCCGAGCTTTCGCTCCGGGCAAGCGCGTCGGGTGCTGCAGTCACCACCGCGTCGGGGTTCTTCGCCGGCTTCGTGGCGTCGGCCGGAGCGTGATCACGCGCGCCATCGGTGTGCAGCGCGATATCGACCGGCAACCCGAAATACGGAGGGCTCGCGGAGAACCGATACGCCTCTTGCGCACTGCCGTACTCGCCTGCAAACGTATTCGCGACGTCCTCGACGGTCGCGTTCTTCGGATCGGTGACCTTGATCCAATTCCAGAGCTTCTGGTCTTTCGCGCCCTGCCACTCGCCAACGACCATCTGCAACGGCTTCTCGAATGGCTTTCCGCCCGTGTCATCGCCTTTCCCTTTGCCCTTTGCCTTGTAGACCACGAACTCCGGATTCACCAACAGTTCGCCGATCACACGATCGAGCGGCGAGCTGGCAACCACCATGCTCGGGTGTACCGGCTTGCCATTGTTCGCGTCCCACTGAACAACTGTGCGCGTCCCCATACGCGCGATCGACGCAACTAGTGGCCGATCGAACGCGGCGCCGATCGCGAACGAGACAGCATTGAACCGGCTGCCCTCAGGTCCGCGACGGACCTCGTCCACGATCGCTTCGAGGTTCGCGGGATGCACCAGTTGCGACATCCGCGCGAGCCCAACGCTCGCATCAGCCGCGCGAAGATGCGCGGCAATGGCCAGTGCGATCTCTTCCTTGGCTCGATCGCTGCGCCATCCCAAGCGAGCGTGAGGCTGCGTGAGCGGCGTCGCTTCCACGCGGTCCATGATCGAGCCGATCAACTTGATGTAGTTTTCGCGGACGAAATCATGATTCGTCGTCGTGTGTTCGGTCTCGGTCGCTTCTTTACGTTGAACGGCGGACGACCCGCCGCCGCGCGTCGGTCCCATCGTGTCGAGCAGCCCCTCTGCCGACTCGCCACGCACGACCTTGTCGGCGACAGCATCCGCGTGCTCCTCGTGCGGATCGCCCTTTCCACCGTCTATGCCGCCCTTGAGCTGCACCCCGGCCTGCTGCTGCACCACGTGCGCGGCTTCGTGCGCCGCCGTGTGAAGATCCGGACTCTCGGCGAAGCCCACGCGGTCACCG
>JBDTJY010000182.1:0-11666 GCA_039935615.1 Kofleriaceae bacterium
TGGGGGCGCTTCGCGTCGCGACTCGCGCGACTCAAGCCCGGAAAGAAATCCGCGCTTGGCTTCGCGACGGCCAGCAAGGGTAAGACTGTGTCACTGAGCTTTCCGTTCAATGCACCCGGCTATCAGATCAAAGAAGTCTTGGTGCAACGCGGCACCGGATTCAACGTCGTGCACTGCCCGGTCGCGACGTACTTCCGCGAGCACGACGCGATCGATCTTTGTTTCGCAGCCTGGTGCAACCTCGATTACGCGCTCGGCGAGATCACTCATCAGAAGCTCGTACGTACGCAGACCCTTGTCCAAGGCGCGAGACATTGTGACCTTCGCATTTTCCCCGTCGAGGCCGTGCGTGTGACGCCATCGGGTGCCGGCAATCAATGATGGGCTCGTGGTGGTGGTTGTGGATTTGCGCAGCGTTTTGGTGGCGGTGACTGCGAAGAACGAAGGCGGCTGCTGCGGCTCGTGACGAACCGAGTATCCGGCCGTCAGCCCTTTGGCTTGAAGTCGTCGGATCGAACGCCGTGCTTCTTGAGAAGCCGGTGCATGCTCTCGCGCTCGATGCCGGCACGTTCGGCCGCTTGCGTGACGTTGCCGCTGACATCCTTCATGAGCGCCACCAGATATTCGCGAGTCGCTCGATCGCGCGCAGTTTCGAGCATGTCTCGATACGACAAGGCCTCGAGCTTGACGCCGTGGCCGGCTCGAGACTGGACCGCGGTGACCTCGCTTGATAGTGCGGTCACTGCGATCTTCGAACCGTCGCTGACCGTCAACGCCCGTTGCACCACGTTCTCGAGCTGACGCACATTGCCCGGCCAATCGTAATCGAGGAGCGCCCCGAGTGCGTCCGCCGTGAGGCCATCTGGCTGGCCGTCGTGCCGGTGGCGCTCGACGAAGAGTGCGGCTAGCAAGGCGATATCATCGCGGCGCTCGCGCAGCGGTGGGATCGAGATCGGAAACACGTTCAAGCGATAGAACAAGTCATCGCGGAATCGCGCTGATGCTGTCGCTGCCGCGAGGTCGACATTGGTCGCCGCGATCACGCGCACGTCGATCGCTAGCTCCACGCTACCTCCGACGCGCCGGACGCTGCGTTCTTGCAGCGCCCGGTTCAGTTTTACCTGGAGCGCCAGCGGGAGCTCGCCGATCTCGTCGAGCAGGAGGGTTCCGTTGCTCGCTTCCTCGAACAGTCCCAAATGCTCCGCGGTGGCGCCGGTGAATGCACCCTTCGCGTAGCCGAAGAGCTCCGCTTCGAACAGCGCCTCCGGCATCGCACCGCAGTTCATCGCGACGAATCGTTCGTGGGCTCGCGCGCTCGCATGGTGGATCGCCCGAGCGACGACCTCTTTGCCCGTTCCACTCTCGCCGGTGATCATGACCGTGACATCGCTCGTCGCTGCTCGCTGGATGAGCTCGAGGACCTTCCGCATCGCCGCGCTCTCGGCGACGATGTTGTCGAGACGATGTGCGCCGGCGAGAGCGGCCCGAAGGTCGCGAGCCTGGGCTCGTAGTTGGCGACGTTCGACGGCGCGACGTACGACGATCAGCGCTTCATCTGGCTCGAACGGCTTTTGTAGGTAGTCGTACGCACCGAGCTTCATCGCCGCGACCGCGTCCTGCACCGTCGCGAAGGCCGTCATCAACACGACCTCGGTATCCGGGTGGAGACGCCGCGTCTCTTGCAGCACGGCCATGCCATCCGCGCCGGGCATACGGATGTCGCTTACGATCACGTCGAACTCCTGCGCGGCAATCAACGCCAGCGCGCGGGTTCCGTTCTCGGCCGTCGTGACCGCGAACTCGGGAGCCAAGATCCGGACGAGCAGCCCTACGATCGTGTCCTTGTCGTCGACAACGAGCACGCGTGCCTGCGTCATGACACGACCGCTTGGGCCGCGGCGACCGGTAATTGGAGCGCGACCAACGTGCCCGTTTCTGGTGACGACGAGATCGAGATCCGCCCCCCGTGTGCGTCGACGATCGCCTGCGCGATCGCGAGGCCGAGCCCCGTGCCGTGGGACTTGGTCGTGACAAACGGCTCGAACATCTGGTCTCGAACGTCCGGTGCGATGCCTGGACCGTTGTCGGCAACCGTGAGCGTTGCCAGATCCGCGGTCGCCATCGCGTCGATCGTGATCGTGCCCGTTGCCTCGGTCGCTTCAGCCGCATTGACCACGACGTTCGCGATCACCTGACGTAGTTTGCCGGCGTCGGCCGAGACGACCACGGGATGCTTGGCGATGACTCGAACGCTGCGATCGCGCAGTGCACCTGCCCCTTGCAACCGCTCGACCGCTTCGCGCGCGATTTGCGTGAGATCGACCGATTCGATCTCGAGACGATGTGGGCGCGCGAGATCTAGCAGCTCCTGAACGATGCGCTGACACAACCGCGCCTCGTCGTCGATGATCCGGAGCTCGTCTGCAGCTCCCGCTTCTGAGCGCAGGATCTTCGTGTAGCCAATGATCACGGACAATGGATTGTTCAGCTCGTGCGCGACACCGGCTGCGACCTGTCCGATCGAAGCGAGCTTCTGCGACCGCACCAGCGCTGATTGTTCCTGCGCGAGGTTCGCGGCCATCTGATTGAACGACGTCGCGAGCTCCGCGAACTCGTCGTGCCCGGACAGCTCGATGCGCGCGTCTAGATTCCCAGCACCGATCCGACGTGCGCCGCGTCGCAGACTCTCGACGCGGCGAACGATCGTACGCGTCAACCAGATTCCGACCGCGGCCGACAGGCAAATCGCGAGCGCGAAGCACCCGATCGTCCAGACCACGGATCGGTCGCGCAGTGACTCGGCGCGATGTCGAGCATCGACACTGCGTGCCTCGAGATCGGCGTTGAGCTGTGCATTGAGCTCGACGACGCGATCCACGACGGTCTCGAGGTCATCGCCGAGCTTCGCGACCGCGTCACGATCGCCGCGCGCAATTGCCGGGACGACCGTCGACATGAAGTCTCGGTCGTTCTGCGCCGCGAGGTCGGCGATCTGTTTCGCGAGTCGCTTGTCGGAGTCTGTTTCGGCAACCGCCTGGAGGTGCGCGATCGACTCCTTGGTCGCGATGACGACCTTCGCGTAATGCCCTAGATGTCCAGGGCCAAACTCGATCAACGTATGGGCTTGATGGATGTACTGCTCGCGCACCTGTGCGGCCGCCATGTGGCCCGCGTGCTTCGCGTGGTCGAGCCGGGCTACCTCCGATTCAGCATCGGCGATCTTGTGCAATGTCGTGAGCTCGACCGCGAGCGCGACACCGAACAACGCGAGCACGGCCGCGAACGCAGTGAGGATCCGGCGCCCGGTGACGCTACGAAGTGGGGGGCCGTCGTCCGCCATTCATGCTCCATTCAGTTGTCGCACCGCGGACACCCAGGCGTGGGAACGATCAGTTCAGTCATCGTCTTTGTCCGGAGCCACGGGTGGATGTGCGCCAGCTTTTTCTGCGCTTTCCCATGCATCCGTCCACGCCTTGATCGTCGCGAGGTCGTCACCCTTGACCGAGCCAGGCTTGTCGTACGGCATCGTTGGCTTCTTGCCGCTGATTCCAAGCACGTCACGAATCGTGAAGCCGATCGTTCCGGTGTGGTGGCCACCCGGCGGATACGTGTCCATGTCGAAGTGGTCGAGCTTCTTCTTCGCGGACTTCTTGCCGGCGTTCGTGTGACAGCTCGCGCACGCTTTGTCGAACACCGGCCTCGCGGTCTCCCATGCCGCGCGTTCGCTCGCGAGTAGGTCTACTTTGATCTTCGCGGGATCCGGCGCCGCCACCGCGCTTCCGCGATCGGGGGCTTTTCGAGGAGGCTCTGCGGGAGTCGTCGGTGGCGACGACTTGGATCCGCACGCGGCGAGGACGGTGGCGAGAATCAGAATACGGGTCATAGGTCTCCTAGATCGTGATGCCATCGCGAGCGAGATCGTCGGTCGTTGCTTCGTCGGCGACGGTTCCTTTCGGATGAACGAACCACGCGTTCGCGGTTTCAGCCGTGAGCTTGGTCCGGACCTTGACGATCGTGAACATGCCACCCATGTCGATCTGATCGAAGGGTCCGTTACCGCCAACCATCGAGATGCTGTTGCGCGGCCGGCCCATCATCATCATCTCGCCCATCCCGGTCTCGCCCATCGTCATGTAACCCGGCACCAGCTTGCCGATTTTCGCGTCGACGCCGCTCGTATCGACCCCGACGAGATTCGGTGCGTCGTGCCCCATCTGATTCATCGTGTGGTGCGTCATGTGGCAGTGCAGCGCCCAGTCTCCGGGCGTATCCGCGAGGAATTCGATCACGCGCACGGCGCCGACGGGCACCAGCGTCGTTGTCTCGGGCACGCGACGCTCACGTGGAATCTGCCCACCGTCCGTCTCGACGACCTCGAACGAGTAGCCGTGGAGATGAATCGGGTGGTGATCCATCGGCCCGAGATTGCCGATCCGGATCCGTACGAGATCGCCAACCTCGACGGCCAGCGGCGACGTCGCCGGAAATGACTTGCTGTTGAACGTGAGTACATTGAAGTCGTTCATCGCGAGCGGATCGGGTCGCGCCGCACCGATCGGTACCTTCCACTCGTGAATCATCAAGGAGAAGTCGCGCACGCGATGCGGGGACGGCTCCTTCGGGTGCACGACGATCATCCCGACCATACCGAACGCGATCTGCGTCATCTCGTCGAAGTGAGGGTGATACATGAACGTGCCCGGCTTCGTGAACGTGAACTCGTACTTGAAGGTCTTGCCGGGTTTGATCGGGTCCTGTGTGAGTCCGCCGACGCCATCCATGCCGTTCGGCACCAAGACACCGTGCCAGTGCACGGTCGTCGGCTCGGGCAGCTTGTTCGTGACGTAGATCCGGACGCGATCACCGACGACCGCTTCGATCAACGGCCCAGGTGTCGAACCGTTGTAACCCCACGCTTCGATGTCGAGCCCCGGAGCGAACTGATGGCGGATCGGCTCTGCGACGAGATGGAAGATCTTCACTCCGCCACGTTTGACGAACGGCAACGTATGCCCGTCCGGGACGATCACGGGCGTATAGCGTTCGCCGGCCGGCGGCTTTGGAATCGCGGCAGTTGCCGCAGGAGGTGGCAACTGCAACGGTGCCACCGCTGGCTTGGCCGTAACCGTTTTCGGTGGGTCAGGCATAGGCATCGGCATGCCGTGATGAGGCTGCGCGTCGGCTTGTTTGCGAGCCACCGCGAGGGCGCCCACCGCGAGCCCTGATCGGAGCCAGCTGCGTCGAGACATCATAGCGACTCTTCTTTCATCATCGCGTGGCCACCGCGGCGCAACGCCTTGACCTCTGCCATCGAGGACCAATACCGGCGAAGCGCTTCGATTCTCTGGCGGCCGATATCGACCATGTCGCGACGTGCCATCAACAACTCGAACGTGCTCGCGTTCATCGCGTTGTACTGGAGGATCGTTTCGGCGAGCACGCGTTCGCGTAGTGGCATGACGACATCGACGATCTGTCGGACTTCGGCGAACGCTTGTTCGACGCGCGAGCGGGTCGTGCGCGCGCTCGCTACCAGCTCGGTGCCGGTCGCCGCGATTTCGTTGCGAGCGCGATGCTCCTCCGCGCGCGCACGCGCACGAGGTCCCTGCTGCTGATCGAACAAGGGAATGCCGATGCGGATCGCCGGTCCAGCCTCCCAGACATTTCCGTCTCTGCGCGCGATCGCGACGCCGAGACCGAGCTCCGGCACGAACGAACGAACCATCGCGAAGCTGTGCCGTTCCCCAGCGGCGTCCGCATCTGCACGAAGCGCATCGAGATCGAGGCTCGCGGTCGATGCAGCTTGCTCGAGATCGTCGAGCGGCGGTTTGGTCATCGGCACGTCGCCCAGCGCGCCGGCGACCGTCCACGTCGCGGTCGCCGCGATGCCGAGGAGCGCACCGAGCTTCGCTCTGCTTTCCGCGAGCACCTGATCGGCGCGGCCGATCTCGATTCGCGCACGTTCGCGCTGTTCTTGTTCGCGCACGAGTGCGAGATCCGAGGTGTTCCCGGCCGCGTGCTGTCGCTCGACGAGATCCGTCGACGCGTTCGCCGCGTCGAACGCGGTTTGAACGAGCTCGCGCTCCTGCATGGCCGCCAGCACCTCGTAGTAGGCCGTCTCGACTCGGGCCGCGAGCTCGACCGTCGCGCCGACCGCTCGCGCTCGGGCGCCGCGAAGCTCTGCGTTCGCGATCCCGCGACGCTGCGAGATCTGAACGAGATCGAGCACGTCCTGCACGATGCTCAGCTCGATCTCGCTTCCCGTCCCCGACATCGCGCGCTTGTAGTCAGCGTCCACGGTCGTCGGAGGCAGCACCGTCGCATCGGCGACCTGGCTCGCCGCAATGCCGAGCTCGTCGAAGCGGGCTTGCAAGCGACGATTGCGAGCAAACGAGATCTTCACGGCCGCGTCGAGCGTCAGAGGTTTGGCTAGCAACGCGTCGATCGCGTCCGCCGTCTTTTCATCTTCCGACCAAGCGACGTCGAGCCCCATCCGCCGCTGAACCTCGTGACCGACCGGGTCGAACACGGTCGAACGTGAAGGCACGCAGCTCGTTGCGAGAGCCGCCGCGATCCACAGTCGATGCATCGTGCCCGACGCAGCACGACACGAGCCAAGATCAGACCGAGTGATTCCAACTGGATGTGCATGGTCACGCCCTCCAACGTGTGACTCTCGCGGTTACACGTGACCGGAGCGATCAGAGCGGGATCGCGGGCACGCGCGAGTCGTTGAACCCGTGCTTCCACGCATGCCGACGCGATGCGGATTCATCCTCTTCGCCCCCGGCGGCTTAACCGCAGCAACACCCCTTCCGGGGTGTAGCGCCGTACCCCACCGATTCCAAAGCCTTGACCAGGGCGGCTTCCTTCACAGCGGGCGCGTGGACGACGGTGACGTTGCCGCGATCCACGGCAACCTCGACGGTCTCGACGCCATCGAGGCGCAGCGCCTCGTGGATACGCGCGGCGCAGGACGAGCACGACATGCCTTCGACATTGAGAGTGGTGGTAGTCATCGTTCGATCTCCTTGCTCTCACGACGCACTAGGCGCCCGGGCATTACACTGGTGTGACAACGCGCCAACTCTCGAGTACCGGATTCAAGCCGCACCGCGGACTTCTCGCATACGCTCAGTTTCGTCCGCGGCGAAATCGTGATCGGATCAAGCGCACGGCACTGAGCCTGTGTCGGCCGGACTTTACGACGTACGACGACCCGACCTTCGGTTCTCGAGATCGTCTCGGTCATCGTCGTTCTCCTTTTAGACGACGTTGGTCCGCATCCACACGACGTAGCGGATGGTCCAATATACTTCTCGTCGTACGTCCATGGCCGATGCCAAGCCCCATGCCGTAACGCCCGAGGACCTCGCGGAGATGGTCGCGAACCATCGCGAGTTTCTCTCGTTCGTCGAGCGTCGCGTCGGTGATCGCGCACTCGCCGAAGAGATCCTGCAGGAGGCGCTGGTCAAGAGTCTCGACCACGTCTCCGAGATCCACGAGTCAGCGATCGGTTGGTTCTATCGCGTCCTTCGCAATGCGATCGTCGATCACGTGCGACGTCGCGGTGCGCGCGGCCGGCAACTCGAGGCTCTCGCGGCCGAAGCCAGGATCCCGCAACCCGAGGATGCCGAGCTTCACGCGGTGGTCTGCCGCTGCGTCGCTGCGCTAGCCGCGACGCTCAAGCCCGAGTACGCCGACGCACTTCAACGGATCGATGTCGACGGCGCCGCGGTCAAGGACTACGCCGAACAGGCAGGCATCTCCGCGAGCAACGCCGGTGTTCGCGTATTCCGCGCGCGCGAGGCCTTGCGCAAGCAAGTCGCGCGGGTGTGTGGCACGTGCGCCGAACACGGCTGCTTCGACTGCACGTGTCACGTTCGTTGACCGATCACGTTCGGACTTGAAGCAGCAACCGCAGTCCGCTGAGCGTCACGAGCAACGTACTTCCCTCGTGACCGATCACGCCAACCGGCAGCGTGATCCGGCCGAGCACGTCGGCGAGGACCAGCACCACGATCACGGAAAGTGCCAGCACGATGTTCTGCTTCACGACGCGCAACGCTCGTCGGCCGAGATCGATCGCGTAGGGAATGCGAGCGACGTCGTCAGCCATCAACACGACGTCTGCAGTGTCGAGGGCCACGTCGGTGCCGCTCGAGCCCATCGCGATTCCAACGGTCGCTGTCGCGAGTGCCGGTGCGTCGTTCACGCCATCCCCGACGACCGCGACGGAGCCATACGTGGCGAGCAATTGCTCGACGATTCGCACCTTATCCGCGGGCATGAGCGCCGCATGAACCTCGTCGGCCCCGACGGCGGATGCCACCGCATGCGCGGTCGCGGCGCTATCTCCCGTGATGATCGCGACGTGCTCGACACCCAAACGGCGCAGTGCGCGCACCGCTTCGGCCGCGTTGGGCCGCAACGTATCGCGAAGCGCGACGACGCCTCGCGCGACGGAGTCACCGACGATCACGACGGTCTGGCCACCCTCCTCCAGCCGACGCTGAGCGGAGCGCAGATACTCCGAGACTTCGTCGAACAGCTCGGCCTTACCGACCCGCCAGCGTTCGCCCGCGACGTCGCCGCGCGCACCCACACCGACGATCGCCTGAAAGTCTGTGACCCGGGCGATTGCCAGGCCGCGACGACGCGCCTCGGCAACGATCGCAGCGCCGATCGGGTGTTCCGACATCGTCTCGACGGCGGCGCTCTTCGCGAGAACCTGATCGGGCGTCGCGCCATGATCATCGATGATGACGTCGGTGACGCTCGGACTTCCCGTCGTCAGCGTTCCGGTCTTGTCGAACGCGACCGCCCGGACCTTGCCAAGCGCTTCCACGAAGCTGCTCCCCTTGAACAGAACGCCGTTGCGAGCGCCGTTCGACAAGGCCGAAAGTAGGGCCGGCATCATGCTCGCGGCCAGCGCACACGGCGATGCGACGACGAGGAAGACCATCGAGCGATACAACGAGTCGGCAAAGGTCCAGCCAAGAACTGTCGTGGGAATCGCCACGAACAGGATGGCACCGAGCACCACGAAGTTGGCGTAGCCACGCTCGAAGCGCTCGATGAATAGTTGCGAGGGTGGGCGCCGCTCTTGTGCTTCTCGAACGAGCTCGATGATGCGGGCGATCACGGTCGCACCCGCGGGCTTCGAGACCGTGATGCGAAGCCCACCCTGCCCGTTGATCGTGCCAGCGAAGACCTCATTGCCGGCGATCTTTGCTACGGGCGTCGCTTCGCCCGTGATCGACGCTTGGTTCACGAGCGAGGTGCCTTCGGCAACGTGACCGTCCGCCGGAATTCGCTCGCCCGGCTTGACCACCACAAGATCGCCGACAAGCAACGCTTCGACGGGCAGGACCACCTCGTGGCCCTCGCGAATCGCGGTCGCCTCCTCGGGGTTCAACGCCATCAGCGATTCGATGTCACGTTGTGTCCGCGCGCTCGCATACCCCTCCAACGTTCCGCTGAGCGCAAAAATGAAGATCAGCAACGCGCCGTCGAACCAGTAACCGATGCTCGCCGCGCCGATCGCCGCGACCACCATGAGTAAGTCCACATCGAGCTCGCGCTCTCGTACGAGCCTCGTCGTTCCTTCGATCGCCTGCCGGTATCCCCCGGCGACGTAGCCGACGAGGAACAGGCTCGATGAGGCCACGCTGGATAGGCCGCTTCTAGCGACGAGCAGTCCCGCAACCACGAACACGCCACAGATCGCGGTCGTGATCGCTTCGCCATGCCTTTGCCAGATGGTTTGCATGGTCACTACTTGATGAACGAGCGAAGGACTTCGATCAGTTGCTCGGATGCGCGGCGCTGCGCTGCGGTCGGTGCTTGCGCAGGATCGAGGATGTGGTCGCGGATGTGTCCTTCGATGATCTCGGTCATGAGACTCGCCAATGCCCCTCGACACGCGGCCACGGTCTGCAGCACCACGAAACAATCCGCATCTTCTTCGAGCGTGCGCTGGATGCCATCGACTTGGCCGCGCAGCCGCTTGATTCGGAGCAGCAGCTTTTCGCGTTCGCGACTCGTGTGCCCCACAAGATCTAGTATACCCCCCAGGGGTATACTAGGCGTGGGGCATCACGGATCTATCCACTACCTGGGTCATCGAGCGGCAATCGGCGATCCGACGCCACGCGCTTGAAACGCGGTCGCTGTAATCGGCTCGGTTACGGTCGTGTCGTAGTGAGCGCGAGCGCACTGTGCGCTCGAACGAATCTGCGTAATGCGCCGAAGCCCCGTGCGTCGAGTGGTCATGCAGCCCAACATGGGAACCATGATGGATCACGGTCACCACGATCATCCCGAGCCATCAGCGCCGATTCTCGACGCGGTCACAGTCAAGGACCCGGTTTGCGGCATGAACGTGACGCCCGGGATTGCGAAGGGCGGCAGCGCTACGCACGACGGCCACGCATATTGGTTCTGCAATCCGAAGTGCCGCGAGAAGTTCCTCGCGGATCCGGCGAGGTATGTCGCGCCCGCAACGCCGATCGCAGCCGACGACGCGGGCACGATCTACACGTGCCCGATGCACCCCGAGGTGCGGCAGCGGGGGCCTGGAACATGTCCCAAGTGCGGCATGGCTCTCGAGCCCGAGATACCCACAGCCGAGGAAGGACCAAACCTCGAGCTCGTCGACATGACTCGGCGGTTCTGGATCAGCGCGGCGATCACGCTGCCGCTGCTCGTGCTCGCGATGGGCGAGGTCGTCGGCTTCGTCCCGTTTTCGGCAAGCACGCGGACGTGGATCGAGCTCGTGCTCGCGACGCCGGTCGTGGTGTGGGCGGGTGCGCCGTTCTTTCATCGCGGTTGGAATTCGATCTGGAACCGCAGCCTCAACATGTTCACGTTGATCGCGATCGGTACCGGCACCGCGTTCGGCTACAGCGTGCTCGCGACCCTCGTGCCTTCGTTCATCCCCGTGACGATGCGCAGCCGCGAGGGTGCGGTGCCCGTGTACTTCGAAGCGGCTGCGGTCATCACGTGCCTCGTGCTCCTCGGGCAAGTCCTCGAGCTCCGCGCACGCAGTGCGACGTCCGGGGCGATTCGAGCGCTCCTCGGGTTAGCTCCGAAGACGGCTCGCCGGATCACCACCGCCGGTGTCGAGGAAGACATCCCACTCGAGCACGTGCAGGTCGACGATCGGTTGCGCGTTCGCCCAGGCGAGCGCGTGCCCGTCGACGGCGTCGTGGCGGAAGGCTCCAGCAGCGTCGACGAGTCGATGATCACCGGCGAGCCGATTCCGGTGGAGAAGGCGGTCGGCGATAAGGTCACCGGCGGCACGTTGAACGGTACAGGCGGTTTCGTCGTCGTCGCGCAACGAGTCGGTCGCGATTCGTTGCTGTCGCAGATCGTCAAGATGGTCGCCGAAGCGCAGCGCAGTCGCGCGCCGATCCAGCGACTCGCCGACCGAGTTGCGGCTTGGTTCGTGCCGGCGGTGCTGCTCGTTGCTGCTGCGACTGCGGTCGTCTGGGCAGTTGCAGGACCAGAGCCACGGCTCGCACATGCGCTCGTCAATGGCGTTGCCGTGTTGATCATCGCGTGTCCGTGTGCGCTCGGGCTCGCGACGCCGATGTCGATCATGGTGGCCACCGGCCGCGGTGCGGGTCTCGGGATCTTGATCCGTAAGGCCGAGGCGTTGGAGA
>JBDTJY010000183.1:0-17474 GCA_039935615.1 Kofleriaceae bacterium
GGTCTCGCACACGCCGCACCACGACGCCCAGAAGTTGAGCAGCACGACCTTGCCGCGATAACTCGACAGCTTCACCGGCTTGCCGTTGTGGTCGAGCGCGGTGAAGTCCGGAGCGGGACTCGGATACGTGCAGGCGACGCCGCTGGGGCACAACGCGGGGTTCAGCGGAGGCTGCGAAACCAGGCCCGTACACGCCGATTTGGCCTCACGCTTCGCGGCGTAGGGGACCATCCACACGAAAAAGGCGAGCACCAACACACCCACGAGAGCGACGCCTCCGCCGACGAGCACGACGCGTG
Source organism: Kofleriaceae bacterium (assembly GCA_039935615.1). Classification (GTDB taxonomy): domain Bacteria; phylum Myxococcota_A; class Polyangia; order Haliangiales; family Haliangiaceae; genus JABFXX01. The sequence continues at coordinate 300 of JBDTJY010000183.1, forward strand.
CGTCGAGGGACACACCGGTACGATTCTGCGCGGGAGCCATCACGGACACTGTACCGGAAGTTCCGCTATGCTCAAAGCGATGTCGCTGCGCGGGTCCTTGAGCACTATGTCCGCCGAGGACGTGCTCGATTGGGTCGCGAAGCGCAAGCTGTCCGCCCCGATCACGTTCGAGCGCCGAGGGCTCGTGCGCAGCCTCGTGGTCGAAGACGGCCAGATCGTCTGGGCGAGCTCGAATCGCCGCGACGAGCAGCTCGGGTTCGTGTTGATCCGCAGCGGGTTAGTCAGCGACCGCAACCTCGCCAACGCGCTCGAGGCGCGCGCCGAGACCGGGGTGCCGCTTGGAAAAGTCCTGCTCATGTCGGGACTGATTACCGAACCCGACCTCGTGGAAATTCTCGCCACGAAGATCCGCGAGACCGTGACCGACGTGATCACCTGGCACGACGGGCAGTTCGACGTCGTTCCGCGCACGCAGACGCCTGGAACCGGGGTCAGTGCGAACCTCTCGGTCGAGGTCTGCCTCAACGTGGCCCGCCGCCGCGCCGTCCGTATGGACGAGGTGATGGCGATCATGGGCGCCGACGACGTGACGTTTTACGTACCGCCTGGGGCAACTCCGCCACCTGCCGAGATCGGGGACCTCGTCGACCCCGCGAAGGCGTGGGCGCTCGCCGGCGACCGAAATACCGCCGCAGAAATCGCCGCATCGTTTGCCGCCGAGCGGTTTGCGACGTACGACAAGCTGATCGAAATGGTGCAAGCGGGGCGTCTCGTGATCGATCGCCGACAGCGCGAGCGCACGAACTCGGCGGTCGAGCTCGCGGCGGGTGCGCGCGGCCGCTTGCGGCAAGGCGATCGTGCGGGCGCGCTCGCGATGGCGAACCAGGCGCTGCATCAGGATCCGAGCGATCAGGAGGTCCGCACCACGTTCGCGCAGATCGAGCGCGCGCGGGTCGCCGAGATCGCGAAGCGCATGCTCGCGCGTCACCGCGTGCCGAAGAAGCTGCGCGACGTCACGAACGAGCTCCGGCTCGAGCACAACCTGACGTCTGCCGAGATCGAGCTCGCCGGTCGCGTCGACGGCCGCTGGGATCTGTTGTCGCTGATCAAGTCGGCGAGCGTGCGCGAGGCCGAAGCCTTGCTCGCGTTCGCCCATCTCGCCGAGGTCGGCGTCGTGGAGCTCGGCTGATGGCGAACGCGCCCGTCGTGTCCGCGACGATCGATCGCGCGCGCCTGTTGCCGCGCAGTGGCATCGGCGTCGACGCACCGTGGCTGATCATCGCGCCCCCCGGCAACCCGATCATCCGGCTCGACGCGCGCCTGCTCGATCGCGTCGAGCTGATCGGTCGCTCGCCGACCGCGCCGCTCGTCGCGTCCGGCATCGCGATCGCCGGGGTCGCCGCCGCCGGCTTCTCGCTCCTCCCCGGCGGAGTGTTCGCGTGCGCCGGGCTCGCGTACCTCGCGCACGAACGGTTCAGCGAAGCGCGCCGCCGCGCGCGCAGCCGCGATCTGCTGCTCGCGCTCGGCGATCTCGAGGTCGCGCTGCACGTCGCCGACGGTCCGGAAGCGGCGAAAGGCATCTCCGAACAGCTCGCGCCGTACACGCGCGATGCGCCGATCACGCGGCCCGAGGTCTACGAAGACGCGAAGCGCCGCGTGCGCGCGCAAGCCGAGGGCAAGGGCGACGCCGCGGCGAAGCGCGAGATCGAGCACGCGCTGCTCGTCGGCAGCGACGTCGTCACGCTCAACGGCGAGTTCTTGAAGGTCGGTGCCGAGCAGAGCTATCGGATCTCCGAGGTCCGCGAGTACGCGCTGCGCGGTGCGAACTTGCCGCTGCCCGGTGGCCGGCTGTTGCAAGCCGCGATGGGCCTGCTCGTCGTCGCCGCCGAGGAGCGCGCATCGGCCGGCGAAGATCTCGCGGTGCTGTCGAAGCGAATCTCCGAGTACGAGGTGTGGTCGGGACACCACGCCGGTCGTTAGTAGACGGCCTAGATCTCGTTGCACGAAGTTCGTGTACGGCTGCCAGGGTCCGATTCAGTAGACCAGGCGGATCTCGAAGCTGCAGCCGCGGCCCGGCGTCGACGCGGCGTCGGCCGAGCCACCCCACGGCGCGACGATCGATCGCGCGAGCTCGCCGAGCTCGACGGCGCGCTCGCTGCCGTTGCCGTTGTCGGCGATCGTGACGACCGCGAAGCCTTCCTCGGCGGCGACACGCACCGACAGCGTGCTGCCGTCGCTCGCGCGCGCCGACGCGGCGGACACCGCGACGAGCTGCGTGACGAGCAGCGCGAGCGTGCCGGCGACACCGCGCGCGTTCGGCACGTGCCCGAGATCGAACAGCAGCTCGATCCCATCCCCGCGGGGGCCTGGTTGCAGATGCGGCGCCGCGAGCCGGAGCCCGAGGTCGACCGCCGGTGAGACCTCGAACGGCTGCGGCTCGCCGGGCGTCAGCGCTTGATCGAGCTCGTCGACGCGGCGCGCGAGCTGGGTGAGATCGAGGTAGGTCTCGGCGAGATCGTGACGCAGCGTCTGCAGCGACCGCCACGGATACGGCGTCGGTCCGGTCGACGTCGCGACGTAGCGCTCGAGGTGATCGACGACGAGCCCGAGCCGTTCGCGCAGCTCGCGCAGCGGTGGCGCGAGCTCGCGGGTCACCTCGATCGCGACCTCGCCCCCCAGCTTCACAAGCTGCCCGTGAGTAGGAACCAGGTCTCGTTGATGCCGTTCACGAGCAAGCCGCGTGAATACCCGATCTCGAACGTGCCGGGCACGAAGTAGCCGAAAAATGCGTCGAGCCGGAGCGCGCCGCCCATCGACCACCGGAGGTTCTTGCCGGCGTCGAAGCTCGAGTCGTACGCGGTCGCGACATCCGACAAGATGCCGAAGTGCAGTCGCCGGATGTAGATCGGCAGCGTGCCGAGCCCATGCTCGATCCGCCACAGCTCCTGGCGATACTCGACGTTCGCGAGGGCGTACTGGTTGCCGGTCACCGCGCGCGTCGGATAGCCGTGGAGATAGCCGATCGATGACGAGCGCGCTGAGTTGACGATCGACATCGCGACGTCCTGCGCCGGCACGCCGCCTAGCGCGAAGCTGCCGGTCGTCACGCGATCGCCGGCCCGGATCGCACCGACCAGCCGCAGCGCGAGCACCGGGGTCTCGCCCCACAACCGTTGGAACGAGTCGAGCGCGTAGCTCACCGTGAAGTTCTTGTACTGCGCGCCGAAGTCCGGATGATCGAGGCGCAGCGAGACGCTCGCATCGAAGCCATCTTGCGAGCCGAGGCCGAACGTCGTGCTGCGAATCCGCGAGAACGCGAGGCGCGTCGCAACGCCGGCTTGCAGGTAGTCGGTCGGCGGATGCGTCGGCTCGAGTTGGTTCGGATCGAGCGCCATCACCGGCGGCCGCGTGAGCCGGTAGTAGTCGGCGTCGTAGTCGAACGACAGGGTCCACGACGAGCTCGGCCGGCTCTCGAGCGGGATGCCGAGCGACAGCGTGCCGGACCAATCCTCCTCGCGGTACGTCTTGTTGACGCCGTCGACGCGCCAGCCGCCGCGATCGACCATCGTCCGCGCCGCGGACAACCGGACCGACGGGCGCCAGCCGGTGTACGCGTACGACGCGCCGATGTCGGTGTCCTCGTTCTCGGCATCGAGGCCGACCGCGAGCGCGTAGTTGTGGAGCCCGACCACGTCGGCGCCGCTGGTCTGGATGCTCGCCGACCGCGAGGCGCTATCGGCCGACAGCGTCCACACCTGCGGCGCCAGGGTCTCGAGCGCGCGATACGCGCGGGGGGGCGAGACCGGCGCTTCGTCGTCGGGGATATCGACCGGCTTCGGTTGATCGTCGAAGAATGCGCGCGCCCGCAGCCAGCTCGCGCGCGCGAGCGGAATCTCGTAGACGTCGTAGCCACCGAGCGGTGCCGCGTGCTCGTACGCGAGGCGCGTGCCATCCGGCGAGGGCCTGCCGTGGAACGCACCGCCGAGGACGTTCGTGACCTGCCACGTCGCGTTCGCGGCGAAGTCATAGACGTAGATGTTCGAGATGCCGGTGCGATCGCTGTCGAAGAACAGCAGCGTGCCGTCGCTCGACCACGCCGGCGACATATCGATCGCGCGGTCGTTCGTGATCGAGGTGACCTTGCCCGACGCGAGCTCGATCACGAGGATGTCGCGATAGCCATCGGTACGCCACGACGACACCGCGATCCGCGTGCCGTCGGGACTCCACGCCGGTTGATAGACCTCGTCATAGCGCGCGCCGCGATACACCACCGATTCGGGTGCGCCCGGCGCGAGCTCCTGGACGGCGAGGACGCTGTTCGAGTGCTCGTTGCGCGAGTACGCGACGCGGCGACCATCCGGTGACACCGCCGGATCGCGCGCACGCTTGCCGGTCGTGATCCGCAGCGTGTGCCGCGTCGCGTAGTCCCAGCGAAACACGTCCTCGAAGTTGTAGTTGCGACGAAACTGCCGGCCTTGCTCGTAGACCAGCGAGTTGTCGGGGAGGAGGTCGAACGGCCCCATCGCATCGATCTGGACGACGTTGCGGGCCTTGGTCTCGTCACCGCCGACCGGCATCGCTTTGACCCACGGCAGCTCGTAGCCGTTGTACGCGAGCCAGAACAGCTCCTTGCCGTCGGCGGTGTAGTGCGGCAGCAGCTCGGACTCGGCGTCGTGCGTGAGCGCCCTGCCCTCGCGCGCACCGCGGCGCTCGGCCGCCATCTCTTGCATGCCGTACTTGTCGCGGAGGTAGTTCTTCCAATCGTCGTAGAGCTCGGTGAACGGCTTGCCGACGACCTTCGCGATCTGGCGGTTGACCGCGAACGGCACCGGATTCGATCCGGACACATGCGACATCGCGCGCAGCTTGTCGTCGCCGTAGCGATCGAACACGTAGCGCAGGAAGTGCGAGCCGTAGACGTACGCGGCATTGCCGCGCGGATAGCGTCGCGGCGAGCCGGTGATCTCGTCGAGCCGGAGGTCGGCGTCGGCGTGGCGCGCGATCCGGATGTACGAATCGAACCGCGTGCCGCGGTTGCGGCCACCGGCCGAGCGCTTGGACTCCTCGTAGACCGCGATGCCCTCGATCAGCCAGCGCGGCATGATCTGGTTCGGCGCCCAGGTCTTGCCGAAGATCGAGTTGTAGATCGTCGGCAGGCCATCGTAGGTGTCGAGGTGAAGGATGTGCGTGTACTCGTGCGCGACCAGGCCGTAGAGCCAGTCGTCGTGATCGTCGAGCTCGTTGAACCCGTCCGGACCGGTCGCGTAGAGCTGGATCATGTTGCGCGGCAGCGTCGTCGCGAAGCCGTTCGCGGAGTCGGTGTCATCGGCCATGAACACGACCGTCTTCTCGGTCGGGACCTTGCCGAGCGCCGGCGACAACACGCGATGGGCCCGCTCGGCGACCACGCCGACCCGCCGCGCAACATCGTCGAGCGGCTCCCAGTAGTAGATGATGAAGTGATCGGTCTCGACGGTCTTGTAGACGCGCGTCGGATCACCGGCGAACGATCGCGTGGTCATCGCAGCGAGCATGACGCTCGCCACGAGCCACCGATTCACGCGCCGGCCTTCTTCGGCGGCGCCGAGATCCCGAACATGTATGCGCTGACGATCGCGCGGACCTCCGCAGAGGTCGAGACGGTCTTGACGCGCGAGACCAGCCGCTGGGTATCCTCGAGCGCCATCTGGCGCACGGCGTCTTTGACTTCCGGAATCGACACCGCGCTCATCGACAGCTCGCGGACGCCGAGCCCGACGAGGATCGACGCGATCATCGGCTCGCCCGCCATCTCGCCGCACACCGTGACCGGGATGTTCGCGGCCTTCGCGGCGTCGACGACCATCGCGATCAACCGCATCAGCGCCGGGTGCAGCGGCTCGTAGAGATACGAGACGTACTCGTTCACGCGATCGACCGCCATCGTGTACTGGATGAGGTCGTTCGTGCCGATCGAGAAGAAGTCGCACTCTTTCGCCAGCAGATCCGCGGTCAGCGCCGCCGAGGGCATCTCGATCATGATGCCGAGCTTGATCTGCTCGTCGAAGTCGACGCCGCTGGTGCGGAGCTCGAGCTTGACGTCGTCGACGACCGCCTTGACGGCGCGCAACTCCGCGACGCCGGAGATCATCGGAAACATCAGCTTGATCGGACCGTGGGCCGAGGCGCGCAACAGGCCGCGCAGTTGCGCGCGGAATAGATCTTTGCCGAGATCCGAGAGGCACAGCCGCACCGAGCGCAGCCCGAGCGCGGGGTTCATCTCGTCGAGGTCGGCCTCTTCGACGAACTTCGCGAGCTTGTCGGCACCGAGGTCGAACGTGCGGATCGTCGCGGTCCGGCCCTTGAGCTTCTCGAGCACGCGACACGCGTTGGCGTAGTGCGCCTCCTCGTCGGGCAGCGCCTCGCCGGTCATGTACAGGTACTCGGTGCGAAACAGGCCGACGCCGACCGCGCCGTAGTCGATCGCGTCGTCGATCTCTTCGGGCCCGTCGATGTTCGCGAGCAGTTGGATGTCGGTGCCATCGCGCAGCCGCGCCGGCAGATCCTTCATCGTCTGCAGGTGCATGCCCTGCGCGACTTGACGGCGTTGCTCGTCGCGATACTCCGCGACGGTCGCGGCCGACGGATTGACGATCACGACGCCGGTCGCGCCGTCGATCACGAGCAGATCGTCGGTCTCGACGACCTCCGTGATGTCCTCGAGGCCGACCACCGCGGGAATCTCGTGCGCGCGCGCGATGATCGCGGTGTGCGAGGTCTTGCCACCGGCATCGGTGATCAGGCCCGAGACCGCTGCCTTGTGCAGCTGCGCCGTATCCGCCGGCGACAGGTCGTACGCGACCACCACCGCATCGGGCGGCGGCGCGAGCGGGCCGGTCATCCGACCGAGCAGGTTGCGCAGCACGCGATCGAACACGAACTCGACGTCGCTCTTGCGCTCGCGGAGGTACGGATCCTCGATGCTGTCGAATACGCTGCGGATATCGTCGACGGCGCGGCGCAGCGCCCACTCCGCGTTGATCTTGTCTTCCTTGATGTACTCGACGGCCGCACCGACCATGTGCTCGTCGTGGAGCATCATCTGGTGCGCCGTGATGATGTGGTAGTCGCTCTCGTTCTCCGACGCGAGCTTCTCCTTGATCTTCGCGAGCTGCTTGTCGGACAGGCCGATCGCCTTGTAGAGGCGCGCGACCTCGGTGTCGATGTCGTCGGCCTCGATGTGGTGGCGCGGCGCCTTCAGCGTGTCGCGGCCGATCAGATACGCGCGACCGAACGCGATGCCCGACGACACACCCAAGCCGGTGCGTCGAATCTCTGGGCGCGCTTCGCTCAGATGTCCTCGCCGAACTTGTCGTTGATCAACTTGATGATCTCGTCGACGGCTTCCTGCGCGCGATCACCCTTCGCCTTGACGGTCAGGGTCGTGCCCTTACTCGCGACCAACATCAGCACGCCCATGATGCTCTTGCCGTTGACCTCGTGACCATCTTTGTCGAGCAGGACTTCGCAGGGGTATTTCGCCGCGAGCTGCACGAGCTTGGTCGCCGCACGCGCATGCAAGCCGCGCTCGTTGATCACGAGCACCTTCTGCGCAGCGGTATCCGTCGCCGCCATTAACGTTGCCTCTCACGGCCTGGATCGCGCTCGACGTCGCGATGCCGAACCAAGATGTCCCACTCCGAGCCGAGCCTGCGGCGCAATTCCTCGACGACCGCGACCGAGCGATGCCGGCCACCGGTGCAGCCGACGCACACGGTGACGTAGAGCTTGCCCTCTTTCTGAAACTGCGGAAGTTGGAACCGCAACAGGCCCTCGACCTGGCGGACCAGCTCCGAGCCCTCGGGCCCGAGCACGAACTTCGCGACCTCCGGATCGCGACCATCGAGGTGCGTGAGCGCGGGCTCGAAGTACGGGTTCGGCAAGAACCGCACGTCGAACACCAGGTTGAACTCGAGCGGCAGGCCGTGCTTGAACCCGAACGACACGAACGTCACCGCGAGCTTGCCGGTGCCGCCGTAGCGATCCTGGATGATCGCCTTCAACTGATGCGGGTTGAGGTTCGTCGTGTCGACGACCGCGGCGCCGTCGCGCAGGTCCTGCATGACTTCGCGATCGCGGCGAATGCCTTCCGACAGGTCGTCGCCCGACAGCGGGTGGCGCCGCCGGGTCTCCGAGAACCGTCGCAGCAGCGCCTCGTCGGTGGCGTCGAGAAACATCACCTCGAGGCGATGGCCCGAGCCACGCAACTTCTGGATCGTCTCGTGCCACGCCGGCAAGTTCTTGCGCTGGCGCGCGTCGATCGCGATCGCGAGCTTGTCGCGATCGCCCTCGTGCGCGAGGTGATCGACCATCTGCGCGACGAGCGGCACCGGAATGTTATCGACGCAGGTGAACTCGATGTCTTCCAGCGCCCGGAGCGCCGTGCTCTTGCCCGCTCCGCTCAACCCCGTGACGATCACGATCTGCACGGCTCACTCACCTGACCCGAAGGCCGCGTCCGAGGCGAGCATGGTCGCGTGTTGCTCGCGTGCGCGATCGAGCTTGTCGCGGAACGCCCGCGCCGAGTGAGTGCCTTGCGCCTTCAGGAGCTGATTGCGCGCCGCGACCTCGATCAGCGTCGCGATGTTGCGGCCCGGCCGCACCGGCAGCTTCAGCTTCGGCACCGAGACCTCGAGCAGATGCTCGACCTCGTCGTCGAACCCGAGCCGATCGTATTCGACGTTCGCGTCCCACTCGTGCAGCTCGACGACGAGCTCGATGACCTTGCCCTCGCGCACCGCGGCGATGCCGAACAGGTCCTTGATGTTGATGATGCCGAGGCCGCGGATCTCCATGTGGTGGCCGAGGATCCCGGCGCCGCGCCCCGAGAGCTGCGGTCCGTGACGGCGGACCAGGATCACGTCGTCGGCGACGAGCCGGTGCCCGCGCATCACGAGATCGAGCGCGGTCTCGCTCTTGCCGATGCCGCTCTTGCCGACCATCAACACGCCGACCCCGAGGATGTCCATCAGGACACCGTGGATCTGGGTCGAGGCCGCGAGGCGATCGGCCATCCACGCCGTGACCTGCGCGATGAAGTCCGCGGTCGCGAGCGTCGAGACCAACAGCGGCACGCCGGCGTGCTCGGCGGCGGTGATCAGCTCGTGCGGGGGTGCGTGGCCGCGACACACCACGATGCACGCCGGATCGCTCGCGAGCAGCGTCGCGATCCCGACGGTGCGCGAGGCTTCGTTCGCGCGCAGATAGTCGATCTCGGTGCCACCGATCACGAGCACGCGCCCGTCGTGGAGCTGCTCGGGCCACCCGGTCAGCGCCAACCCCGGCTTCTGGATCCGGGGCACCGTGGTCGTGCGCGACAGCCCCGCGGTTCCCGCCACCACCGTCATCCCGAGCTCGTCCCGGCCGAGAAGCTCCGCGATCGCGAGCCCGTTGTCGGGCGAAGCGGCTCCGCCGGATGGCGGTGCGGAGTCGATCGTCGGCGCCACTAGTACTTGGCGTCCTCGTCCGCAACAACGTTGTACATCGTCTCGGCGTCGGGCGCGGCGAGCAGCCGGCGCCGGAACTCCGGGTCCTTGAACACGCGGCTGATCCGGGCGAGTGCCTTCAGGTGCGCGCCGGTCGACGACTCGGGCGCGACCAACACGAAGAACAGATACGTCGGCTGGCCGTCCATCGAATCGAAATCGACGCCCTTCGGCGCGCGACCGAGGCACGCGATGATCTCGCCGACCGCGCCGAGCTTGCCGTGCGGGATCGCGACGCCCTCGCCGATCGCGGTCGAGGCGAGCTGCTCGCGCTCGATCAACACGCGCGCCAGCGTGGCGCGATCGATTCGCGGGTGACGCTCGGCCATGAACATGGCGAGCTCCTCGAGAATCGGTTTTTTCTCGGTCGCCTCGAGCGCGGGGACAACCATGTCGCGCTTGATCAGGTCGACGATCTTCATGCGTGCGCCGAACCGTAAACTACCACGGTTGCGAGATCAGGAGGCCGCGGACGGTGTCTCGATCAATCCGTAGCTGCCGTCCTCACGCTTGTAGACGACCGCGACCCGACCATCGTTGCCATCGAGCCGGAACACGAGGAACGGTTCGTTGAGCAGATTCAACTGCACGCACGCGTCGGAGACCGACATCGGCTGTGCGTGAAACTTCTCGGTCTTGACCACCGTAAACGATGCCTCGGGCGCGGACGCCTCGGCAGAATGGCCATTGGTGCCGTTCTCGTGGGCAAACGCCTCGTCGATGATCGAGTGCGACCAGGGCAGCGCCTGCACGTGGTGCGGGCGGGCCTTCATGCCCTCGAGCTTGCCCTTGTACTTCCGAACCTGCCGCTCGATCTTGGCGATCACCAGGTCGATCGAGCTGTACATGTTCTCGGTCGTTTCATGACCGGCGATCGACAGTCCGTTGTGGAGCTGGAAGCTGACGTCGATCCGATGATTATGGCGTTCGGTACTGAGGACGACGTGACATGCGATGGGGTCAGGAAGGTACTTCTTGACTCGCTCCATCCGCTCTCGCGCGTAAGACTTCAGTGCGTCGGTCGGTTCCATGTGACGGAACGTCACCGCGAATTGCATCGAGCGCCTCCAAAAAAGGTTCGTCTCGATTCTAGCGCCGTTGTTTCCATCGCGATCACGGCTTCGTCACAAAAGATTTCGCGACGCACGTATGTCGCCGCCCTACCCGCGAGCTACCCGAGTCAGAAGACTTGCTTGCGCTTGCTCGAGCTCAGGATGCCGAGCTGCTCGCGATACTTCGCGACGGTGCGGCGGGCGATATCGATGCCGCCCTTCTTGAGCAGCTCGACGATCTTCTGATCCGAGTGCGGGCGTTTCGCATCTTCGGCATCGACCAGCTCTTTGATCTTGGACTTCACGGCTTGCGAGGCCAGGTCCTCGCCGTTGGTCCGCGAGATGCCCGAGTTGAAGAAGAACTTGAGCTCGAAGATGCCCTGAGGCGTATGGACGTACTTCGAGGTCGTGACGCGCGACACGGTCGACTCGTGCATCCCGATGTCCTCGGCGACATCGCGGAGGATCAGCGGCTTCAGGTGGGCGATGCCCTTGTCGAAGAACTCGCGCTGAAACTTCAGGATCGATTCGGCGACCTTGATGATCGTCCGCTGGCGCTGCTGGATCGACCGGATCAGCCATTGCGCCGAGCGCAGCTTGTCCTGGACGTAGTCCTTGCTCGCGGTGCCCGAGCCCATCGCGTTCTTGTAGAAGCCGCTGATCTTGAGCTTCGGTAGCCCGTCGTCGTTCGGCACGACGAAGTACTTGTCGCCGACCTTGTGGATGTAGACATCCGGCGTGACGTAGTGCGGATCATCCGAGGAGTATTGACGACCCGGGCGGGGGTCGAACTCCATGATCACCTTCGCGGCCTCGTAGATCTCTTCGAGCGGCTGCTTCAGATCGCGCGCGATCGCCTGGTAGTTCTTCTTCTCGAGGTTGCCGAGGTGGCTGCGGATCATCTTCACGCACAAGTCATCGTCCTGACCTGCAGCGACGCACTGGATCAGCATGCACTCCGCGAGCGAGCGCGCGCCGATGCCGGTGGGATCGAACGTCTGGATCTTCTCGAGGACCTCTTCGCACATCACCGGGTCGGCGCCGAGGTCGGCGGCGAGCTCTTCGATCGGCGGGTCCTTGATGTAGCCGTCCGCATCGATGTTGCCGAGGATCGTCATCCCGATCTCGAGCCGCTCGGGCGACAGGTCGGTCATCTTGAGCTGCCACGCGAGGTGGTCGTGCAGGCTCGGGGGCTTGGTCAGGGTCTGCTCGAGCGACGGCATCTCCTCGCCATCGCCCCGGAAGCCCGGCATCGACGGACCGGCCTGATAGCTATCTAGGTAGTTCTCCCAGTCGATCTCGTTGACCGCGCTCGCGTCGCCCTTGATCTCGGTCTGCGCGACGCCGTCGACCATCGAGCCTTCGATCGGGGTCTCGGTCGAATTGCCCTGGTTCTCGAGCTGCGAGGCTGCGAGCTCGTCGGAGCCAACCGGATCGAGGTCCGGGCTGCGCTCGTTATCGAGGTCCATCTCGTCGTCGAGAATGGGGTTGTCGAGCATCTCCTCATGCACGAGCTCGGCCAGCTCCATGCGGGAGAGCTGCAACAGGCGGATCGCCTGTTGCAACTGCGGAGTCATCACGAGTTGCTGCGAGAGCCTGAGCTCCTGCCTCATCTCCATGCCCATGATTCCTCCTTGACTTTCGCCGTATTAGATCGGCTGCCTGCGCGGCAGCGGCCACGAACCCGAATTGGTACGTGGCTTGAATTAAGCCTACGAGCCCCCTCGTGGTTTGTAAAGGCCCGGTGGCCCGCCTCTTGCCGTAGACCGGCCGAGGTGCCCGATCCTAGCTACTTACGGCGTAGTTGTTGCTCGACCGCGGCTTTGATGAACCGCGAGAACAACGGGTGCGGGGCGCTCGGACGCGACTTGAACTCCGGGTGGAATTGGCACGCCACGAAGTAGGGGTGCTGCGGAATCTCGATCATCTCGACGAGCCGGCCGTCCGGAGACAGGCCGGACAACACCATGCCGTGGCGCTCGAGGGCATCGCGGTAGTTGTTGTTCACTTCCCAGCGATGGCGGTGGCGCTCGTTGATCTCCGTCGAGCCGTACGCTTCTTGGGCCTTGGTTCCGGCCTTCAACACGCAGGGGTACGAGCCGAGCCGCATGGTCGCGCCCTTGTCGGTCACGCCGCGTTGGTCGGGCATGAGGTCGACCACTGGATGCGGCGTCTGCGGGTCGACCTCGGTCGAGTTCGCCTTGTCGAGGCCGCACACGTTGCGCGCGAACTCGATGCACGCCATCTGCATGCCGAAGCAGATTCCGAAGTACGGCAGGCGCTGTTCGCGCGCGAACTTCACCGCCGCGATCTTGCCCTCGGTGCCGCGCGCGCCGAAGCCCGGTGCGACGAGGATTCCGTCATACGCGGAGAGTCCAGCGGTCCCGATCTTCTCGAGCTCCTCGCTGTCGATGTGATCGATCTGGACCTTGCAGTCGTTCGCGATGCCGCCGTGGAGCAGCGCTTCGTTGAGGCTCTTGTAGCTCTCGACGAGCTGCACGTACTTGCCGACGAAGGCGATCTTCACCGACTTCTTCGGTGCGGTGATCCGCGCGACGACCTGTTCCCAGGCATCGAGCCGCGACGCGCGCGACCAGATGTTGAGCAGGCCCGCGAGCTTCTGATCGAGCCCCTGCTCGGACAGTACGAGCGGCAGGCGATACACCGTGTCGACGTCGATCGACTGGAACACGGCATCGCTCGCGACCGAGCAGAACATCGCCATCTTCTTGAGGGCTTCCTCGGGGAGCTTCTGTTCGGCGCGCACGACGAGCACGTCACACTGCACGCCGATCTCGCGCAGCTTCTGCACCGAGTGCTGGGTCGGCTTGGTCTTGAACTCGCCGGCCGCGCGGATGTACGGCACCAGCGTCAGATGAACGCTGACGGTGTTCTGCGTCCCGAGCTCGACGCGCAACTGGCGCACCGCCTCGAGGAACGGCAGCGACTCGATATCGCCGACGGTGCCGCCGACCTCGACGACGAGGACATCGAGGCCCTCGGCGCAGCGCAGGATCCGCGACTTGATCTCGTCGGTGATGTGCGGAATCACCTGCACGGTCGAGCCGAGGTACTCGCCGCGGCGCTCTTTGCCGATCACGGTCGAGTAGACCTGGCCGGTCGTGATGTTGTTGAGCCGCGACATCTTCGTCGAGACGAAGCGCTCGTAGTGCCCGAGGTCGAGGTCGGTCTCGGCACCGTCGTCGGTGACGTAGACCTCACCGTGCTGGGTCGGGTTCATCGTGCCGGGATCCACGTTGATGTACGGATCCAGCTTCATGTTCGCGACCCGCAGGCCGCGATTTTCCATCAGGGCACCGATGGTCGCAGAGACCATGCCCTTGCCAAGCGACGACACCACGCCACCTGTCACGAACACGAATTTCGTTTGCTGCGCCATGAGGTCTCCTCGTGGCGCGCCAACGGATCAACCGTGACCGCGCCAGAGGGTTTCTACCGATTCGCTCGTCGAAAAACAATGGGCGAGATCGGCATACGTGCCGCGCATTTACTCGAGATCGTCGGCGGGCACCTTGTAGTGCGGAGGGGCGGGATTCGCACGCGGGCTGTCGAGGTCATTGTCGGGGTCGAACGCATGGCTCGGCGTGCCGGTGGTCTTCGCGGGCTCCGGCGCCGCGCTCGCGGGCGGACTATCGAGGTCATTATCGGCATCGAACGGATGGCTCGGCGTGCCGGTGGTCTTCGCGGGCGCCGGCGTCGCGCTCGCGGGCGGACTATCGAGGTCATTGTCGGGGTCGAACGGATGGCTCGGCGTGCCGGTGGTCTTCGGCGCAGGCGGAGCCGCCGCGGGTGCCGCTGCGGGCGCCGGCTTCGCGACGGGCGCCGGCTTCGCGACGGGCGCCGGCTTCGCGACGGGCGCTGGCGCCGGCGCTGCTGCGGCCTTCGCCGCGGGAGCCGGCGACTGCGGCTGCACGGTGCCACTGAAGCTCGCGACCTGCTTCTGACGGCTCTGATAATCCGACGTGTCCTTGTCGCTCGCCATCATCGCGACGACATCGGTCTCCTTGAGCGTGACGGTGCACGTCGCACGCAGCGGCTCGCCGGATTCATCGAACATCGTGAGCTTGGTCGCGACCGACATCACGACGCAGCGCAGCGATTGCGATCCCCAGACGGCGACGCATGCACGCGGATGGCGATCGGAGAGCTTCTTCGAGCTCATGTCCTTCGGCAGCGTGAGCGACTCGAGTTGCTCGACGAACGGCGCGATCGAGATGCCTTGTTCGTAGCCGTCGAACATCAGCTCACACGTGAGCGAGCGCGGCTCGGTCGACTTGTACTCCATCCAGATGTTGGTCTCGCCGTTCGGCGATTGCCGCGCACTCGTATTCGGATGGACGTTCCACGCCGCACTCGCCGTGCGCGACAGCTCCTTGGGGTTGTACTGCGCGGTGATCTCGAGTGGCTCGCCCTGGAGCGTGCCGATCACGAACTTGTTGCCCTGGTGAGTCCACAGCTTGCCGTCCCCCGAGTTGCGTTGCATGGGGTCGATATCGGCACGACCCGGAGCCGGTTGCGTCGTTTTTGCTATGGCTTTAACTATGCTCCCTAACTGCGCCCTGACTTCGCCCTTAACTATGCTTATTTATTATACTTAGCGCGGCGGCGCGAGCACGGCGGCGAGCTTGCCGAGCGGCCGGCGGCGCCAGACGTCGCGCAGCATCGCCCACCATTCGTGGCCGGCGATCACGAGCGGGTTGTGGCTGCGCAGCTCGCGGGTGAGGCCGAACCGGATCGGTTCGGTCTTGCGAGCGAACGTGCCGAACAACCGATCCCAGAGGATGAGGACGCCGCCGTAGTTCTTGTCGAGGTAGACCGCGTTCGAGCCGTGATGGATCGCGTGATGGCGCGGCGTATTGAAGATCCACTCGAGCGGTCCGAGCCGCGGCGCGAGCTGGGTGTGCAGCAGCTCCTGGTAGAACAGGCTGATCACCTGCACGGTCATGATCATCAGCGGGTCGAAGCCGATCAGCGGCAGCGGCAGCCAGAACAACACCGCCGTGAACGGCACCCAGGTCTGGCGAAACGCGACCGAGAGGTTGAACGCGCGCGACGAGTGATGCGTGACGTGCGACGCCCACAGGATCCGCACGCGGTGACTCGCGCGATGGAAGCCGTAGAAGCAGAGATCCTCGAGCACGACGAGCGCGATCCACTCCCACGCGAGCCCGTGTTGGCCGACGTGCCAGCCACCGATCGTGACGTGCGCGATCGCGTGGTGGCTCGCCCACAGGTAGATCGCGAAGATGCCGTGCGCCCACACGAGATTGAGCGCGAAGTAGCCGGCGTAGAGCGCGAGGTTCGCGAGCGTGTCGCGCCACGCGTAGGTCCACGGCGCGAGCATGAGCTCGCCGACGATGCCGAAGCCGGACAGCGTGAGGCCGGCGGCGTACAACAACGTCAGCGGCGAGCCGGCCCACGCGAGCAGGGTCGCGAGCACTACTGCACGGACTCGGCGATCCCGACGAGCGTCGCGAAGTCGAGGTTGCTCGTCAGCGCCAGCAGCGTCCCGTCCTTGACCCACGTGATCACGGTGAACGCGCCGAGGAACGACAGCGTCGCCGGCGTCGTGCCGAGCCTGATCTCGACGCCGAGCGGATGGGTCGCTTCGCCGGTGAACCGCGACTCGGACAGCGACAGCAGCGAGCCGTCGAAGTCCATCGTCAGCAGGATCATCGGCAGGCAGTGCGGCGAGCGCACGATCTTCGTGATCGCGTGGCCCTTCGGCAGCGACCGCGGCGTCTGCACCGTGAAGTTCATCTCCTCGCGCGCCTGATCGAGGCCGATGCCCGGCGCGTCGAGATCCCACTCGAACACGACCGCGTTTTTCGGCAGCGTCACGGCGAACGCGTCGGCGGCGACCGGTACATCGAACGCGAGCTCCTTGAAGGCGAACGAGTACCACAGCGATTTGTCGTCGCGCACGAACTCCATCTTGAGCGGCAGCGTCGACGGATCGGCATTCCACACGCGATGAGTCATCCGCAACGGTGCGCGCCGCGCCGGGCGCACGATCCACTCGAGCGCGCGTTGGCCGGCGACGTGAGCGTGCTCGTCGTCGAGCGCGAACGTGTACGCGTCGAGGTTGACCTTCGTCAGGCGCTCGAGGTGATGCAGCGCTTCAGCGGCGCTCGGCGGATGCGCGTTGTGGATCCGGATGCCGAACAGGATCTGCGGGTACCACAGCGTGATCGTATTGCCGTCGTAGACGAACAGCTCGCCGTGGTGGATCCCCGGCGACGTGGTCTCGACGCGGATCATGCCGGGCTTGGCATAGAGCACCGAGCGCTCGACCGCGGCATCTCCCAACCCGGTCTCGGTCGTGGTGCCGCGATAGCTCCTGATCCCGCCGAGGCCGTCGGCGATGTTGCGAGCGATACCGCCGGCCCACGCATCGGCGCAGGCGGTCAGGGCCGTGATCGCGAACAGTGCGAGCAGTGTGCGTTTCATGACCGGTCCTTGGTTCGTTGGGTGGTTCGTTGGGTGGGTCGTTGGGTGGGTCGTTGGGTGGGTCGTTGGGTGGGTCGTTGGGTGGGTCGTTGGGTGGGTCGTTGGGTGGGTCGTTGGGTGGGTCG
>JBDTJY010000184.1:0-8550 GCA_039935615.1 Kofleriaceae bacterium
GGGGGAGTCACACCGCGGACCAGATAGTCGACGTCGATGATGAAGTGCAGCACCGTGTGAAACGCGATCAGCACCGCGGCGATCGAGATCGTGGACACGACATCGACATCGTTGATGTGGATCCCGAAGACCGAGAGGGTCTCGCCGGTGCCGACCACGCCGAGCTGCGCGCGACCGCTGGTGTAGAGGTAATAACAGACCGCCACGGTCAGTGCCTTGAGCGCGAACCCCAGCATCAAGCGGCCTCTCGCCGGTAACTTGCGCGACACCAGATCCATCGCGAGGTGGCGCTGCTCCTGGGTGGTGAACGCCGCCGCGAACATCGCGATGGCAAACGTGCCGCCGCGAACGATCGTGTGCCACCACCTGCCGAGATGATCGGTGGTGAGCTTGTCGTGGATCGCGGCGATCGACGCGACGATGACGACGAGGGCAAGCAGGAAAAATACGAAGCCCTGCTCGCCGACCCCCACCGCGTGGTCGATGCGGCGGACGGTCCGCGCCAACTTGCCATCGTCGGGGAACCGCACGGGCTCAGGATCGATCGTCATCACGCTGTCGCGAGCCCGATCGTCGAGCTCGCTCGCAGTGGCAACGGGCAGCACCGGCTCCGTAGAGCCACCCTCTGGCTGTTCGCTCACGAGCGCAATCGTAACCCTACTTCTTGTGCTTCGCGCGGTACTCGTCGCGGAACTTGATCACCTGATCGAGCTCGTCCTTCGAATAGATCTTGCCGGTCAGCTCGGCCCAGACCTCTTTCGACTGCTTCGTGAACTCGTCGACCATCGCGACCGGCGTCTGCACGACCGTGATGCCCTTGCGCGTCATCGTCGACTTCGCGTCGTCGTTCGCCTTGCGGATGGTCTTGCGCAGCTTCTTGGCAAAGGTGTTCGAGATGGTCTCGACGGTCTTCTGATCTTCCGCGCTCAGCTTCTTCAGCGAGTCGAGCGAGACCACCGTCGCGCCGATCGCGAAGCTCATCGGCATCGACGTCATGAACTTGACCTTCGAGTACCACTGCAGCGCGACCGCGGCGACCGGCGAGCCGTAGCACGCGTTGATCTTGCCGGAGGTCAGCGACGCGTCGACCTCGGGAACGCCGAGCGGCACGCCGTTGAGCGCGAGCTTCTTGAACATGGCACCGACGAGCGCGTCGTCGCCCCACATCCACAGCTTCTGGCCCTTGAGGTCGCCGATCGATTGGACCTTGTTCGTCGAGAGGAAATAGACCCAACCGACCTCGCCGCGATCCTGGAGCTTGAAGCCCTTCTTCGCGAACTTCTCCTGGAAGTGCGGCCACATCTTGTCGGCGACGTAGTCGACCTCTTCGGCCGAGTCGAACAGCATCGGCAGCTCGAGCACGCGGATCGACTCGTCGATCATCGCGAGGCCGATCGACGTCACGGCGGCGCCATCGAGCTGGCCGAGCTTGATCTTGCGAACGAAGTCTTTCTCGTCGCCCTGCTGGCCACCCTCGAAGTATTTGAGCGTGACGCGCCCGTTGGTCTTGTCCTTGATCTCGGCCTTGGCCTTGTCGAGGACCTCCATCCACGGCGAGCCCGAGGGCGCGAGCGTGGCGATGCGGAGCTCGACGTTGTCGGCGTGTGCTGGACGCGCGACGCCGATGGCGGCCAAAGCGGTGATGGACAACAGCTGCAGGCGGTTCATGGAGGCTCCTTAGCGAGGTGGGACGTAGGCGTGTAGGCTGGTATTCAGCGGCTACTGGAACAGGTCTTTTTCGTGCGACAGGTAGCGGCGAGCACGGCGCTGCGCGACTTCGTTCGCGAGCCGCTGCTCGGGCCAGACCGCCGGATCGGTCTCGAGGACCTTGACGAGCTGATCGTGGAACAGCTTGCGATCGTTGGTTTGCAAGCCAACTCGGTAGGCCCACAGCGTGCGAGCCAGGAGCATCTTGCCGTCCGGGTGGTCCTTGTCGGCGGTGATCCGGAGCGCGATGTTGAACTCGTCGCCGGCGCGCTTGGGATCGCCACCGAACTGGGTGCTCGCGGCGCTGTAGACGAGGCCGAGCGCGATGTGCGGCAGGGCGAGCCGCACCGTGCAGCCGGAGTCACAGGGGACGTGCTTGGTGCCGTCGATCTCGCCGTGATCGGCCTTGTCGATGACGACGAGCCGCTCGAGCCCGGCCTTGACGGTCGGCAGCATCGACAGCATCTCGACGCGGGTCAGGTTGTGATTGACCATGCCGCCGAGGCCGACGATCGCCCACATGAACGGCGTGCGATCCTTCGAGCCGATGCTCGCGATCCGCTTCGCTGCGATGTCGGGGGCGCCGAACAGATCCTTCTCGGTGCCGCTCGGTAGATCCATGAACGCGTAGTTCATGCAGCGCGCGAACATCTTGCTCGCGCGTTGGTTCTGATCGTCGATCTCGTCGATCTTCTGCGCGAACTTCGCGACTTCCCATTCGTCCTCGACGAACGCGGTCGCGTACTGGCAATAACCCTCGGTGAGGATATTGCGCAACACGGGGCTCGCGTCGGCGACGTAGAAGCCCTCGATCGTCTTCAACGCGCCGGGCAGCGCTCGCGCTGCGAGCTCGTAGTCGGACTCCATTTGCAGCGCGGGCTGTGCCATCGCGAGCAGGCTGGCGGTCGTTCCCGCAGCAGCGTGCTGCAACGGACCCGTATCGCCACAACTCGACCCGAGCACCAGCAGACCTAGGGCTAGACCAATCCTCATCTGCGGACGCTAAGTCAGCGAAAGCCGAGAGTCAATCGAGGGCGGGTGCTACAGTCCAAGCAGATGACGGCGACGAGAGCGACGCTCGCGCTCGCGATCGCAGCGGCCCTGGTCGGCTGCGACGCCGGCCACGAGCTCCATCGCAAGCGCGACCCGGGCGTGCTGGTCGTCGCCGAGGCTGCCGACGTGATCGCGCTCGATCCGATCCTCGTCAGCGACAGCGAGTCGATCGCCGTCGGCGAGCTCATGTACGAGGGGCTCGTCGGTTGGAAGCCCGGGACGACCGATATCGCGCCGCAGCTCGCCGAATCGTGGGAGGTCTCCGCCGATGGCCATGGCTGGACGTTCCATCTTCGCGATCACGTCGCGTTTCACGACGGGACGCCGTGCGACGCCGACGCGGTGGTGTTCTCGATCGAGCGGCTGATCGATGCGAAGCACTCGAGTTACGTCGGCGCCGACAACGCCGGCTACTGGCGCCAGTTGCTGAAGGACGTCGACTCGGCGGTCGCGAAGGATCCGCGCACCGTCGAGATCTTCGTCAAGCACCCGTACGCGCCTCTGCTCAGCAACCTCGCGAAGTATCCGATCGTGTCGCCGACGGCGGTGAAGCGGTGGGGCGACGCGTTCAAGGACCATCCGGTCGGCACCGGCCCGTTCCAGTTCGAGAGCTGGAAGCCGGGCGAGCAGGTGATCGTGCATCGCTTCGAGGGCTACTGGGGAACGTCGCCGGCGCTCGAGCGGATCGTGTTCGATGCCGTCGTCGACGCGCGCCAGCGGCTGATCTCGCTGGAGTCGGGCTCGGTCGACCTCGCGACGTCGATCCTCCCCGACGAGATGCCGTTCGTCGAGCTCCACCCCGACCTCGTCCTCTATCACGCGATCGCGAACGACGTGTGTTACCTCGCGCTCAACACGCAGCATCCGCCGTTCGACGACGTGCGCGTACGGCGCGCCGCGAACTTCGCGATCAACAAGGAGCCGATCGTGAAGCTCGCGTACTCGGGCCACGCGACGCCTGCCGACGGCCCGCTCCCCCCGCAGCAGTGGGGTTATCACGCGCCGGCGACC
The DNA here is from genome assembly GCA_039935615.1 of Kofleriaceae bacterium. Lineage (GTDB taxonomy): Bacteria > Myxococcota_A > Polyangia > Haliangiales > Haliangiaceae > JABFXX01. The sequence continues at coordinate 3,772 of JBDTJY010000184.1, forward strand.
CGCTACGGCTACGATCCGGCGATGGCGCGCAAGCTGCTCGCCGAGGCGGCGGCCGACGGCACGTTCGATCCGAACAAGACCTACAAGCTGTACGCGATGTCGACGCCGCGCCCGTATCTGCCGTCGCCCGAACGCGTCGCGCGGTTCCTGCAGGGCGCGCTCGAGCAGGTCGGGATGCACACCGAGCTGGTGCTCGCGCCGTACCCCGAGCATCGCGCGGCGCTCGAGCGCGGCGATCACGATCTCGGGCTGTTCGGCTGGGTCGGGGATACCGGCGATCCGGATAACTTTCTCTACGTGCTGTTCTCGAGCGACAACACCGTGCCGCCGGATGCGCAGAACGTCGCGTTCTATCGCGAGCCCGAGGTCGACAAGTTGCTGGTCGCGGCCGAGCTCGCCCCCGACGAGCCGACCCGTACGCAGCTCTACGCGCAGGTCCAAGATCGGATCGCGGCGGATGCACCGTGGGTGCCGATCACCCACTCCGAGCTCGTGGTCGCGGGGCGGCAGGAGCTCGAGAACGTCGTGATCTCGCCGACCGGCCATCCGATCTACGCGCAGATCCGGCGCGCGGAGCTGCCGCGGTGACCGACCCCGAGGAGCTCGACACCGGCAAGCGCAAGGCCGAGCGCGCCAGCGGATCGGTGCGCCGGATCTCGAGCAGCCTGTTTCGGTTGCCCAAGCCGGTCGCGCCGGCCGATCCCGCGCCGAGCCGCGGCGTCCGGCTGCGCACCAAGCTCGTGATCGCGATGGTGCTCGCGGCGCTCGTGCCGGTCGGGATCGTCGCGGCGATCGCGTCGGGCGTGATCCTCGGGAACCTCGAGCAGGGCCTGCGCGAGGACGCCGATCGCCAGCTCACCGTCGGACTCAACCTCGTGCTGCGCTCGGTCGAGCGGTTCGGCGACGAGGCCGTGCAACTCTCCGAGAGCGGTGACCTCGTCGCGCAGTTGCGCGATCACGGCGACTTCGATGAGTGGCTGTCGCGGCACGTCTCGCACGTCCCGTCGGCGCGGCTCCAGGTGCTCGACCCGACCGGAGCGATCGTGTTCGATCGCATGGTCGTCGGTGCGCTGACCTGCGATCCGAAGCAGCTGTCCGATGCGAGTCACCCCGAGTGCCGCGCCGCCGAGCGCTTCAAATCGATCGGCGTCACCGCGGCCGATACCGTCGCGTCCGATGCGTGGAGTCGCGGGGTCTCGCTCGTCGCGATCGACGGCAAGGTGGTCGCACGTGCCGTGTCACCCGTGGTCGACGGTGGGCTCGCGCTGCGCGGCACGGTCGTGCTCGCGATGCCGCTCGACGGCGACTTCGCCGATAGCATCAAAGGCGCGCTGTCGGCCGATGTCATGATCGGCGGCATCGACGGGCTGCTCGCCACGACCTTTCGCTCGGCGCTCGGCCGGCGCGGCGATCCGGTGCTGTTGACCGCGACCGATCGCGCGACCGCGTTGAAGCGCCTGCGCACCGTGGGCGCGTTGGACTCGGCGAACGGGCGCTACACCGCCGCCGCGACCGGGTTGTTCGATCACAATCAGAAGGCGGTCGGCATCATCGCGGTCGCGGTCGATCGTGCGCCGCTCGCCGCGACCCGCGCGCTCGCGATCCGCTCGCTCTTGATCGGCGGCACCGCGGCGGTCGCGTTCGCGCTGATCCTCGCGCTGTTCTGGTCGCGCCGGCTCGGCTCGCCGATCGCGGAGCTCCATCGCGGCGCCATCGCGGTGTCGCGCGGCGACCTCGATCACCGGATCGACGTCAGCGGCGCCGACGAGCTCACCGATCTCGCCGCCGCGTTCAACCAGATGACCGGCACGCTCAAGGACAACCAAGGCCGGCTCGCCGCGCGCATGCGCGAGATCGTGGCGCTCCACGACGCCGGTCGTGCGGTGTCGTCGGTGATCGATCTCGATCAGGTCTCGCGCAAGATCGTCGACGCCGTCGCGCGCACGTTCGATGTCCAGCTCGCCGGCGTGTGGCTGTCCGACTTCGGCGAGCTTCGCGCGTCGGCGGCGCGCGCGCGCCGCGCCGATGTCTCCAGTGCGCTCGCGACCGACGAGGCGCTCGCCGCCGCCGAATTCCTGCGCCCGATCGCGGAGCACGTGCGCGACAGCCGCAAGCCGGTCCGGATGATCAAGGCGATCGACGACCCGCGGTTCGGCGAGGTCGCGCGCAAGGCCGGCACGGTGGGCCCGCTGGTCGCGCTGCCGCTCGACCGCAAGAACCGCGTCGTCGGCGTCCTCGTGGTCGCCCGGGGTGAAGCCGCACGCGAGTTCAGCGATGCCGATCTCAACTTGCTGACCACGTTCGCCGATCAGGCGGGCGCCGCGGTCGAGAACGCACAGCTCTATCAAGAGGTCCGCGGCGCGAGTGAAGAGCTCGAGCGCAAGGTCCGGCTGCGCACCGCGGAGCTCACCGCGATCAACAGCGAGCTCGGCCGCGCGCTCGCGGACCTGCGCGAGACCCAGGCGCAGCTCGTGTTGTCGGAGCGGATGGCCGGCCTCGGGTTGCTGGTCGCCGGCGTCGCGCACGAGATCAACTCGCCGACCGCGGCGATCCGAGGCTCGGTCGATGCGCTCGCGACCCAGTTGGTCAGCGTCGCGCGTCACGGCGTCGAGCTCGCCGGTCATCCGGCGATCCACGCGTACGTCGAGACGGTCGCGCCCGAGCTCGCCGAGCGGCCGCTCGCGACCGGCTTGTCCGCGCGCAAGGCGGCGAAGGACCTCGTCGGCGTCCTCGAGGCGGCCGGCCTCGCGAAGCCCCACGAGCTCGCCCAAGCGCTCGCCGATACCAGCGCGACGGTCGACGATGCACCGCGGTTCATCGAGGTGCTCGGTGAGGACAAGCACGTCGCGCCGCGGGTAGTCGCCGCGCTCACCGATCACGTCTACCTCCAGCGCACCGCCTCGACCGTGCGCCACGCGGTCGTCCAGATCCAACGAATCGTCGGCGCACTCAAGCGCTATTCACACCTCGATCAGCAGGCAACCCGCACCGATGCGGATCTCCACGAGGGTCTCGAGACGACGCTCACGCTCTTGCACTACGCGCTGCATGATATCGTCGTCGAGAGGCGTTACGGCGTCTTGCCTCGCGTACCGGTGTTTGTCGACGAGCTCAACCAGGTGTGGACCAACCTCATCTCGAATGCCCAGCAGGCCCTCGCCGGCAAGGGCGCGATCGTGATCGAGACGGTCGTCGAGGATCAGTGGGCGACCGTGCGCGTGATCGACGACGGCCCGGGGGTTCCCGAGGACGTGTTGCCGCGGATCTTCGAGCCGTTCTTCACCACCAAGCCGAAAGGTGAGGGCACCGGGCTCGGCCTCGGCATCGCGCGGCAGATCGTCGCGAAGCACGGCGGCGAGATGCGCTGCGAGTCGGCGCCCGGACGGACCGTGTTCGAAGTGCGCCTGCCGGTGACCGCATCGTGAGCAAGAAAGAAGTCATCGTCTGCGTCGACGATGAAGAGGGCGTGCTGCGCGTGTTGCGGGCGCAACTCGGCACCCGGTTCGGGCACGAGTGCCAGATCCTGACCGCGCGCTCCGGCGATGAAGCGGTCGCGCTGTTCGACGAGCTCGCGCGCGAAGGCGAAGCGATCGCCCTCGTGATCGCGGATCAGATCATGCCGGGGATGAAGGGCGTCGAGCTGCTCGAGATCGTCGATCGCCGGCTGCCCGCGACGACCAAGATCCTGCTCACCGGCCAGGCCGGCCTCGATGCCGTGGTCGACGCGATCAACCGCGCGCACCTCAACCAGTACATCTCGAAGCCGTGGGACGAGACCGCGCTGTTGCTCGGCGTCGAGAACCTGCTTCGGCAATATCGGCTCAAGCACGAGAACGAGCGGTTGATCGCGTCGTTGTCGGCGAAGAACCAGGCGCTGCTCGAGATGAACCGCGAGCTCGAAGCGAAGATCCACGAGCGCACGCACGAGCTCGCCGAAGCAAACACGCGACTCGCTCAGCTCGCCGTCACCGACGGGCTGACCGGCCTCTACAACCACCGGCACTTCCACGAGCGGCTCGCGCTCGAGGTCGAGCGCAGTCAGCGCAGTGGCCTCGCGCTGTCGCTGCTCATGCTCGACGTCGATCACTTCAAGCAGTTCAACGATACCCACGGCCACCCGGCCGGCGACGAGGTGCTGCGCCAGCTCGCGCGCGTGCTCGCCGATACCCGCCGCGCGAACGACGTCGTCGCGCGCTACGGCGGTGAAGAGTTCGCGGTGATCCTCGTCGACACGCCGAAGTTCACCGCCGCGAAGGTCGCCGAGCGCGTGCGCGAGCGGATCAACGCCCACGACTTCACGGACGCCGCGCAGAAAGCCGGGCCGATCACCGTGTCGTTCGGCGTCGCGACGTTTCCCGAGGACGGCAGCGACGCCGAGGCGTTGGTGCGCGCCGCCGACACCGCGCTGTATGCGGCGAAGCGGGCAGGGCGCAATCGCGTCGTGCTCTACACCGAAGCGCTCGGTATCTCGCCGTCGTTCGTCGGTTAGTTCCGTGGAGTTGCGTCGCCACGCAACCGCTGCGTCGGCCGGCCGATACGGAGCGACATGCATCACTATCGAACGTCGCTCCGCGATTCGTTGACAACAGCAGCGCTCCGTTGGCACTGTCGTTTTATGCGGCTGATCTGGTTGATGATGGTGTCGGTTGCGGCAGCTTGCTCCCAGCCCAACCCGGTGGTTTGTTGCTCGTCCCCGGCCGACTGTAATTCGATCGGAGCGTCCGAACAGACGCGTTCGTGCGTCGACGGTTTTGTCTGCATCGATCACGAGTGTGCGAA
>JBDTJY010000185.1:0-5089 GCA_039935615.1 Kofleriaceae bacterium
ACACGATGGGCATCGGCGATCCGCCGAACGCGACGTGCAGCGCGTTCCTCGCGACGAGTGAGCGCGCGACGATGCAGTGGTCGCTCGAGCACAACTTCCTCGCGTTCGAGAGCCAGCAGTAGTCACAGCGACGACGACAGGCGCGACGGCCACGACGATGCCTTCGCCGGGTTCGGCGATGCGATCTTGCCCATGCCTTCGTACTCGAGCTCCGCCGCATGCTCGAGCTCCGCATCGCTGATCGGTGTGCCGGCGTCTGCGGCGAGAAATGCGGCGCGCAACGCCGCGTTGCGGATGTAGCCGCCCGTCATCTCGTAGCGGCGCGCGAGGCCGGCGAAGTCGATGTTCGGCGCCACCGGAGCCGCGGCCGGCAACATCGCGCGCCACAGGCGTGCGCGCTCTTGCTCGTCGGGAACATGGAACCGCAGGTGGAGCGACAGCCGGCGCTGGAACGCCGGATCGATGTTCGATTCGTGGTTCGAGGTCAGCAGGCAAATCCCGGTGAAGCTCTCGAGTCGCTGCAGCAGGTAGTTGGTCTCGAGGTTGGCGTAGCGATCGTTCGACGACCTCACATCCGTGCGCTTGCCGAACAGCGAGTCCGCCTCGTCGAACAGGAGGATCGCGTGCCCCGCCTCCGCGGCGTCGAACAGCTCGCCGAGCTGCTTCTCGGTCTCGCCGATGTACTTCGAGACCAGCTTGCCCATATCGACCTGATACAGCTCGAGCCCGAGCTCCTTCGCGATCAGGGCGGCGACCATCGTCTTGCCCGTACCTGGTGGGCCCGAGAACAGCGCCGACACGCCGAGCCCCTTGCCGACCTTCGCGGCGAAGCCCCACTGCTCGTACACCGTCCGGCGCTGGCGAATCCGCGCGATCAGCTCCGTGATCGACTGCCCCTGCTCCTCCTCGATCACCAGATCCTCCCAGGTCTGGGTGACCTCGACGCGCTTCGCGAAGTGGCCGAGCTTGTCGTCGAGGACAGCGCGAATACCCGCCTCGATGTCCTTCGGCGTGACCTTCTTCGTCGCCGCGCGCGCCAGTGCCGCGCTCGCCGCCGCATGCATCAGCGCGGGTGCGAGTGGATATTGGGTCGCGAGATAGTCCGCGTCCCCCTCGCTCGCGTCGGCCAACAGCTCGCGCCACAGCGTCGCGCGTTGCAGCGAGCTCGGCGGCTTGACCTCGATCGAGATCACCGGCAGCTCCCAGCGCAGCTGCGGCCGCTGGATGCCGCTGGTCACGAATACGGTGGTGTCGAGCTCCGCCGCGAGCTCGGTTCCGACGAGCTCGACGCGCGCTTGATCCTTCTCGTCCACGAGGGCGTCGATGTTGCGGATCAGCGGCAGCTTCGCGAGCAGCTTGCACTCGCGCGCGATCATCCGCAGTTGCTTGGTCAGCGTCGCGTGATCCTTCGCGAGGCGCTTCGCGTCGATCTCGAGCAGCTCGATGCCGGCTTCAGCCGCCGCGGCAACGAGCAAGCTCCGGCGGCCCAGCCCCGGCGAGCCGCTCGCGATCACGACCGCGCGCTTCGCCTTCATCGCCTCGCGCGCTTCGGCGATCGCTAGCTCGCCGAGCGCGAGCTTGTCGATCGGCGACACGCGGTCCGCAAGTCGGACCATGCGAGCGAGCTCTGAATCGATCGACCTGTCTCCGCTCAACCACGCAACGATTCGCAGGGGAGCGGTCCAAGACTGCAAGGACTCATGAACGTCTCTCGAGTCGATCCGCTCGAGCAGCCCGAGCTTCATCACGCGTCCGTTTGGGTTCAGATCGGCGATCGCGGCTCCCGCCCACCGATTGAAATGGCAAAGGTGTCGAATCCGATCGGCGGTCAACCCCAAACCAGCCTCCGGCGTCGCAAGGTGCGCGAGCCGTTGAACCTCCGGATCGATCCGGAAGGCCAAGGCCAGCCAGACTACACGCGCTTCCGTGTCAGTCAGACCGAGCGCAGAGGCGAACGGATCGGGACCAAGATCACGAAGGCGTGACTGCGCCTCGGCGAGGTGGGCGAGGTTTGGACTTCGCTCCTCGGGCGAGCAGACCAGCGTCTGAAGTCGAGCGCGAAGATGTGCGACGTTGAGGGCGATGAACGCGTCGGCGGACGGGATACTCATGCAGCACCTATCGGCCCGAGCGCCACCCGGTTGCTAGGCAACTACTCTGGCAATGGCGGGGCCAAAGATGTTCGTTGCTCCTTGAGGACGTTCCGATGCCGGTCGAACCTTCTTTGGACGATCGACCATGTTCCGGTCGCGGTATCGACCTCCAGGCTCGATTCCACGGCACCTTGAGTCTCGATTTTTACGGTTGTTCCCTCGTCTTGTGCGCCAAACGAGATTCCGATCTTTCCCATACCCACCGCAAAGCCAGCATTGCGACCGCTCACTCGAGCAAGCGTCTGTGCGGTTCTACCATCGGCTGTCTTGGCCCTTGCGTCGAACCCGTTCTCATCGACGAGAACGCCTCCCGACCGAAACTCGGTGGGGGTCTTCGCGGGAGCCGGATCCGATGCCCGAACTTCGCGAACGATCACGAAGACCGCGAGTGCCACAGCCACTACGAGCAGAGATGCGAGCACTTTCACGAGACGTTCGAGCCGAGAGACTCGCTCTTCTACTTTTAAAGCGTCCATGGTCATTTCTTCGAGAGGATGCTTGTGTACGTGTTGAGTGGAGCCGCAGCCCAGGCTGCGTAGGTATCTTCGTAGTCGGTCGTTGTATCCGTTTCGACCGCGGTAATCGGTCGTGGATGGATGGTCTCATAGACGCGTCGCATGAGTTCGTTGACGGCTTCGCGGGTCCACGCCGGCTCGTGCTCGACCTCAGCGAGCTCGAGCAGCAACACAGTCCCCTTAGCCGCAGTACTTACGCCCTCCGGCAGGAATTCGCCGATCACCTTGAGGGTCGACGCGATCAGCTTCACGATCGACTCTCCGGTCTCTTCCGCCTCGATATTCGCGGCGGTCGCGATGAACTCCGCGGTCCGCACCGCCTCGCCTTGACGGACCGTCGCATCGGGGTGTTCGAGCGACCGTCGGAAGAGCACCGCCGCCCCACGTCCAATCTTCTCGATCACCTCTTTGCGATTCCTGTCGCCCCACCCTTTGAACATCACGCGATGGAGGCTTTGGTCGAGGTCCAGTCCTGGTTGTCGACCGCCCGCTACTCGTGCTCGTTGATTCATCAGAGCGAGCGCAACGTCCGGTTGAGACATCAGATCCGCAAGAGCCGGAACCAGCGGCGCCGCATGGATGTAGGGCTCGTTGAAACCGATCTCACCATTTTGAACAGCGAGCTCATCGTCGGCAACCGACCGATCGAGCGCTCGGTAGATTGCGAGCTTGACGCGGGTGCTCGGCGCGTCGGTCCAGTTGCCGAGCTCTGCGACCAACGCGTGGCCTTGTCTGGGATAGTTCTCGATCGCCTGCCCGACTCGGCTCGCGTACTCCTTCAGTTCACCAGGATTGTCCACAGCGCTCAAGATTTGAAGAACAACGTCGTGAGGACGATCGAAGAAGTTCGCCTCGAACCTCCCCCACTTCGGGTCGTGCTCGGATCGTCCGATCTGGGTCCCGATGCCTGCACCAGCGTCGTCGGATGCCGCCTTGACAGAGCTCTTCACCTCCGCCGCGCCGGGACCATCGAGGCGCATGATCGAAGACATGATCGGCGCCGCATTCTCGGTCGATCTTCCAAGCTCGAATCGCACCGCCATGACCAGCAGAATCGCCGTCGCCTTGCGCGAATTTGTCGAGAACTGCAGCATTTCGCCGACGTCCTCTGGCCGCGCGCGAATGACGACGGATGCAACGTTGAGATCGGTGCCAACCGCATCCACGAGCTTCGCGACGGACATCGAGTAGACGTGCTCCAAGCCTACCGCTCGTTGCTCCGAATCGATCTCATCCTTAGTGCGCTCTGCGGCGGCAACAGTTGTGGAAGCTGGCGTGGCAGTCGGCATCGAATTTCTCCTCGTAGGTGATTCAGCCAAAGCTGATGGACTGTTGTATCGGCCGAAGGATGGCGAGTCGGGTTAAATGCCGCCGCGCTTTGTCGATGCAACTGCACGAGCTGCGCGGCGGCGCGCATCACCGAGAAAGTTGAGCAGCCGGGTGCGACGATCGACCGTGAGCCGGTTGAACTTCTCCGCCAGCAGATCGCCGCTGCGCACGGTGGCGAGCCGCACGCGCAGCGCGCGCTGATCCAAGATCGGCAGCTTCGCGAACGCTTCACCGAGCTCGCGCTCTTTGCGCGCGAACGCGAAGTGCGCGGGCTCACCGGTGTCGAGGTCGAGGATCGCGATCAACCGCGCATCGTGCGCGGATGCGATCGTGGTCGACGTGTGCACGGTCGCGGCGCAGGTGCGCGGGGCACTCCAGGGCGCCGCCGATGGGGTCGTCCGAACGCGGTCGCCGTAGATCGAATCGCTCATCGCGGGTCTTATCGGCCCGCCCGGACAGAAGTTGCGCGACGGCGCTATCTACGCGACTTGACCGGCTTCTTCGCGGGCTTCTTCTTCTTCGCCACCGCCTTCGGCCTCGCCGGCTTGGCCGTAGGCGGGTGGATCTGCACGAGCTTGCACGGCAGCCCGGCCTCCTCGAGGTGCCGCATCACGACCGTGTCGATGAATTCGTACTTCACGGCGAAGTACACGTAGCCGGGCTTGGCACCGCGCGGCGCGGTCGCACCCTCGCACACGATGTCGAGGTTGGCGCAGGCTTCGTTGAGCGCATCGAAGCAGTCGTCGGCATCGCCGGTCGGTGCGTACGAGACGATCATCGCCCAGCGCCCACCATCTTCTTCGATCCGCGAGTCGACGTCGTCCACGCCGTTCGCATCCCAGGTGGGGAACGCACCCTTCGCCGGGGTCACCACGATCACGTCGCCCCACGTGGGCTTCGCGTGCAGGAACGGCACGTTGACGAGCCGCACCTTGCGCGAGCCTTTCGGTCCGGGCGCCGGACCGAGATCGTGGGCCCACGGAGTCTCGACATCTCGTCCACGGTTGGAGAGGCTCACCTTGATCGTCTTGGTCGCCTTCATCTCGATCACGATAGCGATCGCGCGATCGATCCGCGAGTGATTTCTTTTAC
>JBDTJY010000186.1:0-23051 GCA_039935615.1 Kofleriaceae bacterium
CAGCATCACGCCGATGCCCTGCATCTGCGCCCAGGTCTTGGCCTTCGCGATGTAGCTGGTCTTCATCGTGAGGTCGCGCTGCTCGTACGCCGAGCGCAGCGCGGTGATGAAGAACTCGCGCGTGAACATCAGCGCGCAGGCCCACCACGGCACGAGGACATCGTGGTCGGCGAACGGCGTGTACGCGAACGCGATGAAGATCTTGTCGGCGATCGGATCGAGGAGGCCTCCGAACACGGTCGGGCCGTACTTGCGGGCGAGCATGCCGTCGACCCAGTCGGTGCTGCCGACGACGACGCCCGCGATCAGCGCGGCCCACAGGTACGCGTCGTTGTGATCGGAGTGACCCTTGTAGATCATCCAGCTCAACAGCGGCATGGGAATCAGGCGCAGAACCGTGACTTGGTTCGCGGTGATCCATGGCTTGCCCGGCGCCGGCACGGGCAGACCCTATCTCAAAGCGTGGGTCGCCGAAACGACCAAGGGCCCGTCTTGCGACGAGCCCTCGGGGAGAGACGAAGACAGAGAAGCTCAGCCGCCCGAGCCGTTATTCGTCGCTTCGGTCACGCAGTACGAGATCACGTGATCCTTCGCGCCGGGCATCGTGTTGCCGCGCTCGACCTTGAGCGTCAGGCCGCTGTTCGCCGTGCAGTTCACGGTGTCGGTCTCGATCGCCCAACACGGAACGTTCGTCGACGACGCCGGCGTCGTCGTGTTGTTGCAGGCGGGGAGCACGGTCTCGGTCTGGTTCGCCGCGCCGTAGTTCGAGACGTCGGACACCGAGCAGTCGTACGGCACCGCGAGCTTGCCGTCGATGCACGGGCTGCCGAGCGCGGTCTTGAGGAGCTGCGCGACGAGCGTCAGACCACCGGAGAGGTCCTGCTGGCAGATCGTCGAGAACGTCGAGCGGTTCGGGAACGAGTCGAGGAGCTCCTTGATGCGAATCGCCGGGTCGGCGACCTCCGGGCTGTTCGTCGAGTCGGTGTACGTGCACGAGTGCGCGAGCGCCGGGATGGCGGTCGTCGAGCCCGACGGTGCGCGGAGCTCGGTCTCGACCGGGGTCACGACGCCGGAAATCGCGGCCATGATGACGCGACTCGAGTCATCCGGCTTGAGGCCTTTGAAGAACGTGACGTAGTCCGCGATCTTCGTCGCGTACTGGCTGTTCTCGTTCGAGTGGCAGTTGCCCTTGGGGCCGATCTGATTCATCGCGTTCTGATCGGCACCGCCGGTGTCACACGTGATGCCGTAGCGCGTGCAGCGGAACGACTGGAGTGGTCCGAGCTGCGTGGTGTCGGTCGTGAGCAGCGTGGTGTGCTCCATCGAGCAGTCATCTTCGTCGGCGAGGATGATGACGGCGAGATATGCTTCCGGCCGCAAGAAGCCGGCGTTCGCGGTGTTGGTCGGCTGGAGTGCGCGCTTCGCAGCTTCGATGTGTTGCTCGAAACCGCAACCGTTCGCGCCGGCGCTGGCGATCGCGGAGAACGCCGCGGCGAGCGTGCCGGTATAGTTGATCATGCGTGGGCCGCCGGCGGTGGCCGCCGGGGCGTCGCTGATGTACTTGCCGGTGACGAGCGTGGTGCCGTAGGTCTGCAGCGCGCCGGCCTTACCTTGGCCGGTACATCCGCCTTGGGCGGTGCCGCCGATGCCCGGCGCGGTCATGCCGTCGGCACCGGAGGTCCCGAGGTCGGACGTCACGACACCCAAGTGGATATCCGGCAAGCCGCCGGCGATCGTGTTGAGCACGTTGACGAAGTTCGGGAAGTTGGCCTTCAGGTTGGTCTGCTTGTCGGCCATCGACGGCGAGTCGTCGATGACGAACAAGATGTCGAGCTTCCGGTTGATATCGACCGGGATGTCTTTGTATTCGACGCGACCTTGCTCGGGGGAGACCTCCGAGATGGTGAGATCGGGACAGCCGGCCAACAGGCCGACACCAAGAAGCGACGTGAGAATTACGACATTGCGCATGGGCGCCTCCTCCAGTGAGGGGATTACTGCTGGCGGAGCATAGAGCAATTCATTCGCCAGTTGAAAGATGCGGTAGTTCTAAATGCTTACACGATTCCGGAGTCGATTGATCCGCCAACTTAGTTGGCAGATCCGACCAAACGTTGGCAGATCGAACTAAGCTAATTGTTTGAGGTTTCTGTCACGCGGGTCCTGCTACCTTCCATTTTCACGTGACCGCGCATCGCGTCCTTCTGCTCGATCCGGACGATGAAGCGCGGCGCGCGCTCCACGTCGTGCTCGACCGGCGTGGCAATTCGGTCGTCGCGGCGAGCGAGCTCGACAGCGCGAAGAGGCACCTCGCCGCCGCCGATTGCGACGTCGTGATGGCGACGCCGGAGCTCGCGCTCGCGATCGCCGGCATCGCCGATCGACCGCCGATCATCGCGATGTTGCCGGCGCGCGATGGCGCGCTGGCGAAGGCGCTGCTCGCCGCCGGCGTCGACGATCTCGTGCTGCCGCCGCTCGACGAGCTCGCGATCAACCTCGCGCTCCAGCGCGCGCGACCGCGGCCGCTGCAGACCGCGGAGCCACCGCTCGAATCGGCGCTGGTCGGCGATGGCCCGGCGATGGCGAAGCTGCGCGCCACGATCAAGACCGTCGCCGCGACCAAGACGACCGTGTTGATCCTGGGCGAGACCGGCACCGGCAAGGAGCTCGTCGCGCGCGCGATCCACGAGAGCTCGCCGCGGCGCGCGCAGAAGTTCGTCGCGATCAACTGCGCCGCGATCCCGGCGCCGCTGCTCGAATCGGAGCTGTTCGGTCACGCGCGCGGTGCGTTCACCGACGCGGTCCGCGACAAGACCGGCCTGTTCGTCGAGGCCGATCACGGCACGCTGTTTCTCGACGAGGTCGGCGAGCTGCCGCTCACGCTCCAGGCGAAGTTGTTGCGCGTGCTGCAGGAGTCCGAGGTCCGGCGCGTCGGCGATACCGAGTCGATCTCGATCGACGTGCGGCTGATCGCGGCGACGCTGCGCGATCTGATGGCGGAGGTCGCGGCGGGCCGGTTTCGCGAGGATCTGTTCTATCGCCTCAACGTCGTGCCGCTCGAGGTGCCGCCGCTGCGCGACCGGCCGGAGGACATCGCGCAGCTCGCGACGTTCTTCACCGCGCGTCACGCCGCGCGCCACGATCGCCGGATCTCGCTGTCGGCCGAGGTGCTCGCCTCGCTGTCGGCCCAGACTTGGCCCGGCAACGTGCGCGACCTCGAAAACACGATCGAGCGGCTTGTCGTACTCGCAGACGGCCCGGTGATCGAGCAGGCGTTCCTCGAAGCGGTCACCCAGCTTCGCGCGCCGGCGGTGACGACGAGCGAGACCGACGACAACGAGCTATCTATCAAGAAGGCCACACGAACCCTCGAGCAGGAGCTGATCCGGCGAGCGCTCGGAGTGACCCAGGGGAACCGGACCAACGCGGCCAAGCTGCTGGAGATCAGCCACCGCGCGCTGCTCTACAAGATGAAGGAGTACGGCATTTCCTGACTTATCGAAGCGCGGTCGCCGAGAGTTAGTGGGGTAGTCGGGCGTGACAGTTTTTGGAGATCTCCGCGCGCCGTGACAAAATTTTACGCCGCAGAGGTTCCATGGCGAAACAGTGCATCGGGCTCGATATCGGTTCTTCCTGTGTGAAGGCCGTGCAGCTCAAGCGGAAAGCAAACGGCTGGGCGCTACAGGCGTTCGGCATGCAACCGCTCGTGCCGCAGACGATCGTCGACGGGACGATCATGGACCAAGGAGCCGTCTCCGAGGCGATCCGTCAACTCTGGAGCCGCCTCAAGCTGCGCCAGAAAGAGGTCGCGATCGCGATCGCGGGTCACTCCGTGATCATCAAGAAGATCGCGGTGCCGATGATGAAGCCCGAGGAGCTCGCGGCGAACATTCGCAACGAGGCCGAGCATCACATCCCGTTCGGGCGCGATGACGTCGAGATCGATTATCACGTGACCAATCCGATGACCGCGAGCGGTCAGACGGAGCTGCTGCTCGTCGCGGCGAAGAAAGAAGTCGTCTCCGACTACATCCAGGTCGTGCGCGACGCGAACCTCTCGCCGCAGGTCGTCGACGTGGCCGCGTTCGCGAGCCAGAACGGCTTCGAGGCCAACTACCAGCTCGATCCGCGCGACACGGTCGTGTTGATCAACATCGGCGCGGCGATCTCGAACATCAACATCATCCGCTCCGGCGTCTCGCTGTTCACGCGCGATGTCACGATCGGCGGCAACGCGTTCACCGAAGAGATCCAGAAGCAGATGGGCATCGCGGCCGACGAGGCCGAGGCCTACAAGGTCGGCGGCAGCCAGACCGAGGACGGCGTGGTGCCGCAAGAGGTGTTGCGCGTGATGGAGGGCGTCTCCGAGGTCATGGCCGGCGAGTTCCAGCGCTCGCTCGACTTCTTCCTCGCGACCACCGCCGATGCGAACGTCACGCGGATCGTGCTCGCCGGTGGCAGCTCGAAGGTGACGTCGCTGCATCGCGCGATCGAGCGCCGCTCGCGGTTGCCGCTCGAGGTCGCCGATGCGTGGAAGCGCGTCGAGATCGATCCGCAGCTCGATCGCAACTACCTCTCGGCCCACTCACCCGAGGCGTTGATCGGCGTCGGGTTATCGATGCGCGCTGGAGGCGATAAATGATCAAGATAAACCTTCTCCCGCAGAAGCGGGCGAAGCTGCGCGGCGCGAGCCAGCCCTCCGAGGGTGGCCAGAAGGAGATGGCGATCGGCATCGGCGCGCTCGTCGCGGCCGGCCTCGCGGTGTTCTTGATCCTCGATCAGCCCCGGCGCTCGGATCTCGGCAAGCTCAAAGACGCGAACGCGCAACTGCAGACCGAGATCAACGCGAAGACCGTGCAGCTCAAAGGCTTCGCCGAGCTCAACAAGGCCTATACCGAAGCGTCCGAGCGCGCGCGCTCGATCAATCGCTTGATCGCGGCGAAGGTCGTGCCCGCGAACGTGCTGCAGGAGCTCGGCGAGATCCTGACGCCGAACCACCTGCCGACGATGACGCAGGAGATGGCGAAGCGGACCGGCAACGGTCCCGAGAGCGATCCGAACCGGCGCTACGACCTCGCGTGGGATCCGACCCACGTGTGGCTGATCGCGTTCGTCGACAAGGGCGGTAACTTCCGCCTCGACGGCGGCGCGCAAGCCGAGGTCGACATCACGCAACTCTCGAAGCGCTTGCAGGCGTCGGTATACTTCGACAACATCGCGCAAGCCTCCGAGGAGCGCGAGACCGATCACGACACCGGAGTGCCGTTCTACAAGTTCACGATCACCGGAAAGGTGGCGTACTGATGGCGATCATGGCCGATTTCGCGCGGCTACCTCAGCAGCGCAAGGTGATGATCTTCGTCGTCGCAGGCTTCTTGATGTTCCTGCTGTACTACCAGTTCGTGTTCAAGTCGTTGAACAAGGATCTCGACGAAGCGAGAGCACAACACGATGCCAAAGTCGCGGCGAGCCACAAGGCCGACGCGGACATCAAGATGTTCAACGACCTCAAGCCGGCCGTGAACCGCTTGAAGGCGCAGATCGATCAGAACGAGAAGGCGCTGCCGACCGAGGCCGAGCTACCGGCGTTCTTCGAGACGCTCAACCGCAAGGTCACGGAGTCGGGCGTCCAGGTGAATCGTTCGACGCAGCAACCCGAGGCGCCGATCGAGGCGTTCGTGCGCGTGCCGGTCGACTTCGAGATCCAGGGCACGTTCATGCAGATCAAGAAGTTCTTCGCATCGCTGGTGCCCAAGAGGAAGCAGGCCGGCTCGACCGAGGCGACGCCGAATGGCGATCAAGGTGTCGAGGAGCGCGAGCGCATCGTCTCGATCGACAACCTGACGATCGGCGATCCGGTCGTTCGCAATCGCCAGATGATCCTGACCGCGAAGTTCACCGCGAACACGTATCGCCAGGACGAGAAACTCGAGCCCGCCGCGGCCAAGCCGGCCGCCGGTGCTGCGGCCCCCGCCCCCGCCCGCGCAACCACGCCGGCCAAGCCGATGCCGCCCGCCGCGACCCCCGCCGGCGCGAAGGCGCGCGCGAACGATGCGATGAACAAGGACGAGAAGCGCAGCGGTAGCGATGCCCAGCGCCTCAAGGGAGGCCTGTGATGTGGAAGAGCGTGGTTCTCGGTGTCGCGTTGCTCGCCGCCTGCGGTGACGACGACGACGGTGCCGCCGCGACCAAGCCGGCCGGACCTCCGCCGGCTGCCGCCGCGGCCAAGGCGGGAGACAAGAACAAGCTGCAACCGCGCCAGCACGTCGAGGAGAAAGTGGTCTGCGCGGTGCCCGATGCACCCACCGGCCATCCCGCGTGTACGCCGGTCGATCAGCCGAATACACCAGGCGCCAAGCTGCTGCCCGATTGCGATGCAGGCTCGTACTGCATGCAGGTCGGCGCGACGTACACGTGCGAGGCGTGCGCCGAGCGCGAGAGCATTCGCCACGACTTCAAGGATCGCGACTTCGTCGAGGATCAGGGCCGTGATCCGTTCTATTCGTACGTCAACACCCCGGCTGGCCTGGGTGCGGGCTCGAACACGACCAAGCCCGAGCCGCATCAGAGCTGCAAACGGCCCGACCAGTTCGTCGCGCCCGGCTACTCGTATCAGGACCTCAAGCTGGTCGGCATCATCTCGCAGGGCACCGTCCGCAAGGTCCTGATGATGGACTCGGGGTTCTTCGGCCACGTCATCAAACGAGGCGATTGCGTCGGCAAAGAGAAGGCCGTGGTCAAGGATATCGGCACCGGCTACGTGACGTTCGTGGTCGACCAGGACGACAGCAAGCTGCCTTCGCTCGAGACATCCGTTCAGCTCCATCCGGGCGGCCTCGACGAGGGCCCGCCGACCTCGCAGCCGAATCCGACGTCGCTCACGCCCGTCGTGCCGCCGCCGGTCTCGCCGCCGACCGGTCGCTAGATCGACGAAAATTTGTGGTCCTGCTCCAGGCAGGCGAAAATTTTGCTCGGAGCGCCAATGATCATGAGCCCGAGAAGTTTGATCGCTGCTGTCGTCGTCGTCGCCTCGACGACGATCGCACCGATCGCACATGCAGACGGCAAGAACGAGATCCGTGCGGTCACGTTCGACGAGGCGGGAGGCCCTGGGGTGACGAGCGTGCACGTGCGCGGCGCCGATGCCCCGACGTTCACGGTCTACAAGCTCGAACGTCCCACACGGGTCGTGATCGACCTGCCCGGAGCTCGTCTGTCGGACGTGATGCGCGGGCACGAGAGCTCGGCGCTGTTCACACCGAATACCTGGGCGGTCTCGACGATCGCCGCGCAACAGCTCGACGACAACGCGGTGCGCGTGATCGTGACGATGGCGCGACCCGGTCGTTACGACGTGAAGAGCGTCGGCAACGAGGTCGTCGTCATGGTGACGGCGCGCGATGTCGCGCCGAAGAATGCATCGCCCGAAGACCTCGCGCGCGCACAGCAGCAAGCGAGTGCGGCCGAGACGGCGCGCGCGAGTGCACAACAACAAGCCGACGCGGCGACCGCGACGGCGAAGCAGAGTCGCGCCGAAGCCGACGCGGCGAAGGCCGACGCCGAGCGCCTGCGCAAGACCGCGGATGCGGCGCAACGCGCGGTCGCGCAGGCGTCTAAGGCGAGCGCGGCGGATCTCGACAAGGCGAAGCAGCTCGCGGCTCAGGCAAAGAGCGACGCGGATGCAGCGAAGACCGCGGCGGCGACCGCACAGGCGCAGGCCGAACGCACGCGCAGCGCCGCGGATGCTGCGAAGCAAGCGGCGTTGACCGAGGCGGCGAACGCGAAGGCCGACGCGGCGCACGCGCGCGACGAAGCGACGTCCGCCAAAGCCGAGGCCGATCGTGCGGAGCAGGCGCTCGCGCATGCGAAGGCCGAGGCGGCTGCGGCGAAGACCGACGCGGCGCGCGCGAAGAGCGCGGCCGACAAGAGAGCGGCGGAGACCGAGCTCGCCCTCGCGCAGGCGAAGACCGAGGCGGCGGCACAGCGTGCGGCGCTCGCGCAGGCGACCACCGACGCGGCGCAGGCGCGCAAGGATGCTGATGCGGCGAAGCGCGATGCGTCGCGCACGCAGGCGGAGTCGCGCGATGCGCGCGATCAGGTCGTGGCGGCCAAGGCAGAGGCAGCGCACAACGCGTCCGAAGCGACCGCGGCGAGATCCGATCTCACGGCGGCGAAGAGCGAAGCGGCGAACGCGAAGGCCGAGGCGCAGCGCGCGCGGACCGAAGCGATGTCGGCGAAGGCCGATGCGGAGGCGGCGCGAGTCGCGGCGGCGGCCGACAAGAAGAAGGCGATCGCCGAGCGCGGCGATGCCGAGAAGATGTTGAAGGATGCGAAGCAGCAGCTCGCGCTGCTCGACAAGAAGAGTGCGTCGGCACAAGAGCTCGACGACAAGGCGCGCGCGACGAATGCCGCGGCGCAGGCTCGCGAGGAAGCGGCGCGCGGAGCAGAGGTTCGCGCGAACCAAGAGCGCGTCGCGGCCGAGGCGGCGGCGAAGCTGGCGCAGGACGCGCAGACCAAGGTCGCGGCCTCGCAACGCTCGAAGGCCGCGGCGGATGCCAAGGCGGCCGACGACCGGCTCGCGCAGGCGCGCCGTGCGACCGATGACGCCGAGACCCAGCGCCGCAATGCCGAGCAGGCGGCGAAGCAGGCGAAGCAAGAGCTCGAGCAATCGAGGTCCGCGCTCGCGACCGTCGAGCAGCAGCGCTCGTCGGCGGTGGCGGCGGCGACCGATGCGGCGCGCAAGCGCAGCGCTGCCGAGGCGGCGGCGACCGATGCGACGCGCCGGCGCAGCGAGGCCGAGATCGCGGCGACCGATGCCGCGAAGCAAAAGCAAGCCGCAGAGCTCGCCGCGAGCGATGCGATGCAGAAGAAGTCGCAGGCCGAGCGCGAGCGCGCCGATGCCGAGGCGCAGCGGATCGCCGCGCTCGATGCGACGAAGTCGGCGCAAGCCGCACGCGATGCCGCGGACAAGCAGCGCAAGGTCGCCGAGCGCGCAGCGGCGACGGCGGTCGCGACGAAGCAACAGGCCGAGACCGGCCTCGCCGATCTGACGACGAAGCGCACGGCCGCCGAGCGTGCCGCGTCCGAGCTCGAGGCTCGCTCGAAGGCCGAGGCGCAGGCGCAGGCCGAGATGGTCGCGGCCCAAGCGCGCAAGGCGAACGATCAGGAGCTCGCGACGGCGAAGGCCGAGCTCGCGAAGCTCGCCGGCGATCGCAAGCAAGCGGAGAGCGACCTCGCGGATCGCCGCAAGGCCGTCGCGCTACAGCAAGCGGAAGCCTCGCGGCTCGAGGGCGCGGCGACCCAGGCGCACGACGCGGCGAATCGCGAAGAGACCCGCCGCGCGGAGCTCGCGCAGAAGCGCGGTGCCGAAGAGGCCGAGCTCGCGAAGCTCGCGGCGGCCAAGGACATGGCGAAAGACGAAGCGAAGCGCGTGAGGGCGCAGGTTCGGGTCGCGGACGCGGCCAAGCCTGTGGTCATGCCGGTGTCGACCAAGATCTCGAAGGTCTCGGCGATCGGCTTCAAGGGCGATGAAGGTCGCGGTCAGGTCGACATCACGGTCGACCGCGACGCGAAGGTCGAGCTCGGCGAGGTCACCGCGACCCACGTCGAGCTGATCGTCGACAACGCCGAGCTCGCGAAGAAGCTCGAGCGCACGCTCGACGTCTCGAAGTTCGGCAGCCCGGTCCACGCGGTGTCGTCGTTCCGCGACCGCCGCGCGCCGAATCGCGTGCGGCTCGTCGCCGAGCTGTCGCAGCCGGCGACGCCGACCGTCGATCGCGATGGCTCGAACGTGCACTGGCGGTTCAGCTCGACCGAACAGGCGCGCGCGCCGATCCGGACGACGAACCTTCCGTCGCCGATCGTCGGTGGCTTCGGCGCGGCGTCGACGCCGATCGCCCAGCAATCGGTGACGCAGGTGCCGCCGACCTCGAACGGCCGCCGCCGGATCTATCACGGTGCGACGGTCGATCTCGACTTCAAGGAAGCGCCGCTGCACGACCTGCTGCGCGCGCTGTCCGACACCGGCCACATCAACATCGTCGTCCCGGATTCGATCGACGCGAAGATCACGGTTCGCCTCAAGCGCGTGCCGTGGGACGAGGCGCTCGAGGTGATCCTGCAGTCGCATGGCCTGTGGTACCGCCGCGAGGGCAACATCTATCGGATCGACACCCAGAAGGTGCTCGACGCGGAGGACGCCGCCGAGGCGCAGCGCCGCGAGGCCGCGCTCAAGTCCGAGGCGCCGCGCACCGAGGTCGTGAACCTGAACTACGCGAGCGCGGCCGAGCTCGCGCCGCTCCTTCAGAGCATGCACTCGGCGCACGGCACGGTCGAAGTCGATGGCCGTACGAACGCGCTGATCATCAACGACGTCGCGGGTAACCGCGCGGAGATCGCGGCGCTCGCCTACAAGCTCGACACCCAGACGCCGCAGATCTCGATCGAGGCGCGCATCGTCGAGGCGCGGTCGACGTTCGCCCGCGACATCGGCATCCAGTGGGGTGGGAGTGCGATCGCGGGTGCCAACGGCGGCAACGCGACGGGCCTGGTGTGGCCGTCGAACGTGGCGGTCACCGGTGCCAACAGCGACCAGACGACGATCTCGACGGGCGTCGCAGCGCCGTCCGACTTCGCGGTCAACCTACCGGCCGCGACCGGCTCCGGCGAGGGTGGCGCGCTCGGCTTCTCGCTCGGCTCGATCGGCGGCAACTTCAACATCAACCTCCGCCTCTCGGCGCTCGAGGACTCCGGCACGGTGCGCATCATCTCGGCGCCGAAGATCACGGTGCTCAACAACAAGCAGGCGAAGATCAGCCAGGGCGTGTCGATTCCGATCTCGGTCGTGTCGGCCGCCGGTACCAGCACGCAGTTCGTGCAGGCCGACCTCGCGCTGACCGTCACGCCGTACGTCTCGCAGCGCGACTGCGCGATCGCGATGAACCTGCTCGTCACGAAGAACGAGCCCGACTTCGTCAACGTCGGCGCACGTGGTGACCCGACGATCCTTCGCAAGGAAGCGCGCACCGACATGCTCGTCAACGACGGCGAGACCACGGTGCTCGGCGGGATCTACACGCGCAACTCCGGCGTCGCGTACAAGAAGATCCCGCTGCTCGGCGACATCCCGGTGCTCGGCTGGCTGTTCAAGAACCGCCGCGAGAACGACGACCGCACCGAGATCCTCGTGTTCATCACGCCGAAGATCACGAACCGCGGCTCGCTACCCTGCGTCGAAAAATCAGCTAAGTAGGTTAGATGGCGGCGCCGCTGTTCCTGATCGGGTTCATGGCGGCTGGCAAGACGTCGGTGGGTCGCGCGATCGCTCGCGAGACCGGCCGGCGTTTTGTCGATCTCGACGATGTGGTCGCGATGCTCGGCGAGCCGGTCGCGACGTTGCTCGCGCGCGACGAAGCCGAGTTTCGGAAGCGTGAAGAGAGCGCGCTGGCGAGCGAGATCGCGGCGGCGCTCGACGATGTCGTGATCTCGACCGGTGGCGGTGCGGCGGCGCACGGCCACAACCTCGAGCGGATGCGGCGCGCGGGCTGCGTGATCGCACTCGCGGTCGATGTCGACCAGGCCCGGCTGCGCGCCGGCGACGGCTCGGGGCGACCGCTGCTCGCGAAACCGGCGGCACAGGTCGCCGCGCTCGCCGCGCAACGCGCTCCGGTGTATCGCCGAGCCCACGCGGTCGTCGATACCAACGGTCGCGGGATCGCGGAGGTCGCGGCGCTCGTGCGCGAGGCGGAAGCAGCATGGAGGGCGGCGCCCGGCGATGCGACGACGATCGTCTCGCTCGGCGCGCGCAGCTATCCGGTCGTGGTCGGCGAGACGTTCGACGCCGAGCTGATCGCCGGCCGGCTCGGCAAGGTCTCGAAGCTCGCCGTGATCACCGATCAGAACGTCGCGACCCACTGGATCGAAGCCCTCGAAGCGGCGATCGATCCGGCGGTCACGCTCGAGATCCCACCCGGCGAAGCGCACAAGACGCTCGCGACGTATCAACGGCTGTGCGACGCGCTGATCGCGCAGGGCCTCGATCGCAGCTCGGCGATCGTCGCGCTCGGGGGTGGCGTCGTCGGGGACCTCGCCGGGTTCGTGGCGGCGACCGTGTTTCGAGGGATCCCGATCGTGCAGTTGCCGACGACGATCGTCGCGATGACCGACGCCGCGATCGGCGGCAAGACCGCCGTCGATACCGAGGCGGGCAAGAACCTGGTCGGCGCGTTTCATCAACCGCGGTTGGTCGCGTGCAACCTCGCGACGCTATCGACCTTGCCCGAGCGCGAACGGCGCGCCGGCTTCGGCGAGCTCTGGAAGTACGCGCTGCTCGATGGCGCCGCGCTGTGGGCGCTGGTCGATCAATGCACGAGCTGGGCGCGCGACGGCGGCGAGCCGACGCTCGCGTTGCGCGAGGTGATCGCGCGCGCGGTCGCGTTCAAGGCCGCCGTGGTCGGCCGCGACGAGCTCGAGCGCACGGGCCAGCGCGCGCTGCTCAACCTCGGCCATACGGTCGGCCACGCGATCGAGTCCCAGACCGGCCTCCTCCACGGCGAAGCGGTCGGCCTGGGGCTGGTCGTGGCGTGCCGCGTGTCGCACGCCCTCGGGCTTGCACCTACCGGGCTCGCGAAGACGGTCGAAGCAGCGTTGGGGCGCACCGGGTTGCCTCACGATCCAGGCGCTTATCTAAGCGAGGCCGTGATCGCGCGCCTGCAAGCCGACAAGAAACGCGTCGGAGATCATGTGCGATTTATCGCCGTGCGGGAGGTGGGGGCGTGTGAGCCGGTCGAAATCTCGCTCGCGGAGCTTGGAAGAATTTTGCGGTCTTACTCGGTAGCTTGATACGATTTCCGACGGAGGACGTTCATGCGGCTCGTGTCACCGATCTCGTTCGTGTTGCTCGTTGGATGCTTGTCGGCCTGCGCCGATAAAGGCGGCGAGGGCATGTTCATCCTCAACAACACGGCGCCGCCGATCGGCGCGACGTGCACCCTCACCGGCGATCCGGTCCAGCCGTTCACGGCGGCCGGTGAGATCTCGTATCTCGCCGCAGCGGCAGGCGCGGGCTACATCATGACCCCGCTGATCGAGAGCCGGATCACGGCGACCACCGGCAACGACGCGCTCCGCACGATCCACCTCGAAGGTGCGAACGTGACGGCCACTGTCGCGAACGGAGGAGCGAGCCAGAGCTACAGCGTGCTGTTCGCCGGCAGCGTCGCGCCGAACGGCGGCACGACGAACGTCGCGTTCGACGTGCTCCCGGTCGACAAGATGCAGGCGCTCGGCGCGTCCAATGCCAATAGCGGCATGAACACGGTCGTCGTCACGACGATCGCGGTCTACGGCACGCTCGGCGGTGGACAGATCGACGCGGAGCCGTTCCAGTATCCGATCACGATCATCGCGCCCGGCAAAGGCATCGTGACCGGGCTCGGCACGGATGGCACGATCGCGGGTGGCGCCATCTCGTGCGGGAGCATGTCGCTGCCGGTCGCCAGCACCGGCAACCCGTGCAATCCGTATCAAGACGGCGTGCTCGGTTGCTGCCTCTCGAACATCGGGGCTGTCCACGCGGTGTGCCCGGCTGTCGCCGACGCCTCGGTCTTCCCGTGATACTGTCGTAGGACATGTTCGCCGAGCAACTCAGGAAGATCGTCGATCACATCGATGGCGGCATCGCCGCGGTTGTCATGGGCCTCGACGGTATTGCCGTCGAGCAGTATGTCCGCCAGAACGACAAGATCGACGTCGCGACCGTCGCGATGGAGTTCTCGTTCATCCTCACGCAGGTGCGTAAGGCCGGCGAGAGCCTGCAGGTCGGCAACCTCGAGGAGCTCGCGGTCAAAGCGCAGCGCCTCGTGCTCGTGTGCCGCATGCTGACGCCGCAATACTTCGTCGCGATCGTGATGCAGCCCGAGGGCAACTTCGGCAAGGCGCGCTTCCTTGCTCGCATGTCGGGCCCGGCGCTCGCCGTTCAGCTCGCGTGATCCGGGTCCAGGTCCTTCACGGACCGAACCTCAACATGCTCGGACGTCGCGATCCGGAGCAGTACGGCACGCTCACGCTCGCCGCGATCGACGACGAGCTCGCGCGCCGCGCCGCCGAGCGTGGCGCCGAGGTCCGTTGCCACCAGAGCAACATCGAAGGCGAGCTGATCGACCTGATCCAGCGCTCGAGCGGTTGGGCCGACGCGATCGTGATCAACCCCGGTAGCTACTCGCACACCTCGATCGGGATCCGCGACGCGATCGAGGCCGTGGGCCTGCCGACCGTCGAAGTCCACCTCTCGAACATCTACAACCGAGAAGAATTTCGACACACGTCGATCACCGCGGCGCGGTGCGTCGGGATGATCAGTGGATTCCGCGCACAAAGCTACTACCTGGGCCTGGACGCGGCCCTCGCTCACGTGGAAAGTTCTCGCGGATCTCATGGCAAAGCAGCCCAAACAAGACCGCGAAAACGGGTCAGGAAACGCTAACGAGCACGAGCTCGTCACGATGGCGCGAGGGCTCGCGGAGATCGCCGCGCAGCACAACCTGTCCGAGCTGATCGTCGACACCAAAGAGACGACGCTGACGATCCGCCGCGGCGGTCCGGCACCGATCGCGATGCCGATGCAGATGCAGATGCCGGTGCAACACTATGCGCCGCAGCAGATGGCGTCGGTGATCTCGCAAGGGGCTGCGCCGGCTGCCGCCCTGGTCGTCGACGACAAGAGCCACGTCGTGACGTCGCCGTTCGTCGGCACGTTCTATCGCAAGCCGAACCCCGATTCGGCGAACTACGTCTCGCTCGGCGACAAAGTCGACAAGGGCGCGGTGCTCTGCATCGTCGAAGCGATGAAGCTGATGAACGAGATCGAAGCCGATGTCGCGGGCACGATCGCCGGGATCCTCGTCGAGGACGGCACGTCGGTCGAGTACGGCCAACCGCTGTTCAAGATCGCCTGAGCTAGACGATGTTCAAGAAAGTCCTTGTCGCGAATCGTGGCGAGATCGCACTGCGCGTGATCCGCGCGTGCAAGGAGCTCGGTTTGCGCTCGGTCGCGGTGCACTCGACCGCGGACACCGACGCGCTGCACGTGAAGTTCGCCGACGAGGCCGTGTGCATCGGCCCGCCGCCGTCGCGTCAGAGTTACCTGAACGTCCCGCAGATCATCTCGGCCGCCGAGGTCACCGGCGCCGACGCGATCCATCCCGGCTACGGCTTTCTCTCGGAGAACGCCGACTTCGCCGAGGTCTGTCGCAAGTGCAACCTGACGTGGATCGGTCCGTCACCGGATGCGATGCGCCTGATGGGCGACAAGATCCGCGCGCGTGAAGCGATGGGCAAAGCCGGCGTGCCGATGCTGCCGGGCACCGCGGGCATTCACGACGAGATCGCGCTGCTCGAAGCGGCGGAGCGGATCGGCTTTCCGGTGATCCTCAAGGCGAGCGCCGGCGGCGGTGGCCGCGGCATGAAGATCGTCTACGAGAAAGAAAAGCTCCTCGAGGCGTGGTCGATGGGCCGCACCGAAGCGCAAGCCGCGTTCGGCAATCCCGAGATGTTCATGGAGCGGTACTGCCAGAAGCCGCGCCACATCGAGATCCAGGTGATCGGCGACAAGCACGGTCACTACACGCACCTCGGCGAGCGCGAGTGCTCGATCCAGCGCCGGCACCAGAAGGTGATCGAGGAAGCGCCGAGCGCGAGCCTGCCCGAGGCGACGCGGGTGAAGATGATCGAAGCGTCGGTCAAGGCGATCGAAGCGATCGGCTACACCAACGTCGGTACGATGGAGTATCTGCTCGACGTCGATGGAAGCTTCTACTTCATGGAGATGAACACGCGCCTGCAGGTCGAGCATCCCGTGACCGAGCTGGTCACCGGTCTCGACATCGTGCGCGAGCAGATCCGGATCGCGGCGGGTGAACCGCTCTCGTTCAAGACCGATCGCAAACCGCGTGGCCACGCGATCGAGCTCCGGGTCAACGCCGAGGATCCGACGACGTTCGCACCGTGGCCGGGCAAGATCACGGCGGTCCATTTCCCGGGTGGTCTAGGTGTGCGTGTAGATACGCACGTGTATGCAGGCTACGTCGTACCGCCGAACTACGACTCGCTCCTCGCGAAGGTCATCGTCCACGACGTCGATCGGCCGGCCGCGATCCGGCGCGCTCGACGCTGTCTCGAGGAGATGGTGATCGAAGGACCCCGCACCAACATCCCGTTCTTGCGTCGGATCGTGAATCACCCCGACTACATTTCGGGCAACGTCGATACCGGGTTCGTGGCGCGCATGCTGACCGAGCGCGCGTCAGCTGTTTAGTCGCCTGGCCTGGTCGCCTGGCCTAGTCGCCTGGCCTAGTCGCCTGGACGGTGATCACATGTAAGCTGAAACCCGGGTTAACGCTCGGGATTCCTTCGCCCTTTTCCTTGACCGTGTCGGAATTGGGAGGGTACCCTTTTACGTCGCTTCTTGTGATTCACCGCACCCAGAGGCTCCAAAGCAGACGTGGCCTTTAACAAAGAAAAGGTCATGGATGCGGCTCGGAAGTTTGTCGATAAGGGACAGATCGACAAGGCAGTGAAGGAGTACCTACGGATCGTCTCCGAAGATCCGAAGGACGTCCGCGTGTGGTTGAAGATCGGCGACCTCTACGCGAAGAAGGGTGCGAAGCAGGAGGCGACCGACACGTACCTGAAGGTCGCGCGGTTCTACGACGAGCAAGGCTTCTTCTTGAAAGCCGTCGCCGTCTACAAGCAGATCCTCAAGTTGGATCCGCGTCTCGTCGACGTGATCTTGAAGCTCGCGGAGCTTTATCGCCGGCTCGGCTTGATGAGCGATGCGATGCAGCACTACGAGTCCGTCGCCGCGCACTTCCATCGCGAAGGCAACACGAAGGACGCGCTCGACACGGTCAAGAAGCTGGTCGATCTCGATCCGGAGAACATCGCGACGCGGATCAAGCTCGCCGAGCTGTACTCGAAGGAAAACCTGCTCGAAGAAGCGGCCACGCAGTTCACGCACGCGTGCGAGCAACTGCGTCGCCAGGGCCGTCAAGACGACTTCGTGAAGGTCGCCGAGCGTCTGCTCTGGCACAAGCCGGATAACCACGCGCTCAATCGCGAGCTCGCCGGGTTGTACCTGCGCCGCAACGACCCGCGCCGCGCGTTGCAGAAGCTGCAAGCGTGCTTCAAGGCCGATCCTCGCGACGTCGAGACGTTGGGCCTGCTCGCGATCGCATTCTCCGCGCTCGATCAGAAATCGAAGACGGTCTCGGTGCTGAAGGAGCTCGCGCGCATTCACCTCGAGAACAAGTCGCGCGACAAAGCCGGCGAGGTCTATCGCAAGATCCTCGAGATCGTGCCGAGCGATGCCGACGCGCAGGCGTTCCTCGGTGCGCAGCCGGCACCCGCGCCCGCGCCGCCGCCGATCACGCCTCCGGTACGCGCACCGACGCTGGCGCAGCACCAGCACGCGCGTCCCGCGACGCCGCTGCCGCCGGCGATCCGTGCCGCGACCAACGAAGCGAAGTTCAACATCACGAGCGATCTGCAATCGATCCCGCAGGGCTCGCGGATGACCGGATCGATGCCGCTGGTCGACGAGCAGAGCCTGTCGGGGGTCGACTTCGCGCTGCCCGAGTACGACGATGGCGACTTCTCGGCCGACATGGAGCCGCCGCCGGATCCGCGCACGCGCTCGGCCGCAGGCGAGCGTCACGCCGAGGAGATCTCGAAGATCCTCGCGGAGACCGATGTCTACGTGAAGTACGGCCTGCACCAGAAGGCCGTCGATCATCTGCGCCGCGTGTTCACGCTCGACACCGAGAACGTCGAAGCGCACGAGCGCCTCAAGGACATCCTGATCTCGCAGGGTCGCGAGCAAGAGGCCGAGGTCGAGCTGCTGAAGCTGGCCGAGCTCGTCGCCGCCGGTGATCCGGATCGCGCCGAGGTCTACCTTCAAGAATTGCTCGCGATGAACGGCACGCACACCGGTGCGTTCGAGCTCGCGCGCAGGTTCCGGCTGCGGGTCGCGCGCCTGTCGTCGTCGTCGGTGTCGTCGGAGGTCTCGTACGAAGGCGGAGGCCTGGCCGAGATCGATCCCGACCTCGACGACCTCGAGCTCTCGACGCCACCACCGCGTGCGATCGGCCGTTCGCGTGCGCTATCGCCGCGCGATTCGATCGATGACTTCGATCCGGCCGATCTGATCGGCGATATCGCGCACGGCAGCCCGACGCCGGGACAACGCCCGCGACCACCGCAACAGCGCTTCGGCGACGACTACGGTCAGTCGACCCGGCAGGTTCCGCCCGAGCAGATCGAAGCGCTCGCGAACATGCACGCCGAGTACGACGAAGACAGCGCCGTGCTGATCTCTCGCGCGCCGAACGCGAACACGTGGGACACGCCGCGGCCGATCAATCACTATCCGAGCCACGCCGAGGACGCGCTCGAGGCGCAGCTCGACGACGACGCGCTCGGCGAGGACATCGATCAAGGCGTCGCCGCGGAGATGGGCGCGCAACACGATCTCGATCTGCCGTTCGATCCGGACGAAGCGCGCGCGTTCGATGCCGGCATGGGCAGCGGCGACCCGGTCTACGTCAGCGGGTTCGAAGAGACCGACCTGCCGCACGTGACCGACGCCGTGGGCTACACCGACGTCGTCGAACAAGCCGACGGGCTCGCCGTCGCGGGCTCGTACGATCCGTATGGCGCGGCGAACCACGACGACGCGACGGCGATGAACGCCGACCTCGTCGATCCGGAGCGCGGCGAGAGTCTCGTCGAGGACGACCTCGACGAAGCCGATTTCTACGCGGGTCAGGGCATGTATCCCGAGGCGATGGATGCGGTGCGCGTGCTCCTGCAGCGCTATCCCGGCCATCCGCTGATCCAGGCGAAGATGCGCGAGATCCAGACGCTCGAGCGCGGCGAGGCCTCGATCGAGACCCCGCCGGCCGGCATCGACGGCGGCATCGAGATCGCGATGGACACGCCGTCGCCCGAGCTCACCGGTGGCACCGCGGCGCTCGACCTCGACGAGATCGAGGAGATCGAAGAGGTCTCCGCCGATGACTTCGAAGAGGTCGCGTCGGTCTCGGCGCACGAGGGCGTGAAGCGCAAGCCGAGCGTGATGCTAGAGCGCCCGGTCGAAGAGGGCGATAGCGACACGCACTACGACCTCGGCCTCGCCTACAAAGAGATGGGCCTGTTCGACGAGGCGACCAAGGCGTTCGAGAAGGCGATGCGGTCACCCGGTCGCGAAGGCCAGTGCCGCGTGATGCTCGGCATGTGTCAGCGCGAGCAGGGCAATCCGCAAGAAGCGATCCATCAGTTCAAGCAGGGCCTGCACGCGAACCCCAGTGATCGCGAGCGGCTCAGCCTGTACTACGAGATCGGCATCACCTACGAATCGATCGGCGATGCCGGCGAATCGCTCTACTACTTCGAGGCCGTCACCAAGCGCGACCCCAAGTTCGCCGATGCCGCGCAGCGCGCCGAGCAACTGCGTGCGAGCGGCGGCTCGGCGATCCAGCCCGACGACGATCTCTAGTTAGTTCGCGGCGGCCACGCAGGTCGACACGAGCTTCATGTACTTCTTCCAGTCCCAGTATTTTCCGGGATCGGTGTGATGGCTCGTGCCACCGCACAGCCCGGCGACACCGCGGGCATCGCTGCACAGCGTGTGCGACGACAGCGACGACGGCACGTTCTCGTGACCGAAGATGTGCTTGCGGTCGACCGGGATGTTGTAGCGATGCGCGATCGCACACGTCAGCGCCGCCGACGCACCGTACAGCGTGTCGGTGTAGTAACCGCCGCCCTTGACCTTGTGCGCGAAGCCCTCGTGCTCGATGCCGATCGAGTGGCGGTTGAACCACCCGTGACCCGCGTGCCAGGCGTTGTTGCGCTCGAGCACCATCTTGACGATGTGACCGTCGTGCGAGCGCACGATGTAGTGCGCCGACGTCTGGTTCGCCGAGTTCTTGAATACGGCGATCGCGCCGGCCATCGTGCCCTCGATGTCGTGGATCACGACGTAGCGGATCGGATAGCCCTGGCGGCTCGAGTAGTTCGGCGACGGGATCCACTGAAACGGCGGCGTGTGACCTGGCGCGATCTTCGCGATCGTCGAGACCGCGGGCGCATCGGTTTCGTCGTCGGGCGAGATCGGAGCCGCGGTGACCGGTGCCCCGGTGCCGTCGAGCACGAGCCGCTCGCCGTCCGTCGTGGTGACGTCGAAGCCGGTGGCCACGGCGCTGTCGAGTTGGTTGAGTGCGAGCGTCGCGGCGTCATCATCGACGCCGAGGAAGATCGTGGTCGCATCGCGCAGCGAGCCGAGCGAGTGCGAGTCCTGCGCGAGGATCGCGGCGGCACCGTCGATGTTCGCGGCGAAGTCGTCGTGGAGCTCGTCGGCGGTATGGCCGGTGAGCTGCGCGGCGCGATCGACCTGTACGTCGGTGAGGTACATCAGCCCCCAGCTCGCGAGCGCGGGCGTCTCTCCCGGATCGTCGGCCGAGTCACCCGGGATGGTGTCGTCGGCTTCCTCGACCGGGGTGTCGACGGTGAGTGCATCGCTCGCCATGTCCATCGTCGGATCGTCGGCGGTGTCGGTCGCCTGTGCGGGTTCGAACCGGCCCTGCTGATAGCCGACCGCGACCAGCCAGTCCTGATCGAGATCGTAGTGCGCCGCAGCGCTGCGATACGCCTCGTTGCGCGCACCGGGCAGATCCTCGACGTGCGTGGTGGGTTCCGTGCCG
Source organism: Kofleriaceae bacterium (assembly GCA_039935615.1). Taxonomy (GTDB): domain Bacteria; phylum Myxococcota_A; class Polyangia; order Haliangiales; family Haliangiaceae; genus JABFXX01. The sequence continues at coordinate 20,757 of JBDTJY010000186.1, forward strand.
CAAGCGGCAACAACTCCGAAAATGAACAATGACCGTAGGCGCATTCGGCTCCTTACCCTCGCGGTCCCCATCAGCAATTGTGGGGCCCACCCGGGGGAGCGCGATCCTGGGTGGTTACGCGATCGTGAGGGCCGTGCAGTCCCACCTGCACATCACCGTGTGCAATCGCGCGTGGTAAGCCCGCTTCATGACAAGCCGGACCGAGAGCGACAGCATGGGGCCGATCGAGGTCGATGCCGCACGTTACTGGGGCGCGCAGACCGAGCGCTCTCTCCATCACTTCAAGATCGGGACGGAGAAGATGGCGCCGGAGCTGATCCGGGCGCTCGCGACGATCAAGAAGGCCGCCGCGATCGTCAACGCGGAGCTCGGCGTGTTGCCGGTCGAGCTCTCGCAACGCATCGTCGCCGCCGCCGACGAGGTGATCGCCGGCAAGTTCTCCGACGAGTTTCCGCTCTCGGTGTGGCAGACCGGCAGCGGCACCCAGACCAACATGAACGTCAACGAGGTGATCGCCGGGCGCGCGAACGAGCTCGCGACCGGGACGCGCGGTGGCAAGCAGCCGGTGCACCCGAACGATCACGTCAACCTCGCCCAGTCGACGAACGATGCGTTCCCGACTGCGATCCACCTCGCCCTGGTCGATCGGATCCAGGCCCACCTCGTGCCGGCGCTGACCGGGCTGCGGGCGACGCTCGCGCACAAGGCCGACGACTTCGCCGGCATCGTCAAGATCGGCCGCACGCATCTGCAAGACGCGACGCCGCTCACGCTCGGCCAGGAGATCTCCGGTTGGGTCGCGCAACTCGATCACGGCCTCGCCGCGATCAGCGCCTCGCTCGTGCAGGCTCACGAGCTCGCCCTCGGTGGGACGGCCGTCGGGACCGGCCTCAACTCGCATCCCGAGTTCGCACGCCGCGCGGCGGCGCAGCTCGCGCAGCTCACGCACCATCCGTTCATCTCGGCGCCGAACAAGTTCCAGGCGCTCGCGTCGCACGATGCGGTGTTGTTCGTGCACGGCGCGTTGCGCACGCTCGCGGCGTCGCTGATCAAGATCGCGAACGACGTGCGCTGGCTCGCGAGTGGTCCGCGCTGCGGCATCGGCGAGCTGACGATCCCCGAGAACGAGCCCGGTAGCTCGATCATGCCGGGCAAGGTCAACCCGACCCAGTGCGAGGCGATGACGATGGTGTGCACGCAGGTGCTCGGTAACGACACCGCCCTCGCGGTCGCCGGTGCCTCCGGCAACTTCGAGCTCAACGTCTACAAGCCGCTGATCGCGCACGCCGCGCTGCAGTCGGTGCGCCTGCTCGGCGATGCCTGCGCGTCGTTCGACGAGTTTTGCGCGCGCGGCCTCGAGCCGAATCGCGACGAGATCGCGAAGAAGCTCCACGGCAGCCTGATGCTGGTCACCGCGCTGGCGCCCCACGTCGGCTACGACCAGGCGGCGAAGATCGCGAAGCGAGCGCATCATGATGGGACGACGCTGAAGCAGGCGGCGCTCGCGCTCGGCGTCAGCGAGGCCGACTTCGATCGGTGGGTCGTGCCCGAGGACATGGTCCATCCTCGCTAGGCCACCGGCTGCGCGCGATCTAACCGAGCTTGATCGCGAGGTTCGTCGCCGTGACCCGGTGGATCATCATCGAGATCTTCGTCGGGCGGAAGCCATCGAACGTGACCTCGAGCTGATCGAGCCCGTCGAAGTGCAGCCGGTCGCACGTGATCTCGGCGGGACCGGCGCGCAGATCCTTGATCGTCGTATCGACCGAGCCGATCGCGCCGCGCAGCGCGCCGGGGCCGTGGTTGCCGATCACGCCGGAGACCTTGAAGTCGACCATGCCGGGCTGGTCCTCGCCGCCGAACGCGATCAAGCCCTGGCCGATCTCGAGGTTGCGCGGCGCGAGCAACGACAGCGCGATATCGATGCCGTCGACCTTGAGCGCGCGCAGCACGCCGCCGTTCTTCGCGTCCTTCTTGGGCTCCTTCGGGGGCTCGCCGGAGCCGGTGCGAAAGTCGGTGAGCGAACGCACCGGCACGCGACCGAACGCGGCCAGCGCGGACGCGTCTTTGTCGAGCTCCCACGTGATCAGATCGTGCGAGGAGCCGAAGATCGGCACCTTCCAGCGCACCTTCAAGAGGTTGTCGTCGTGCGCGATGTCGAGGAACGCGCCCTCGAGCCAATCGAGGCTGTCCTCGAGCGCGCGAAAGTCGAGGCTGCCTTCCTGGATCGGCACGCGGAGCTGCTGATCGAGCGTGCGCACGCCGAGCACCGGAAGATCGAGCTGGACCTTCATC
>JBDTJY010000187.1:0-6173 GCA_039935615.1 Kofleriaceae bacterium
TCGAGGTCCGTGACACCGGTTGCGGGATCTCCGAAGACGCGATGGCCCGGATCTTCGAACCCAAGTTCTCCGTCGACGAATCCGGATCTCCGCGGGTCGGCGTCGGCCTCCTGGAGTGCCGCGAGATTGTGACGGCGGCGCACGGCACGATCTCGATCGACTCTGCCGAGGGTCAGGGCACCGTCGTGCGCGTCGAGCTGCCGCTAAAGACTACGTGACCGGCCACTAGCTCGCGCTACGATTTCGCATGCGACAACTCCTGTGGGTGTGGGTGGCCTTCGCCGCGTGTGACCAGGGTGCGAATCCGACGACGTGCAAAGACGTCGTGACCAAGGCGCGCGGCGCGTTCGACATGCGGCTCGAGCGAGCGGAGCGGCTCGTCGGGAGCTGCGAGCTCTCGAGCTGGAACGCCACGACCAAGAGCTGTGTCGCGAATGCGAAGACGCAGAGCGCTGTCGACACGTGCACCGAGGGGCTGGCCGGTGCTCATCGCCACCTCGAGATGGAAGAGGCGATGAAGAAGCTGACGGAGTTCAAGGATCAGATCTGCGCGTGCACGGACTCCGCGTGCGCGCAGCGCGTCTCCGATGGCATGACCAGCTGGGGGCAGGACCAGGCGCGCGAGAACCACGAGCCGGCGAAGATGAACGAAGAGGAGACGAAGAAAGTCACGCAGATCGGCGAGCAGATGGGAAAGTGCATGCAGAAGGCGATGGGCGGCGGTGGCGACTCGCCCCCGACGAACCAAGGCGGATAATCGCTGGTAGGATTCGACGGTGCGGCGTGCGGGCCTGTTTGCAGTGCTGGTCGCGATCGCGCTGGTGATCGTGTGGCGGTTGCACGGACCGTCCAGCGCTCGCGAGGCGGCGACCGTCGCACACCGCGCCGGGACGCCGACCGATCCGAGCCTCGCGCTGAAGACCTCCTCGCTCGGCGGTCGCGTCACGCGCGCGAGCGATGGCGCGCCGATCGCTCGGGCGTTCATCAGCGTGCGGCTCGAGGCGATGGAACATTGGAGCGCGCCGGTCGTCGTGCGAACGAACCCCGACGGTGAGTGGAGGGCGCTCGTCGCTGCCGGCAGTTATGCCGTCGCTGCCAATGCTCCAGGGTTCATCCCGAAGCAAAGCGACCCCGTCGAGGTCGCGCAAAACCAAGCATCTACGGTGTCACTCGTCCTCGATGCAGGTGGTTCGGTGCTACGCGGAACTGTCACCGACATCGGCGGTGGCCCGATCGTGGGCGCGACCGTGTTCGTCGACCCGGCAAGCGTCACGACCGACGTCGATGGACATTACGCGATCGCGGTCGTCGACGGTACGCACGACCTCGGAGTGACGGACGAAGACTATTGTTCGACCTTCGAGCAATTCGCGATCAGCGGAGCCGATGCGACGGTCGACGTCCAACTCGTGCCCGGCGCTTCGGTTCGCGGCGATGTCATCGCGCGCGATACCCACGCGGCGATTCCGGGCGCGACGATCTCGATCTATCAAGGTGACGAAAGGAAGGCCGAGGAGAACGCCGACGCCGAAGGCCACTTCGTCGTGCACCAGTTGCATACCGCGCGAATGCTCATCTCGGCACGAGCTCCGGGTTACGCGAGCCGCGGAGAACAGGGCTTCGAGGTCGGGCCCGGCGAGACCGCCGGGCCAATTCATCTCGTGCTCGATCACGCATTTTCGATCTCCGGCCTCGTGATGTGGAAGGAGCGTGGGAATCAACCTGCGAGCGGCATGAACGTGCGTGCGTTCTCGAGCGGCCCACGTTCCATCGATGCATGGACCACGACGCGAAGCGACGGCACCTTTGTCATCGACGGAGTCACGCCCGGTCTCTACGCGATTCAGATTCACGACAACGACAGCCGCCGACTCGATGGTGCACCGATCGAGGTTCGCGATCACGATGTCGTCGATCAGCTCTATGCGATCGCGCGCGGGGTGAAGGTGACTGGGCGTCTCGAGCCCGCCGGCCTCGGCGAGATCGGGCTTTGGGGAGAGCGCAGTTTTGGGGATGAAGTGCACTCCGACGGGACGTTCTCATTCCGTGGCGTGGTCCCGGGTAGCTATCGTGCACGTGCGACCACCTCGGACAATCACGAGGGTGAGCTCGCGGTCGAGGTTGGCGAGTCGGACGTAACGAACCTGATCGTGAAGGTCGATACCTCGCCTCGTGCGACCGTGAGTGGCAAGGTCGTCGACGACGAAGGAGCTCCGGTCGCGAGCGCGATGGTCGCCGTCGAGGATCGCCTGGCATCGACCGATGCCACGGGACACTTCTCCGTGACCGGGCTCCTGCCGGGCAAACATCTGATCGCAGCATCGCGCGATAGGCCGATGTTCGGTGCACACCCGAGCCACGTGGACGCTCCGAGCGAGAACAACGTCGTCACGATCGAGTCTCGGCACAGCAAGATCAGCGGTCGGGTGCTCCGCGCGGATCACGAGCCGGCGGCCGACACCTGGGTCACGGCAACCCGGATCGAGGCACCAGACCTCAGCGTCGCGATCACGTCCGCGCTCACCGCAGCCGATGGCACCTTCACGATCGCGCCACTCTCGAAGGGTGTGTACTCGATCGTCGCGCGAGACAAGCGCGATGGCGCGAAGGTCGAGGTCGCGCGCGTTGCCGCAGGCGCGACCATTTCGATCGAGCTCGACCCGCTGTCCTCACTCAGCGGGCATGTCACGTCGGGTGGAAGGCCCGTAGACCAGTACGAGCTGCGTTGTGGTTTCGGCGACCTTCAACAGAACATCTATTCACCGGAGGGTGCATTTCATTTCGAGCACGTGCAGCCCGGCTACTACCTGTGCAAGGCGACAACGCGCGGCGGGACGGCCGAGGCAAGCCTCACGATCGGTGCGGCTCCAGCCCAACTCGAGCTCGTTGTCCGTGCGTACGGATCGGTCACCGGAGCTCTGGTCAACGCGTTTACCGGAAAGCCGGTCACCGGCCTGCTCGCCTTCACCGACTCGGTGTCCGAGAGTTATCTCGCACGCGGCCCGGCCGTCAGTGATGCCAGCGGACAGTTCATCGTCGAACGCGTGCCCGCTGGCGATGGCGCGATCGAGATCTCGAGCTCCAGGGATCTATGGCCTGGTGCTCAGTCCCTCGTCCGCTACTCGGTCGCCGACGGCGAGCGCGCCGACCTCGGTGAGATCCGCGTGCTCCCGGCCCGGCACGGCCGCGCCGGCACGTTCGGCATGAAGACCCAAAACCTCGAGGTCATCGAGCTCACGCCCGGCGGACCGGCGGAGCTCGCCGGCATCCGCAAGGGCGACGACATCACGGCCGTCGAGGGCATCTCGATCGGCACGCTGCCCCGCCAGGTCCTGGGCGCGCTGCTGTTCGACGACGTCCTGACCGCGGGCGACACCTATCACTTCGAGCTCGCCCGCGGCGTGACCGTCGCAGTCACCGCGAATTAGCGGGCGAGATGACGGCGAGTTGCTACCGTTGGAAGCGATGCCGGAACCGACGACGCGGTCGTGCGTTGAAGGTCGGATGCGGACGATCGCGCTCGTACTCAGCCTCCTAGTCGCCTGCAACACCGGCGCGTGGCGCCCCGAGGACAGCCACGGCGGTAAGGAGCTGATCGCCGGGATCCGGCGCACGGGCTGCCTCGGACGGTGTCCCGCGTATTCGGTCGTGGTCTATCGCGACGGTGACGTCGAGTATGCCGGGCGTGCCTGCGTCGCCACGATCGGTAGCGCGCGCGGACATCTCGATCCAGCTCAGTTGCGCGAGCTTGGCCGGCGCCCTCGCGCTCGACGACGACTACGACAACCGGGTCACCGACATCCCCACGACCTATCTCTGGTACCGGCCCCTCGGCGGCCCGACGAAGTTCATCGCCCGCCACGGGCCTGCGCCGGACGCACTACTCGCCGCCGTGGATCAAACGATCGACGTCCAACAGTGGATCGGCGCTCGTTGAGATCTACTTGAAGTTGCCTGGATCGATCTAGGCATTCGGAGTGCGGCTCGTGTTCGAGCAGCAGGACAAGCACGAGTCGCAGTGGGCGGTGATCACCTCGATCGCGAGCGGAGATCACCGTCGGCGGTCGTGAACAAGATCGTGTGCGTCCGAACGAAGCAGTACCGGCGCTACCTTGGTGGCAAACCAAGGCAGCGCAGCGCTGTAGCTGTTCACCGTTCGTCGCGAGTCGACGAAGCTTCACCACCACCACATCGGAAAGGACTACGCGCGGCGCCACCGACGCATTGGCACCCGGGCTGCATCGCGACGAACCATGTCAAAGCCAACCCTTGCGGTCGCACTCATGTTCTTGATCGCTCCGGCATGCGACCCGAACAGTTCGAACCCTTGGTTCCGTCCTCCTGGCGGTTCATCGCAGCAGGGTTGTCAGGGTTCCCAGCAATCGTACGACGCCCAAGACGGCAAGGTGGTGAGCGCGGTGACCCTGGGCCCCACCGTCCACAACGTCACGGTGACCGCGCGCGATCTCGATGAGAACCGCGAGGTCACGAATACCGAAACGTATCCCATCCTCGACCACGGCTTCGCGCTCGATCTCCCGTTCGGCCACTACGACATCGAGATCACTAACGAGACGAACGCGATGCTCGCGCGGTATCCCGACGTCGTCGTCGACGGCGAGGTGACCCTCGACGCCCCGTCCGTCGCGCAACGGTAGCGCGCATCGATCGCGGGATGTATGTGTCTCGGGTCCCGAGCTGGTGCGGAGTGGAATCGTCGACGAATGTGCAACACGTGCCCTCGCTCAATGTGTCCGACCTCCGGACAACGCGACATTCAGGTCAGTGTCATTGAACCGAGATGAACGCGACCTCGCAGAGTTAACGACGCGGTGCTTCTCGCGCTGCCCGGAACCCGGACGCAACTGCACAGTTCGCGCAGAAAATGGGTGCGACCTATTTCTCTTGTTGCTCACTTCGGAAACCCGGACGCAATTGCACAGTTCGCGCAGAAAATGGGTGCGACCTATTTCTCTTGAAGGAGTGCCGCCAGGCCGCCTATGCGAACGAACAGCGCGAGGAATCGTGCGAGAGCTGCGTAGTTCCCATCGAGATCGTCGTGCTGTTCGCGGTTCGATCGGCTGCGCGCGGGCGTCCTCGCACGCGCCGTGGCGCAACTCGGATCCGCTCGAGGGCCTCGGCGTCGGTGTTCGCATCCTCGACCCAGACTCGAAAGTCGTCGCGAGACATGCCAACGAGCCTCAGTCCGCAGTCGACGTCCAGCCACGAACGTTGATGTTCGAGCCCGACGTATGCGCGCTGACTTGTCCAGTCCGAGTCATTCGGGTGGCGCACGACACCAGCTCGCTGTGGGTTGCGATGGATGTAGTCGATGAGGCGCGCCGCACCGTCCGGTCGAACTTCGATGACATTGGGGCCACGCACGAACACTCCGCCGATTCGTTCGCGGCGTTGGTTCAGCCAGCCGGCAAATGTCGTGTGCGTTGGCCGCATCCATTTCGCGAGCGGCACACGGCCGGCAACCAAGCCGAGATGCACATGGCTACTCATGATCGCGTACGCGAACAATCGCCAGTCTGTCTCCGCGATCGCTCCGCCGACCAGCGAACAATAGCAGCGCCGCTCGACGTTGGACTCGATGAACCACTCCTTCGCGACGAAGCGAGAAATAACGTGATAGACGCGTCCTGGTTCGATTCGACTTCCACCGCGAAACATGTCCGACGAGTACTGCAGCGGTCCGACAAATCGTCGACGAATGTGCAACACGTGCCCTCGCTCAATGTGTCCGACCTCCGGACAACGCGACATTCAGGTCAGTTTCATTGAACCGAGATGAACGCGACCTCGCAGAGTTAACGACGCGGTGCTTCTCGCGCTGCCCGGAACCCGGACGCAATTGCACAGTTCGCGCAGAAAATGGGTGCGACCCATTTCTCTGCACAGGTCGCGCAGAAAATGGGTGCGACCCATTTCTCTACCCATTTCTCTCATTTCTCTATTTCTCTTCCGCCGGATCTCGTCGAGCCGCTGGTCGCGGGTCGCCATTTGATCCACGCGCACCGGCTGCTCGTCGGGGCACCGTACGCGGGCTCGATCGTCGTTCGCGATGTCACCGATCACTGTGTCGCCGCGCGCCGCGCCGAGCTCGCGCAACGTCGCGTCGAGCTCGCCATCTATGCCGGCTCGGTCGCTCACCAGATCAACAATCC
>JBDTJY010000188.1:0-5605 GCA_039935615.1 Kofleriaceae bacterium
GCGCCGTGACAGCCGGTGCAACTGCCGGTCGGCGACGGATCGTCCCACCGAGGCTGGGTCGCGGTGCCACCGGCCGCGTGCAAGACGGCACCGTGGCAGTACACGTTGCTGCACGTCGCGCCGTCGAACGCCGGTGGTCCGGAGCGATCCGCGGGATCGAGGGTCTGCGCCGCGCGCGCGCCGAACACGACCGCCACCGGCCCGGTGATCGCGACGCCGTCGTGGAGGATGTGGCCGTCGTCGTCCCAGCGCTGCGGCGTGACGTGACACTCCGCGCACGCGACTGTCGGCGCATGTGCCTGGTGCGCGAACGTGATCGGCCCGGTGGTGCCATGACACGTGGTGCACGCGGTCGGTCCGTCGACATGACACGTCAGGCACGACACGCCGGCGGCCCCGCCCTTGAAGTCACGGCCGTGACACGTCGCGCACAGCGCGAAGTCCCAGTTGCGACGCTCGAGCTCGCGGCCGTGAAACGCCGAGCTCGCCGGATCGAGAAACCCGGTCGGATGGATCGTCGTCGACGAGCAATCCGTCGTGCACGCCGCCCCCAACCCGCGCTCGTCCGCGCAGCCCGAAACGAGCAGCAGCACGAGCAGGCGGTTCACGGGAGTCCGTGAAGGGTACCGACGTCGAACGCGCTCCCCGGCCCGTGACACGTCGCGCACGCCTCGGCACCGGCGGGCGTCGTGTTGGTTTGCGCGTGCGCCGCGACGTCCGGACTGTCGTGACAGCTCGTGCAGACGCTCGCCTCGGGTCCGCTCACGCTGGTCGACGTGACGGTCCAGAACGGCGCCGCGCAGAACAGCGTCGCATCGCTGCCGCCACCCGCCGCGCACCCCATCAGCCCCGACGTGCTGGGCAGATACGCGGTCGAGGCGGCCATCGGCAGCGTCCAGTTCTTCGACGCGTGGCACGCCTCGCACTCCTTCACCGAGCGCGGATAGCGGGTCGCGCCAAAATCATTTTGGGTGCCGGCCGGGTTCGCCACCGTCGGTAGCGGGAAGCCACCGATGAGGTACGGCTCGACGAGCTCCGTACCCCGATGGATCTTGTGGATGAGGTGGCGAAAGTCGATCGAGTCGGCGACGACGTTCTGCGTCGCCTCGAAGCGCGGCGCGCCGGCGCTATCGAAGCCGGCCGGGCTATGACACATCACGCAGTACTGTGGATTCTTGCGAGCGCCGCCGTGCGCGGCGAGATCGAAGTGACAACTGTTGCACAGCGCGCGATCGACGATCGTGCGGCGCGGCACCACGAGCGCACCGGTGACTGGAAACGCGAGCACCGGATTGACCGCCGCGTAGCGCGGATCGGCGGAGGTCGGCTGGAGGTAGCCCTCGAGCCCGACCTGATAGCTGCCGGTCGCGAGGGACGGGATCGCGGCGGTCGCGGGGAACGTGTAGCTATACGTGCCGGCGCTGATCGCGGCGAGCGTGCCGACCGCACCGGTCCCCTGCATCTTCACCTGCCACTCGGTCGCGAAGTCGGTCGTCGGTCCCGCGAGCGTCGCGGTCAGCGAGGTCAGCGGTTGCGCGATCAGATCGCGCGCCACTCCGTTGACGGTCGCGCCGAACACCATCACCGGCGCCTGACCGGGACCGGTGTTCGTCATCGACGTGATGTGAAGCTCGACGAGGAGCGCACTCGGCGACAGCAGGCCGACGAGGTGCTTGTCCGCGATCCCGGCGAGGCTGCCGGTCGCGGGATGACAGACCGCGCACATCGCGTTATCGGGTTGCGCGCCACCACCGTGCGGCACCATGCCCGCCGGCACCGGCAACTCGAACGACGTGGTGTCGTGACACGACGTGCAGGTCGCCTTCGCCGGTGCCGTCTCCCAGCGATCGCCTTCCGAGCCGGCATGACACGCAGCGCACCGCGCGATGTCCTGCGGAAACGCCACCGTCGAGAAGTCGTTCATCGACTGACCGAAACCGATGATCTGATACGGCGTGCCCGCGACCACGCTCGGCAGATCGGCGCCGCGGTGGATCTTGTGGATCATCACCTTGAAGTCGACGGTGTTGCCGGTGTCGGGGTCGCTCGACTGCGGCTGATGACACAGCACGCATTGCTCGGGCTTGGTCCAACGTCCACCGTGACCCGCGAGCGTGCGGTGGCAGCCATCACACGTCGCGCTGGTCACGACCTCGCGCGTCGCGACCACACCGTGATCCGGCCGCGCGGAGAACGTCATGCTCGACAGCGACTCGGCAGCGCCAACCGTGCGCACGGCGAGCGCGCCGACCGTCTGGGTCAAGGTGGCATCGAGCCCGGTCAGCGGCGCGGCGACATCGTATTGATACGTGCCGGTCGCGACATCGATCGGGCGCAACGCGCCGGTCGACTCGGTCGTGGCCTGGGTCGCGCTGACGTGGGTGATCGGGCTGGTCTGGACCAGCGTCGTGTACGCCGTGTATTGCCCCGCGGAGCCGTCGGGATTTTGCGCGAGCTGAGCCAGCACGAAGCCGAGGGAGACCGATCCGTCGGTCAGCGCGCCCGCTGGATCGACCGCGGTACCGGCGCTGTCTCGGAGCGTGAAGCTCACCGTGGCTCCGGTCGCGCTGAACGCGAGGTCGGTCACCGCGATCGTGACGTCGGGGCGCGTGGCCCACGGCGCGAGCGCGGCATCACCGCCGCCGCCATCACCGATCGCATCCGAACCGTTTGATCCGGTTGCGCCCGGCGGGCCTGCGGGTCCTTCGCAGCCGACCACCATCACGACCAAGATCATCCATCGCATCGGTCCACCTAACTCACGTTTCGTGCCAGTCGAAATCACCCGATCGGGCCCGGGTTCGATGACAAAATGCCGCAGCCGTTGCGTGTGAGGACGCACGCTTTGCGTTCGCGTCGCGCGGTGTGCGCTCTGGCTCGCACCGTACCCGGACTCGTTCGTGCAGAACCGAGAGCCATGAACGCAACGATGACTGCTCTGGTCTACGTCGGGCCCGGCAAGCAAGAGGTCCAGCAGCGGCCGCGCCCCACGCTACGTGTTCCGACCGACGCCATCATCAAGATGGTGAAGACGACGATCTGCGGCACCGACCTTCACATCTTCAAGGGTGATGTTCCGACGTGCACGCCCGGCCGCATCCTCGGCCACGAGGGCGTCGGGATCGTCGAAGAAATCGGGACGTCGGTGACGTCACTCACCGTCGGTCAGCGTGTCCTGATCTCGTGCATCACGTCGTGCGGGAAATGCAGCTACTGCCGCCGTCAGATGTTTTCGCACTGCACGACCGGCGGCTGGATCCTCGGCAACCTGATCGACGGCACGCAGGCGGAGCTCGTTCGCATCCCGCACGCCGACACCAGCTTGTACGGATTGCCCTCGGAGGCCGACGACGAAGCGATGGTGATGCTGAGCGACATCCTGCCGACCGGCTTCGAGTGCGGTGTACTCAAGGGCAACGTGCAACCGGGCAGCACCGTCGCGATCGTCGGCGCCGGCCCGATCGGACTCGCCGCATTGTTGACCGCACAACTGTTCTCGCCGGCCGACGTCTTCATGATCGATGTCGATGACAACCGGCTCGAGCTCGCGAAAGGCTTCGGCGCGACCGGCGTGATCAACAGTACCGATGGCAACGCGCGCGAAACGGTGATGCGCCTCGCAGGCGGGCGCGGGGTCGACACGGCGATCGAGGCGGTCGGCATTCCGTCGACGTTCGAGCTGTGCGAGAGCATCGTCGCCCCCGGCGGAGTGATCGCGAACATCGGCGTTCACGGCCTCAAGGTCTCGCTACACCTCGAGCAACTGTGGGATCGCAACATCACCATCACGACCCGCCTCGTCGACACGTCGAGCACACAGATGCTGCTCGACGTCGTGCGCAGTCGCAAGATCGATCCCAAGCGCCTGATCACCCATCGCTTCAAGCTCGATCACGTCCTCGAGGCGTACGACACGTTCGGCCGCGCCGCCGAGACCCGCGCGCTCAAGGTGTTGATCGAGTGCTAGGCAGGTACGTTGTTCGTACGCACGAGTAGCACCGGACACGGCGCAGTGCGAGCGAGCGATTCGGCGACGCTGCCGAGCAACGCGCGCTTGACGCCCTGTCGACCGTGCGTGCCCATCACGATCAGATCGGCGCCGATCTCGATCGCCTGCTGCTCGATGATCAGCCGGGCATCCCCGGCGTCGAGGATCGCCGGTGCGAAGTCCGCTTGCCCCGCGCGCGCAGCGATCAGTGCTTCGAGCACCTTCTGATTGCTCCGCATGATCGAGTCGATCATGTCGGCCGTGACCGCGATCGGATACTCGGCGAACTGCAGCCCCATCGCGTTGAGCAGGTAGATCTTCGCACCGAGCTTGTGAGCGAGCGCTACCGCATAGTCGAGCGCACAGGTCGCATGTTCGCTGAAGTCGGTGGGGACCAAGATGCGCGAGGGGAGCTTCATGACCGCGAGCCTTTCATGAAACAGACCACCTGGTGCGGCGTCATTCCTGCACTTGTCGGGAGCAGATGATCGACGAATCCGAGCTCCACGCGATCGATGCGTATTGGCGCGCCGCGAACTACCTGACCGTCGGTCAGATCTACTTGCTGGGCAACGCGCTGCTTCGCGAGCCCCTGCGCGTCGAGGACATCAAGCCCCGCCTCCTCGGTCACTGGGGCACCTCGCCGGGGCTCAGCCTGATCTACGCGCACGTCAATCGCGCGATCCGGCGCCACGACCTCGACGCGATCATGCTGGCAGGACCTGGTCACGGTGGCCCGGCGATGCTCGCGAACGTGTACCTCGAAGGCACGTATTCGGAGATCTACCCGGCGGTGACCGAGGACGTCGCCGGCATGACGAAGTTGTTCCGGCAGTTCTCGACGCCCGGTGGCGTGCCGAGCCATGTCGGCCCGACGACTCCCGGATCGATTCACGAAGGTGGCGAGCTCGGCTACGTGTTGACGCACGCATTTGGTGCGGTGTTCGACCAACCGGCGTTGACCGCGATCGCGGTCGTCGGTGATGGCGAGGCCGAGACCGGACCTCTCGAGGGCTCGTGGAAAGGCATCAAGTTCTTGAATGCCTCGCGCGACGGTGCGGTGCTGCCGATCCTTCACCTCAACGGCTACAAGATCTCGGGGCCGACCGTGCTCGGGCGTCAGACTCACAAATCGATCCGCGGGTTGTTCGAGGGCCACGGCTACGAGGTCCACTTCGTCGAAGGCTCCGATCCGATGCCCGTCCATCAGGCGTTCGCGACGACGCTCGAGACCTGCCTCGCGCGGATTCGCAGCATCCAAGCTGACGCGCGCGAGCGCGGGGTCCGCGGCACACCGCGGTGGCCGATGATCGTCCTGTGTACACCGAAGGGTTGGACCGGGCCCAAGCTCGTCGACGGCAAGCCGTGCGAGGGAACGTTTCGCTCGCATCAGGTTCCGCTGCCTCACGTGCGTACCGATCCGGCGCAACTCGCCGCGCTCGAGACGTGGCTGCGTAGCTATCGGCCCGAGAGCCTGTTCGACCCGAACGGGCGTCTGTTGCCCGCGCTACGCGCGCTCGCCCCCGCCGGCGCGCGTCGCATGGGTGCGAATCCGCATGCGAACGCCGGTGCCACGCCGCTGCGCGTTCCGCCGATCGATGACTTCACCGTGGCCGT
>JBDTJY010000189.1:0-14578 GCA_039935615.1 Kofleriaceae bacterium
TCCAGCACGTTGAGCGTGCCCTGGACGCACGTGCGGATCGTGCGCACCGGGTTGCGCTGGTAGTGGATCGGCGAGGCGGGGCACGCGAGGTGATAGATCTCGTCGCATTCGATGTGCATCGGCTGACAGACATCGTGGCGGATGAACTCGAAGTGATGGTTCTCGAGCAACGCGTCGAGGTTCTGCCGAGTACCGGTGAAGAGGTTGTCGAGGCAGATGACCTCGTGACCCTCGCGGATCAAGCGTTCGCAAAGATGGGAGCCGAGGAACCCCGCGCCACCCGTTACCAAGATTCGTTTCGCCATCACCTGCTCCTTAGTTCGATCCTGAGATGTAGCCCGCGCCGAGCTTGTTCGGGTCACGCAGTTGCTGCGTGGCGGGATCCGGTGTGCAGGGAATCGGCTCGTCGCCGCACTGATCGCCGGTGGACGGCGCTGTGACATATGTCGTTGGCGAGGTCCAATGCCCGACGAGCTCCCGACGCTGCGGCGCGATCGGGCGATGGATCAACTTCGGAACGACCTCGTCGAGCCGTGGCGTGAAACCACCGTTCCACGCGCAGATCGCGAGCGACAAGGCGATCACGAGCGAGCGTACGGTCGTGTCGCGCATCGCGTTCACGACCATCGGCGCGAACACCACGGCCGGCAGCGTCCAGAACAAGAACGCGCCGAACCGCAGATCCGGCGCGCCGTAGAACCACTGAAGCATCCCGAGCACGCAGGCTGCGATCGCCGCCCATTCGCCAACCCGCCGCGACGCGGACCGCGATGGTCCCATCGCGAATCGCCAGACGAGCAAGGCGCCCGAGACGGCCAACAGCACCATCTCTTTGGATTGCCGGAAGCCTTCGAACCACGGCACGAACCAATGCATGAAGCCGTGGTCGAGGACGGCCTCGGGCGCCTGTTGAGGGGCACGCGCCCACGACTCGATCCATCGCAAGTGTTGGTGACCCTGTTCGAGCGGAACCGCCCACGCCACGGGAAGCCTGCCGAACAGCGGAAAGATCAACCAACCGGAGATGATCGCGTTGCGCACGAGCCACGCCAGCATCAGCGCGGCTGGGACCCCAAAAACGATCAAGCGCGCGCGCCGCGACACGCCGTGGCGCAGGACGACGAGACCGGCGATGCCCGCCGCCGCGAGCAGGCCCAGGCCACCCAGCTTGGTCGTCGTCGCGACGACACCGAGTTGGAGAACCAGCAACACGGGCAGCGTGCGGCGTTCGCGCGTGACGCGTGGCAAGGAGATCAGCTCCAGCACGAGGACCAGCGAGAACAAGGCAAGCGGTAGATCGGACGACAGCGATGGAATTTCGGTGAACCAAACCTTGCCGAGCAGAAACGGCAGCGTGAGCAAGCAGAACGTCTGGCGCAGCCGGCCACGTGGTGTGCGCGCCGCAAAGATCTCGGTGAACCACTGCACGAGCACTGCGGCCATGAGGAATCCGTTCATCGCGTGCACGGCCTCGCCTTGCCAGAACGCGTCGACGAACGCCGCGAACAGATGGATGGTGTTGTCGTAGCCGAAGCGCAGGTGCAGGTTCGCGAGGCCCGGCACGGCGGAGTAGCGCGCATTCCACTGCACGACCTGCGAGTGATAGAGGTTGGTGTCGTAGGCGGTGACGCGGTCGCACGCGACGTAGCCGATCACGAGCGCTACGATCACAACGAGGATACCGAGCACGATCGCGCGCCGCGGCGCTGCTCGAAGAGCCCGAACGCGTCGCCTGACGACCGTACGCTCGAGCCAGAATCCAGCCATCGAGGGCAGTGCGCCGACCACGATGGCCCCGCGGTCGATGGGAAGCACGAACGCCCACAGCAACAGGAAGCCGAGGAGGGCGCTGTAGCCGAGCCACAGGGTCTGGAATGCGGTCAGCGCCCCGCGGATCGCGACGGCGCGCAGGATCCACAACACGAGCAGACCCCACCCGATCAGGATCGCCGACAACACCGCCCACAACGGAACCAGCAACAGCACGCCGAGCTGGACTTATCACAGGTCGTGATACATCCGGCCCGTGAAGATCGGGATCAACGCGCTGTTTTTGATCCCCGGCAAGGTCGGTGGTTCCGAGACCTATCTGCGCTCCCTGCTCCGCGCGCTGCAGGAGCTGCCCGGTTCACACAGCTTCATCGTCTACTCGAATCGCGAGAACGCTGGCACGTTCGAGCTCCACGACCCGCGGTTTCGCGAGGTCCGCTGCCCGATCGCCGCGACCAACCGGATCGCACGCATGGCGTACGAGCAGCTCGCGATGCCGATCCACGCCCTGCGCGATCGGCTCGAGGTCCTGCACTCGCCCGGCTACACCGCGCCACTCGTCGTGCCGTGCACGAACGTGGTCTCGATCCTCGATCTCAACTATCACTTCCACCCCGAGGACTGGACACGCGGCGCGCTGCTCGCGAATCGCGCGTTGATCCCGGCGGTCGCGAAGGCCGCGACCCACATCATCACGATCTCGGAGTGCTCGCGGCAGGCGCTGCACGACGTGCTGCACGTGCCGAACGACAAGATGACGGTCACGCTGCTCGGCGCCGATGGCAACCTCGTAGCCCCCGCACCGCGCGAGATCCTCGTCGAGAAGTTCGGCCTCGCCGGCCCGTACCTCCTGACTGTGACCGCCTCGCATCCACACAAGAACGTCGACGGCCTGTTCCGCGCGTACGAGGCCGCCTGTCGGGACTGGCGCGATCCGCCACCGCTCGTCGTGGTCGGCATTCGCGGCCGCCATCAGGAGCGCCTCGAAGAGACCGTCCGGACCTGGAGCGGCGGCGGCCGCATCGTGTTCCCCGGCTGGGTCGACGCCCCGACGCTCGCCGCGCTGTACACGCACGCACGGGTGTTCGCGTTCGCCTCGAAGTACGAAGGCTTCGGCATCCCGGTGCTCGAGGCGATGACCGTCGACGTGCCGGTGGTGTCGTCGAATCGCGCGTCGCTGCCCGAGGTCTGCGGCGACGCCGCGACGCTCGTCGACCCCGACGACATCGCCGGGTTCGCCGGCGCGATCCGCACCTTGTGCGCCGACGAAGCCGCTCGCCGCGAGCACATCGCGAAGGGCCGGGCGCAGGTCGCGCGCTTCACCTGGCGGCGGACCGCCGAGGGCACGCTCGCCGCCTACACCCGCGCGAGCCAGTAGTCGTAGATCGCGCGGAGCGAATCGGCGAGCGCGATCGTAGGACGCCACCCGATCGCGGCGGTCAGCTTCGCGTGCGAGCCCACGACCTGCTCGTTCTCGACGGGGCGCACGCGAGCCGGATCGGTCACGGTGCGCGGCGTGACGCCGGCGATCGCGACGAACATCGCGATCGCACCGTCGATGCTCGTCCCGTGGCCGCTACACACGTTGTAGACCTCGCCGCGCACTCCGCGATCGAGCAGCCCCGTATAGGCGGCGACGACATCACGCACGTCGAGGAAGTCGCGCACGACCGAGGTCGTTCCCACGTCGATGTGATCGCGGCGGCCGCGCACGAGCTCGGCGAACTGCTTGCCGAGCGCGCTGATCACGAACTGCGGGCTCTGGCCGGCACCGACGTGATTGAACGAGCGCGTCGCGACGAGGTCGAGTCCGAACCCGCGCACGTAGACCTCGCCGAGGTGCTCCTGCGCGACGCGCGCGACCGCGTACGGGCTGAGCGGTCGCAGCGGGCTGGTCTCGACCAGCGGCAGCGCCTCGACCACACCGTATTGTTCGGACGATCCGACCGACAGGATCCGCGCGCCGGCCGCGTGGTGGCGCACGGCCTCGAGCAGCGTCAGGAAGATGTTCGTGTTGTTGCGGAAGCTCTCGACCGGGTCTTGCCAGGAAAAGCCGACCGAGCTGAACGAGGCGAGGTGGACGATCCGATCGGGACGCTCGCGCGCGAGGATGTCCGCGACGCCGGTCACGTCCAGCAGGTCGAGCTCGTAGCTGGCATCGACGTTCGGGAAATCACCCGGTGCGGCGGCTCGATCGAGCGCGACGATCGTCACATCCGGCGCGGTCTCGCGGAGGTGGCGGACGAGATATCCGCCGACGAAACCGTAGCAACCGGTGATCAGGTACCGCATGCCAAGGCCCCGCACATACCACGGCAGTTTGTAGTAGCGTCGGCGCGGTGAGTAGTTTTCCGTGGTCCGAGAAGCGGGTGCTCGTCACAGGCGGTGCGGGCTTCTTCGGCAGCTTCGTCGTCGACGAGTTGAAGCGACGCGGCGCGACGAACGTGTTCGTGGCGCGCAGCCAAGACTACAACCTCGTCGAACGCGAGGGCTGTCGCCGAGCGATCGCCGATGCGAAGCCCGACCTGGTGTTTCACCTCGCGGCGCGGGTCGGTGGCATCGGCGCGAATCGCGCGAGCCCCGGGCTGTTTCTCTACGACAACGCGATGATGGGGCTGCAGCTCCTCGAGGAGTGCAGGCTCGCCGGAGTCGTGAAGACCGTGATCGCGGGCACGATCTGCGCGTATCCCAAGTTCGCACCGGTTCCGTTCAAGGAAGACGACCTGTGGAACGGCTATCCCGAGGAGACCAACGCGCCCTACGGCATCGCGAAGAAGCTGCTGCTCGTCCAGAGCCAGGCGTATCGCGAGCAGTACGGCGTCAACTCGATCGTGTTGTTCCCCGTCAACATGTACGGGCCGCGGGACAACTTCGATCTCGAGACCTCACACGTCATTCCTGCGATGATCCGGAAGTGCCTCGCGGCGCGTGATACCGGTGCCGCCGAGGTCGTGCTGTGGGGCGACGGCACGCCGACCCGCGAGTTCATCTACGCGGCGGATGCCGCCGACGGCATGGTGACCGCCGCGGAGCGCTACGACTCGAGCGAACCGGTGAACCTCGGGACCGGCGTCGAGGTCACGATCAAGGACCTCGCGCAGCTCGTCGCGGACGCGTGCGGCTTCGCGGGCCGCTTCGTGTGGGACCCGTCGAAACCGAATGGCCAGCCGCGCCGTCAGCTCGACGTCACGCGTGCCCGAGAGCGCTTCGGATTTACCGCCACAACCCCGTTCGCCAATGGCCTCCGCCAGACCGTGGCGTGGTACCTGGAGCACCGCTCATGAAGAAGGCACTCATCACCGGAATCACCGGCCAGGACGGCTCGTACCTCGCGGAGCTCTTGCTCGCGAAGGGCTACGAGGTTCACGGCGTCGTGCGGCGGTCGAGCTCGTTCAACACCGAGCGACTCGAGAACATCTATCAAGATCCGCACGCGGCCGACTATCGCCTGCAGCTGCACTACGGCGATCTCGAGGACGGCGCGTCGATCGCGAATTTGATGACGAAGATCCATCCCGACGAGGTCTACAACCTCGCGGCGCAGAGCCACGTGCGGGTCAGCTTCGACGTCGCCGAGTACACGGTCTCGACGGTCGGCCTCGGCACGCTGCGCTTGTTGGAGGCGGTCCGCGAGCTCGGAACGCCGTGCCGGTTTTACCAGGCGTCGTCGAGCGAGATGTTCGGATCGTCGGCGCCGCCGCAGAACGAGCACACCGCGTTTCAACCGCGCAGCCCGTATGCGTGCGCGAAGGTGTTCGCTCATCAGCTGTGCCAGAACTATCGCGATGCCTACGGGATGTTCATCGCGTGCGGCATCTTGTTCAATCACGAGTCGCCGCGGCGAGGCATCCCGTTCGTCACGCGCAAGATCACGCGGGCGGCGGCACGCATCAAGCACGGCCTCGACAAACAACTGTTCATGGGCAACCTCGACGCGAAGCGCGACTGGGGCTTTGCCGGCGACTACGTCGAGGCGATGTGGATGATGCTCCAGCAGGACAAGCCCGACGACTACGTGATCGCGACGGGCGAGTCGTACTCCGTGCGCGATGTGCTGGACGTCGCGTTCAGCGAGCTCGGTCTCGATTGGAAGAAATTCGTCGAGATGGACGCGCGTTACCTGCGGCCGACCGAGGTCGATCACCTGCGCGGTGATGCGACGAAGGCGCGGGACAAGCTCGGCTGGACGCCGAAGATGAACTTCAAGCAGCTGATCTCGCTGATGGTCCACGCCGACGAAGAAGATGTTCGTGGTGCGTTGGCCGGTCGTGCCCCGGCCATGTAGTCGTGCGGATCTCTGTCGTCACACCTTCTTACAACCAGGCGGAGTTCATCCGCCGGACGATCGATAGCGTGCTGTCCCAGCGCGGCGATTTCGAGCTCGACTACAAGGTCATCGACGGTGGCTCGACCGACGGCACGATCGAGATCCTCAAGAGCTACGGCGATCGTCTGTCGTGGGTCAGCGAGCGCGATCGCGGCCAGGTCGATGCGATCAACCGCGGACTCCACGGTGCGACGGGTGACGTCATCGCCTGGCTCAACAGCGATGACGTGCTGATGCCGGGCGCTCTCGATCGCGTTCAGCGCTCGTTCGACGAGCATCCCGAGGCCGAGTGGTTGCACGGGCGGTGCCGGATCATCGACGAGCACGACCACGAGGTGCGGCGCTGGATCAGCGCGTACAAGCACTACCGCAGCAAGAACCACACGCTGACCTCGTTCTTGACCGAGAACTACGTCAGCCAGATGACCGTGTTCTGGCGTCGCCGGCTTCACGACGAGATCGGCTACCTCGATCCGGAGATTCGCTACGCGTTCGACTACGACCTGTTCCTTCGGCTCGCGCAGCGCAGCACGCCGCTCTACATCGAGGATCCGATCGCGTGCTTTCGCTGGTACGCGGCGAGCAAGAGCGGCGGTGGGTTCGTCGTGCAGATGACGGAGACCGTCGAGATCGCGTCGCACTCGCGCGCGGCGAGCAACTGGACCCGCGTTCAAGCGCTGGCGAAGCGCTCGGCGATCATCACGATCTATCGTGCGCTCGGCGTCGCGCGGACCACGATCAATCGGTTCTGATCCGCGTCGACGACGCGATCGAGCTTCTCCTGGAGCAGCGCGAGCTCCTGGGTCAACGCGACCGAGCGCAGCTGGACCCTCGAGATCGTGACCTGCGAGCGCAAGTGCAGGATCGCGAGCGCGGCGATCGCGGTGCAGAACAAGAAGTTCGACATCAGCGTGAAGCCGAGCACGTGCGCGATCCGGGTGGTGGTGTTGGGCGCCACCGCGAGTAAGCCCAGGATCAGCAAGAACCCCGCGAACGACATGCTGCCCTGGAGCGTCACGCGTTCGCGCAACAACAGTCGCAACATCACGAGCGCGATCGCCAGGCAGGCGAGCGCGAGGAACATGTACTCGTCAGTCACTGTTTGCATCGGACTTGCTCCCCAGTGCACGGATGTACGTCAGCACGACCGCGATCGTGACCTTGAGCATGTAGTAGATCGTCGAGAAGCCGAGGATGCTCGAGCGGCCACCCTGGCGTTCGCGCATCGTGACGCGAACCTCGACCACACGCAGATGGGTGGCGCTCGCGATCGCGAGCGACTCGGGCTCCGGGAAATCGTACGGGTAGGTCTCGTCGAACTTCTTCAGCGCGCGCTTGCCGTAGAGCCGAAACCCACTCGTCGGATCGGTGAGCTTTTGCCGCGTCACGACCCGCAACAGCACGCGTAGCCACCAGCTGCCGAGCCGGCGCAGGATGGTCGAACGAAAGTTGTCTTTGTCGGCGTAGCGCGTGCCGACCACCAGGTCCGGTGCCGGCGTGGCCTTCGCCGCCGCGACGAGCTGCTTGAGCTCGGCCGGCGGGTGCTGGCCATCGCCATCGACCTGCGCCGCGAAATCGAAACCCTCGCGATAGGCGAGCCGCAGCCCGGTCTGCACCGCACCGCCGATGCCGAGATTGTGCGCGAGGCGAACGACGCGCGCACCGCCCGCGCGCGCGACCTCGGCGGTGCGATCGGTCGAGCCATCGTCGACGACGACGGCCTCGATCGCCGCTCCGATGTCCTCGGGTTGCAGCGCGCGAATCTCGGCGAGCAGCCCGGCTAGAGCCTCTTCCTCGTTGAACGCCGGAATGATGATGAGCAGCCGCACCGAACCCAGCGAGCTATATCACGCGTATAGTCCGCCCCGATGCGCACCCTGCGCGCGCTGTCACCACGTCAGATCCTGGTCCTCGGTTGGTTGGGGTTCATGACGTACGCGTTCCCGGGGTACATGAGCTTCGACTCGGTAACCCAGCTGCGGATGTCGCGCTCCGGGTATCTCATCGATGGCCACCCGCCGTTCATGGCGGCGCTGTGGCGGTTCATGGAGCTGTTCGTCGCAGGCCCGATCGGGATGCTCCTGATCCAGACCGTCGCGTTCTTGATCGGCGCATATCTCGTCCTACGTACCCGGATGGCACCGCGGACCGCAGCGATCGCAGCGACCCTCGTCCTGTGGTTCCCACCGATCGGTGCGGTGATGGCGGTGATCTGGAAGGACTCGCAGATGACGGCGTTCCTGATCCTCGGCCTTGGCCTGTTGATCCAGGATCGCCGGCGTGACCACGTGCTCGGGTTGATCGCGATCTTGGTCGCGACGCTGATGCGCCACAACGCGTTGCTGATGACCGGTCCGCTGCTGGTGTTCGCGTTCCGCTGGAGCCCGTCCTATGGCTGGATCAAGAGCACAGCGCTCGCGGTCGTCGCGTGGATCGCGATCACGTTGACTGCTCAGGTGATCGAGAGCGGCTTGACCGACGAGCAGCAGCACTTCTGGCACACCACGATCGCGCTGTGCGATATCGCGGGAACGCTGCGGTACGAGCCCGCGCCGATCTCCGATGCCGAGCTCGCGCGCGTCGCGCCGGGGGTCACGTTCTTGGTCCCGAACGTCCAGGACCACCTCAAGGAGGCGGTCGAGACCCGCGGCTACGTCGACACGCTGTGGAAACCGACGTATTCGGTCATCGCGGCACCGCGGACCGCGGCCGAGCGTGCGGCCGTGACCGCAGCGTGGAAGGCGATCGTGTTCGGCCATCTCGACGCGTACATCGCGTACCGCTGGGAGGTCGTGCGCCGGATGCTCGGGTTGTCAGACGATGCCGTCGTGTCGCCGGTCTACAACTGGTTCACGGATATCCAGGATCCGTACTTCAGCGCCTCCGCGATCGACCATGACGCGACGGGCGCACACCTGCAGAACCTCCTGCGTGAGGGGATCCATGTCGTCGCCGTCACACCGGTGTTCAGCGTGGTCGTCTACCTGGCGTTGTTGCTGTTGTTGCTGCCGTTCGCTCTCCGCGATCGTCAGGTCTTCGGCCTGCTCGCCTCGGCGATCACGGGTGAGCTCGCGCTCGTGCTGATCGCGCCGACGCCGGATTGGCGCTACTCGTACTGGGCGATCGTCGCCGTCGTGTTCTCCACGATCCTGCTCGTCGCGCGGCGGATTCGGACAGCTCGACCTCGTTCCGTGGGCTAGTATCCGCGGATGTCGACCTGGGTCGTGATCGCCGCCTACAACGAGGCGAAGGTGATCCGCGACGTCGTGTCGGAGGTCGTGGCGGCGGGGTGGCCGGTCGTCCTCGTCGACGACGGCTCGCGCGATGCGACCGCGAGCGAGGCCCGCGTCCCCGGCGCGATCGTGCTCGTCCACCGCATCAACCTCGGTCAGGGCGCAGCGCTCCAGACCGGCATCGACTACGCACTTCGCCGCGGCGCGACCTCGGTCGTCACGTTCGATGCCGATGGCCAGCACGACGCGGCCGATATTCCGCTGCTCGTCGCGACCCTCGACGATCACGACATCGCGCTCGGCTCGCGGTTCCTCGGCCGCGTCGAAGGCGCGAGCAAGCGCCGGATGGCGATGCTGCGGACGGCGACGAAGGTCTCCAACCGCCTGTCGGGGTTCGAGCTCACGGACTCGCACTGCGGCTTGCGGGCGTTTCGCGCCTCGGCGGCGCCGGCGCTGCGGATCACGCAGGATCGCATGGCGCACGCCTCGGAGCTCCTGCGCAAGATCAAGACCAGCGGGCTGCGACTCGTGGAAGTTCCTGTGACGATCAGGTACACGGAGCATTCGAAGAGCAAAGGGCAGGGCGGCATCCAGGCGGTGCGCATCCTGTTCGACTACTTCTTTCGCGCATCATGATCATCCGCATCGTTCTACTGCTCGGAATCGGGGCCAGCGGCTGGTTCATCTTCCTGCGCCGCAACAAGCTGCCGTTGAACATCATGACGGTGTTCGCGTTGATCGGCGCCGCGGCGGCCGCGATCATCTTCCCGGATATCACCCAGGCGGCGGCCGACCTCGTCGGCGTCGGTCGCGGCACCGACCTCGTCCTCTACATGACGGTCGTCGTCGTGATGTTCGTCCTGCTCCACTACTACACCAAGTTCGTCGAGCTCCAGCGCCAGCTCACCGAGGTCACGCGCGAGCTCGCGATCCTGCGCGCCGAGGTCGACCGCGTCGCACCTCGCGATCAGGCGTCCTGAGGCTGCGGCGGATCACCGCGCCGCGCGAGCGGCACGCAGACGAGGCCAACGACGAGCTGGGCGAGCGTCCCGTACACGAAGTGGACGATCGCGAACGCGAGCACGCTCGCCGCACGCGCATCCGAGGTCGCGCCGATCGCGTAGTCGCTGAACAACACGACGAGCGCGCCCTGCGTCGCACCGAGCCCACCCGGCGCGAGCGGGAGGGCCGCGGCGATCACGACCGCGGGCATCACCGTCATCGCGACGCTGAACGGCACCTCGATCCCCCACGCCAGAAACGCGAACCAGTAGCCGAGCACGACCAGCATCACGTGCGGCAGCCGAACGGCGATCGCGAGCGCGTGACCCGCGAGCCCGGCTTCGAACAGCGGCGCGAGCACCTCGCGGCGCACCAGCGCGGCCGGACGGATCGCGATGATCGCGAGGTACACCGCGAACGCGCCGCAGCCGGCGACCAGCGCCCACCACAACGTCGCGTGGCCGGTTCCGCCGAGGCCCCAGCTAACGGTCGTGACCAGCAGCAGGGTCGCGAACGTCGTGCCCATCGTGAACAGCATCACGCCGGTCGCACGCAGGCCGCGCATGCCGTCGCGGTGGAGGTAATAGACGATGCCGCCCTGGCCGACGGCGTAGTTGAGCAGCGACAACATGTACGTCGCGCCGCGCACCGCGAGCGTGCGCCCGAACGTCCAGCGCACGCGCTCGAGGTACAACGCGACCCAGGTCGCGAACGAATCGGTGAGCAAGAAGCCGACCATCATGGCGGCGTCGACCGCCGCGAGCCGCGCGTGCGGACCCTCGTGGAGCGCCGAACGGAACGCGTCGAACGGGACGCGCGTCGCGATCGCGACGACGATCGCGAGGCCGAGTAGCCACGGCCAGACGCGCTTGAGCACCCGCATCATCACGCGGTCATCGCGACGCGGCCCACTTGCGCGCGACCACGAGTGCCGCGAGCGCGATGCAGGCGGTGGTGATCAGCCAGTGCGAGTAGCGGTACTCGGTCGCGGGCGCGAGGAACCACATCACGAGCTCGTAGAGCACGCCGCTGATCGCGAGCGCGCGGAGCAGTGGACGGCGGCGCGCGAGGACGATCGCGGCGATCGCGAGCACGAGCCAGATCCACGGCCGGAACACGGGCGCGGTCCAGCGCACGAAGATCCGCCAACCGCGCTGCCAATCCGACGAGCTCGCGCGGTGGTGCAGCGGCGCGAGGAGATCGAAGTCGCCGAAATCGTCGACGATCTGCGCGCCCGAGCCGGTGATCTCGAGCAGCGCGCGCGTCATCGCCCAGCGATGCACGAGGTACGCCTTGGTGTGGTGCGTGATCGCCGCGTGCCGATCGGCTGCGAGCGCCGCGGCCTGCTCGTCGGTCGCGATCAGCTCGAACATCCGCTTGTCGCCGTGGGTGAGCGACCACCAGCTGTGCGCGTCGCTGCCGGCGAGCAACTGCGCCTTGAACGTCGCGTGATCGACGATCGGCAGCCCTGCGAACGCCGCATCGAGCACTTCGATCTTCTTGAGCTTGGTCCGCCGCATCGTGCCGGTGACATCGACATACCCGAGCTGTTGGGGCGTGTACGTGTCGACCACGACCAGCGCCCAGTTCGCGAAGCCCGCGAGCACCGAGAGGCCGAGCGCGAGCCCGACGGCGATCGCCGCTCGCCGCCACCACACCTGCGGCGGCACGACGACGATCGCGAGTGGGATCAGCGCGAGCTTGACCTCGGGACGGCAGGCGACTGCGATCGCGATCAGGACGGCACCGGCGATCTTCCAGCCGCGGCGGTGGTCGAGCGCGGCCGCGCATCCGGCGAGCAGCGCGCCGGCCATCAGCGCATCCGGCCAGATCACGGCCATCACGGAGTACACCGGCGGGAACATCAAGACCCCCGTCGCGGTCAGCGCGGCCGCGCGTGGCGTGACGACGCGCGCGAGCACGGCCTGCAGCCCGAACAGAAACAGACCGCTCTGCAGCGCGAGCATCGGAAACGGTCCCGACACGACGTACTCGAGGGCTCCCCAGATCGCGGTCATCACCGGCGAGTAATCCGAGTAGTCGCCGCTGCGCACGGTGTAGAGCTGCAGCACGCCCTCGCGCGTCAGGTAGCCGGGGTACGCGCCGAACGCGAACACGATCCATCCGGCGCACAGGATCTGACGAGGCGTGCGCGCCGCGATCCATCGCAACCCCGCTCGCGTCTGCTCGCTCATTACCGGATCTCGCGATATCACGAACCCGTGGCCTTTGCGATAAGCTGCGCGGGGATGTCTCGAGTCAGCGAGCCTGCACAGGGCGAGGGTGGTGGGTGGAGAGAGCTGAGCGTCGAGGCCGTGGTCGCGGTGGCCGCGATGACGCTGTTCCTCGCGCTCGCCTCGACGATCCGGATCAATCCGATGCAGCGCATCGGGCAGGTGTCCGGACTCGCGAGCCTGCAACTGCGGTTCGCGCTGATCGCGGTGCCCTTGCTCCTCGCTGCGATCGTCGCGGCGCGCGTTGGACGGGGCGTCACGACGATCGTGCGCATGACCTGCGCCGCGTTCGCCGGGCTCGCCACGGCGTTCGTCGCCGGCGGCGTGATGGTCGCGCTGCGCAACACGCCGTACGGTCTCAACGCGCACCAGGGCGATACCGGCTTACTCGCACTGTGGGCGAACGCGTTCGCCGCACACGATCCGTCCAACTACCCGCCGGCGTTCTATCCGCCCGCGTTCCCGCACATCCTCGGCGTGTACAAGGAGCTCACCGATCAGCCGGCGCTGTACGCGATGAAGGATCTACAGATCGTGCTCACCGCGCTGATCGGCCCGGCGACCTACGTGTGCTGGCGCCGGCTGTTGCGCCCGCTGTGGGCGCTCGGCATCGGCGTGATCGCGATGCTCGTGTTGCTCGAGCCGTACAAACCCTACGAAGGGATCACGCTCGTGCTCCTGATCCCGATCTTGATCCAGTTCGCGCACGCGCTGCGAACCGCCGAGGACCGGACGATCCAGGACCTCGCGAAATCCGGTGTCGGGTACGGGCTCGCGCTGGGCCTGTTGTGCCTGATGTACTCCGGCTGGTTCAAGTGGAGCGCTCCGGGGTTCATCTTCGCGGCGCTGTGGCTCGTCCCGTGGCGCGGCGGACGTTGGAAGGCTGCGGTGGTGCTCGCGACCGTCGCGCTGGTGGTGTTCACCGTCGTCGTGTGGGACTACATGTCGGGCATCCTCCACGTCGGCAAGGCCGCCGGCCTCGTGAGTGTCACCGGCATCGGCAAGCAGATCATCCGCGACGACTACGTCTACTTCGACGTGCTCGTCGATCCCGCGTACTTCGCGATGTGGAAGACCGATCTCCCAGGTGCCGTCGTCGCGTGGCCGCCGCCGGGTGAGCTCGGCGGCGTCAGCGTCTACGTCCTGGTGCTGTTCACCGCGTTCGGAGCCGCGATCGCGTGGGCGCGCGAGCGCACCGCCGTCATCGTCCTCGGCGCGATCATCGTCGGCGCATGGCTGCTGAGGATCTGGTACGCGCACAAGATGTACGAGACCAAGCTCGTGCAGCTCTACCCGCGGACGTCGATCGAGCTCGCCTATTGCTTCGCGCTCGTCACGGGGTTCGCGATCCAGGCGGCGGCCAAGCGGTTCGCACGTGCGCGTCCGGAGTCGGTCTCGAGCTCGTATGCGATCGGCGCGCTCTGCGCGTTCGCCTTCGTGATCGCGAGCGCCGGCTCCGCGATCTCGGATCGCTACATGCCGAACGACCAGGTGCGCGGGCTCGGTGTCCTCGCCCACACCGCGCACGATGCGTTCACGCAGAACCAGCCGCCCGATCCGCCGTAGTGATAGGTTCCCCGCATGTGCGGGATCTTCGGTGTGGTCTGTACGAGTGACCGCGAGGTCGATCGCGATCTCGTGCGCGCGCTCGCGATCGCGCTGCTGAAGCACTCCGAGACCCGCGGCCGCGAAGCCGCCGGCATCGCCGTCCACGACGGCACGGAGATCCAGGTCCTCAAGCAGGGCGGCTCGGTCAGCGAATTCCTCGCGAACCCCGCGTTCCACGCGCTGCTCGATCGCGCGCTCGCTCGGTTCGAGCCCGGCTCCACGATCGCGATCACCGGTCATTCGCGCCTCGCGACGAACGGCCCGCAGTCCGACATGACGAACAACCAGCCGGTCGTCACCCACGGTGCGGTCGCGCTGCACAACGGCATCGTCGTCAACGATCGCGCGATCGCCGCGCGGTTCCCGCTGATCGCCCCGCAGAGCGAGCTCGACAGCGAGGTGCT
>JBDTJY010000190.1:0-15715 GCA_039935615.1 Kofleriaceae bacterium
GGATCGATCGACGCGCACTTCGACGGATCGAGCAGTACGTTCGATGTGATCGACGCGAACGGCGCGGCCGCGAACGCCGGCCTCCAGGTCGGCGACCAGGTGATCGCGGTCGACGGCGCATCGGTCATCGACACCAATGGCCACGAGGCAATGCAAGTGATCACGCAACGCCCACCGGGTACGACGGCCGCGTTGACGGTCGTGCGCGGGGCCGCGACGATGACGATCAAGGTCATCGTCCACCGTTAGTCCCAGGTCAGCCAGTACGTGTGGCGATCGGTCAGCATGCTCGTCGCCGGCCGCTCGTCGGGACCGAGCAGATCGATGTGATCGACCTGCGCGGTGCCGTGCAGCGGGATGTCGATCACCTCGCGCGTCATTCGATCCGACGACGATCCCCGTAGGGCCGCAAACGCGCCATGCACAATGTATGTGCAGCGAGTACTCGTGGACCTCGCCTTGCTCACCTTTGCGAGGACCGAAGCGAATCGTTCGGGTATGCGTCGCGCCGAAGCCGAACATCTGGAGATCCGCCGCGCGCTGCGAGCTTGAGAGCGGCAGGCGGATGAGTGGCGATAGCGCTGCTTCGATCTGCGTCACGCTGAAGATCCCGGACGCACTTTCAACGGGTTCTGGTGACATGCCGCATCGTCGTCCACGTCGTAGAACACGACGTAGCGGCTCTTGCGAAGAACGACGACGCGAACGTCGGGATCCCCGCGCATCTTGGCGCGTGCGCCGATGCTTGGATGCGCAGCGATGTTCAGCAACGCTTGTTTCAGGTCGTCCTGGAACAGGCTTGGCGCGGCCTGCCTGTTCTTCGATCAGCTACGCGACCCAGCGCAGCACCGTTCCACTCGCCGGGAATCTGACGCGGAGCGCTCACCGAATTGCTAGCGACCGCGCAGTGGGCGCCGCGCGGAACGACTCACTTCGCCCGGACTCTCGCCGGTGTGCCGTTTGAACCACGTCGCGAAGTGCTGGGACGACGCGAATCCGATCTCTGCGGCGACCGCGGCGACCTTGGTGCCTTCATCGAGCGACGCGCGTGCGCGGCGCAAGCGTGCATCGCGTAGCTCGCCGCGGTAGCTCGATGAGGCCATGCGGAGGTTCGCGGCGCCGGCGCGTGCGTGGTCGGCGCATGCGATGATGGCGCGTTCTTCGCTGTCGGTGCGGGGCTCTCCGCCGCAACGCCCCAGAGTCCCGCGACGCGCGTACCGACGGCGAGTAATGCGGCCACGAGGAGAACGAGCAAGGTCTTGACCCACGCGCTCAGGATCAAACCGCCTGCGGCTGCTGTCGTGTCGTGGGGCAGTGCGGTCATCGGGCCGAGCAAGCCGACCCACGCGCCGCGATCGTTGCCGTGCTCCGCGTCGAGCGCGGCGCGGATGCGATCGAGTGCGTCCTTCAGCCGCGACCGCACGGTCGCGGCCGGGATGTTCTGGGCACGTGCGATCTCCGCTGCCGACATGCCCTCGAAGAAGCGCAGAAGCAGCGTCGAGCGCAACGGCTCGTGGAGCTCGAGCACATAACGGTTGACCTCCTGTTGCACCTGCGCGCGCGCGAGCAATTGCTCCGGCGATGGCACATCGTTGTGCTCCGGCACCGCTTGCTCGCCGCGCATCCGCCGCACGCGACCGCGCGTGGTCATCCGCGCGACGTTGCGCGCGACTCCGCCAAGCCACGGTCGCAGCGGGCCTCGGCGCTGCGCGGGCGTGCCGAGGGCGACCTCGTACGTCTCCTGTACGACATCGTCCGCCGACGTGTCGCCGACGAGCGCACGCGCCAGGCGCGTCAGCCATTCGGTGTGGGCGAGCAGGTCTTCTGCCGTCGGTACGGAATCCCCCATGTGCTCCCTGTTGCCGCGACCGGGAGAAGTGTTGCCGATTTTCGCAATCGTCGGTCGTTTGCCGACAACACTTCGTGGCGCGATGGCAACAGGGGGACATGGTCCGACTCCATTCCCTCCTGATTCTGGCCGTCGCCGCGTGCGGCGGATCCTCACCACCGCCCGCCGAGAAGCCGGCGCCGCGAACGGCCGCGCACACCGCCGATGATCTCGTCCCGATGTGCAAACGCATCTTCGCGCGCAAGGAAACGTGCGCCGATGACTATCTGCCCGTGCTGCTCGATCTGCGCGTCGAGCTGAACAAGCCGGCCGGCATCGGCGACGAGGTCAAGGCGAAGGGCCGCGACGCGGTGCTCGCCATCGCCCATACCGAGCTCGCCAGCGACACCCAGCCGGACAAACTTGCTGCGACCTGTGACGGTGCGGCCGCGCAAATGGCGAAGGCGTCGACGGAGAGCGTGAGCCAGCTACTAGATCAAGGCGGCAAGTGCGAGGCGACCGCGGATTGCAAGGCGTTCTCGATGTGCGTCGTCGAGATCGATCGCCGCTTCATCGCGGCCTCGTCACACTAGCGGTTGAGCCGCGTTGATGCATGTAATTGTGGAGAATCAACTCGCAGCCGGCGATCCGCCAGAAGCGTCGTCGGCACTGGCGTTTGATCGCCGCAGGCGTGTCACGCCACGGGGCAATCCACGCGGTCGCGTCGATCGTCGCGGAAGAAATGCAGGCAGTGACGAAGGGCGATCGAGCATATGATCGCGCGACTGCAGCACGCCGACTCGAGCACCTTCGAGCGACCGGCTGGAGTTGGTAGAGCGCTGATCGAAAAGATCGAGTCGGCCATCCCAGGAAAGGGCGGGCAAGAAACCGCTCTGGTGCAGCGTCTAGAGGTAGCCCCCAGGGTGCCCATTCGGCCGCATCCAAAAGATGTAGCGCTTCGTGAAGAAGCACGCGAACTCGTCGCGACTTGGTTGGGCGGCATCGAGAGCGGCATCATGGGTCGCTGCGTGACCCACGACCACGGCCGACCCAAATTCGGCGCTGCGACAATTCGGCCAGTCGATCTGGACGAGCACGACCCACTGCTCGGGATAGCGCTCGCAGATCACCTGCCACTCGAGCCGCTCGTCCTTCGGGATTGTGATGAACGGTGAGCTCGCAAAGTTCACGGCGTGATCAACTCCAGATGGATCAGCTGCTCCGCCGGGCGAATCTCGAAGTTGAAGTGGCGGAGGAAGTTCATCCCGACCAAACCGTCGATGTCGTTGTGCGCGAGTGGGAACACGGTAAGTGCAAAGTTGCTCGCCGTCACGTCGAGCACGGTGAACTCGGCCACGTGAATCCAGTAGCCGCGCTCTTCCCCGATCGCAGTGTGAACCGTGGATTGCCGATATGCGTCGCGTCGAGAATATCCGACCTTCTTCGCCACCGTTGGGGTGAGTGTCGTTGCGGCAGCACCAGTGTCCAACACCAGTCGAGCGCCCGTCGTTCGGCCCGCGCGTCCCACGACCTCCGCTTCCACGATCATCAACTCACGATCACGAACGAAGGGTGTCGAAAGTCGAGTCATCGGGGGGCCAGCACTGTTGGCTCTATTGGCTCTGCGAGGAGCTCGAGAGTCTCGTCATCCAGAACGAGCGACGGGCGAATCAGCGGTTCGGTGCAGAGGCCGGTGAACCTGATAGTGAAACGGGGGTATCTCTTGTCGAGATCGCGGATCGGCTCGAACGCCGCATCGTGGGTGGGGCCGTGCCCGACGACACGTGCGCTCAGAATCTGCGGGTGAAGGCGTTCGGGTCGAACGATGTCGACCAGGCAGACGAACTGATCGGGATACCGCACGCAGATCTCCGCCCACGACAGGGGCTGGGTCTCGAGTGACGCGATCTGTTCGACGGCATCCATGCGTCGATCATTCCGGTGTGCGTGCATATGTCAAGTTTCTTGACTCGCGAGGCTCGGCACCAACGCGGCACGCGCGACGATCGTGGCAAAATTTTGCCATCGGTCTCAAGAACCGCCGCGGTTAGGAGCACTTTGCAAAGCGAGCGAAAGGCTCGCATCCCCCCGCCTGTTGTCGACGGACTTTCGAGTGGGCTTCCTCGTCGGAGACTCGGCGATTCAAGTTTGTGCGAGCGGGGGGACTCGAACCCCCACGCGGTTTCCCGGCGCTACCACCTAAAGATAGTGTGTCTACCAATTCCACCACGCTCGCGAGCGCGCAGTTTGTAGCACGACTCAGTGTGGCTTGTTGCGTACGACGGGCGGCGGCTTCGTCGCCCGCAACCGCTCGTGCACGCCGGGCAAGAAGATGTCCTCGCCCGCATGCGCGCAGGCATACGCGGCCTCGACGGAAAACGCGTTGTCACGCAGCACCTCAGGCACGAACAGCTCGGCGTGCGTGTCCTTCGCCTCGTAGTCGATGTGCTGCGGCAAGCCCCAGCCTTCGGCGGAGCACACGATGCAGTCGAGCTCGGTGACGTGCACACCGGTGACGTGATCGAGGAGCAACGCGCGCGCGGAGAGCTTCTGGCAGTACAGCACCGCGGACTCGTCACCGTGATCGCCGAAGCAGTCGCCGGTGAGCGTGAGGTTGCGGTTGATGAACACCGACCCACCGAACCGAAAGTTGCGCGCGGTGACTTCGCCCATCACGACGACGAGGCTCCCGGTCGCGAAGTCGAGATCGCCGGTCGCGCGGAGATTGCCATCGACGACCAGGATGAACGGACTCTCACGCGAAAGGTCCGCGACCTCGAGGTCACCACGGACGAGCTCGATCTCGGCGACGCGGTGGTTCGCACGGCGGCCATCGAGCTGGTCGAGGATGTCCTCGACCCAATCGAAGACGTCGACTTGTCCATGACGCACGAACAGCTCGCGCACGTCATCACGGGTACTGACCATGCCGAACCCTATCACCGTCGGTGGCTACTGCAGTCGCCAGCCGATTTTGGTTCCGGACCGCGATTCAACTCGTGTAGTTTTCGGTCGTGGTCCGGTACGCCTCGCTCGCGTTGATGCTCGCTGCTTGTTCGGGCTCGGTCGAGGGCGACACGAGCCCCGACGCCGGCGCCGGCGCCACGACGGTCGACGCGCAGGACGCCGTGAATCCGGCGGTCGCGCGCGCGCAACTGTGGGTCGATGCGCAGGTGCCGTACTGCCAGGCACCGAATCATCAACCCGACGCCGACACGGCGTGCGCGGCGACCTGCGTGCGCCCCGATAACGCCGAGTGGGATCCGTATCGCTCGGATTGCTCGGGCCTGGTGTCGTGGGCGTGGGCCTTGCCCGCGCCGGGTCACACTACCGCCACGCTCGCGCCGTACGACACGAGCGTCTCGCACGCGATCACCGGCGCGGACTTGCAGCCGGGCGACGCGATCAACAACGACCATCACACGATGCTGTTCGCGTCGTGGATCGTCGAAGGCACGCAAGCGCGATTTCTCGAGGAGCCGGGCTGCAGCTCGGATCAACCGTACGCGCGCGAGTACATCGCGAACGTCACCCTGATGGGCGAGATGCTGCTCGTGCAATACCGCGGCACGTACACGGCGATCCGCCACGACCCCTAGTGCTGATCGATCTCAGCCATACGATCCGCGACGGGCTCGTCACGCACAAGGGACTGCCCGGGCCCGTGATCTGCGACTACCTGAGCCGCGCGGCATCGCGCGAGCGCTACACCGACGGCACCGAGTTTCAGATCGCCCGGATCGACATGGTCAGCAACACCGGCACGTACGTCGACGTGCCGTTTCATCGCTACGCCGACGGCGCGGATCTCAGCGAGGTCGCACTCGAACGCTTCGTCGATCTACCGGCGATCGTGATCGATGACGACTTCGCCGTCGACGTGCGCGGCAAGGCGGTGCTCGTGCGCACCGGCTGGTCGCGGCATTTCGGCACGCCGGCGTACCTCGAGGATCACCCGTTCCTCGACGCGGCGATCGCGGCCGACCTCCGCGATCGCGGCGCCGTGCTGGTCGGCATCGACTCGCACAACATCGACGACACGCGCACACGCAACAGCCGACCCGTCCATTCGTTGCTGCTCGGTGCGGGGATTCCGATCGTCGAGCATCTGCGCGGCCTCGAGCTCCTGCCACGCGAGCTCACGTTCACCGCCGTGCCGCCGAAGCTCGCCGGCGTCGGGACGTTCCCGGTCCGCGCGTTCGCCCGGGTCTAGCGGGTCCGGAGTCGGGCGGGATTTGCTATGGTGAAGGGGTGAGCCGCTGCTGCGCGTTGGTTGTACTCGCGGCATGCGGCACGCCCGGTCCGACACCACCGCTGCCACTTCCGAACCTGACGGTGAAGAAGAACGTGCTCGCGCCCGCGCCGCCACCACCGATCATGGTGAAGCGCGTCGTGATCATCAGCGAGGACGGCATGCGCCCCGATGTGCTGACCGAAGCGCTCGCGCCGCGGCACGTCGCGTTCATGAAGGAAGGCGCGATCGCGCTTCACGCCGAGACGATTCCCGAGAGCGACACCCTGCCCTCGCACGCCTCGATGCTGTCGGGCGTCGGCGCGACGGCGCACGGCCTGTGGTGGAACAGCTATCAGTCGGCGCGCGGCTTCATCCACGTGCCGACGGTGTTCTCCGCGGCGCACGCGGCGCACCTCACGACCGCGATGATCGTCGGCAAGCCGAAGCTCCGGCACATCGCGATCCCCGGCACGGTCGATCACTTCGAGCGCCCGAGCTACTTGTGCGGCGGGGTCTCGAAGCGCGCGGCGGAGTACTTCACCGCGGCGAAGCCCGACCTGATGTTCGTGCACTTCTCGGATCCCGACGAGTACGGCCACAGCCACGGCTGGATGTCGAAGGAGTATCTGCGCGCGGTCCACAACAGCGACGGCTGCCTCGCGACGGTGCTCGCCGCGATCGATGCGAGCCCCGACGCCGCCTCGACGCTCGTGATCGTCACCGCGGATCACGGCGGCCATGGCAAGAAGCACTCCGACGGTCATGTCGCGGTCGATCGCGACATCCCGTGGATCGTGCGCGGCCCCGGGGTCGGGCACGGCGTCGTCCTCGACGAGAGCGTCGAGACCGTCGACACCGCGGCGACCACGTTAGCGGCGCTCCGGCTACCGGCACTGCCGCACATGCTGGGCAGCACCCGGCTCACGTTCACGCGTTAGCCCGGTGGCACCAGACCGGTCTGTCGCGGTGTAAATAGCGCAGCATTTCAGTGTCATGGCCATTTCGTGACACGGATCTGGCAGACGTGACTCGTAGTTTGGTCGATGGTCATCGCAATGAACGGATTACCCGAGCTGGGTGGCTTGCGCGCGGAGCTTCGTGCTGCCGGCGTGTTCGACCACCATGAAGTACGCAGCTGGTTAAAGCTCGCTGTCCTGGGCGCCGGTCTCGCTGCCTGTTTGATCGCGATGCGCCATGTCCCGCTGTGGGCGCTGATCCTGATCATTCCGTTCGCCGGCGTGCTGTCGACCTCGATCGCGATGACCGGTCACGAGGGCAGCCACAAGAGCTTCTCGAAGTCGCCGTGGCGCAATCAACTGCTCGTGTATCTCGCGTTCCCCGCGTTCTCGGGACTGTCGAGCCTGTACTGGCGCAACAAGCACGATCGCCTGCATCACGGTCACCCGAATGTCGAGGGCGTCGATCCGGACATCAAGCCGTTCCCGTTCGTGTCGTCGCATGGCGATCACGTGAAGAGCCCGCCGGGCTTGCGGTGGTTCCAACGCAACCTGCAGCGCACCGTGTTCTGGCCGATGTCGACGCTGATGGCGCTCGGCATGCGCCGTTCGTCGATCCTGTATCTCGCGCATTACCCGAAGGAGCACGGCATCACGAAGGCGTGGCTCGGCGACGTCACGAGCCTCGTCATTCACTACACGTGTTGGATCGTGCTGCCGATGATCGCGTTCGGCCCGTTGATCGGTCTCGCGGTGTACGCGTCGATCTGGGCCGTCGTCGGCGTGTGCCTCGCCCTCGTGTTCGCACCGGCGCACATGGGCCTGCCGATCACCGACGGGCAGAACCGCGATTGGGTTCACCAGCTCGAGACCACGCGCAACCTCGAGATGCCGCGCTTCGTCTCGTACTTCTTCATCGGGCTCGACTATCAGGTCGAGCATCACCTGTTCCCCAAGATCCCGCATCACAACCTGCCCCGCGCCGCCGCGATCACGCGCGCGTGGTGTCAGCAGAACGGCATCATCCATCTGTCCTGGCCGTATCACCGGGCGCTGGTCGACTCGGCGAAGTTCATGGCGGAGGCCTGGTCGCTGTACGCCAGCACGCCGCTCGACGTGCGCGCCGCGCACATGGTCGTATAAGCCAACCGCGCGATCACGCGCGGTTAGCCAGTTGGTCTCCCTGATGCAGTAGTGGGGAGATCATGTTGCGTACAATCCTCATCTCGGCCGTCTTCGCAACCGCCGCGGCAGGTTGCTACAGCGAGCAACCTGACGTCGCGTATGCGGGTGGCGGGTATGTGGCGGGTGGGCTCGTCGAAGTCAGCCCCGGTGTCGACGTGATCGCGGACTACGACTATCCGGTGTTCTACTCGGATGGTCTCTACTGGCGGTACGACGGTGGCATCTGGTACCAGTCCGGGTTTTACGACCGCGGCTGGGGCGTCGCGTACAACGTGCCGTACGGCGTTCGCGGGATCCGCAATCCCGGCGCCTATGCGCACTACGGCTACGGCGGGATCCGCGATCACCGCAGCGGCGTTCGTGATCACCGCAGCGGCGGCGTGGTTCGTGGCTACGGCGGGTATCGCGGCGGCGCGGCGGTTCACCCGGCCTACCGCGGCGGTGGTGCGGTCGCGCGCCCCGCACGCGGCGGCGGCTTTCGCGGCGGCGGTCACAGCAGCGGTCACGGCGGCGGTCACGGTCGCCGATAGCTAGCGCGGAATCGCGGCGGTCTTCGGATCGCTGTAGCCGTGATCTGCGATCTGCTCGGCTCTCCCGGCATAGGCGCCGGTGTCGAGCGCGCGCTGGAGATCGGGAGGCTCGAGCTCGCGCGCGTTCTTGCGCACGACCAACGTGATCTGCACGAGCGCCGTGAGCTTCGGCGACAGCCGCTCGGTCGAACCGACCTTGAGCGCTACTTGTGCTGGATGCTCGCGGCGCCTGCAGCGACTTCCGGAGGTGCCATCAGCCACGCTTGTAACGAGGTATCCGCGAACAGCGCGCTGCGCAGCCACGTCACGTTCAAGCGGCGCGTCGCGGTGTGCGCGAGATCCGGCGACGCGGTGCCCGCGGTGCAGACCGAGCACAGCGCACACGTGCCGTCATCGACCCAGTCCATGTGATCGGCGCCGTTCACCGTCATCGCGAAGGCTGGAGCCGGTGCCGCGGCGTAGAACATCGCGTAGTTGTCGGCGGTCGGAGCGCACGGCATGAAGCCGCCGGAGCCGTCGGTGATCTCGCCGATCACGGCGAGCTTCGCGGTGAACGCGGTCATCTTCTCGGGGACGACCGAGGGGTTCGACGCATCGACCGGGTCCCATCCGACGACGGCCTGCACGCGTGGATCACCCGACGCCGCGAGCACGCTGATGTCACCACCGAGCGAGTGACCCGCGAGGGCGATCTTCGTCGCGTCGATCGCGGGCAGGAACGTCGGGGCGAGCGCGTAGGTGATCACCGCGCCGACATCGTTCGCCATCGCTTGATGATCGGCGAAGAAGCCCTGGTCGGCGTAATCGGTCAGGATGACCTCGAAGCCCCACGTCGCGAGGTGGTGCGCGTACGTCGCGTACTGCGCGCGCGCCATCTGGAACCCGGGCGAGATCACGACGAGCGCCGGCATCACGACGCCGGTCGGCGTGTAGATCGTCGCCCCGAGCGTGTGATCGCTGGTCGCGCCGGGGATCGAGACGGTCGCCTCGGTGACGGCCACGCTACCGTCGTTCGCTGGATCGGATGTGGTCGAGGTCGGTGCGTCGATCGCCGTCGAGCTCGCGGCGTCAGCGCTTGGCGGGTGCGCGTCGACGTCGGACGCCGGATGACTTGCGGGCGCTCCGCACGCGGCCAGGCACAGCACGGCTTGCTTCCACATCACGATCCTCCTCGATCACACGGTGCAGGGTCGGCAGTAACAACTTGCGGCGGAGCAGCACGACGAGCCGCTCCGAGAGCTCGGTCGCCGCCGTGGCGAGTCCGGGCACGGCGGGGCGATCGGCGCGCGCGAGCACGCCGGCGCGGAACATCTGGAGCTCGACTTCGACGAGCCGCCGCAGCGCGGCGAGATAGTCGCGCAGGATCTCGAACGGCAGCATCGCCGGCGAGATGCCGGCCTTGCGCGCCGCGCCGAGCGTCTGTAACAGCGCGAGGTCGTCGCCGACGTAGGTCTGATCGGGCCCGGTCGGCACCGCGAGCCGCGCGGCGGCGAGCCACTCGAGCTCGCGCGCTTCGACGCCGCGTTCGAGCAACTCGGCGCGCGTCAGCGAGCGCGTGCCGCGATGTTTCGCGAGCACGCCGGCGATCGCGGTCGCCGCGGTCAGCTCGTCGGGCGGCGCGTCGATCGTGCGCTTGATCAGATCGAGCGGAAGGAACTGGCGCTGCTGGAGCTCTTTGATCGTGCGGACGCGCGAGACGATCCGCGGGTGGTACCAGGACATCGTTCGCCCGGTCTTCTTCGTCGGTGCGATCAACCCTTCGCGCAGGTAGTGCTTGAGCGTCGCGATCGACACGCCGGAGCGCTCCGCGAGCTCGGCGATCTTCAGCAGCGCTTCCACGCACTGGACTCTAGAACGTTCTAGTTTCTAGTCAAGCGTTTACGGGAACAACAGCACGTGGTGGCCGAGCACCTGCTCGCCATCGAGGTCGCCGTCCTCGATCGCGGCCTGGATCGCGGGCGGGTGAGTCACCTTGCCCGTGACGTCGAGCGAGTCCTTGCCCCACGCGAGGGTCACCGCGGCGTCGGTCATCTGCTGCTTGGTCTCGGTGTCGTACCGCTGCCACTCGTCGAGCGCCGTCACGATCGCGGGCGGCGCGAGCGGCTTGCCGGCGAGGCCGACGCCGATCGCGATGATGCCCTGCTCGCTCCAACCCCACGTTCGCGTGTGACCGTTGCCGGCGTGCTCGCAGTCCTTCGCCGACGACGTGTACTCGATCCGAAGCTGCGGCGCCGTCGCCGCGAGCGGCAACTGCTTCACGGTGAACGTGGTACCGCCGCAGTGCGCGGACGAGCGGTCGCCCTTGCCCTCGTACTCGAAGTGGTACCAACCGTCGTCGAGCCGGATCGCGAGCTCGAGCGCCGAGCGCGACTCGAACTGGAACGCCTGGAGCTCCGCGAACGGCTTCGCGAGCTTGCGACTTGCGATCTTGATCGCGTCGGGCTTCGCGCAACTGATGCTCTCGCCCCACGTCGACTCCGGGTCTTCACCGACCTTCTTCAGCCACGCGCGGCACAGCTCGCGAATGTCCTTGAACGGTCCGGCGAGCCGCGCCGGCACGAGCGGATCCGCGGTGGCCGCGACCACCGGATCGAGCTTCTGCAATTTCTCGCGGACCACGCGCGACGGCCGCGACGCCTGCGATTCCTTGTACGAGGCCGCCGCGGCCTTCGGCTTGCCCTGCGCCTCCTGGATCAGCCCGAGGTTGTACAGGGCGGCGCCCCGCGCGCGACCGTCCGGATCGTGGAGGTACGCTCCCCTGGGTGCGTGGGTGATCGCGGTGCGCGTCGCCGCTTCGGCTGTCACGAGATCCTTCGCCTGCAGCGCCGCGAAGCCGAGCTCGGCACTCGCGAGCGCGTCGCCGGGCGCGGCCTCGAGATATCGCTCGTACGCGACGATCGCACCGGCGTGGTCGCCCTTCGCCTCGAGCTCGCGGCCCTTCGCGAGCAACTTCGGATCCGGGGCCGCCGCCGCGACCGCGGTCATTGCCACCACCAACGCGAGTGTGCGCATGACGGCGAGCTTACGGCGGCGTGACCGGAACTGTCAGCTTCAGGCCGGTCTTGCTCGCCGGAAACTGCACGCTGTGCATCGTCGACAGCACGCACGTCGAGTACGCCGACTCGGCCAGCGGGCCCTGCGCGCGCGCGGTCGTGACGTGGCCGGTCGGATCGATCGTGATCTCGAGGAGCTGCCGGTCCTCGACGTGGTTGACGACCATGCAGTGATCGAGCGCGTTCTCGGCGGCGAGCAGGCCGCGCTTGACCGCATCTTGATCGGGCGCCTGCGGCAGCTCCGCCGGCGGCGGCACGCGCACCGGATCGGGGAGGGCCTCGAACGTCATCGGCAACTGTTCGTCGACGGTGCCGCCCTTCGGCTTCGGGAACGAGATCTCGCGCACGACCGCGGTCGCACACGCCGCGAGCTCGTCGTCCGCGCCGATCGCCGTGATCCGCGAGGCGCGACCGTCGAGCCCGATCGTGAACGTCAGCGTCAGCTTCGCCATCGTGTCGTGATGCGCGTTGCACAGCTGGAACGCCTCGCGATGCGCGACGAGCGCCGCGCGAACGCCATCGCGATCGATCGTCGCCGGCGCCGCTGGCGTCGCCGGTGCGGTCGTGGCCACGCGGTGATGCGTCGCTTGTTCGGTCGGA
Source organism: Kofleriaceae bacterium (assembly GCA_039935615.1). Lineage (GTDB taxonomy): Bacteria > Myxococcota_A > Polyangia > Haliangiales > Haliangiaceae > JABFXX01. The sequence goes on from JBDTJY010000190.1 coordinate 12,387, forward strand.
GGCTTCTCGCCGTCGCCGGTGTTCGCCGCCTGCACGATCGCGGCGAGCGTCTGGTCGTGCGACGACGGTTCGACCGCGGCATCGATCGCGATGGTCGTCACCGTCGGCACCGCCACTTGTTGGACGACCGCCGGTGACGTGTGCGTCCGGGTCGCGACGTACACGGTGGCCGCGGCGCCCGCACTGACGACGGTCGCGACGATGCCGGCGACGAGCACGGTGCGCCGCCGCGCGGGTTGGGTCTGCGGTGGATGTCCCGACGCCTCGCCCGCGGTCATCGTCGCGAGCACGTCCGCGTTCGGCGGCAGCGCGCGGAACGGCAGCGTCTCGGCCGTCCCGTCGACCCCGATCGCGCGACCGATCTGCTCGAACGCGTGCTCGACCTCGCGCATCGAACGCGGTCGCTGCTCCGGTTGCTTCGCGAGCAACCGCGCGATCAACTGATCGAGCGCCGGCGGAATCCCGTCGACGAGCGAGCTCGCGAGCACCGGCGTGTCGTGGAGATGCTTCGCACACGCTTCGGCGACCGACTTCACGGGAAACGGCGGTCGCCGGCACGCCATCTCGAACGTCACGCAGCCCAGCGAATAGAGATCCGCGCGCCAGTCGACCTGCGAGGCATCGCCCCATTGTTCGGGCGCCATGTACATCGGCGTGCCGAGCGTGCCGTACGTGCGCGGCGAGCCCGGCGCGAGCGTGCCGGTCAGCTTCGCGACGCCAAAATCCAACACCTTCACGCGCTCGCCGCGCGGCTGCTCGCGGTCGGCGATCAGGAACACGTTCTCGGGCTTGAGGTCGCGGTGCGTGATGCCGGCGCCGTGGGTCGCGTCGAGCACGCTCGCGATCTGGCGCCCGATCTCGGCGAGCGCCGCGCGCGAGACGCCTCGAGTGATCCGCTGCGCGAGCGATTCCCCGTCGAGGTACTCCATCACGAGATACGCCCGGCCGTTCGGCAGGATGCCGCTGTCGAAGATCTTGGTGATCCCGGCGTGCTGGATCCGACTGACCGCGCGGGCCTCGTTGAAGAACCGCTGGACGTCCTCCGACTCCCGAGGAAACGCTTCGAGCAAGGTCTTGATCGCGACCCGCGTGCCGAGACTTTGCTGCTCGCCGAGCCAGACCTCACCCATCCCGCCGCGGCCGAGCTTCGCCACGATCTTGAAGTTACCGATCGTCTCGCCGAGCACGTTCGCCACGATGCTAGCACGCACGTTATGACATGATGTTTGCGGGATGAAGCCGCTATCGCCGACGGACGCGATGTTCATGTGGCTCGAGGGCCGTCGCCAACCGATGCACGTCGGTGGGCTCCATCTGTACACGCCACCGATCGGCGCCGGCGCGGACTTCGTGCAGAAGCTGGTCGAGGGTTGGCGCGAATATCCGCGGCCGATCTCGCCGTTCGATCAATACGCGCACTTCCGCTTCGGTCATTTCTTCTGGGACGACGATCAAGACTTCGAGCTCGATTACCACCTGCGCCACTCCGCCTTGCCGCGGCCCGGTCGCATCCGCGAGCTACTCGGGCTCGTGTCGCGCTTGCACGGCACGCTGATGGATCGCACGCGGCCGCTGTGGGAGATCAACGTCATCGAGGGCCTCGCCGATGGTCGGGTCGCGTTGTTCATGAAGGTCCACCACGCGATGTTCGACGGCGTCGCCGCGATGCGCATGATGCAGACGCTGCTCACGCCCGACCCGGTCGAGCACCGGCCGCCGATCTGGGCGCAGACCCTGCCGAAGCGCGAGCGTCCACCACACGCCGAGCCCGAGCATCACCCCGGCCTGATCGAGCGCGCGCTCAAGATGGGCGCCGAGATCTTCCCCGGCGTGCAGAGCGGTCTGCGCGAGCTCGTCCGCGACGAGACGGTCGCTCACGCGCAGCCGTATCAAGCACCGCCGACGATGTTCAACGTCAAGATCTCCGGCTCGCGCCGATTCGCAGCGCAGTCGTTCTCGCTCGAGCGGTTCCAGGCGATCGGCAAGGCCGCGTCCGCCACGATCAATGACGTCACGCTCGCGGTGTGCTCCGGCACGTTGCGCCGTTACCTGATCGCGCACGACGCACTTCCCGAGCGGCCACTCACCGCGATGGTACCGGTGTCGGTGCGCGAGCCGGGTCAGGATGGCGGCAACGCGCTGTCGATCCTGATCGCGAATCTCGCGACCAACCTCGAGGATCCGCTCGCGCGCATGAAGCTGATCATCGAGTCGACGACGCTCGCGAAGGATCACCTCGGCAAGATGTCGAAGCTCGAGCGCATGGCGCATGCGGCGGCGATGAGTGCGCCGATGGGCGCGAGCATGGTGACCGGCTACGCGAAGCGCCGGCCGATCTACAACGTCGTGATCTCGAACGTGCCGGGACCGAAGCAGTTGCTCTACCTCGACGGTATGCGGCTCGACGAGAGCTATCCGGTCTCGATCCCCGTCGATTACCTCGCGCTCAACATCACGATCACCGGCTACCACAAGGAGCTCGGCTTCGGCTACACCGCGTGCCGACGCTCGGTGCCCGCGCTGCAGCGCATGCTCGACTACACCGACGAATCGCTGCGCGAGCTCGAAGGCGCGTTGCAACTCGGTGCGCGCGACGCCGCCGGTTAGGGCGGACTCCACGGCTGACCGGTCTCGCAGTTGACGTGCGCGAGCTTGATCCCGGTCGGTGTGAAGTCGATGTGACCGAACACGATCGGTAGCGTCATCCGGCGCGGGCCGCACGAGCCGGGATTGAAGATGTGAATGCCGCGGTCGACGCCGATGAACGGCACGTGCGAGTGGCCGCACACCACGAACGAGGCCTTCTCGGCGCGCGCGAGCTTCGCGACTTCGGCGCGCAGCTTCGGGCCGTAGACCCCGATGTGCACCATCAACGTGCGCAGCCCACTCTCGTGATCGATCACGAGCGCATCGGGGAGCTCGTCGGCGCGCGTATCGATGTTGCCGCGGATCGCGTACAGCGGTGCGATCTCGCGCAGAGTCTCGAGCACGCCGAGATCGCCGATGTCGCCCGCGTGAAAGATCGCGTCGGGCGCGTAGTCGGCGAGCGCCTGCACCGTGCCAGCGTGCGGCGACGAGTGGGTGTCCGCGACGACCGCGATCTTGCGCACCCCCGTGGGTAGCGTCGCGCGATGGGTGACCGGCTGGATCACGTTGCGATTTCCACCAACCTCATATTTTCCGTTCCTAGCATACAGCGTGGGCGATAGAGTCCGCGCCATGCGAACCCGCGTCCTCCTGATCATGTTGGCCGCGTGTCACAGCGCACCGCCCGGCTACGGTCAGGTCGACGCCACCGGCAGCGGGCCCCCGGATGCCTCGGCGACCAC
>JBDTJY010000191.1:0-23549 GCA_039935615.1 Kofleriaceae bacterium
TGCACGACGCGAACAATGTGCCCCGACGTGCTCGACGAGCTGCCGGACGTGCACTGCAGCTATTCGTTCGAGCTCGCGCAGACCGACCGGTAGATGCGCGCTTCGAGTGGACGCTAACGCACCCGAGCGCGAGCAGATCCTCTACGCTCTCGCTGTGGACCTCGCCGGCGCGTATCGCGTCCTGGAGATCGCGCCCGGTGCATCGAAAGACGAAGCACGTGAAGCGAAGATCGTGCTCGCGAAGGTCTGGCATCCGGATCGCCATCAAGGCGATCCGAAGGTCCACGACCGCGCGGACCGCAAGCTGCGCGAGATCAACGAGGCCTACACGTTTCTCGAGACCGCCGGGTTTCCGAAGGTCGAGCTGCCACAGCGCGAAGCGCCGCCCGCGTACGTCGACTCGCTGACGCCGCGGCCGCACGCGACACCGCCGAAGACCGAGATCGTGCACGACGCTCCGCCGCCGCGGCGACGCGTGCGCTCGTGGATCCCGTTCGCGTTGGGCGCGGTGGTCGCCGCCGGGGCGATCGCGTTCGTGCTGCAGCACGACAAGCACGCGGCGACGATCGCGCCACCCCCGCCCATCCCAACGGCGACGCCACCGATCCCCGCGAACACCGCCGGCTTCACGATCGGCTCGTCGCGCGACGACGTCCGCAAGATCATGGGCGAGCCGACGCGGATCGATCAGACGTTCGGCGAGCGCTGGTCGTATGGCATGGCCGAGGTGACGTTCAAGCACGGCGTGGTCTACGGCTGGCGCAGCTCGGCGTTCGACCAACTCAAAGTCTGGCTCGCACCGACCGATCCGACGGTCGCGGCCGCAGCCAGAGCACGCGGCAGCTACGGACCGCACGCGAGTCGCGACGAGGTGCTCGGCGTCGAGGGCGCCCCCGACGGGATCGACGACACGTTCGGCGAGACGTGGACGTTCGGGATGTCACACCTGACGTTCGATCAGGACGGCCACATTCACGAAGTCTGGAACACGCAGGCGCGTCCGCTGCACCTCGCGAAGTAGGTCCACATCACGACCAGTGCAGGAGCACCTTGCCGGTCGCTTGCTTGGTCTCGAGGAACGCGTGCGCCGCGGCGACATCGGTCGCCTCGAACACCTTGCCGACGATCGGCTTGAGGTGCATCGCCTGGATCTCGCTCATCGAGCTGGTGAGCTTCTCGGCCCACACCGGATCGCGCAGGATGTTGAGCGCGTTGAGCGCGTAGACGCCGGTGTTCGCATCGAACAGCTTCAGCACCGAGATCCGCGGCGTGCGCAGCAGCGCGCTCGCGATCTTGACATAGCTGCGCTTGCCGTTCTTCGTCATCGACGACATGCCGAGGCAGATGATCCGGCCGGTCATGCCGAGCCGCCGGCGTTGCCACTCGATCGCGCTGCCGCCCGACGAGTTGATCACGAGGTCGTAGTCCTCGAGCGACGCGTCGGCGTGGAATTCGTCGACGGTGTACGCCTTCGCACCGAGCTCCTCGATGAACGCCTTCTTGCGCGGGCTCGTGGTCAGGCCGGTGACCTCGGCGCCGACGAACCGCGCCATCTGGATCGCGAGCACGCCGACGCCACCGGTGGCCGGCTCGATCAGGATCCGATCGCCTTTGCGAATCCGCGCCATCTCGAACAGCGCGAGCTGCGCAGTGAAGTAGTTGACCGGCAGCGCGGCGCCGGCCTCGAGGTCGATGCCCTCGGGGAGCTTGAACACCTGGCGCACCGGCAGCGTCACGGTCGACGCGTAGCCGCCGAAGTACGTGCCGGCGATGACGTCGTCGCCCTTCTTGACGCCGACCACGCCCTTGCCGACCGCGGTCACCTTGCCGGAGACCTCGTAGCCGGGCACGAACGGCTTCTTCGGTGCGTCCGGATAGAGCCCGAGCCGCATCTGGATATCGGCGAAGTTGATCCCGGAGTACGCGACGTCGATCGCGACCTCGTCCTCGCCGGGCTCGCGCGCCTCGAGCGTGTGGAAGTGCATGGCGGTCGCGGGACCGTACTTCTCGATCTGGATCGATTGATAACTCATGGTTCTTAAACTTTCGAAGTGGTGAGTGCGAGCGACGCGCGCAGGCTCGCGAGGCCCTCGGGGTCGACGGAGCACGTGAGCTGCTTGCCCTCGCGCTGGGTCGTGATCAGCCCCGCATCCGACAGCTCTTTGACGTGGTGCGAGACGGTGGGCGCGCCGAGCTCGAGGCCACCGAGCAGCTTGCCGAGGAAGCAGTCGTGGATCCGGCCCTTCGCGAGGTCGAGCTTGCTCTCGTCGAGCAAGTTCATGAACAGGCGCAGCCGGTTGGGGTTCGACAACGCTCGGTGCATCCGAGCGAGGCGGTCGAGGTCGTCCTTGGGCACGCCCATCAGTACGACACTTGTCGAACTATCGCAAGGGGCTATTTCAAGCGATTCGTCGGCACGTAGCTCAGGTACTTGCGGATCGAGGGTCGGTTCCACTGGACGAGCGCGTAGTCCGAGATCCGCGCCGGCAGCGGATCGCCGTTCGCCGCCAGCCGCATGAGGGCGAGCGACAGATCGGCGTCCGCCATCGACCACGCACCGAACAGATACTGCGCGCCCGGCGCGAGCAACGCCTCGGTCACGCGGACGAGCTCGTTCGCCGCCTCGCGAGCTTTCTCGGACAGCGGCGTCGTGACCGGCCGTTGAAACACCGAGGTCGTCGGCCGCTCGTCGCGCAGTGCTTGCAGCGCGGTGCGCAACCACGACATCACCTGACGAGCTCGCGCCCGCGCGTCGCGATCGGTCGGCAGCAGCGCCGGCCTCGGAAACTCCTCGGCGAGGTACTCGCTGATCGCGCTCGACTCGGTCAACCACAACTCGCCGTGGACGAGGCACGGCAGCTTGCCGAGGATCGCCTTGGCGACGAGCTGCTCCGCCGCCTTCTCGGGCAACGGCAGCGGCAACCGCTCGAGCCGGTACGGGCGGCCGAGCTCCTCGAGCGCGACGAGCGCGTGAAACACCCAGGGACTGACCCAGGCTGAATCGCCGTACAGCGTTAGGTCCGCCATACGGTCAGCTTACTAGAGTCCGGCGACGCACGCGTTGAACGCGTCGTCTTGCGTGAAGCCACACGAACCATCGGTCTGGCGCTCGCAGGTCGCGGCTTCGTCACACGCGTAGACCGGCTTCCAGATGCAGCTCGACAGCATCCCGCTCGTGTCCGAGCACAGCTCGTCCGAGCAACCACCGCGGTAGCACGGGGCATCCTCGACGAGGCGATGGTACCCGGCGGTCGCGGTGCGGCCCTTCTGCGAGTGGGTCACGCTGTAGCGATCGCCGGCGATGATCGTGCCGAACGGGCTGTTGATCTCGTTCGAGAAGCCATCGACCTCGTGCGCGCTCAGGCTCGCGTACGACCAATCGATCGCCGCGATGTTCGCGGTGAACGAGTTGTTGAGCGAGTGCTCCTTCATGGTCGGGCACGGCGTCGTGATGCACACGATGCCGCTGTTCGTGACCTTCGCGAACACGCCGTCGGGCACGGTGTTCGACTCGGCGAGCCACGCTTCGGTGACGATGAAGCGAGCGACCCCGGCCTTCGTCGCGAACCGGCCACGCACGAGCGCGGCTTCACCGGTGCGCGCCGAGGCTTCGACCAGCTTTGCCTGGCTCGTCGCGGTCAGCGCGACCTCCGACCAGTCGAGCGTCGGCGCGAAGCAGCTCGCCTTCGTCGCACCGTTCGCGCACACGGTCGTGCTGCGATTGAGGCGCGCGAGCGTGTAGCCCGAGCTGCTCGTGTGAACCTGAAAGTACGTGTAGACGCCATCGGCCGCGGCGTCCGCCTTGCCACCGAGGTCGCCATCGGTCTCCGACTCGCCCGCGAGATCATCGGGAACGCTCGTCGCACACGCGGTCGCCAACACCACCAACGCAAATAAGACAGTCTTCATGAGGCGGCGCGAATACCACAACCTGCGCTCATGTAGGTGCGTGTGGATTTATAGTTGATAACCCATCGAATCCATTAGCTCGCCGGGGCGATCTGCCCAGGCGATCGGCATCGTCGCCGAGAGCTGAACGCCGATCAGCCCGTGGCGATCGACGCCGATCACGCCGGCGCTGCCACGGGTGATCCGCGCGAGCTCGCGCAGCGAATCGCCGATCGCCGCAGCTAGCTCACCTCCGCGCAACGAGATCATCCGCGTCAACGCGACGCGCAGGATCGCCTCGCCATCCCCCGTCGCCGACAGCGCGATCCGATCATCGGCCCACGTTCCGGCGCCGGGGATCGGCGAATCGCCGACCCGCCCTCGCCGCTTGCCGACGATACCGCCGGTCGACGTCGCCGCCGCGAACCGACCCTCGCGATCCCGCGCGACCGCACCGACCGTGCCCTTCTCGGCGAGCCGCGCGCGGGCGCGATCGGTGATCAGCGATCCGGGCGGCGCCGGCGAAATTCCGAGCTCGCGCGCGAAGTCCCACGCGGCCGGGCCGGCGAGGATCGCGTGCTCGCCGCGCTCGAGCACCGCACGCGCGAGCGCGATCGCGCAGCCGAGATCCGGAACCGCCGCGACCGCACCGACGCGCTGCGTGGCACCGCACATCACCGCCGCATCGGTCTCGACCGTGCCGTCGCACGTGAGCGCCGAACCGGTGCCCGCGTTGAACTCTGGATCGTCCTCGAGCACGCGCACCGCCGCGACCACGGCATCGAGCGCACTGCCGCCCGCGACGAGGATCGCATCACCGACGCCGGCGGCCGCACGCACGCCGGCGCGCAGGCGATCGTGACGCTCGGGTGGCGTCGCGCCGGCACCGCCGTGCACGAGGATCGCCGTCACGTCGGAGGGGGCGCGTCGGCCGCGCAGCGAAAGCCGATGATGATGTGGCGCAGCGTCGGCGGCCGACCGTGCCGACCGGCGCCGCGCCCGACGCCACCGAAGTCTTCGTACGCCGAGCCCTTCACGGTGCGCTTGTTGCCGGAGTACGGCGTCGACGTCCACTCGAACACGTTGCCCGCGAGATCGAGCACGCCGTACGGGCTCGCACCGTTCGTGAACTGCCCGGTCGGCACCGTGTCGCCCGGCCCCTTGACGGCGCTGTCGAGCTTGTCGGCCTCGTAGGTGTTGCCCCACGGATAGGCGAGGCCGTTGTCGCCGCGCTCCGCCTTTTCGTATTCCAACGCGGTCGGCAACCGGCGGGGTTCGCCGGCCTGCCTGCCGCGCCACGCGCAATACGCGGCGGCTTCGGCGTACGTGACGAGCACGACCGGATGATCGAGCTTGCCGCCCGGTGGCTCGCCGGCCTTCCACGCGAACCGTGCGACGATCGCGTAGTCCTGCGCGAGGCCCTGCGCTTTCCACGCGGCCTCGTCGATCGTGGGTGGATGCGCGCCGGTCGCGGTAACGAACTCCGCATACTGGCTGTGCGTGACCGGCATCAGGTCGATCCGGAAGGCCGGCAGATGTTCGAGGTGACGATCGTCTTCGCCGTCGAACCATTTGTTGTCGCGCGCGCTGTCGTTGCCCGCGGTCGCCAGGAAATCGTCGTACGCCGTCGCGCGCTCCTCGGGGGTCGAGCCGGCGATGAACTGGCCTTCGGGGACCGTCACCATCTGTGCGTCGGCGGCGAGCGACAGCGACGCGATATTGGGCGTCGGGCCTATCGGCGCCGGCGCCGCCGAACATGCGGCGAGCAAGCTGATCGCGGTCGCTGTCACGGGGCTCATGGTGGAGTCGCAGCGGCGGCCTTCGCCGTGATCCGCGCGAGCTCCGAAAGGTACTCTGGATCTGCGTCGAGGGCGCGTGCGTCGAGCGCAATCGGCGCGAGCGCCGGCGTCATCCGCGCGATCGGTCCAGTACGATCTTCGAGGACGCGTGCGACACGTGGGTGCTGCGTCAGGTCGACAACGATCACCGAGGAGAACACGACGTTGCCGCGCGCGCCGCGCAACAGCGAGGTCGCGAACACGAAGCGACCATCGGCAGACCACACCGGTCCGGTCTCTTCGGTGAGCCGGACATCGACGAGCGGCTCGGCGTCGCCGCCGGCACGCGGCCGGATCCATAGCTCGCTATCGAGTAACCCGGCGTGCTCGACCGGCCGCGCGAACGCGATCTGCGTTTGATCGGGCGACAGCGCCGGTGACACGTCGGCCGGACCGTCGGTCAGCGTCTCGATCGTCCCGTCCGGATGGAGCGCCTCGAGGTGGCTCTCGACCTTGTCGCCTTCGAGCGGACGGATCGCGGCATAGATGACCGTGCCGTCGCGCGCGATCGTCGGCGTCACCTCGTGGCCCGGCGCGCTCGTGATCGCGATCGGCTCACCCACCGCGCGACCGTCGTGGATCGCGAGCTCGTAGAGATCGAAGTCGCCGTGCGCGCGCGTCGAGTCGAACACGATGCCGCGACCGTCGGGGCGCCACACCGGATGACTGTCGATCCCAGCGCCGTGGGTCAGCGGCACCGCGAGCGCGTCGGGAATCGCGCGCGCGATCCACACGTGGGTCTCCTCGATCGCACGGCCGCGACTCGACGCGAACACGATCCACTTGCCGTCGGGTGAGATCGCGGGATTGCTGTCGCGCGCTTGATCGTCGCTCGCACGCACGAGCTCGAACTGGCGATCGCCATGCTCGTCGATGCCGACGAGGTGGATGCCATGATCGCCACGCTCGGCGACCACGATCGCGACGCGGTCCACAGGAGGTGCGACCGGCGCAGCGGGCGGTCGCGAACACGCGACCACTCCGATCATGAAAACCATTCGCATCGCGCTTACGCGCGAAGCTTACTTCTTGTCGTCGGGCGCGGTAGCGGGTGCCGCGGCCGGAGCCGCCGCCGGAGCGGCCGCCGGAGCGGGCGTCGGTGCGGGCGTCGAAGCGGTCGACTTCTTCGTGATGTTGGACATGTTCATGCCCTTGGTCATGTCGTGATGCTCGGGCTCGACGCCGGCGTAGATGCCAACCAAGAGCAGCAGCACGCCGATACCGGCGATGATCGCGGCGGTGAACGCCTTCTTCGATGATTCGGCGGAGTGCTGCTCGTACACGACGAAGCTTTGCTCTTGATCACGTGGCCAGCTCGAGAAGTCCATGTAACTCATCAGATCCTCCGCTCGCTTCGAACGGTAATGGGGAAACGAAAAGCCTGCAATCGAATCAACCGTTCGGGTGTCTATTACTCGGGGCGGATCCCATGGATCGCGCCCTGGCTACCTATGACACCACGGATCGCGCTCGGTTCCGGAATTGTTGTTGCCATGATCTCGCTAGCTTGGCAGGGCTGTCGCTCGCCCAGCGAGGCCGGCCCACAGCCCCACGTCGACTCGATCTCGCGCGACCACCCAAAGGATCCCCGCGCCGCCCCCGAGGTCTGCCTCGGACTCTCCGACAACGGCGTGTTCGGCGACCTCGATCCGAAGGTCCAGCTCGTGCTGCCCGACAGGCTGACGAGTGAACGCGTGAGTGCGCGGATCGACGACACCCACGGCGTCCTCGTGCTGTCGATCGATGGGTTTCCGCGCAAGGCATATCCGCTGACCGGCGAGACCACGCTCGTGATCGGCGGCCACACCCTCGCGCTCCGCGCCGGCGATCGCGACGAGCTCCGGCCGCTGCTCGTCGATGCGCGGTTGACGACCGCCGCCGCCGCGCACGATCGCGACAACGATGGCATCCCCGATCCACTCGACGTGTTGATCGGCGCGAAGAAAGCGGTCCTCAACGCCGACGCGTACACCGCGGAGGCCGAGGGCTACATCTCGATGAGCTATCCGAACGGCGACGTGCCGCGCACGATGGGCGTGTGCACCGACGTGATCATCCGCAGCGTGCGCAACGCCGGTCTCGATCTCCAGAAGGCGCTGCACGAAGACATCGCGAAGGCGCGCGGCGCGTATCCGATGGTCAAGGGTGCGGGCGATCCGAGCATCGATCAACGCCGCGTCGGCACGCTGTTGCCGTACTTCAAGCGGCACTGGGAACAACACACCGCGAAGCTCGATGACGCGAGCGATCCACTTCGCCCCGGCGACGTGATCTTCATGGACACGTTCCCGAACAAGGCCGGACCGGATCACATCGGCATCCTCAGCGATCGCGTCGACGATCAAGGCGTGCCGCTCGTGATCAACAACTGGACCGACGGCACCGTCACCGCCGAAATGGATCTGTTGACGTTCGTTCCCGTGATGTACCGGTTCCGCCTGCCCGCCTGACGCATCTGCTACGCTGGGTCGGTGAGGCTGGCCTTTGCCCTGGCGCTGCTCGTCGCCACTTCGGTGGCATACGCGCAGCCCGCGGAGGACTCCCACCCGAGCTATCGCGTGACCGTCGATCGCGTCGATCTCGAGCCCGCGTCGGTCACCGGCTATCGGCTGCGGGTCTACCTCTCGGCGTTATCGCTGCAGGGACAGTTGCTCGATCTCGGCGATCCGAAAAGCATCCGGCTGTTCTTCGGCAGCAGCGAGAAGAAGATCCCGTTCTCGCTCGGGACCTACGATCAGACCGCGGGCGAGACCGAGATCGTGATCCTCGTGCAGGCGACCGCGGACTTCACCGACGCGTTGCCGCAGATCTCGGACTCGCTCGAGCACGTGTTGCTCGACCACCTCAAGGACACGACCAAGATCGCGGTCGTGATGTACGGCGAGAATCCGGTGACGCCGAAGCTCGGCCTCGCGAAGTCGCTGCGCGGCAAGATCGCGCTCACGACCGATAGCTCGGTCGCGGATCCGGTGTTGCTCGATGCGATCGATCGCGCGCTGACCGCGCTGAAGAAGTCCAAGCCCGAGGTCGAGGGTCGCCCGCAGCGCAAGATGATCATCGCGATCGGCGATGGCCGCGACGCGTCGAGCGATCACGATCGGGTCACGCGCACCGCGAACCGCGCCGCGAAAGAAGGCGTCCGCATTCACGTGCTCGCGTACTCGCCCGCCGACATGCGGCGACCGCTGCTCGTCATGGGCGAGCTCGCGAAGCGATCGTTCGGCACGCTGCGCTGGCCCGGTCAGGGTCGCAAGCCGCAACCCGACACGTGGAACGACGCGTTCAAGCAACTGACCGACGAGATCAACAAGCAGTACGTCGTGACGTTCTACGCGAGCAAGGATGACGATGTCGCCGGCAAGCGGCTCCACATCGTCACCGCCGGCCGCACCGAGGCGACGTCGAACGAGATGCGCGTGCCCGAAGCGCCGGCGTGCAGCGGCTCGGCGTGCGAGACCGGATATTGCGCGAACGATCAGTGTGTCGCGTTCGCGACGAGCAGCAGTCGCGGTGGCGCGATCCTGCGCTGGCTGGTGATCCTGCTCGGCGTGGCGGTCGGGTTGGCCGTCGTGCTCGGGGTGATCGGCTGGCTGATGTCGCGCAAGCAGCAGGCGCCGCAGGTCCCGGGCATGCCACACGCGACGGTCCCGCCGCAGGTGTTTCAGAGTCGACCGCCGCAGGCCGGCTTGCTCCCGAACGGCCGGCCGATTCCCGGGCTGCTCGTGATGACCGGGCCGCGCACCGGCGAGCGCTTGACGCTGCGCAACGGCTTCCTCGTCGGGGGGCAACCCGCGAGCGACCTCCGGATCGAGGACGGCTTCACCTCGAGCAATCACGCTCAGTTCGCGATGGATCCGAACGGGGTGTGCACCCTGATCGACCTCAACTCTACGAACGGCACCTACATCAACGGCCAACGCGTGCAGAGCGCACCGCTACAGCACGGCATGACCATCAAGATCGGCTCCACCGAGCTGAGGTTTTTGACAGAATGAGCACTCATGGGTCGCTTTAGACCATCGGGCAACCTGATCATCGGCGGTCAGATCTTTCGCACCGACGCGCCGATCATCAACTGGCGCGAGCCGCCGTATTGGGATGCGACGCGCGAGGACTGCCAGATCACCGAGACCGATCCGTACGTGCTCACGCCGGGCAATGCGAACTACTGCAAGCCGGAGCCGAGCGAAGGTGGTGGCCGGCGGTCGGTGCCGTACGGCAAGTTGCCGATGGGCCCATACACGCGGCGCTACGCGCTGCGCCCGCGCCTCGCGCACTTCAAGAACAGTCCGCCGTACGAGGCGGTCAAGGCGTCGATCAAACAGTTCGTGATCCATCACGACGGCTGCAACACCGCCGACATGTGCTTCTCGGTGCTGCAGAACGAGCGCGGGCTCTCGGTGCACTTCCTGCTCGATAACGACGGCACGATCTATCAGACGATCGACCTCGGCCTGATGGCGTATCACGCGTCGGAATGGAACATCGATTCGATCGGCATCGAGATGTGCAACAAGGGCGACGCGATCGCGTTTCCCAACTGGTACGCGTCGGGCAAGTACGGCCCGAAGCGCCGGATCAAAGACTGCAAGATCAACAACCACACGATCCACGCGTACGACTACACCGACGAGCAATACGACTCGTTCAGCAAGTTGTGCCGCGCGCTCCAGAAGTACCTGCCGAACCTGCCCGCCGAGTTTCCTCAAGCGTCGCCCGGCAAGCAGCAGTGGGGCACGATCCCGAAAGATCAGTCGATGCGGTTCGCCGGCTACATCGGCCACTACCACCTGTGGGATCAGAAGTGGGATCCGGGTCCGTTCGACTTCGAGGGGTTCTGTCGCAAGCTGCGTGGCGCGTTGTGCTATCCGGTGTTCCCGAAGGGCGAGCCGAAAAAGAACGAGGATCGCCCGGCCATCCCCGACCAGGCCGACGAGCTCAAGGACGACGCGAACGAGCTCTACAAAGCGAACGAGAGTCGCGCCGACGGTGGCTTCTTCCCGGTCGGGCCGTGGGGCGAGTCTCGGCTGTGGCACGGCGGCGTCCATCTCGCGGCCAAAGAAGGCTCGGGTGTGTTCGCGCCGTTCCCGGGCCGGCTCGTCGCCGCGCGGATGGGCAAGGACAGCGCGATCGGCTCGAACAACTTCGCGCTGCTTCGCCACGACATGAACCTCGGCGCGGCGCGCGTCCAGTTCTACTCGCTGTACATGCACCTCGGCGACGAGCTCAAGACCGACAAGCCGGTGCCGTGGGCGGCGAAGTCGGAGGCCTTCAAGGCGGCGAAGCCCGGCGATGTCGTGCTGCTCGACGAGGGCATCGAGGCCGGCGTGCAGATCGGCCGCGTCGGGCGCGCGGGGCCCGCGGAGCTGTCGAAGCCGCAGCTCCACCTCGCGTTCTTCTCGACCGGCGAGCTGTTCGCCGGCGTCCCAGGGGCAAGTCTGTGGACGACGATCGACGGGACCTCGGGCGGGCGGTTCTGCGACGCGAAGCAGATCAACGACGTGATCGACGCCAATCACGACGGCATGCTGTCCAGGGCGGAGCTCTCGCAGTTCTACTCGAGCGGCAACGGCGCGCAGATGCACTACGTGGTGCCGCTGTTCGTCTCCGAGTGGACGTTCGACCCGAGCTGGGGCGAGCAGTTGCGCCTGCTGAAGGACTACAAGAAGATGAAGCCCGCCGACATCGACCAGCTGGTCGCGGACCAGATCACGCCGGGCCTGTGGTGGGACTCGAACGTCGCGGCGCACTGCCGGCTGCCGGCCGACGGCATCGTCTATCACTATCACCCGGTCGCGTTCCTCGCGTGGTTCAACCAGCAGTTGCTCGACGCGGCCGCGACCACCGATCCGAACAGCAAGGTCAACGCGAACGACGCGCGCGAGGTCCCGAAGGGCATCACCGACGACTTCGGCGACAAGGACGGCACGACGATGCGGTCGTCGGCCGATGTCGCCGAGGACCCGTGCAACAAGAAGCTCTCGCTCAACGACCTGGTCCAGGGCTTCGACGCACCGGAGTGCACCCCATGACTGGCAAGAAGATCTGGACACCGACGAGACGCGCGTTCGTTGCGATGCTCGGCCTCGGCGCCGCCGCGCTCGCCGTCGTCCAGGTCAAGCGGTCCGCGCCCCAGAGCTCGACGGCGACGCCGGCCGCGCCGGAAGTTCCGGCGACCCTCTGGATCGGCCACTGCTAGCTGTTTTGAGGTGATCCCTACGGGGTAGCCATGCGGGCTTGTTGTAATGTGCGCCCATGTCACTTCGCCGGCTGATCTCGGTTTTGGGCGTAACGGTGTTCGCTACGAGCGCGCTCGTGGCCGCGGCGCCGGCAAAGAAGAAGGCACCGGCGAAGCCGACCCCGGTCGCGCCCGCAAAGGATGACGGCGGAGCCGCCGCGGGTGGCAGCGGTTCGGCGGCCGGTGGCGGGGACGCCTCGGGCAGCGCGGTGCAACCGATCGAGGACACGCCGCCATCCGACATGAACGGGGTCAACGAGAATCCCGACAATCCGCACGCGATGACGAACCAGCCGGACCATCCGGTGGTCGTGGCGCCGGTGGCCAAGCCGACCGGCTATCCGATCCAGGAAGTGCTGCGCCCGCTCACGCTGCCGCAGAACATGTCGGAGATCTCGATCGCGCCGCACTTCCAGGTGTCGCCGTTCCTCGCGAGCGACGCGATCCACGCGCGCTACGGCATCACGTCGCAGGTTCAGATCGGTCTGACCTACGCGTACTTCGGCGCCTACGATCGCGACCTCACCGATCCGGCGGCGTCGTCGAAGATCGGCTTCCACAGCGGCAAGACGTTCGGCCTCGACGTCACGATCCTGTTGCAGAACTGGCTCGCCGTGCGGATCGGCGTGCCGCTCTACATCAACCCGGTGGCGTTCGGCGTCACGCTCGGCGCCCCGATCAAGTTCGTGTTCAACGACAAGTTCTCGCTCGGCGGCCTCGATGACCTGCTGTTGATCCGGCTCGATAAGTTCGCGCCGAGCCTCTATCAAGAAGGCTTCAACGCGGTGGACGCGAACAACCTGAAGACGAACACGCAGCAGTCGAACGGTCACCTGCGGTTCTCGTTCTACGGCGAGTACCAGCACGACGACAAGCTCGCGTTCATCGGTCGGGTCGGCATCGACAGCGACCTCGGCGCGACCAGCGGTGGCGGTGGTGCCGGCACGTCGTCGAACAGCGGCACGCAGACGTTCATCAAGGCCGGCCTCCAGTACTCGCCGCGCAAGTACTTCGACATCGGCGGCCAGCTCGGGTGGGATGACCTCTCGACGCTCGGCACGTTCGGCCCGCAGTTGTTCCTCGCGCTGCGGATCTAATCGACGCCGGCATCGCGCGGCGCGGCGATCGCGCTGCCGCTGCCGGTGTGGAGCTGATCGAGCGTCTTGCCGTCCTTGGTGACGACCTCGAACTTGCGCAGCCCGACGAGCTGCCCGCCCCGCGTCCAGGTCTCGCACGCCCACGCGCCGATCGGATCTTTCGGCAGGTTCGCGGGCTCGAGCTCGCTGCGGAACACGACGCCATCGCCATCGCAGGTGAACTGCGACGGGGTCTGGCGCGACACCTCGGTGCCGTTGTGGACCCACACGTGGACCACCGGCTCTTTCAAGCCACCGGGCTCGCGCAACAGCGAACCGCAGCGCAACTTGTCGAGCTGATCGGCGCGGATCTGATGCTTGCTCGACGGCATGCACTCGAGCTCGCCGTAGCCGCCGTTACCGACCGCGGTCTCCGGCATCGCGAGCGGTGCCGGCGGGATCACGGCGCGCCCGTACCACACGCCCGCGAGCAACAGGCCGGTCATCCCGAGCGTGAGGATCGCGCCCTGCGGCGACAGCACCGAGCGCACCGAGAACGTCAACAGTGCGACCGATGCGGGCGTCGCGGCGCCGGCGACGATCAGGCCGGTCGCGTGATCGCACCCGACGACGAGTGGCAGCAGCACGTTGAGCAGCGAGAACATCGCGAGGCCGTACATCGCCGAGGCGAGCCAGCGCCGCTCCATCACGAAGTGATCGAACACGAGGTCCATCGTCGAGAGCACGGCGCAGATCAACAGCAGCGGCGCGAGCCACCAGTTCCACGACGCGAACGACCACGTCGCCGACGACGCGTAGAGCGGCGTCAGGAAGAAGAACATCTGCTGGTAGAACTGCTTGATGATGTAGTTGGTCGCGACGCGAATGCCCTTGCGCGCGATGCCCTCTTGCTCGCGCCGGTTCGCCGGTCCGGTGATGAAGCGCAGCGCGACGAACAGCAGCAGCCACGAGACGAACAGCGCGATCAACACCTTGTCGGCATGCGCGAGCCCCGCACGCGCGAACAGCATCACGCCGAGGCCGAAGCTCAGCGCGACGCCCGAGTGCAGCCACCAGATCTTGCGCAGGATCCGCCTCAGCTTGCCGGGCGGCGGTGCTGCTGGCGCAGAGTCCGGTACAGCGCTGGCCACGCCCTACTGTACCGCAGCGGTGCTCGCTACTGCGCCGCGATCAAGTCCTTGAACCGCTCCAGCGCGAGCTCGATCTTCGCCATCGGTGGGCCGAACGAGAACCGCAGGTGACGACGGAAGCGCGACGCACGGCCGCCGCGGCGCTTGCCCGGATCGACATCGAAGAACTCGCCGGGCACCGAGATGACCTGCCGATCGAGCGCCGCGCGGAAGAAGCTCATGCCGTCGCTGATCGCGGGCGGCAGGTGCTGCGCCGACGCCCACACATAGAACGTGCCTTCGGGCGGCAGATCGATCGTGAAGCCGAGGTCGCGCAGCCCGTTCAAGAGCTTCGCGCGCTTCTTGCCGAACTCGGCCTGGATCGCGTGGGTCTCGGCCATCGCCGCCGCCGGTTCGAGCAGCTCGATCGCCTTGCGCTGTAGCGGCCGCGAGCCACCACCATCGAGGAACGATCCGGCGGACGTCACACCTTCGATGATCTTGCGCGGCGCGACCGTCCACGTCACGCGCCACCCGGGATAGCGCCAGTTCTTGGTCAGACCGTCGAGGATCACGACCGGATCGCGATCGACATCTTCGACATAGCGCGCGGCGGTCTCGATGCCGCCGTTGGCCTGGAGATCCGGGCGCCACACGTAGTGCGAGTAGAACTCGTCGAAGATCAGCGCGCAGTCGAGCTCGCGACCGACCGCGACCCACTCGGCGAGGTCGCTGCCACCGATCGTCTTGCCGGTCGGGTTCGCCGGGTTCGAGGCGAGGATCGCCGACAGCCCGCGGCCCATGACTTCACGGCGGAGGTCGGCGCCGGAGAACGCATAGCCGCGCTCGGGCTCGAGCAGGATCGGGATCGGCGAGAACAACCGAAACACGCTGAGCAGCTCTTCGTACGCGGTGTAGTCCGGAAGGAAGTGACCGAGGTTGATGTTGCCGAGCGACGCGGCGACGCGCGTCAGCGCCGACCGCCCGCCGCCGGAGACCGCGACGTTCTCGGCGGAGTACTTCGACGGCATGCCGCGCCGGAACAGCTCGTTGTAGAACCCCGCGATCGCTTCGCGCAGCTCCCACAGCCCGGCGACCGGCGCGTATTCTTGGTCGCCCTCGAGGATCGGCAGCGACGTCACGCGCGGCGGCGCACCCGGAAGGCTCTCGGCCTCGGGCATCCCCTGACCGAGGTTGCACCAATCGGGTGACGTCTGCGCATAGCCGCGCTTGGTCGCTTCGGTCGTGACGAAGATGACGCCGGTGCGCGGCACCTCGCGAAAGGCCGCGAACGTGGGCCCGGGCGGTTCGGTTCCGGTCTTCGGTCGTGGGAACTGCGTCATCGCCTGAGATCCTTACCAACGCACCACCCAACGTCCAAGACGCTGCCGTGGATTCTACTGTGCTAGCTTGGCCTCGATGTCGATCTGGCATGGGCTCACGGGCCAGGACCGCGTCGTCGGGTTGCTGAAGGGCGCGATCGCGCGCGATCGCGTCCCCCACGCCTACCTGTTTTCGGGTCCGGTCGGCGCCTCGATGATGGACATGGCGCTCGCGATGGCCTGTGCGCTCAACTGCATGACCGCGCGGGGCGCCCTGCTCGGTGAGGCGTGTGGGGAGTGCGAGGCGTGCAGCAAGATCATCGCCGGGATTCACCCGGATGTCGTGACGCTCGTTCGCGAAGGCGCGGCGCAGATCGTGCCGATCGAGAACGTCCGCAATCAAGTGATCGCGCGAATCGGCTTGCCACCGCACGAGGCCGAGGTCCGGGTGTTCATCATCGAAGAAGCGACCGCGCTCGCGCCACCGGCGGCGAACGCACTCCTGAAGACGCTCGAGGAGCCACCGCAGCGCACGCTGTTCGTGCTGTGCACGACGGCACCCGAGCAACTGTTGCCGACGATCCGCAGCCGCTGCCAGCGCGTGCGGTTCGGCGGAGGCAGCGCGACGGTCGATGGCGATGCGCTGCGCGCCGAGCGGATCGCGAAGCTCGGCGAAGAGCTCGCCGGCGTCGATCACGATCCGACGCTGCCGGTCCGCGTCGCCGAGGGCAAAGGCGATGTCGGTCCGGTGTTGATCGCGGCCGCGCAGGTGTTGCACCTCGCCGCGCGAGCGGCGGCGCAGCGCGACGATGCGGTGGGCGCGGCACGAGCGGCGAAGCGCGCGCAGACGGTGTTGTCGTGGCACACCGCGGTCGCGATTCACAACGCGAACGCACAGCTCGCGGTCGAAGCCGTGATCGCGCAACTCGCCGAGCAGGATCTAGCCTCGTGAGCGCCCCCGACGACGTCGACGAGGGCTGGGAAGACGGCGGCGGCGGGGGCGGTGACGAAGGCGGCAGTGACGACGCAGCTCCGGCGACGCCCGGCGCTCCGGTCGAGCTCGGCCCCGACGGTCAACCGCGACGCAAGCGCCGTCGGCGTCGACGTGGCCGCGGCACAGGCGAACGTGGTCCAGCGCCGACGCCGCAGGGGCAACCCTCGGGCGGCGCACCGGCCGCCGAGAATGCACTGCAAGGCGATCCGTATGCGGCAGGCGCACCCGCCGTCGCAGGCGTCGAAGCCGCGCCGTCCGCAGAGCCGCAAGCCCGCGGCAACGATCGTGGACGCGAGCAACAAGATCGTGGCGCGAACGATCGTGGCGCGAACGATCGTGGCCAGAATCGTGGCCAGAATCGTGGCCAGAATCGTGGACCGAACGATCGGCCCCAGGAAGGGCGCGGGCCACAGCAAGGCCGCGGCGCGAACCCGCAACAAGGCCAGCAACCGCAAGGTCGTGGTCCGAACGATCGTCCGCAACCAGGTCGCGACCAACAAGGGCGCGGCCAGCAGCGCGGTCCGCAGCAAGCTCGAGAGGCCTTCAACGCCGACGGCACGCCGACGGGTGCCGCGCCGAACGAATCACGGCGCGAGCGCAACCGCGATCGCGGACGCGGGCGTGACGAGCGGCACCGCGACGATGCGGCGCCCGTCGATCTCGTCGAGGACGATGTCCAGGCACAGAACGATCTGCGCACGCGCGCTGAAGATGCCGCCGCCGCGCCGGTGCCCGGCACCTCGGTCGGCGGTGCGTTGCGTCGCAACGACAAGCGCGAGGTCATCGAGGAAGACGAAGACGTCGCCGCGACGCCACAGGAAGCCTGGGGCACCGACGACGGCAGCCCCGCTCCACCGATCACGCTCAAGTCCGAGCTGCCCGAGGATCCGCCCGCCGACGATCCGGATCCGAGCACGCACGTAGTGCTCGCCGAGATGGGCTCGAAGCTCGGCGAGGATGTCGCGAGTGTCGTCGGCGTGCGCTTCGTCCCCGCGGGACGAATCACCTGGTTCGACGCGAGCGAGATGGACTACACGCCGGGCGAGCGCGTGCTCGTCGACGCCGAGCGCGGCAGCCGGCTCGGATGGATCGCGACGATCACGCTGCGCCGCGGCACCCGCGATCGCGGACTACGCCGCGTGATCCGCCGCGCGACCGAGCAAGATCTGCGCAGCGAGACCGAGACCGACGAGAATCGCGTGCGCGTGCTGCGCACCGCGAAGGACAAGGCCGCCGCGCTGCGCCTGCCGCTCAAGGTGTTTCGCGTCGAGGTCAGCGGCGGCAAGTTGGTCGTCTACTACACCAGCGACGAGCGCATGGACCTCCGCGACTTCGTGCGCGACATCGGTCAGGCGACCGGGATGCGCCCCGAGCTCCGTCAGCTCGGCGTGCGCGACGAAGCGAAAGCGGTCGGCGGCATCGGCTCGTGCGGCCTGACGCTGTGCTGCACGACGTGGATGCCGGACTTCGTCCCGGTCTCGATCAAGATGGCGAAGGATCAGGGGCTCGTGCTGTCGCCGACGAAGGTCTCGGGCCAGTGCGGCCGGTTGAAGTGCTGCCTGGTCTACGAACAAGCGGCCTACGCCGAGATGCGCAAAGGCCTCCCGAAGCTCGGCAAGCGCGTCGTCGGCGCGCGCGGCGAAGGTCGCGTCGTCGAGGTCGACGTGCTGCGCCAGAAGATCCGCGTGTCGTACGGACCGGGCGATACCGAGGTCGTCGCGGCGGCCGAGGTCACGCCGCTGTTCCCCGCCGCCAACCAAGCGCCGCGCGAACGTCAGCCCGGTGGTCGCACCGAGCCGCGGCCGCAGCCGGCGCGCGATCACCATCCCGAGGTCGCGCCGAAGCTCGACCTCGGCGAGCCCGACGGCGAGCCCGACGAGGACCACGAGCCCGATCCGAGCCGCGATCCGAGTGTCCCCGATGACGAGCTCGACGACCCGAGCCGCGATCCGAACGCCGAAGACTGAGCAAGCAACGAGATGACGACGAAGCCCTTCTACATCACCACGCCGATCTACTACGTCAACGACGTCCCCCACCTCGGCCACGCGTACACCACGATCGTCGCCGACTCGCTCGCGCACTATCACCGGATGCGCGGGCAGGACACGCGGTTCCTGACCGGCACCGACGAGCACGGCCAGAAGATCGAAGAGACGGCGAAGAAGCGCGGGATGACGCCGCAGCAGCTCGTCGATCACGTCGCGCCGAGGTTCGACGAGACGTGGAAGACGCTCGGCATCTCCGACTATCACTTCATCCGCACCACCGACGACAAGCACAAGAAGGTCGTCGCCGCGCTGTGGAAGCGGATCCGCGAGCGCAACCCGAGCGACCTCTACCTCGCGTCGTATCAAGGTTGGTACTGCGTCGGTTGCGAAGCGTTCTACACCGAGAGCCAGCTCACCAAGGATGGTGACAAGTGGCTGTGTCAGATCCACAAGACGCCGGTCGACTGGCTCGACAAAGAGCGCAGCTGGTTCTTCCGACTGTCGCGGTTCGCCGAGCCGCTGCTCGCACACATCGAGCAGCACCCCGAGTTCATCCGACCCGACGCCTACCGCAACGAGATCGTGTCGTTCTTGAAGGGTGGTCTCAAGGACCTCTCGGTGTCGCGCACGAGCTTTCACTGGGGCATCGCCGTGCCCGAGGCGGATCCCGACGGTCTCGCGCACGTGATCTACGTGTGGCTCGACGCGCTGACGAACTATCTCTCGGACCTCTGCCCGGCCGACGGCACGATCGGCGGCGCGGACGTCGACAAGTACTGGCCGCAGGCGATCCACGTGATCGGCAAGGACATCCTGCGGTTTCACGCGGTGTACTGGCCGGCGTTCCTGATGGCCGCCGAGCTGCCGCTGCCGAAGACGATCTTCGCGCACGGTTGGTGGACGATCCGCGGCGAGAAGATCTCGAAGTCGATGCCGGCGACGCGGATCGATCCGGTCAAGCTCTCGGAGGCGCTCGGCGTCGGTCCGCTCGGTCGCGCGATCGGCATCGATGCGATGCGCTACTACCTGTTGCGCGAAGTCCCGCTCGGGCTCGACGGCGACTTCACGTTCGAGTCATTGTTCGGCCGGTTCAACGCGGAGCTCGCGAACGACCTCGGCAACCTGGTCAATCGCAGCCTGACGCTGCTCGGCAAGTTCACGTCGCACACCACGCCGATCCGCGACGCGCACATCGTCGAGCTGCCGGTGCATCGCGAGCTCGAGACCGCCGTCGCCGACGCGATCGCGAACACGACCGCGGCCTACGACGCGATCGCGCCGAGCCGCGCGCTCGAAGCGACGTGGAAGCTCGTGCGCGACGCGAACAAGTACGTCGACGCGACCCAGCCGTGGGCGCTCGCGCGCGATGTCGCGAAGCATCCGGAGCTCGCGCTCGTGCTCCACGAGCTCGCCGCCGTGATCAGCGTGATCGGTGGCCTGGTCACGCCGGTGCTGCCGACGACCGGCAAGACGCTGCGCGAGTGGGTCGGCGTCCCGGCCGAGAAGCGCGATCGCTGGCCGCACGTCGAGGATCTGCTCCAGCCGATCCAGGTCCACGACCTCGCGAAGCAGGCGACGCCGCTCTATCCGCGGCTCGACGAAGCGGCGCAGGCGAAGATCTTCGAGCTCATGGTGCCGAAGGACGTCGCACCGCCCGTCGTTGCGGCGACGACGAGCACGACCACCAAGACGATCGAATTCGCCGACTTCGAGAAGCTCGAGCTCCGCGTCGGCAAGGTGCTCACCGCGGTCGCCGTGCCGAAGAAGGACAAGCTGCTGCACCTGTCGGTCGACCTCGGCGAAGCCAAGCCGCGGTCGATCGTCGCGGGCATCGCCCAAGCGTTCGCGCCCGAGACGCTCGTCGGCAAGCAGGTGATCGTCGTGGCCAACCTCGCCCCGCGCAAGCTCGCCGGCCTCGTCTCCGAGGGCATGATCCTCGCCGCGGGCGACGACCAGATCCTCGGACTTTCGGCGGTCGATCACGACGTGCCCGCGGGAACGCGGGTACGATAGGAGGGCTATATGTCCGAGCCACGTCGTGCACCGCGTTTGGTCGTCAACGCCCCCGCCGTGATCGAATCGATCGGCCAAGCGTCGATGCAGCTCCACCCGAACCTCGCGCGCGTGTTCCGCCGCGTCGATGCGGACAAGAGCTCGGTCGGCACGAAGTTTCCGGCGATGATCCGCGACCTCTCGACGAACGGTGCGTTCGTGTCGGGTGCACCGCTGCCGCTGTTGTCGCGCGTCGCGCTGAAGTTCGAGCTCAAGGGCGTGGGCACCGTCGATGCGATCGGCTGGGTGCTGTGGCAGCGCATGGACGATTGCGAAGTCCCCGGGCCCAGAGTGGAAGGGCCGGGATTCACTCCCGGCCCTGGGGCAGTCGCGTCGACGCCCTTGCCGAAAGGCTTCGGCGTGCTGTTCGAGGCCATTCCGATGGAGACGCGCAGCGCGATCGCGGCGCTCGTCGCTCGGATGGATCCGCGGAGTGGCCAGTAAGCGCTTCGCGTTTCGGCCGCGCTATCGCGGCATCGCGCTGACGTCGATCGGGGTCGGCGGCACGCTCGGCGTCGTCGCGATCGCGAGCCTCGGCGCCGCGATCTTGCCGCTCGCGACCGCGGCGATGGGCATCGTGCTCGGCGCCGGCTACTTGATGTCACCGTCGTGGAGGCTCGAGGTCGTCACCGATGACGACGCGCTCGAGGTCCGCTCGCCGAAGGCTACAAAGTTTCGGCTGCCGTGGAGCGACGTCGTGCGGGTGGTGTCATCGCCGACCACGCACACGTGTTTCGTCGACGGTGGCGAGCCCGCGCGCAGCCTGCTCGTCCCCGGCGACGGTGCGCCCGCGCCGTACGATCTCGCCGACAAGCAAGCGCTGTGCGACGAGATTCTCCGCCACGTCACTGCGGATAAAGTCGAGACCGTCGAGAACCTGTCCGCGAAGCGCTAGGTGTTAGCGTTTCGGATCGGAGGGATACGCGCCCGCGGTCCGTGAGTCGCGGGACAACCTGGCGCTGGAAATCGGCGCGCGCATGGAGCAGTGGTACGTGGCGAACGCCGAGTACGAGCCCGCGTGGGTCGCAGCGGGTCGTCCACGCGCGCGCCTGTAATGCTAGGGTTCGCGCGTGTCGTATCTGTTTCCGTCCTTGACGATCACCTTCGACGCTGCGCTGCGCGACCTCGCGAGCGGCAGCCCGAAGGCGCGTGCGTCCGCGGCCCACGCGCTCGGCGGTGTGACCGAGCCGGTCGAGCGCCGTCGCGCCGGTGATGCGCTGCTGCGCGCGCTCGACGATGATCGACCCGAGGTTCGAGCCGAAGCAGCGAGCTCGTTGGGCGAGCTCGGCGAGATCGGCGCCCTGCCCGCGCTGATCAAGCGGCTCGACGACGGCGCGGCGCCGGTGCGCCAGAACGCGGCGATCGCGCTCGGGACGATGCGCGCGATCGAGGGCTTCGAACCGCTCGCCGAGGCGCTCGCGCAAGGGCCGGCGGATCTGCGGTTTCAGGCCGCGACCTCGCTCGCCGAGATCGATCCGGTGAAATCGTTTCCCCATGTCGTGAAGGCGCTCGGCGATCGCGATCCGCAGGTCGTCGGCGCGGCCGCGCTGTCGGTCGGTGCGATCGCGAGCGAGGCCGGCGATCCGGTGCTGCGCGAGACGGCGCGGACCGCGCTCGCCGCGCAGCTCGCCCACACCGATGCCGGTGCGCGGTTCGACGTCGCGTACGCCCTCGCGGATCTCGACGACGCGAGCGGAACCAAGGTGCTCGTCGGGTCGATCAGCGACGAAGGCCGCGCGTGGGACGCGGTGACGGCGCTCGCGCAGATCAAGGCGCTGCCCGAGCTCGTGCAAGCGGTCGTGTCGAAGAAGACGCCCGACGAGGCGGCCGCGCTCGCCGCCGGTCGGGTGCTCGCGCTCGAGCCCGAGCACCCGGGCGCGCGCAAGCTCCTCACCGAGTTGTTGACGTCGCGCAAGGTCCACGTCCGCGGCATCGCGATCGATCAGATGAGCGAGGTCGGCGGTGGGTGGGCGAAGGTCGCGCTCGACAAGCTCGCGCGTAGCATCAAGGGATCCGAATTGCTCGAGCCGATCGCGAACGCGCTGCGCGCGATCGGCGGGCGAGAGAAGTCTTGATCGAGCTGTTCGATTCGCACGCGCATGTCGATGGTCCCGAGTTCGAGACCGATCGCGCAGAGGTCCTCGCCCGCGCGCGCGCCGCCGGCGTCAAGCGGATGGTCGTGATCGGCGCGGTCGGCGATCCGTCGAGCGCCGAGCGCTCGGTCGCGCTCGCCGAGAGCGACCCGGATGTGTGGGCGACGGTCGCGACGCATCCACACGACGTCGAAAAGATGACGCCCGAGTGGTGGGCGACGCACGAGCGGCTCGCGCGCCATCCGCGCGTCGTCGCGATCGGCGAGACCGGGCTCGACTACTTCTACGATCACTCGCCGCGCGAGCTCCAGCAGGCGTGTTTCGGCCGCTTCATCGAGCTCGCGCGCGCGGTCGGCAAGCCGGTGGTCTGTCACATCCGCGACGCCCATGACGACGCGCGCCGGATCCTGCGCGAGCACGATGCCTCGGCGCTCGGCGTGATCATCCACTGCTTCACGGGCACGCCCGAAGACGCCGCTGCGTATCGCGACCTCGACTGCTACGTGTCGTTCAGCGGCATCGTCACGTACAAAACCGCCCAGCCGCTGCGCGACGCCGTCCGCATCGTCCCGAAGGATCGGCTGCTGATCGAGACCGATTGCCCGTACCTGGCGCCGATTCCGAAGCGAGGTAAGCGCAACGAACCGGGCTTCATCGTCCACACCGCGGAGGTCGTCGCGCGGGAAGCCGGCATGAATTTCGCGGACTTAGCTCGGCAAACGACCGAGAATGCGCACCGGATCTATCGAATCCCAGCAGCCTAGTTGCGCGGTTGACTCTCAAGAGTTTGGCCGGTATAGATTCGCTCCCCATGTCGCTGCAAGTTGGCCTACTTGGCAAAAAGATCGGTATGACGCAGGTGTTCGCGGATGACGGCGAAGCCGTCCCGGTCACCGTGATCCAAGCAGGCCCGTGTGTCGTCGTCGG
>JBDTJY010000192.1:0-26991 GCA_039935615.1 Kofleriaceae bacterium
GCGCGAGATCCGCGACGATCGGGGATCTAGATCTGTTTGGTGCAAGGTGACACGTCGAATACTCGGGGATACGCTCCGCGCAACCATGCGCCTCCTCCACGCGACGATTCCTCTCCTGCTCGTGACCAGTGTGGGGGCCGCACGCGCCGACTCGTTCGCGGAGGTCATGGGCGGTATCTCGATTCCGATCGCGGACTCGAAGTGGACGAACCTTGCTGAATCTTCTCCGCAAATCGGCGCGCGTGCCGGCTCGGTCAACGACAACGGCCTCGGTGGAATGGTCCAGTTCGATTGGACGCCGATCAACCTCGACGCGAGTGGCGGCTCGTTCGGTGGCCTCGGGAGCAGCGATCTCGCTGCTCACCGGTTTCGGTTCCTGGCCGATCTCGTGATCCAGCGCCACGTCACGCCCAAGCTGGTCGCCTCGGGGCGTGTCGGCATCGGCCTCGACATCGCGCACGCCAGCGCCTCGGTCACGGTGCTCGGCAACACGACGAGCTCGAGCGATACCAACCTCGGCTTCGGCTTCGAGCTCGGCGGCGGACTCTGGTACGACCTCGGCGATATCCAGCTCGGTGGCGAGCTCGCCCTTCCGGTCGGCTCGCACTCCAAGCACGGCGATAACACGGACGGCAACTACACGTTCGATTACACCAGCTACGACATCAACATCATCTTCGGCGCGCGATTCTTCAGCCGCTAAGCCGAGTGCGGGTCGGCCCACTTGTGGACCATCTCGCTGGCGTCGCCGCGGATCTCGGCGATGACCTCGCTCGGCAACGGAAACCAGCGCAGCTCTTCGAAGTCGCGTGTGGTGACCGGGTCGACCACGTCGAGCGTGCGCAGCTCGGTCGTCGCCGCCGCGATGATCTGCTGCGCTTCGGTGATGTAGCTTGGTAGCGCCCACTCGGGCTCGGTCGCGTGGCGCGAGCGGTACTCGAGCTTGCCGGTGCGATACGACAGCGAGCCGAGCCGCAACACGTCGGCCGGGTTGTGGGCGCGATGGCGCCACTCGCCGGTATCCGGATCGAAGTTGTAGTGCGGCACGAGCCGCCAGCCATCGGTCGCGATCAGCTGGATCGCGTCGAGGATGAATTGGAACTGGGTCTCCGACAGGAAGTAGTTGAAGTTGACGCGGACCCAGCCCGGCTTGATGCCCTCGCAGCCGCGCACGATCTCGCGCTCGAATTCCTTGCTCGTCGCGATGTCGATGCCGAGCAGGCGATGGCCGTACGGGCCGGCGCAGCCGCACCCGCCGCGCGACTGGATGCCGAACAGATCGTTGAGCAGCGCGACGACGAAGTTGTGGTGCAGGTAGGCGCGCTTGTGTTTGATGATGAACGACACGATCGACAGCCGCCACGCGCCGCGATTGCCGAGGATCTGGATGTCCGGGTTCGTCGACCACGAGGCGATCGCGCGATCGATGAAGTCGACCTCGCGCTCGCGGATCGCGTCGGCGCCGACCGCATCCTTGAGCTGGAACACGAGGCCCGCGCGGATCGATTCGATGATCGCCGGCGTGCCGCCTTCCTCGCGGAGCTCGACGTCGGTGACGTAGCGATGCTCCTCGGTGTTGACGTACGCGACCGTGCCACCGCCCGGGCACGCCGGCACGGTGTTCGTGCAGATCGCGCGCTTGACGACGAGGAGGCCCGGCGTCTGCGGCCCGCCGATGAACTTGTGCGGGCTGATGAACACCGCATCCTTGTAGGCGGTGGGATCTTCGTTCATCGCGATCTGGACGTACGGGCCGGCGGCCGCGTAGTCCCAGAATGACAGCGCGCCGTGCGCGTGGAGCAGCTTCGCGATCAGCTTCGTATCCGTCGCGATGCCGGTGACGTTCGACGCCGCGGAGAAGCTGCCGATCTTGACCGGGCGCGCCGCGTACTTGATCAGCTCCTCGGCGAGGTGCGCCGGATCGATGTGGCCGTCGGCGTCCTCGTGGATCACGACGACATCCGCGATCGATTCGCGCCACGGCAGCTCGTTCGAGTGATGCTCGAACGGTCCGATGAACACGACCGGGCGTTGATCGGCTGGGATCTGCGCGTCGAGCGCGAACCGCGCGTCGAGATCCGCGGGCAGGCGGAGGTTCATCACGTCGATCAGCTTGTTGATCGCGCCGGTCGCGCCGGAGCCGCAGAAGATCACGCAATCGTCGGGGCCGCCGCCGACCGCGCGATGAATGATCTGGCGCGCGTCGTCGCGGAACTGGGTGGTCTGGCGACCGGTGCCGCTGGTCTCGGTGTGCGTGTTCGCGTAGAGCGGCATCACCTCGGCGCGGATGAAGTCCTCGATGAACGTGATCGAGCGGCCCGAGGCGGTGTAGTCGGCGTACGTCACACGGCGCGGACCGTACGGACCTTCGAGCGCTTGATCGTCACCGATGATCGACGCCCGAATCGTCTCGATCAGTCGGGCACTCGCGGGATGCATGCGGTTGGAATATCACGCTGCGGCTAGCAGGACAGCACGATCTTGCCGAAGCCCTCGTTGCTCGCCATGTGCTCGTGCGCCCGAGGCGCATCGGCGAGCGGAAACACGCGATCGACGACCGGTTTGACGCGCCCGCGCGCGAGCAGCGGCACGACCTGGGTCTCGAACACGCGCATCGCGGCGATCTTTTCTTCGAGCGGGCGCGCGCGCAACATCGTGCCGGTGAGCTGGACCCGCTTGCGCAGCACGAGCCCGAGATCGAGCTCGGTCTTGACGCCGGCGAGCAGACCGACGAGCACGATCCGACCGCGCAACTGGATGCAGCGAAGATCTTCGGCGAGGTAGTCGCCGCCGACGAGCTCGATGATCACGGCCGGCGCGGGGAGCTGCGCCGCGAACGTGCCGCGATCGGGCACGACGCCGACATCGAGGCCGAGCGCCTTGCACCGCTCGAGCTTGTCGGCAGTGCGCGCGGTGCCGACCACGATCGCGCCGATCGCGTGCCCGAGCTGGATCGCGGCGGTGCCGACGCCGCTGCCGCACGCGCTGATCAACATCGTCTCGCCGGCGCGCAGGTTCGCCTGCATCATCGCGTCGTACGCGGTGATGAACGCCTCCGGAACCGCGGCCGCGTCTTCGAACGACAGGCCGTCGGGGATCCTCGCGAGGGCGCGTTCGTGGCTCGTGACGTACTCGGCGTAACCGCCGCCGCCGACCAGGCCGAACACCCGATCGCCGACCTTCAGCCATTCGGTCCCCGGCCCGAGCGCCTCGACCTCGCCCGCGATCTCGAGACCGGGAATGTCGGGTGGTGCGTCGGCGGGTGCCGGATAGGCGCCCATGCGCTGTAAGAGATCCGCTCGATTGACCGCCGACGCTCGCACGCGCACGAGGACCTCGCCGCGCGACGGCTGCGGCGTCGGTTTCTCGACGAGCACAAGGGTGTCCGGACCGCCGGGTTTGGTGATCGCTATCGCCCGCATCGTGGGCCAGGTGTAGCATCTGGATCATGCGGACCGTCACGATGTTGGTCTTCATCCTGTTTGCCACCGCCTGCGGGAGCGAGTCACCGATGCTCGGTGGCGTGCCGCATCCGAACAACGGCGCGATGGCCGGTGGCGCCGCCGCCGCCGCCGCCGCGCTGACCCTCGCCGATCCGCACGCCGCCGATCGCAAGCCGGAGCAGCGACAAGAGCGCGAGAAGAAGCCGGTCGACGTCAAAGAAGAAGTCCCGTCGAGCGCGTTCGATCATCTCGATGGCTCCGGGAGCGGAACGGGATCCGGCCACGAGCTCGCGCGCCCGCACGCAGGCGCCGGTTCTGGTTCGGCCGCGGCGACCACGCCGGCTCCCGGCACGCCGAAGAAGCTGCCGGTGATCCCGTCGCCCCACGACGCCGTCGATCCCGGCCACGCCGACACCAACAATCAGTAGCGTCCGGCGTTCACGTCCGGATCCCGTCAGAGGCAACTCGATCCGCCAGATCTGTGCGGACATGGCGCACTACGTCATGCTCACCTAGCTTGCATCATACCGAAGTAGTTAGATTTAATTGGTCCAACCAGTTTTTCTATCTGGCACATGGCATGCTACGCAGTGCGTCATCATGCGTGCTCTAGCGTTGACTCCCTTCCTGTTCGCAGCCTGTACGGACCCCACCAGCAGCCCGGTCGGCCCGACCTTCACGTCGGTTCACGATCGGATCGCGGCCGAATCGACGCGGCTGTTCATCAGCGGCCAAGGCAGCAGCGGCTCGCTCGCTGCAAAGCACTACACGTCGGACGGTTGGGTCGAGGGGACCTCCACGATCGCGATCTCGAGCGGCGAGCTGATCGTGAAGCTCGCCGGCGACCAGTTGTCGGCGCAGACGTTCGATCTGTCCCTCGAGCCGATCGACCTGCCCGACAGCTTGTTCGGCAAGCCGGCGCAGCTCACCGATGTCCGCGTCACGGCGCAGGGCTCCGCGAGCGCGACCGCGACATGGACCGACAACGACGACGCGACCGCGACGATCCCACTGAAGCTCGACCTCGCCTGGTCGATCTCGATCAACGGCGGCGTCGCCCAGCTCGGCACGCAACACTTGCCGGTGATCCCGCTCGACGTGATGCTCACCGGCGCCGGCGATCATGTCGACGCGACGCTCGGTCTTCATGCCGAGGGCACGCTGTGGAGCTGGGCCGGGCTGATCGAGCTGTCGCGGCTCGATCTCTCGCTCGACGGCGCCACGATCGATTGACCTGGGTGGCAATCTCGCGAGACCTCGCTAAGATCGACCCGTGGCGATCTCGTGCGAGCAGTGTCACCAACCGGTGCACGAGCAGTCCGTGATCTGCCCGCACTGCGCGGAGCCCACGGGCGTGCCACGCGATCCGATCGCGCTCGCCGAGATCTCGGTGATGATCGAGATCGAAGACGATCCCGAGCCGGCACCGCTGCCGTACTTGCTCTACAGCAAGGCGCTACCGCCGATCGAGACCAAGCCGTCGACCAAGCCGTCGACCAAGCCGTCGTCGACCAAGCCGTCGGCCGAGTTGCCGCGTGCGATCGCTCGACGCCGCACGCGCAGCGACTAAGCCGTCTACCGCGGTGATCAAAACGCCGCCGCGAGGCTGACCGTCCCGCCGCCCCGCGCCGGCGCGAGCACCGGGCTCCACGTCGGTCCAGCCGGCGCGCACTGCTCGGGCTCGCGGGACAACAACACCGCGTCGATCACGCTCGCGATGATCAGCCCGGCCGCCGCGCCGGGAACCGCCCGGTCCACGCCGCAGAGCAATTCAGATCTGCACGAAGCGGTCCCCATGCCGACCATCAAGCCGGCACCGACCGTGCCCTGCCGAACCAACCAGCTCGCGAGACCACGCTTTCCGTGACCACGCGTGGCGTGGATGATCGGCACGACATAGACGCCGCCGAGCGCACCGATCCCGAACAGCGAAACCGACACGCCGTTGTCCGGACCCTCCTTGCCCTGGGTAGCGAAGCTCCCGAGCAGTGCCGCGATGGCGATCGCGTCGACGGTGATCGTCAGCGACCGATACGATGCGTGCTCCTCGGCCGGCGCGGGCGCGATCGGCGCGACATCATTCGGTGGAGTCAGCGAGGGCGGCAGCTCCGAGAGTCGCAGCACCGGCGGCGGCGGGGCCGGGAGGTCGA
Organism: Kofleriaceae bacterium; assembly: GCA_039935615.1. Classification (GTDB taxonomy): domain Bacteria; phylum Myxococcota_A; class Polyangia; order Haliangiales; family Haliangiaceae; genus JABFXX01. The sequence goes on from JBDTJY010000192.1 coordinate 5,594, forward strand.
GCGTCGGCTCGGACACGTCGGCGCGTGCGCTGGCGGCGAGCCAGGTGCTGGAGCAGACGACGCTGGCAAAGATCATCCACGCGTGGCGAGACATCGCCCACACCGTAGAGCAAGCCACGCGCCGCTCGTGAACCTAGCGAGATCGCACGAGCGAGTGTTCAGAGATGACGTGATCTGCGACACCGCTGTCAGTTTTCATCGCCTCGACCCACAACCGCTCGAAGTGGCCGATCCGAGGTCAGCTCGGCGCAGCGAAACCACTCGTACAGGCCGAGCACGAGGCCCTGCCCGAACCACGCGCCGATGCCGAGCGTCGCCTGGCCGAGCATCGCGACGATCGCCGATGTTGCGCGCCATCGTGCCGTACAGCACGTGACCGGCCTTGATGTGGCCGACCTCGTGCGCGATCACGAAGAACAACTCCTCGTCGCTCATCACGTCGATCAAGCCCGAGGTCAGCGTGATGAACGGCTTGGTGTGACCGTACGTCCACGCGTTCGGAATCGGATCGAGCGTCACGTACATCTCGGGCTCCGGCACGTCGAGGATCTTCGTCGCCCACGTCATGCTCTTGTGCAGGCGCGGGAACATCTTCGGCGTGACGCGCAGGTTCGATGCGACGTTGTCGACGTAGTACAGCCGCTCGAGGCCGTACTCGAGGATCTTCGTCAGCACCTTGTCGAGCCCCGGAATCTTCTTGAGTGCGTCGGTCGCCTTCGCGTCGGAGGGATGCCGAAACGTCTCGACATCGAGCTTGCCGAGTGTGCGGAGCTTGCGCTTCTTCTTGCCGTCGCCGCTGCCCTCGTCGGTCATGCCCACATCCTATCGTGACCATTGGCGCGCTTTCGGGTCCCCAGACCGTGAGGTGTCGAGCCCCCGACCGGGCCAGATCGAATCTCGCTTGCCAGGCCACGGACGATCCGAAACACTGGAGACATGTACCGCGACAGTGCGCAGCCGTTCGACGAGCACGACCGTGCGGTCGGCGCGATCCTGATCGGCGAGGCACTGACCGATAGCTGCGATCGCGCCGCGCAACGCGTCGGCGTGCCGGCGACCGCGCAGCACGATCGCTGGCGCGCGGTTCACGAGGTTCACGATACGTATCCCGAGATCTGGCGCCACCTCGATCGCGCGCGTCGCGAGCTCGCGCGCCGCGGCGCCAACACGATCGCATACGACGACCTGCGCCCCCACGTGAAGCGCGCGGCCACCGATAGCGAAGCGAAGGTCGATGGTGACGCGCTCGACGAAGCGAAGCGCGCGATCGCCGAGCTCAAGCTCGCGGTCCCGGGCGCCGATTGGAGAGCGATCGCGGCGCGCACCGCCGGCCTCGTCGATCTGCCGCTCGGCCTCGAGCGCGGCAATCAGCGCTTCGTCATCGGCACGGTGATCGCGATGATCGTGCTGACGTTGGCCGCGTGGGTGATCGCGATCATCCCCGAGCACAAGCCGACGCGTCACGAGACCATGCGACGCGAGCTCGCCAGCATCACGCTCGAGCGCAAGTCGCGGATCGACTTCCTACACGCCGAGGTCGGCGATCGGTGCCTTCCGGCGGCCGCGCGCGATCTCGTTCGGCTGATGGTGCTCGACGGGCGCTCCAGCGATGCGAGGGAGTTCGGCGCCGCGTACGTCACGCGCTGCGGCGCCGACGAGATCGTCGAGGACTGGGCGAACGCGCCCCGTCCCACGCACTGAGCTACGCTCTCAGACGAATCGCCACTTCGCGGACCGTCACGACGAGCCTGCGGTCGGCAGCTTCGACATCGACCACCGCGCGCGACTGGTCCGAGCGATCGCGATAGCCGATCAACCTGCCGCGCGAACCGGCGGCGAGGTAGCGCCACGTGGGTGGCGTGCCTGGATGCGGCGACACGACCTCGACGAGCGAGTCCTCGCTCAACAAGACGTCATCACCGATGTGCGGGAGGGGCGCGTGCTCGCGGGCGGCCATGGGTAGAGCGTAGCGCTCGGGACTGACATGATCGAGCCTGTTCGGGATCACGCCACCGTACTTGCGGGACACCGCTTAGTGGCAGTCGTCGCCGGAGCTGTACGCGAAGCCGACGTCGTGCCCGACGACGTACTCGATCAAGTAGAACGCGAGCGGCTCGACCTCGTACGGCGCGCAGGTCTTGCCGCCGCCGATCTGTTTGCAGTCCGCACCGGGGTAGCCGCAGTCGACCCGCTTCGGCAACGCGAGCGCGATCACCACGCCGACCAAGAACGCGATCCGCTTGCCACCCGAGGTCATCCCCGCGGCACGAAATCGATTCGGGTCGCTCGCCGGCGGCCGTTCCACCGGGCGATCGTAGCGTGAGAACATGCCGGCGGCATGAAGCGACCGTTCTATACGACGCTGTACTTTCGGGTGCTCGTCGCGATCGCCTTCGGCATCGTGCTGGGCGTCCTCGTGCCCGGCACGGCGGCGCGGTTGAAGCCGTTCGGCGACGGCTTCATCAACCTCGTCAAGATGACGATCGCCCCGCTGATCTTCTGCACCGTGGTGGTCGGCATCACGAACATGCGGAGCAAGGCCGCGGTCGGCAAGGTCGGTGGGCTCGCGATCGTGTACTTCGAGGTCGCGAGCACGCTCGCACTCGTGATCGGGCTCGTGATCGTCAACGTGTTCAAGCCGGGCGCAGGCATGAGCACCGATCCGAGCACGATCGATCCCGAGGCGGCGAAGGCCCTGCTCGCGAGCGCCGGCGAGCACAAGGGCACGGTGCAGTTCCTGCTGCACATCATTCCGGATACGTTGTTCGGCGCCCTCGCGCGTGGCGAGTTGCTCCCCGTGCTGCTGGTCGCGCTGTTGTTCGGCTTCGCGCTGCACGGCCTCGGCGAGCGCGGCCGACCGATCGCGGAGCTCGTCGACGGCATCGGCCACGTGATCTTCGGCGTGATCGCGATGGTGATGGAGCTCGCGCCGATCGGTGCGTTCGGCGCGATGGCGTACACCGTCGGCACGTTCGGCGTGAGCTCGCTCGGCAACCTCGCGCAGTTGCTCGCCTGCTTCTACGCGACGTGCCTGGTGTTCATCTTCGGCGTGCTCGGCACGGTGGCGCACGTGCACGGGTTCTCGATCTTCAAGTTCGTCCGCTACATCCGCGAGGAGCTGTTCATCGTGCTCGGGACGAGCTCGTCGGAATCGGTGTTGCCGAGGATGATGACCAAGCTCGAGCGGCTCGGCGCCGGGAGCCAGACGGTCGGGCTCGTCGTGCCGGCCGGCTACTCGTTCAACCTCGACGGCACCGCGATCTACGTGACGATGGCCGCGGTGTTCATCGCGCAGGCGACCCACAGTGACTTCGGCCTCGGCAAGCAACTCGAGCTGCTCGGGCTCGCGCTGTTGACGTCGAAGGGCGCGGCGGGGGTCACCGGCAGCGGGTTCGTGACGCTCGCCGCGACGATGGATGTGGTCGGCGGTCTGCCGACCACCGGGCTGCGCCTGATCGCGGGCGTCGATCGCTTCATGTCGGAGGCGCGTGCCCTCACGAACGTGATCGGCAATGGCGTGGCGACGCTCGTCGTCGCGCGCTGGTGTCGCGATCTAGATCTCGAGACGCTGCAGCGCGAGCTCGATCAAAAACAGCAAGAATCGCGATAGCCGCAGCTCGGGCACTTGTAGTGCGCGTGCTCCGGCTGCATCTCGATCATGCACGTCGGACACGTGGTCGTCAGATCGCACTGCATCGCCACGGGCTGCATGGTCACGGGCGGCGCCGGTTCGACTTTCGCGAACGCGTGCGGCGCGACCGTGGCGACGGCCGGAAAGTCAGAGGGCGGTAGAGACCCACGAGGGAATCGTTCCATGCCCTGCACTATCACACCGGTCTGACACCGGTCTGGCACCGGTCTGGCACCGGTCTGGCTGCCTCAGGGCGGCGGGACGAACCGCAACTTGCTGACATCCCAGGCGGTGTAGGCGGTCGCCGTCGGCGCCTTCGGCGAAGCCCGCGAGCGGACCAGGCCCCGAACCATGCCCCAGAGCGTACTACTTGTTGTCGGCGGGCTTCGCGGCGGCCGGTTCGACCTTGCTCGGTTCGACCAGATCGCCGTCGACCAGCGACGGCACCGCGATCTTCACGATCCGTTCGTCGCCGGTGAGCCCGGTCGCGATCCACAGCGTCGCTCCGGTATCTCGCTCGATCGTGATCGGCACGAACTTCACTTTGTTCGCGGCGTCGACCACGGCGACGCGCACGCCCGACGCATCGCTGTACAGCGCGGTCGCCGGAATCTCGACGACCTTGTGCGGCACCGGCAGCGTGAGCGCGGCCGACACGTACATGCCCGGCATCAACTTCCCGTCCGGGTTCGGCACATCGACCTCGGTCGACATCGTATGCAGATCCGGATCGAGCGCACCGGCCGAGCGCGCGACCTTGCCGGCGAATGGATGGTCCGGAAACTCGCGCACCGTGACGATCGCATCGGTGCCGTTGACGATGCTCGACGCGACGGTCTGCGGCACGTCGATGAACACGCGGATCGGATCGATCGCGACGAGCGTGAACATCGGCGTGGTGCCGGTGTCCTGGATCAACGCGCCACGATCGATCGTGCGCGACGTGATCGTGCCGGCGAACGGCGCCGTGACCTTCGAGAAGTTCTGGAGATCGGCCAACCGCCGCACGTTTGCTTCCATCGCGCCGACATTGGACTCGGCCGCATTGACCGAGGCCTGATCGGTGAGCGCCTGCGCCTGGGTCTGCTCGAGCGAGCTGCCCGAGACCAACTTCTGATCCGCGAGGTTCTGGTAGCGCGTCGAGTTCGACTTCGAATAGTCGCGCTGCGCCTCCATCTGCTTGACCGACGCCTTGGCCTGCGCGAGCTGCGCGCGCGCCTGTGCGAGCTGCGCGTCGAGATCCGGGGTATCGATCTCGGCGATCAGCTGCCCCTCTTTGACCTTGTCGCCGAGATCGACGAGCCAGCGCCGGACGTAGCCGGTCGTGCGCGGATAGATCTTGGTCTCCTCGAACGCGCGCGCGATGCCCGGCAGGGTCAGCGCGCTCGAGCTGGTGAGGAGGTTCGGCTTGATGATGTCGACCTTCGTCGCGGTGTCGCCGTGCGGCTGCGCGGTGTCGCCGCGGGTATTCTTGTGCCTCAGATAGCCGAACGTGAACCCGCCGGCGACGAGCACGCCCAGCACGGCCAAGATCCCGAAGCGTGACGTGGCACCGGGCTCTGGCAGCTCGAACCCGAGGTCTTCGGGCTTGTCGGCGTGAGTTTCTTGGGGAGCACCGCTCATAGAATTTCCTCTGCGTGCGGCGGGCGCCTGCGCAGCAAGCTGTACATCACGGGCACGAAAAATAAGGTGGTCACGGTCGCGAGAGCGAGACCACCGATCACCGCTCGCCCGAGCGGTGCATTTTGTTCGCCACCTTCACCGAACCCGCTGGCCATCGGCAGCATGCCGAAGATCATCGCGAGCGCGGTCATGATCACCGGTCGTAGCCGGGTCATGCCCGCCGCCAGTGCGGCCGCACGCGCATCGCGACCGTAGCGCCGTTGTTCGTTCGCGAACGACACCACGAGCACGCTGTTCGCCGTCGCCACGCCGACGCACATGATCGAGCCGATCAACGCCGGCACCGAGAGCGTGGTGCCGGTGAGGAACAGCAGCCACACGATGCCGGCGAGCGCACCCGGCAACGCCATCAGGATGATGAACGGGTCGAGCCACGACTGGAAGTTGACGACGAGCAGCATATAGACGAGCAACACGGCGAACACCAGGCCGCCCTCGAGGCCGCCGAACGAGGTGTCCATCGACTCGGCCTGGCCCTTCAGCACGATCCGCGTGCCGGGTGGCGCGTGCTTCATCATATCGGCCATCACGTCGCGGACGCCGTCGGACACCGAGCCGAGGTCCAGCGTCTCGACGTTCGCGAGCACGTCGAAGGTGCGCGCCACGTTGAAGTGCGTGATGTTCGCCGGCCCGCTCTGGCGCGTCACCGTCGCGAGGTTGCCGAGGGTCTGCGGGTTGCCGGTCGGCGTCGAGATCGGCGTGGCGCGCATCGCGTCGACGCTGTCGATCGCGTATTGCGGCGTCTGCACGGCGACGAGGTACTGCACGCCGCGCTTGTCGATCCAGTAACTCGGCGAGACCGTGTTCGACGACGACAGCGAGACGAGCAAGTCGCTCGCGACCTCCTTCTCGGTCAGGCCTGCTTGCTGCGCCATCGTGCGATCGATCGAGACCTTGAGCTGCGGCACGTTGGCCTCTTGCGCGAGGTGGACGTCGGCGGCGCCTGGCACCTTCGTGACGCGCGCCGCGATCTCGTTCGCGAACTTCTCGGTCTTGTCCTCGCTGCCGATCGGGCCGATGACCTGGAGGTCGATCGGTGCCGCGAGCCCGAAGTTCAGCACCTGGGTCGTGATGTCGGGCGCGAGGAAGAAGAACGTGGTGTCGGGATACTGCTTGTTGAGCAGCTCGCGGATCCCGCGGACGTACGCGTCGGTCGGACGATGACCCTTCTTGAGCGAGATCAAGATCTGCGAATCCGTCGGCGAGATCAGCGCACCTTCGGACAGCGACAGATTGATGCTCGAGTACGGTTGGCCGACGATGTCGAGCATCGTATCGACCTCCGACGTCGGGATGATCTGGCGGATCGAGCGCTCGATGTTGAAGATCCGCTTCTCGGTCTCCTCGATCCGCGTGCCCGATGGGCCACGGACGTGCAGCTTGATCAGCCCGGCGTCGACGTTCGGGAAGAAGTCCTTACCGAGCATCGGCGTCAGGAGCAGCGATGCGACCACGAACACCGCGAACGTCACGATCAGGAACGCGCGGTGCGCCAGGAACCACGCGAGGATCCGGCCGTACCGCGTCCGGAACCGCACGAACGCCTGATCGAAGCGAACGCTGAAGCTGCGCGGATTCTTGGGGGCGTGATGCAAGGCCGCCTCTCGCGACAACAGGAACCTCACCATCACCGGCACGATCGTGCGCGACAGGATGTACGACATCCACATCGCGCACACGACCGCGAGTCCGAGCGGCACGAACAACGACTTCGCCGCACCGGTGAGGAACGTGATCGGGAGGAACACGATGCAGATACACAGCATCGAGATGAACGCCGGCACGGCGATCTGTTGGGCGCCGTCGAGGATCGCGGTCACGAAGGGTTTGTGATGGCCGATGTTGCGGTGGATGTTCTCGATCTCGACCGTGGCGTCGTCGACCAAGACACCGACCGCCAGCGCGAGCCCTCCCAGGGTCATGACGTTCATCGTCTGCCCCAGCGCGTGGAGCACGATGATCGAGAAGAAGATCGCGAGTGGGATACTGGTGATGACGACCAGCGTCGAGCGCCAACTGCCGAGGAACAAGAGGATCATCAGCGCGGTCAGGCCGGCGGCGATCACGCCCTCGTGCAAGACGTTGTCGATCGAGTTGCGCACGAACAGCGACTGATCGAACAGCAGCTTGACCGTGAGGTGGCCGCGCGCCTCTGCCGGCAAGCGGTCGAGCGCCCGTGGGATGGTCGCCTTGACGGCATCGGTGACGTCGAGCGTCGAGGCATCGCCGTTCTTGAGGATCGCCATCAGCACCGAGCGGTGGCCGGCGACGTGGACGATGTTGGTCTGTGGCGTGTTGCCATCGCGCACGCTCGCGACATCGCGGATGTACAGCGTCTTGCCCCCGACGGTCTTGATCGGCAACGCACCGATCTCCTCGAGCGTCTCGGGCGTCGACGCCATGATGATCGGATACTCGAACATGCCGAGCTTCGCGGTGCCCGACGGCAGCGTCACGTTCTGGTTCGCGAGCGCGGTCTGAACGTCGCGGGGAGAGATCTGTGCCGAATGCAATCGCGACGGATCGATGTCGACCATGATCTGGCGCTGCTTGCCGCCGTACGGATACGGAATCTGCGCGCCGGGGATCACCGCGATCTCTGCGCGGATGAAGTTGATGCCGTAGTCGAACAGCTCTTTCTCCGACAGCGTGTCGGTCTCGAGCGCGAGCATCATGATCGGCACGCTCGTCGCCGAGTAGCGCATGATCAAGGGAGGCACCGCTCCCGGTGGCATCTGGCGCACGGCGGTCTGCGCGATCGCGGTGGTCTGTGCGATCGCCTGCGGCACGTCGGCGCCGGGCTGGAGATAGATCTTGATGATCGAGTTGCCGGTGATCGTCTGGCTCTCGACGTGATCGATATCGCTGACGATCGTGGTGAGGAACCGCTCGAAGCCGTTCGTGATCCGCTTCTCCATGTCCTCGGCCGGCAGCCCGCCGTAGTTCCAGATCACCGAGATGACCGGGATGTCGATCGACGGAAAGATGTCGGTCGGCGTCTTCTTGATCGAGAACACGCCGCCGACCGCGATCAGGATCAACATCACCACGAACGTGTACGGACGACGCAGGGCGATCTTGACGATCCACATACAGCCCGGCCAGTGTGCCCTGACTTCACGGACCGGAAAGCCGATTAGTCAGACAAGTCTGTCTGCTTAATGTTTCTTCAGTCTTTTCCGACGCCGAGGCCACATCCATAACACCGCGATCGCGCCCGCCATGGCGGGGGACGACGGCCCGCCCTGCGCGCCACAGCAGCCTCCGCGCGGCGATCTCACGTGCGATGACGAGGGCTTGGTCAACGGCGGGGCAGTTGATCCCGGTTCGACTTCGAGATCCGGAGTGATCTTGCAGGCCGCATCGAGCTGCACGATCACGGGCAGCGAGCGGACCTCGCCGCCCGCGGTGATCGACACCTCGCAGTCCTTGCCCGCCGGTTTCGCGGTGACGGTGGCCTTGCCGGCGGTCTCGGGTGCATCGAGTACAACGTGCAGGCCGGGCGGTGCGGTGTACGTGATCGGGCCGCTGCCCTTGGTTCGCCAGATCACCGAGGCGTCGCGCATCCCGCCGAGCTGCACGCCGGCCCAGTCGGTGCCGGTCAGGGGTGCGGTCGTGATCGTCGTCGCCGCACCGGTCGCGCCGATCACGTGGACGGCGCGTGGCGTCGGCCCCGCGAGCTCGAGGCGATAGTCGGTGACCGGGATCCGCGCGGCGTCGCAGTTGCCGCGGTCGACGGTCTCGCCGAAGCAGTCTTTCAACGCGGTCTTCGCGATCTTCGGCGTGCCACTCGTGTGGGTGACGCTCTGGATCGTCAGCTTCGTCGAGCCGACCACCGCGCTCGCGTTGTCGCCACTCGCGACCAGCGCACCGGGCGTGCGGAAGCGCAGATACAGCGCGCGATCGGCGCCGCCGGTGTCCGCGTGATCGATGACGACCACCGCCGCGTCCTTCTTGTCGACGCTCGGGATCATCACGAGGTCGCGCACCGCTTCCGGAATGTCGCTCGGGCGTTCCTGGAACTTGTACTGATCGGCGTAGTCGCAGCGCGCCGCGACGACCCCGCTCGCGCGCTGCGTGAGCAGCTCGAACCCGGTCTTGGTGCTCCAGAATGCCTGGCTCGGTTGATAGTTCTTCGGCAACTGCGGCGAGCGGATCGTCGGTGCGTTCGAGGTCAGCGTCGATTGCGTGCCGTACGGCGACGGATCGACGATCACGTCGTCCTTGCCGCGGGACAGCGCGAAGTTGCCGGCGTCGGCAGCACGGTGATCGACGTCGAGCGTCGGCGCGCACTTCGCGACGAACCAGATCGCATCGGGGTTCCAGGTCGTGCGCGCGAAGATCGTGCGCACCGCGGTCGCGACGTACCAGGTCGGCCACGACGCGCGCGGCACGAGCTGCGGCTTGTCGCCGACGCCGGCGAGTGCGTCGAACAGCAGCCAATCGACATCGACGAGCTGCAACCGCGACAGCTCGCCGCGCGCCCACCGCTTGTCATCCGGTGACGCATCGCCGAGCGCGATCGCATCGAGCGTGAGCGGACTGACCGCGAGGTACGCCGACGATGCTTCCTCGGTATCGCCGCCGGGAAACACGCGGTCGCTCGGCGTCAGGCCGTAGACGTGAGCCTTGAGCAGATCGTCGAGCCAGCTCGCCGAGTTGATCTTCGCGCCCGAACCGCGCAGCGCGCGCGCGCCGAGTGCGAGCTCCGCGACCGAGAGCGGGCCGTACTGCCAACCCTCGGGCCACGCGCCGCCCGCGAGCACGCCGTCGTCGGTGAACGCGACCGCCATGTCGCGGCCCCACATCGTGTCGACGACCTCGCGCCACAACTTCGTCCCGTCGCCACCGGCCTCACCGCCCTCGGCGATCGCGATCATCGACGCGGCGAACACGTAGCCCGCGTGATAGTTCGTGCCCGGCGATTCGTTGCGATAGCCCTTGTCGCGATACCACGCGAGCCACGCCTTCCAGCGACTGCGCGCGCGCTCGCGGAGCGCCGGTGGCAACTGATCGTGGAGCCAGTCGTACGCGATCGCGGTGTACGGACCGACCATGCGGATCGGATAGCCATCGTCGTGGCGGACGATGTCGTCGCCGCCTTTGCCATCGCCGATCTTGTCCTGATCGTCGAGCAGCGCGGTCATGAAGCGGATCGCGGTGGTCGCATCGTCCTTGTGATCGGTGGCCGCCCACGCGACGAGGCACGCCTGCAGCACCTTGACCCATTCGCTGCCGCGGTAGACCCCGGCATCGTGCTCGTGCGTGTCGCGGGCGTTCGCACACAGCTTGATCGAGCCGACCACCGGCCCGTGCTCGAGACCGGCCTGTGTGTGCCACGCGGCCTTGAGATCGCTATCGAGCACGATCCTGGGATGGGGCCCGGTCGGTTCTGGAGCAGGTGTGGCGCGCGCGGTCGCGGCAACCAGCATCACGAGCGAAACCGCGAGCTTCATGCAGGAAACCGTAGCAGAGCTCACCTCACCTCGCTTACCGTTGCGCCGCCGTGTCTCGACGTCCTCGCATTGCGGTCCTGATCCCTTGCTACAACGAGGAGGTCGCGATCGGTGACACCGTGCGCGGCTTCCAGAACGCGTTGCCCGAAGCCACGATCTACGTCTACGACAACAACTCGAAGGACAAGACGATGGAGCGCGCGCGGGAAGCCGGCGCCGTCGTGCGCGAGGAAAATCTCCAGGGCAAGGGCAACGTCGTGCGCCGGATGTTCGCCGACATCGAGGCCGATGTTTATCTGATGACCGATGGCGACACCACGTACGATCCGAACGCCGCCCGCCGGATGATCCAGATGGTCCTCGACGACAACCTCGACATGGTCGTCGGCAAGCGGATCCACAAGACGAAAGAGGCGTATCGACCGGGCCACGTGCTCGGCAACAAGATGCTGACCGGCTTTCTCGCGCGGCTGTTCGGCCAGCGGTTCAGCGATATCTTGTCGGGATATCGCGCGTTCTCGCGGCGCTACGCGAAGTCGTTCCCGGCGCTGTCGGCCGGGTTCGAGATCGAGACCGAGCTCACGGTCCACGCGCTGACGCTCAACCTGCCGGTCGCCGAGATCGATACCGACTACTTCGAGCGCCCGGCCGGCTCGACGAGCAAGCTCAACACCTATCGCGATGGCGTGCGGATCCTGCGGGTGATGCTGACGCTGTTCAAGAACGAGCGGCCGCTCGCCTTCTTCACCTGGGCCGCGCTGATCCTCGGGTTGGTCGCGATCGCGCTCTCGATCCCGATCTTTGTCACCTGGGTGGAGACCGGCCTCGTGCCGCGGTTCCCGACCGCGATCTTGTCTTCGACGCTGATGCTGCTCGCGTTCCTCAGCCTCGCGGTCGGGCTGGTGCTCGACACCGTGACGCGGGGACGGCGCGAGGTGAAGCGCTTGCGCTACCTCGAGATTTTGGCGCCTCGCGAATGCCTCGAGCCTGCGACCGCCGCCGATTCAGCGACGCATCGCAGCGCCATCAGTGGTCAGCAGGCCGCGCGGGTCGCCGACCAGTAGGCGATCGATACTGAGCGGGTGAGAGGCTCGGCGTGGATCGGTTCGATCGCGGTGCACGGCGCGTTGATCGCGATCGCGCTGATCCATGTCGACCGCGCGCCCGACCTCGACGCGGCGACCGAGCCGACGCTCGAGCTGATCGAGGTCGCGGTCGAGCCGCCGGCGCCGGTCGTCGACCCGCAACCGTCCGGTGGACGCGCAGCGATCGCCACGCCGGGTGGGCATGCGCGCCGCGGCGTGCGAACGCGGGCGCAGACCTCCACGTCGCCGTGGGGCGATGTCACGATCGGCGAGGATCGGGAGGACGGCACCGGCACCGGCACCGGCACCGGCCTCGGCCGTGGCACCGGGATCGGGTTCGGCGACGGTGGCGGCGTGGAGAAGATCCGCGAGCTGCCGGCGGTGCCGGCTCCGTTCGTGTCGAAGGCTCGGCCTGCAAAGCTGATCCATCCGACGCGCGAGATGGAGGTCGACGAGGCCGAGTTGTTCGCGGCGCGGGTGACCGTCGACGAGAGTGGGGACGTCGTCGGTGCGCGCATGATGCAGAGCCACCCCGGATCGCGGGGCGAGACGGCGAGCAGCATGATCTGGCAGTTCCGCTATTCGCCGGCGCTCGATGACGAGGGTGCGCCGGTGCGCTCGACGTTCGTGCAGACGTTCGCCGTGCGGTAGCCTCGCCGCATGGCGGACGACTCGGCTTCCAAGCTCAAGCTCGATGCAGCGACGCGCGAGGAGCTCGAGCGCTTCGGGTTCGATGAAGCGCAGCTCGACGTGTTCGCGGCGCGCGCGGCGACGCGCGAGTCGACGGTGATCGCCGGCGAGATCGCACAGCTCGAGCGCGGCGAGTCGGCGGTGTTGCCGCCGGCCGGCACGCCCGAATACGACCGGCTCGCGACGCTCGGCAAGCAGGCGCTCGCGCGCAACGAAGTCGGGGTCGTGATCCTCGCGGGCGGCATGGCGACGCGGTTCGGCGGCGTGGTGAAGGCGGCGGTCCCGGTCACCGCCGGCAAGTCGTTTCTCGCGGTCAAGGTCGCCGACGCGCGCCACACCGCACCGCGCGCTCCGATCTACGTGATGACGAGCGCGGCGACCCACGACCGCATCGTCGAGCAAGCGCGCGAGGAAGACCTGAACGTCGAGTGCTTTCCGCAGCTGGTCTCGTTGCGCCTGACCCCGCGGGGCGAGCTCCACCTCGACGACGGCGTGCCCTCGCCCTACGCGACCGGCCACGGCGATTTCACGTTCGCGCTGCGCGCCCGCGGTGTGCTCGCGGCGTTTCGCGCGTGCGGCGGCAAGCTCCTCTACATGTCGAACGTCGACAACGTCGCGGCCACGCTCGAGCCCGCCGTGATCGGCGCCCACCTCGCGAGTGGCGCCAAGGTCACCGCCGAGCTCGTACGCAAACAGCCAGGCGATCGCGGTGGTGCGCCCGCGCGCGTCGACGGCCACCCCCAGATCGTCGAAGCGTTCCGGTTCCCGCCGAGCTTCGACCAAGACTCGCTCCCCCTGTTCAACACCAACTCGTTCGTGTTCGATGCCGAAGCGATCGATCGCGACTTCGACCTCACGTTCTTCCGCGTCGAGAAGAAGCTCGAAGCCGCCACCGTGATCCAGTTCGAGCGCCTGGTCGGCCAGCTCACCGCGTTCCTGCCGAGCCACTTCCTCGAAGTCCCGCGCTCGCGCTTCCTGCCCGTCAAAGACCCCGAAGAGCTCGAGCTCCGCCGCCCCGAAATCGAGGCGCTCCTGGCGCAGGGACGGTAACAAAAGACGAAACGTACCGTCCGCCAACCGTGCGATTTTCCTCGAGCACAGAGGGACGGTTACAAAACTGCGAGCCGGACCACGCCGTCGATGATCGGCAGATCCAACGCCTGTTGTGTGGTCTCGCGAGCGAGCACCAGCGCGCGCCGGCCGGCGTCGAGCCGAAATGGATTCGAGCGCGGCAAGTTGTCGATCACGAGCGTGACCATGTTCGCGCGCTTCGGGATCGGCGGACCCTTACCGCGACTCCACGGCGCAGGCGCCGCGATGTGATGGAACAACACGCGATCGCCGTCCGGAACGCCCGCGAGTCCCGGACGATCCAAGATCCCGCCGTCCCAATACGCGCGGCGATCGATCCACACCGGATGAAACATCCCGGGCACCGCACACGAGGCGCGCACCGCCGTCGGCAGGTCACCGCGCGAGATCACGCGCGTCGTGCGGCGCAAGATGTCGAACACGCTGATCTTGATCGGGATCCGGCACTCTTCGGCGAGGACGGTCGGCGCCATCTCCCGCAGCAAGCGATCGAACTTCTTGCCCGCGAGCAGGCCCGGGCCTGGTGCCGGATCCCAGAAGTCGCGGCGCTCGAGCGTGTTCAGTCGTTTGGCCATCTCGGCCATCGGGAAGTCGGCCGCGTACGCCGCGCCGACCATCGCGCCGGCGCTCGAGCCCGCGACCAACTGCGGCCGCAGCCCGGCGCTCGTCACGGCATCGAGCATGCCGGTGTGCGCGTAGAAGCCGAAAAACCCGCTCGACATCGCGAGCGCGAACGGCGAATCCGCGAGCCAATCGCCGAGCTTCAACATCCGGTACTTTGTAACCGTCCCTCGCCCACCTAGTGAAGTCGCGAGGTTGCAGAACGGTACGTTTCGTCTTTTGTTACCGTCCCTGGATCGCGGACAGGCGCGCCTTGGCCGCATCAGCACTGCCGACATCCCAGCCTTCCATGGAGTAGTAGCGGGAGACGCCGTGCTTGCCGCCGTCGAGCTCGAGGCAGAAGTCGAAGCCCTTCTCGTTGCACTTCTTGGCGTTGGTCTTGATCGTCTCTTTGGTGCCGGTCTGCGGGAACACGGCGCGGATCTCGTTGCCCTTCTGGTCGTACTTGAACATCTCGAACTGGCCCTGCCAGCGCGAGGTGGCCTGGAACACGCCGAACGGATCGGAGGACAACACGACGAACGCGTTGATCGTGTCGCGCTCGGTCCTCGGCATGTGATCGATCCACACGCGATCCGCGACGAGCTTGCCGCCATCGGTCGCGACTGCGTGGTGCGAATGGAGCTTCCAACCACCGATCGCGAGACCTGCGATACCCACCACTGCCAGGAGCTTGTTCATGGTCCGGTGATAGCGCGATCGGCGGCCGGCTGCACTACCACTCCCGCTGGTTACGGTCCGACCACGATACTGACCGCAGCGTCGGAGTCGCGCCGCTTGCCGTTGTCGACGAACGTCCTGACATCCGCGGGGAGCAGCGAGCGCCCCTCGTGCGGCGGTCCGTCGTCGCTCGCGACGTACGAGCCGAGCAGCTCGTGCTCGTACTGACCGTAGAGCTCGGGCGTCACGAACCGGATGAGATCGATGATCTTGGTCCCCGACACCGCCACGAGGCCGACGACGTGCGAGCGATCGGGCAGCGCCGAGAGCTGGCGGGCGAGCGCGTCGCGACGTGTCGCGGCTTCGGTTGCATGCTGGAGCTCGGCGACTCCGCGATAGGTCCGGGTCGGCGGCGTCAGGTGATGTTCGGCGTTGAGCTTCTCGACCTCGGCCCAGACCTCTTGCTGGGTCTGAAAGATCGTCGCCTGGCGAATCCTGAGCTCGGCGAGCAGGCCACTCGCGTGGAGCTCGAGATGGCCGGCCTCGCGACCCTGCTCGACGCAGCGCACCTGGACAGCCTCGCGCTCGCCCGGTGCGAGCACGCGATCCTCGGCGATCTCGCGATCCTGCAGGCCGTCGAAGATCAGCTCGCCGGTCATCACGAACAACGGCTCGTTGCTCTTGTTGCGGATGGTGACGTGGTCGACCTCGAACGAATTGCCGCGGCCTTTCTCACGCACCGTCACGGTGTGGTTCGCGAGGCCGTCCGCGAGCGTCACGAAGTGCACCATCGGCACCGGCTGGGTACTGACGATCGGGATGATCGTGAGGTTGCCATCGTGGATCGGGTGCCGCATCTCCATGCCGGCGCCGAGCGACGCCAGCGACAGATCGACCGGCTTGGGCTTCGGCTTGATCTCGACGTCTGGCGTTCGAGCATCACGCGAAACGATCTCGTCCTCTCCGCACGCCGACAAAACCACGAGCGCGAGCAGCATCCACATAGCAAAGCCCTCCCGGTGCTTCCGTCGCGAACGCGTGACCGCCCCGGTTCATTCCAAGATATCGTTCGGCCATGAAGTGCCCGGCATGTGCGAGCGAGATGGCGGTCGCAACGATCCACGTCGTCGAGATCGATCGCTGCCGAGGCTGCGGCGGAGTCGTCCTCGACAAGGGCGAGAACGATGTCATCGACGAGCTCGAGCTCGCGCACGTGATCGAAGGTGGCGTCGTCGCGACCCACCAGCGTCGCACGACGGCCGCGCACTGCTACGAATGCGACAAGAACATGATCGCGCTGCGCGGCGCCGGCGACGTCGAGTACGACTGGTGCGAGGGCTGCGAGCGGTTGTTCTTCGATCAGGGCGAGCTCACCGCACTCGCGAGCGTCTCGAACGACTAGCCATGGCCAAGACCGGCTCGCTGACGTTCGGTGACGTCAAGATCGACCTGACGAACACCGACCGCGTGATGTTCGACGACGTCGGCATCACCAAGCGCGAGGTCATCGACTATTACAAAGACGTCGCCGACCTCATGGTCCCGGAGCTCCGCGATCGCGCGCTCACGATCGAGCGCTACACCAAGACCGTCGCCGCCGGCGGCTTCATCATGAAGCACGCGCAGAAGCACTACCCGGCGTGGATCCCGCGCGTCGAGCTCGGCGGCAAGACCGTCGTCGAGTACCCGGTGTGCAATAGCCAAGCGGCGCTCGTCTACTTCGCGAACCAAGGTGCGGTCGCGTTTCACATCTGGACCAGCCTGACCGCGACGCCGATCCAGCCGAACGAGATCGTGTTCGATCTCGATCCGGAGGATGCGAACAAGTTTCCGGCCGTGGTCCGGGTCGCGATGATCCTGCACGACCTCCTCGACGAGCTCGCCCTCCCCGCGTTCGTGAAGACCACCGGCTCGAAGGGCCTCCACGTCGTGGTCCCCGTCGACGGCAAGGCGACGTTCGAGAAATGCCGCGAGGTCGTCTCCGGCATCGCGCAGCTCCTGATCGCGCGCTACCCCGAGCTCGTCACCCTCGAGTTCCACAAGCAGGACCGCAAGGGCCGGCTGTACTTCGATACCGGCCGCAACATCGCGGGCGCCACGTTCGTCGCGCCGTACTCGCTGCGCGGTCGGCCCGGCGCGCCGGTGTCCGCGCCGCTGACCTGGAGCGAGCTCGACGATCCAGAGCTCCAGCCGAACAGCATCAAGCTGCGCGACTTCCAGGCGCGTCGCGATGCGGTCGGCGATCCGTGGTTCGGCTGGCGCAAGCACCCCGGCTCGGTCGCGAAGGCGCTCAAGAAGCTCGCGCCGCTGGTTCAGTCGATCGTCTCGGGCTGAACCGAGACCCCCCACAACAGGTCCTCGTCGGTATCGAGGCTGAAGTTCTGGAGGTCGAGGTCGGCGCCGATGCCCTGGGCCTTGGCCGTCAGCGTCCCGGTCGCCGGCAGCGCGAGCAGCGCCGGCACCGTCGCGGTGGTCTTGGTCGCATCGAACATCGTGATCTCGAGGAGGATGCCGTCGGCATCGCTCCACTGGACCGAGTGCAGCTTCGCGTTCGTGACCTTGTCGAGCGCGGCCGACGTGCGCGACGCCGTGACGTTGACCGGCGTGGTGAGCCACTGGTCGGCGCCGAGCGTCGTCGTGGTCTGGCCGCGCTCGATGATCACGCTCTGCGGCGGGTCGGTGTCCGTGGTCTGCGCGATCGCGGTCAGCCGATAGGTCACGCCGGGCGAGAACGCCGCGAGCGTCGGCATCAGGGCGGTCGTCGCGCCCGACGGCAGCACCGGGAGCTGGAGGATCTCGTCCTTCGACAGCTCGATCCCGACCAGCGCGTCGTGCTTGGTCAGCGCATCGGGCGGCGTGCCGTAGTCGATCGTCACGTTCTGGAGCTTGCCGGGCTCGAGCTGGCTCAGGACCAGGCCGGACTGGTCGATGCCGGCGTCGACCTGGACACTCGGCGCGGTCGCCCAGCCGATGATCGTGTAGGTGTCGTCCGAGGCATCGGTGTTGCCGTGCGGATCGAGGTCGACGATCGCGGCGCTCAGCGTCACCGTGCCGGTGCGCGACACGACCGAGAACGTGCAACTGCTCGGATTGCCGAAGCACACGTTGCCGCTGTTCGGCGTGGTGAGGTTGTTCCCCGGATCGCCGAAGTTATCGGTCTGCGAGTACGTGACGAGCGCCGCCTTGACGTGCCCCGACGGCACCGTGACCGTGTCCCACGCGGCGACCGACCCCGACAGCGTCGCCTGTTGCGCGGTCAGGTTGCCGAGCTTGGTCACCGCCACCGTCAGGTTCGCGCCGTTGGCGTCCTGCCAGACCGCGCCGCGATAGCCGGCGGCCTTGACCGCGACGGTCTGCGGGCCGTGGACGTCCTGGTAGATCACCAGCCCGGTCTCGTCGGTCTGTTGGTCGTTGCCGGCGATCTCGACGGTCGCATCGACGATCGGAGCGTACGTGTCGTGGTCGATCACGTACACGTTGACCAGGCCGTCGATCGCGCCGTCGCCGATGCCACCGCCCTTGATCAACCGAGGGTCTGGGCTGTTGCCGCACGCGGCGGCAGCGATAACTAAACAAAGAAAACCGGTGCGCATGTAGAGCTCCCCTTAGGAAGCTCTCCAAGTGCAGCCGGTATGCCGCGGTAACGCCTCGCAACTGCAGAGGTCGAAACCAACAACTGTGGTGTTGTCCTACGCTTAGTCGCCGGCTTCTTCAGCCGCGCCCTCTTTGGCGTCGCCGCCACCTTCGCCGCCGTTCTTGATCGCCTGCACCTCGGTGCGGACGGCCTGCGCGAACGTCTTCAGCTCTTGCATCGCGTTGCGCACGCGGGTGCCGGCCGCCTTGTTGCCGTCCTTGTAAAACTTTTCGAAGTCCGGGGCCATCTTCGCGACGAGTGCCTGGAGCTCGGTGTAGCGGGGAACGTTGTGGGTCTCCGCGTCGCTGGTGGTTTCGTTGCTCTCCATAGGGGGCCTAACTTGCCCCGAGCGTCTGACAACGGCAACTCCATCGGTATTCTTTGGATCGTCAAATAGTTATGCGGGGGTAAGCTTGGACAAATGTCCTCGACGCGTCCTGCCGCGGTCGCCGGCACGTTTTACCCCGCCAACCCGGCCGAGCTGGGGGCGGTCGTCGATCGGCTCCTGGCCGGCGTTTCCGTCGAGAATTCAGCGGCTCCCAAGGCACTGATCGTGCCTCATGCCGGCCTGATCTACTCGGGAGCGGTCGCCGCCGCCGGGTTCGCCCAGATCGCAACGGTGGCCAAACGCCTCGAACGGGTGGTGATCGTCTCCCCGGGCCACCGAGTTTATTTCGAAGGGCTTACCTGGCCCGGAACCGACCTCCTGGCCACCCCGCTGGGGTCGGTCGAGGTCGAGGTCGATACGATTCGCGCCATTCCGGAGCTGGTCGCGCACCCGGCCGCGCACGAGCACGAGCACGCGATCGAGGTCGAGTTGCCGTTCCTGCAACGGTTGTGTCCACGAGCGAAGGTGATTCCGATCGCGGCCTCGCACGCCGCGCCGCACGTGGTCGGCAGCGTGCTGGAGCAACTGTGGGGCGGACCCGAGACGCTGATCGTGATCAGCTCGGATCTGTCGCACTACCACCCGTACAACAATGCGCGCGAGCGCGACCGGCGGACCGCCGCGAAGATCATCGCGCTCGATACCGGCCTCGACAGCGACGAGGCGTGCGGCAGCACCGGCATCAACGGGCTCGCGTGGCTCGGCCGCAAGCGCCACCTTCGAGCCGAGGTCCTCGACCTACGCAACTCGGGCGACACGGCGGGCATGCGTGACGAGGTCGTCGGCTATGGCGCGTTCGCGCTGTACGAGGAGGTCGCGTGACCGAGCACGGCACCGAGCTCGTGAAGTTCGCGCGCGCGCGGATCGAGCAGGAGCTCGGCGGCCCTGCGGCGCGGCCACCCGCCGGCGCCTGGACGACCGAGAAAGCGGCGACGTTCGTGACGCTGCGCTGGCGCGACGGCGGCCTGCAAGGCTGCATCGGCACGCTCGAGGCCGATCGGCCGATCGTCGCGGACGTCGCCGACAATGCAGTCGCGGCCGCGACGCGAGATCCCCGCGGCGAGGTCCTCGTGCTGGCGGCGCTGCGCGATCTCGACGTCGAGCTGTCGATCCTGTCGCCGCTCGAGCGCGTCGGCTCGTTCGACGACATCCGGCCCGGGGTCGACGGGGTCGTGCTCGTCTATCGCGGCCGCCGCGGCACGTTCCTCCCGGTAATGTGGGAGACGTTCCGTGACAAGCCGACGTTCCTGGCGCAGCTCGAGCGCAAGGCCGGCTTGCCCGCCGGCTACGACCCCGCGCAGCTCGAGGTCTGGTGCTACACCGCGGTGAAGTTCGAGGATCCGGCGCCATGACCGAGTGGTCGAGACCCGACGGCGACAAGCTGCGGTGCACGCTGTGCCCGCGCGATTGCCGATTGAGCGAGGGTCAGCGCGGCATGTGCTTCGTGCGCCAGCGCCAGGGCGACCGGATCGTCTCGACGGCGTACGGCAAGGCGAGTGGGTTCGCGCTCGATCCGATCGAGAAGAAGCCGCTCAACCACTTCTATCCGGGGTCGAGCGTGCTGTCGTTCGGGACCGCCGGCTGCAACCTCGCGTGCAAGTTCTGCCAGAACTGGGACATCTCGAAGTCGCGCGACATCGAGCGACTCTCCGACGAGGCGACGCCCGAGGCGATCGCCGCCGCGGCCCTGCGCGCGGGCGCACGCAGCATCGCGTTCACCTACAACGATCCGACGATCTTCCCCGAGTACGCGATGGACGTCGCCGATGCCGCACACGCCGCGGGCCTCGCGACGGTCGCGGTCAGCGCTGGCTACATCTATCCAGAGCCGCGCGCCGAGCTGTACGCGAAGATCGACGCGGCGAACATCGATCTCAAGGCGTTCACCGACGAGTTCTATTGGAAGCAAGCGGCCGCGCACCTGGGGCCGGTCAAGGACACGCTGCGGTACTTGGTCCACGAGACCCGGGTGTGGACCGAGATCACGACACTCCTGATCCCGACCCTCAACGACAGCGACCGCGAGCTCCACGAGCTGGCGCAGTGGGTCGCGGCGGAGCTCGGTGTGGACGTGCCCCTCCACTTCAGCGCGTTCCATCCGGACTACAAGCTGCTCGACCTGCCCGCCACCCCGCCCGCGACGCTGACCCGCGCCCGCCGGATCGCGATGGCAGAGGGCCTGCGGTACGTCTACACGGGCAATGTTCACGACCCGGAGGGTGACCAGACCCTGTGCCCGAGCTGCGGGACCGCCGTGATTTCCCGTGATTGGTACGAAATCCTAAGCGCACAGCTCACTTCGGCGGGCGCCTGCGCCCGGTGCGGCACGGGGATCCCGGGTCGGTTTGCAGAGGCGATCGGAAATTTCGGGCGAAAGCGAATGCGCGTCGTGGTCTGAGATAGGATCGATCCCGATGGCGAGCTCGAAGAAGAAAAAGTCTCCGAAGAAGCCCGCGGC
>JBDTJY010000193.1:0-13715 GCA_039935615.1 Kofleriaceae bacterium
GCGAGCTCGCCGACGACGATCCGCAACGCCGCGTTCGGATCCGCCGGCTTCCACGGCAGCGAGGTCTCGTGCGGCGCGAGATCGATCTCGCTCGCGAGGTAGACGAACGAGGGCAACTGGCGGCGCGGTGCCACGTCGCCCGGCGCGACGAGCTGCGGCACCTCGAACACCCGCACTCGCGGGTCCGCGGCGCGCGTGTCGACGTAGGCGACCGCCGAGTTGGTGGTGCCGAGATCGATTCCGATCAGGAACCGCGCGGTCACTTACGGACTGACGCCGGTGAGCTGCGGCAGCTCGGCGAGATCCGGCACGAGGATGATCTCGATGCGACGGTTCTGCTCGCGACCGGCTTCGGTCTTGTTGTCGCCCACCGGATCGAACTCGCCGTAGCCTGCGGCCGCGAGCTCCTTCGCCGGAAACTGCTGCTTGATCATGAACTGCACGACGCTGTTCGCGCGCGCGGTCGACAGATACCAGTTGTTCTTGAACTCCGCCGTCTTGATCGGCTCGTTGTCGGTGTGACCCGCGACGATGAAGCGTCGATCCTTGAAATCGAGGAGGATCTTGACGACCTCCGCGAGCGCGGTCTCGCCGCCCTTCGACAGCGCGGCCGAGCCACTCGGGAACAAGATCCCCGACGGCAGCTTCAGCGTCATCTGGCCGTTGCGAAACACCACTTGCAGCTTGCCGGTATCGACGAGCTTCTTGAACTTGTCCTGCAGCGCCTTGTACGCGGCGATCCGCTTCTCGGCCAGCTCGTGCTGGCGGCGCAGCTCGAGGAGCTCTTTCTCGGTCGCGGCCTTCTCGACCTGGACCTTGCCGAGCTCCTTGTCGGTCGCGGCTTTCTCGCCCTGCAACTTGCCGAGCTCGGCTTCCTTGGTCTTGGTCGACTCGTCGAGCTCGCCCAACCGGCCCTTGAGCTCGTGGATCTGATCGCCGAGCGTCTTCTCGGTCGTGATCTGCTTCTGGTTCGCCGTGTCGAGCTCGCTGGTGAGCTCCTTGTTCTGGGCGAGCGCCTTGTCGTACGTCGATTGCTTCACGCAACCGGCCACTGCGAGCACGAATAACAGCCTGCGCATCTCAGTCCTTTTTTATGATGAGTGGTTCGATCACCGTCATGATCAGATCGATGAACGCGCTCGCGTCGGTCGCGAAATCGCCCGTGATCGGCGAGCCCGCGCCGCGCTTGGTCGTCTTCGTTCCTTCGCGCTCGCACAGGATCGTGCGCGTCGACTTGGTCACATTGACGTAGTCGTACTCGAGCGTGAAGTACCGCGTGATCGCCTCGTCGTTCTTCTTCGCGACGAACGCCACCATGTAGGCCTCGGCCATCTCGGTCGGGGTCGGCATCGACAGCACGCCGATCCGCCACGTGTCGTTGCGCTCCTTCGCGAGCACCTGCGGCGCGTGCTCGATCCCGGTCTGCTGCCACACCGGAGCGAACATCGAGATGTCGCGCCGCTCCATCGCGGACACCACCGTCGAGGCGCCCTTGAGCTTCATCACGTTCGGCAGGATCAAGTGGGCAATCGTGTCGAGAGCGCTCGCCATGCGTCGGACCTTACCTCAACCGGAGGGTTAGCTCTCGCGCTCGCGGACCGAGTATTCGAGCTTCCACCGGCCGTGGCCGTCGCGCGCGACACACCACAGCTCGAGCGTGCCGACCTCGGTGACGTGCGCTTCGAGCCGGACGGGCACGAGGTCGCCGGCGGTGCGATCGCCTTCGACGTCGACGAGCTTCTCGACCGGATCGAGCTCGCTGAGGCCGGCGGCATCGGCATCGATCAACGCGCCGGCCGGATCGTCGGCGCGCGTCGCGGCGGCGAAGAACCGGAACGTCGAGGTCTCGCCGACCACCAAGCCGAGCTCGTCGTCGGGGAGCGCGACCGTCGAGCCTTCCTCGAGACCTTGCGGAGCGACGCACAGCGCCTTGATCGGCGGCGCGAACCCGGGGATCGCCGGCATCGCACTCTCGATGCCGATGTAGTAGGCGCGCGCGGTGCCGCCGCGGATCCGGATGCCCTTGCCGCGCCGCGCCTGGCCGTAGTACGCGGCGCCGAGCGCGACCGCGAGATCGAGGTCGGCGCCTTCGAGCACCGCGACGTCGCGACCGGCCCACGTGCGGAGCAGCTCGACGATCCGCGCGCGGATCTTGTGCGCCTTCATCACGCCGCCGTTGAACAGCACCGCGGACGGCATCCGCCCGAACCGGCCGAGGAACTCGGCGAGGTGGCGCGTGATCGCGGGATCGTGCGCGTAGGGCAAGCCGAGCTCGCGCAGACCGGCGCCGCGGCGGCGCTCGGCGCGCGCGGAGGCTTCGACTCTCGGAAAGAAGCCATCGACGAGCAGCGCCTCGGTGGCGTCGCGCTCGAGGTTCGCCTTGATCGTGCCGCCGATCAGCTTCGAGCCACGGCCGAGGATCGAGATCGCGACCGACGCCGGCGGTTGCTCCGACAGCAGCGCTTCTTTCGCGCTGCGCGCCGCGTAGACCAAGGCGCGCTGCTGCAGGGCATCGAGCGGCTTCTCGATCGAGCGCTGCGCGAGGGCGGCGAGCGCGAGGTCCATGTTGTCGCCGCCGAGCAGGATGTGATCGCCGACCGCGATCCGCTCGAGCGTCAGGCTGCCGCCTTCATCGCGGACTTCGATCAACGAGAAGTCGGTCGTGCCGCCGCCGAGGTCGCACACCAGCACGACGTCGCCGGGTTCGAGATCCTTGCGCCACGCTTCACCACGCGCGGCGAGGTACGCGTAGAACGCGGCCTGTGGCTCCTCGAGCAGCGTGACCTTGTCGAAGCCGGCTTCGCGCGCCGCGACGATCGTCAGCTCGCGCGCGATCGGATCGAAGCTCGCGGGCACCGTGACGAGCACCTCCTGCTCGTCGGCGGGCTCGTCGGGATTCGCGTCGTCCCACGCGGCGCGCAGGTGCGCGAGGTAGCGCGCGGAGGCGCTGACCGGCGAGACCCGCTCGCCGCCCTGCATGGCTTCGTCGAGCTCGCGCTGCGCACCGCGAAACGGCAGCACCTGCGCGGTGCGATCGATCGCGGGATTGCACAGCCACGACTTCGCCGACGCGACCAGGCGATGCGGCAGCTCGGCGCCGCGATCGCGCGCGAACGTCCCGACCGCGTAGCGCAGCGGCGCCGACCACGGCAGTTGCAGTTGCGCGCTCGTGACCTCCTGCTCGCTCGGCAGCAGCAAGAACGAGGGCAGCGTCGGTCGCTCCGCCACTTCGCCGGGACCCACGACCTGCATGATCGGCTGCGCGATCGCAGGTGCGTCGTCGCTCGCGGCGGCGAGCGCCGAGTTCGTCGTTCCGAGATCGATGCCGAGGATCTTCACGCCGAGAGCTCCACTTCCGCCGGTGCGATCACGCTGCGATCGACGCCTTCGGCGAGCGAAGGTAGCTTGGTCTCGACCGCACGCCAGCCGTGATGGCGCAGCGTGCCCTTGTACGGTGCCTCGCCCTTGGCCTCGCCGATCAGCCGGATCTCCGCCGGGTCGAAGCCCTTCGGCACGGAGACCTTGGACTCCTCTTCGCCCGGCATCACCGCCTCGAGCGACAGGATCTGATCGAACACCTTCTTGCAGCCGCGATGGACCGCGCGAACGGCGGCGCCGATGTCGGCATCGTCGGCGCCGCTGATCTCCTCGCTGATGAAGTCGACGAGCCGGCCTTCGCGCTGGAGCAGCGCCAACAGCGCGAGCGCGCCTTCGCGCTGATGCGCGGCGACGTTCGGCTTCTTCTCGACCACTTTCTCGACGACTTTCTCGACCACTTTCTCGGGTGTGACCTTCGCGGGCAACGCCTTCGGTGCGTCCGGCAGGTACTTCGCCGCGCCGGCCGGCAACCTGCCGCCGAACAACAGCTTCCAGAACGAGATGAAGGCGAGCCAGGGGTGCATCGGGGGCGATCTAATGAGGTGGCGCGGTGCGGCACAAGCCACCCGACCACCGAAAACCCGTGCGCCCTCGTCGAAAAACTGAGGGTTCGGCGTGTCAGATCACGCACTTGCACTGGCTCATGACTTGCTGAAAGGCCCGACATGATCAAGAGGCTGATCCTCCTGTGTATTTTCGCGTCCGGCTGCGGCCTCTATCTGGGCGACGACAACCAAGACGACTGCGTCTACAACGGCGGCGGCGCCGAGGCCGCTCCGCAGGGTCAACGCGATCCGTCGACCGGCGTCTGTGACTACAACTACGGCGGCGGCGGCTACTGCGATGGCAGTTGCGGCCCGTGCCCCGAGACGACGGGCGGCGCCGCCCTTCCGGCGCGCGATTGGGGCTCGTGCAACACGAACTGCGACGCGCTCGACGAAGCGAGCTGCATCGCGACCACGGGCTGTCACGCCGCGTATCTCGATACCGGCCTCGACGCGCTCGTGCCGTCGCAGTCGTTCTACGGTTGCTGGGCGACCGCGCCGCAGTGGGACGATCCGGCCGACATCGGGTGCGCCGGCCTCGACGCACAGACCTGCTCGGAGCTCGACTCCTGCTCGATGGTCTACGCGGGTGACTACACCACCAACACGCCGACGAAGTTCGAGCAGTGCATCAGCGAGTCCGGCGGCGGAGCGTGCGGCAGCGGTCAACAGTGCGCGCCGGGCTCTCACTGCGAGCAAGCATGCCCGCCGTGCAACAGCGGAGGCTGCATGTGCGCGCCGACCTGCGTCTCCGACGCGACGTGTGGCTCGACCGACTGCGGTCCGGGATCCCAGTGTGTCGAACAGTGCGATCAAATAAACGGCTGCGCGCCGACCTGCGTCCCGACCGGCAACGATCCGGGCGCCTGCACCGGCACGATCTCGTGCAACAGCGCTCCACCGACCTGCCCGGCGAACACCACGCCCGGCATCGTCAACGGATGCTGGTCGGGCTACTGCATCCCGAACGCGCAGTGCGGCACCCATGATCCGGGGCAGTGCTACGCGCAGGTGCTGTGCAACTCGGCGCCGCCGAGCTGCCCCTCGGGCACGCTGCCCGGCGTGACCAACGGTTGCTACAGCGGCTACTGCATCCCGACGTACGCCTGCGAGCTGCCGGCCTGCGAGGCGCTCGGTAGCGAGAACGCCTGCGACGCTCGCTCGGACTGCACGCCGGTCTACGCCGGGTCCGATTGCACCTGCACGGTCAACGGGTGCACCTGCGCCACCGAGACGTACTCGCGCTGCGAGTCGCTCTTGATGCCTCTATAAGTGTGAAGTGGCCGCGGGGTATCCCGCAGAGCTAGAATTTCCTCGTGGCTGTCAGGCATCCGGGGGATGACGACCGCCCCACCGTCGATCTGGGTCCGCACCCGGAGCTGCGAGAGGGGGCCGATGAAGATCCGGGCGATCTCGGGCCGGGAGAGCTCGGTCCCGACGGTGACGAGCTCGCCGAACCGACGCGCACGGTGACGCCCGGCGTTCACGCGCAGCCGACGCAGAAGCTGCCGGCGCGCGGGGGCATCGATTCGCACACGAAGTATTCGACCGCGACCTCGCACACCGAGGCGATGCGGCTCGAGGAGATCGCCCGCGCGCAGGTGTTCCTCAAGGTCGCGCTGATCACGTGCGTCGCCGGCTTCGCGGTCGCGTTGATGACGAGCGGCGATCCGGTCGCGTTTCGCGTCGTCTGCGCCGGTTGCATCCTCACGGCGATCGGCTCGGGCTGGATGCTCTCGGTCGTGCGCCGGCCCGACACCTACACCGCGCGCCGGATCCTCGGCCCGGCGATCGTGATCTCGTTCGCGGCGTTCGGCGGCGTCTACTACTGGGGCGTCGGCTCGCCGGTCGCGGCGATGATCACGTACGGCATCTACTTCTTCAGCCTCGGCTCGAACGCTCGCGTGATCACCGCGATCTACTCGCTGGTGTCCGTCCTCCATGGTGCACTCGGGCTCGCGATCATCACCGGCCTCCTCGCGGATCGCGGCATCGTCAACATCGGCCACGCGCGCACGATCGATCAGATCGGCGTGCTCTCGGTCGTCGAGTTCCTGTACTTCATCACGTTCTACACCGCGCGCGTCAGCCAGCGCGTGACGCTGGAAGCGGTCGAGCACCTCGAACAAGCGGTGCGCGGTGTCGCGCAGCGCGAGGCCCTGCTCGCCGAAGCGCGGGCCGAGCTCGATCGCGCGTTGAAGGTCGGCGGGCCGGGCCGGTTCACCGATCAGACGGTCGGTTCGTACAAGCTCGGCGTGTTGATCGGACGCGGCGGCATGGGCGAGGTCTACGAGGGCCACCACACGACGACGCGACAAGAAGCCGCGGTCAAGCTCCTCCACGCCGGCACGCTCGCCGACACGACGCACGTCCAGCGCTTCGTGCGCGAGGCCGAGACCATCAGCAAGCTCGATACGCCGAACGTCGTCCGCGTGCTCGAGGTCGGCACGACGACCGGCGAGGTCCCGTTCTTCGCGATGGAGCGCCTGCGCGGCTACGACCTCGCGCATCAACTGCGCCGCCAGCGCCGGCTCCAGCTCGCGCCGGCCGCGGTGCTCGTGCAGCAGATCGCCGCGGGGCTCGAGGCGGCGCGCACCGCCGGCATCGTTCATCGCGATCTCAAGCCGCACAACGTGTTCTTCGCGCAGTCGAGCGAGACCTGGAAGATCCTCGATTTCGGCGTCTCGAAGATGGGGGGCACCGGCACGCTGACGAAGGGTCACGTGATCGGCACGCCGGCGTACATGGCCCCCGAGCAGGCGAAGGGCGAGAACGTCGATCATCGCGCCGACGTCTACTCGCTCGCCGCGATCCTCTATCGCGCGATCACCGGGCATCCGGCGTTCGCGAGCAAGGACGTGCCGACGACGCTCTACGACGTCGTGTATCGGGTGCCGAGCCAGCCGTCGATCCTGTCGCCGCTGCCGGGCGATGTCGACCGCGTGCTCGCGCTCGGTCTCGCGAAGCAACCGGACGAGCGGTTCGCGACCGCGGTCGAGCTCGCCGAGTGGCTCGCGCTCGCGATCGAGGAGCGCTTGACGCCCGAACAGCGCCGGCGCGCCGACGAGGTCATCAACAAGCATCCGTGGGGCACGCGTCAGGTGTAGATCACCCGCGGATCTCCGCCGCGGTGCGCGCTTACGTTGGCGTTTACGTTTACGTTTACGATCGTGAGGTCGTTGGTCATGCTCGTCGCGCTCGCCGGCACCGCCGCCGCCGACGACTTCGTGCCCGAGCGGGTCACCGCGCGCGCCGCGGGCGAGCTCGGCCAGGACACCCAGTCGCTGGCGCTGGACGGCTGGTACGACGTCAACGCGCGCTTCCGACTCGGCCTCACGACCTCGAGCGACGCGCGCCACGAGCTCGGCGCCGGCCGCGGCTTCTGCCTCGACGCTTGCGTCACCCGGTTCGGTGGACTCGCCGCCGAGACCCAGATTCGCGTCGGCTCGGGGCTGGTCGGCCGTGCCGCGATCGACACGACGCGGTTCGCACCGACCGCCGCCGCGGTCGAGCTCGGCCTCGATGCACGCTACGCGAGCGGGCGTTACGCCGCGTTGATCGCACCCGTCCTGCGCCTGGGGATCGCCCGGCGCGACCTCGCCAACGGCGACACCGCCGCGCTGTTCGTTCAGCTTTCGGTCCGCGCGTGGTGCAACGGCGGCGTGCTCGCGCAAGCGCGCGGCGGCCTCGCGCTCGACCATCTTCGAGGGACGCCGACGTTCGGCGCGGCCGGCGGCGTGTACGTCGAGCTCGGTGGCTTCACGATCACGGCTCGCTTCGGTGTGGCCGAGGTGTCGAACGATCACGTGTTCGGCGAGCTCGCACTCGGCTGGTCGAGCTGAGATCCATCGACATCGCCGCGAAGCAATGGTACGTGTTGAGAAGCGCAAGCGTTTGCATGAAGCGTGGACGCG
Organism: Kofleriaceae bacterium; assembly: GCA_039935615.1. Taxonomy (GTDB): domain Bacteria; phylum Myxococcota_A; class Polyangia; order Haliangiales; family Haliangiaceae; genus JABFXX01. Next base: position 7,838 of record JBDTJY010000193.1, read on the forward strand.
TTTTAATTCTGTGGAACCAGGTCAAGGCCGACGACGATGTCGTCGAGCTGTGGCGGCGCGACAATCGTCGGACGCCGGACTGGGATCCGACCAAGATCGTCGAGCCGTGGGACACCGTCGCGGAAGAGATCGATCTGATCGCGAGCTGCGTGCGCGAAGCCGGCCACGAGTGCATCTCGGTCAACATCGCCGACAACTTCGACAATCTGCTCCAAGCGCTGCTGCGCGAGCGCCCCGATGCCGTGATGAACCTCATCGAGTGGTTCCACGACGACCTCGAGAACGAGACCCACATCCCGGCGCTGTTCGAGCTGCTCGGCATCTCGTACACCGGCAACCGCCCGCTCGCGTTGTCGCTGTGCCAGAAGAAGCCCCACGCGAAGGCGCTGATCGCGTCGCACGGCTTGCCGGTCCCGCGGGGCATCACGGTCGAGTCCGGAGCGGCGCCGGCGGATGCGGTGATCGGCCTGCGCTATCCGCTGATCGTGAAGCCGGCGTACGACGACGCCTCGGGTGGCATCGATGCCGGCTCGGTGGTGCGGACCCGCGCCGCGCTCGACGCTCGGGTCCAGATGGTGGTCGGCGATCACAAGATGCCCGCGCTGGTCGAGGAGTTCATCGAAGGCCGCGAGATCCACTGCGCGATCATCGGCAACGATCCGGCGCGCCCGCTGCCGCTCTACGAGATGGAGTTCAAGCACGGCAGCCTCGACAACGAAGGCCGCACGCTGCCCGGCATCATCACGTATCGCGCGAAGTGGGATCCGTACAGCCGCGACCACTACGCGATGGAGAGCAAGTGTCCCGTCGAGGATCTCGCTCCCGAGCTGGTCGAGCGGATCCAATCGGTCGCGGTGCGCGCCTACAACGTGCTCGGATGTCGCGACTACGCGCGTGTCGACATGCGCCTCGATCCGATCACGAACGAGCCGTTCATCCTCGAGATCAATCCGAACCCCGACCTCTCCGATGACTGCGCCTATGCCCAGTGCGTGCGCGCGAGCGGTCGCACGTATGCCCAGGCGATCCAAGAAATCGTCGGCTTCGCGCTCGATCGGGCGACCAAGAAGCCCAAACCGGCGCTCGCTCCGTCGGAGACGCTGCTGCACGAGTACCTGGCGCAGCGCACGACCGGCCGCTGATCGACGAAAACTTGCGACGCCTGTTTGTCTCGCGGGATCATTTTCCCCGTGACCTTCAAGGAGATTGCATGAAGCGAGTGAACGTAGCTGCGATGGCTGGTGTCTTGTGTCTTATCGGTGGCAACGCATTTGCGCAGGTCGAGGATCCGGCCGCGCCTCCGCCTCCTCCGGACGGAACCAACAACGGAAGCGCGGCACCCGCCGCGACCGACGCCGATTGGCCCCTCGCGATCAACGATCGGCCCCTCACGCTCGCGACTGGAAAGTTCGAGATCCACGGCGGGATCCCGTTCGCGACCACCTCGACGACCAACGCGATGGGCATGAGCTCGTCGAGCACCAGCGAGCTCCTCGCGGTCGGTGCCACGTACGGTGTCGCACCCAAGCTCGAAATCGGCGCGGATTACGCGCTCCGCATCAACCCGGATGCGAGTGGCAAAGGCTTCCTCGATTTCCATGCCGGGTACATGGCCCTGCACAGCGGCAAGCTCGATATCTCGTTGCTCGCGGGCATCTCGATGCTGTTTCAAGACAGCGTCGACGCGACGGGCATGGCGACCACGAACACGTTCGCGAGCCTTCAGCTCGGCGCGGCGGTTCGTTACCAGCTCGCCTCGAAGATCTCGATCTTCACCGGCAATCCAGGCACGCCGAACGGGCTTCCCGGATTCTTGAGCTTCGTGTTCCCGCCGGTCGGCTATCAACTCAGTTTCGGCCTCAACAACAGCGGGCCGGCGTACCTCGCGTTGCCGGTCGGTATCGGGTTGCAAGCAACACCCAACATCTACGCGTTTGCCGCGACCAACATCGCGACGATCAAGATCGCGAACGCGAGTAACTCGGTGATCTTCAGCGACGCGATTCCCCTCGCGGTCGGCGGCTTCTACTCGATGCCGAAGCTCGATCTTGGTGTCCAGATCTCCGATGATCTCAAGAACGCCGGCGACCTGTACATCCTACAGCTCGTCGCTCGCTACTACCTGAAGTAGCCAGCTAGCCTTCGTGCACCGCGCCGGCGCTTCCGTACGCGGATTCGCCGTGCAGCGCGGTGTCGAGGCCTTCGCGTTCGTCGTCGATCTCGACGCGTAGTCCGACGAGCGCGTCGAGGATCTTCAACAGGACGTAGGTGACCAGCGCGGCCCACGCGCCGGCGGCGGCGAGGCCGATCGCCTGGTGCGCGAGCAGCGACGCGCTGCCCCCGACTCCGTTGTTGAGGGCGGCGCGCGCGAACACGCCGGTGAGCAGCGCCCCGGTGGCGCCGCCGACGCCATGGACGCCGAACGCGTCGAGCGCGTCGTCGTAGCCGAGCCGCGACTTCGCGAGCACCGCCGCGAAGCACGCGCAGCTCGCGACGACGCCGATCAGCATCGCGACCATCGGCGAGACGTAGCCCGCCGCCGGGGTGATCGCGACCAAGCCGGCGACCAGGCCGGAGGCGACGCCGAGCATCGTCATCTTGCGGATCCGCAGCGCCTCGATCACCGCCCAGGTCACGGCCGCGGCGGCGGCGGCGAGGTGCGTGTTGAGCAGCGCGAGTGCGGCGGTGCCGTTCGCACCGGCGGCGCCCGCGTTGAACCCGAACCAGCCAAACCACAGGATCCCGGCGCCGGTGACGGTCATCGCGAGGTTGTGCGGCGGGTGGCGCACCGACGGATAGCCGGCGCGCTTGCCGAGCACGATCGCGACGACGAGCGCCGAGATGCCCGACGACAGGTGGACGACGGTGCCGCCCGCATAGTCGATCGCGCCGAGCTTCGCGAGCCAGCCACCGTCGCCCCACACCCAGTGTGCGATCGGATCGTAGACCAGGGTCGTCCACGCGAGCGTGAACAGGATGAACGCCGAGAACTTCATGCGCTCGGCGAACGCGCCGGAGATCAGCGCGGGCGTGATCACCGCGAACATGCATTGGTACGCGACGAACGCGAGCTGCGGCACCGTGCCGTGTGCACTGTGCTCGGTGATGCCGGCGAGCCCGACATAATCGAACCCGCCGATCACGCCGCCGTGGCTGTGGCCGAACGCGAGCGAGTACCCGATCACCGCGAACTGGACGCTGACGAGGCCCATCGCGAAGAAGCTGTGCATGAACGTCGAGAGCACGTTCTTGCTCTGGACCATGCCGCCGTAGAACAGCGCGAGCCCCGGGGTCATCAGCATCACCAGCGCCGTCGAGACGAGGAGCCAGGTCGTGTCACTGCCGCTCATGCCCTCGAATGTGCGCCGGCGTATGTTTCCGGTTCGTAACGGGCGCGCAAACTGTAGTTACAGACGCAGCGTCACATTCGCCGTGATCCGATCGTCGCTCTTGTCGAGATCCGGGGTGAACGTCGCGGGATCCGCCGCGGGCACACCACCGGGTCCGGTGATCCCGCCGCGGCCGCTGAAGTACGGCAGGTTCGCCGCGCGATGCGCGTACTCGAGCCGGGTCAGCAGCCAGGGGCTCGGCCAGTAGTCCATCGTCACCGACGCACCGCCGACGACCAGCTTGCCCGCGTTCGGCAGCACGTAGGGCGAGCCGACCGGGAGCTTCGAGCTGATCGCCTGGGTCTGATCCGCGAAGAAGTCGACGCGAACGCCGGTCTTCCACCGCGCGTTCCACTCGATGTGGTGCGCCAGCTGCGCGCCGCCCATCCAGCCTGAAGGTGCGTCGCCGCGGTGCTCGTGGCCGACGTCGGCGACGAGCGATACCGCCAGCGAGCGCGGTAGGCACCCTTGGTAGTATTTGATCTGGAGGTTGTCGTCGGTGTAGACGCGCAGCGAGTCCGGATCGCCTTGCGCCTCGCGGCCCGCGTACAGCGAGCTCACGATCGAGATCCATTCACGCGGTCGCCAGTTCCACAGGTAGCCGCCGGCGCGCGACTCGTGCCACTCGCCGAATGTCTGCCAGCCGTTGACGAGCCAGAGCTCGAGCTTCATCCGCCGGGTCAGCATGAATTGCCCGCGCAACCCGAAGAAGTAATACGGCGTGAAGTCCGAAATGAACGCGTGGTTGTAGGCCCAGTTCTCCTCGGGCAAATAGCTCTCGAGGCCGACGTACGACGGGAAGATGCCGGCCTCGGCGTTGATGCCGTGAAGCTGGTGAAAGTGCCAACCGACCGCGGCTTGCTGGACGTTCTGGAGCAGCCGGTTGGTCAAGTAGTAACCGCGCGTCGTCGTCGTGTCCTGACCCGCGATGGTCTCGACCGTCGAGCCGTACTGGATGTAGAGCCGGCCGATCGGCCCGTCGAGACCGGTGACGTCGACGCCGAGGTGCGCGAGGTTGAGCGACAGCTCGTCGTGGCGGGGCGCGGTCGTCGTCGGGAAGATCGTGTGATCGATCGGACGGTGGAATTGATAGCCGTAATACGAATCGACGTAGAGCGAGAACGTCAGCGGCCCGGTCTGCAGCAGCGACGCCGGCTGCGGGTTGTTGCCGTTCATCCAGCCGAAGTCGAACTCGCCGAACGTCGGCTCGCGCACGTCGAGTGGTTGGACGACCGGAAGCGGGGTGGGTGGCTGCTCGAGCTTCTTCACGCGCGCTTCGAGGGCGCGGAGCTCGTCCGCGTCGTCGGCGCTCGCCGGCCTCGCGAGCGCGACCAGCACGACCAGCCAGAGCCTCACAGCTTCACCAGCATCGCGAGCGTCAGGCGCCACCCGCGCCGCTGAAGTACGGCACGTTCGCGTGGCGGTAGCCCGTGCGCAACGTTCTCGGCGCCGCACCACGCTTCGGTCGAGCGGGAGATCTTGTCGAGGCGGAGCTCGCCGGTGACGTGGTTGCCGAGCTTGGCGTCTTTCGTGCGCGCGTTGCCCGAGCGCCACGTGACGTCGGCGAACGTGAATGGATCGAGCTCGGTGACGACCGGCGGCGTGGGTTGCGGATCCGGCTGCGCATACGTGGTGGCTCGAGTGAGAACGATCGTGGTGATCACTGCGAGGCCGGTCTTCATGACTCCGGGTGCCTCGTGCAGCGCATATGCCACGCGCAAGTGGGTGATTCGTCAACTCTCTACCGATGCACCGTCTGGCGTTTCGCATGGTGCTGCAGCCACGATCAGGCGGAACGCAACCGCGTCGATCGGGATCCTCGCCGCGAGCAGGTCGGCTAGGGCTATTTCCGCCAAACCATTGCCGGAATGCTGCGGGTCGACCCGCTTGACAGCCCCCAGGGTCGTACGTCATCTATATGCCGCATTCCGAAGTAGCTCAGTGGTAGAGCAGGCGGCTGTTAACCGCCGGGTCGGGGGTTCGATCCCCTCCTTCGGAGCCAACAACGACGAGGTAGTAATGGGTTGGGCAGATGGACACATCGCCCGTCTCGCACTGGGCGAGACAGTTCAATTTCGGCCACGCGGTCACAGCATGACTGGCAAGGTCAACGACGGGCAGCTCTGCACGGTGGAGCCGCTGCGCGAGCAGGTGCTCGAGGTCGGCGACATCGTGTTGTGCCGCGCGAACGGCTCGCAGTACTTGCACCTGGTCAAAGCGATCCAAGGCGAGCGGTTTCAGATCGGGAACAACCGCGGCGGGATCAACGGCTGGGTCACGCGCCGGCAGATCTTCGGCAGGCTGACCGCGGTGGCGACCTAGCCAAACTCCCGACCGCTCGCGCCACCGGATACGCTTCCGAATCGCGGATCCAGCATCAACGACGCGACACGTTCCGCCCGGTCTGGCGAGACTGCGTATCGCGTGGCGAAACCAACGTGGAGCGTCGCGGCCATTGCACCACGAAGTCAACTCCGAGACGGACGTCG
>JBDTJY010000194.1:0-34463 GCA_039935615.1 Kofleriaceae bacterium
CCGACGCGAAGAGGTTCAACACCGAGAACGTCAAGAAGGTAGCGAAGAAGGTCAAGGTCGACGGCGTCGTGTGGGGCAAGGTCGAGAAGGACGGCGACGGCTACACGCTCAAGCTCAAGCTGCGCGCTGGCAAGAACGGCGAGCTGGTCGGCGACGAGCTCGAGCTCAAGTCCGAGACCGCCGAGCTCAACAAGAAGGGCAAGAAGAAGGTCCGCAGGGACCTGCTCCCCGCGATCGATACGCTCGAGCCGGTCGGCGGCGACGACAAGCCGCCCGACGTGGTGAAGGCTCCGCCCGACGACACCGTGACGCCTCCGGACACCGCGACCGACGAGGGCAAGCACCACCACAAGAAGCATTCGACCGCCGAGAAGGATCCCGATTCGACCAAGACCGAAACGGCGGTCGACGAGCCGGCCCACACGCTGACGGCCGACGAAGCGCTGCTACCTGCGAACCGCGCGGTCGACTTCACGATCGGCATCTCGTTCATCGCGCGTCATCTCTCGTTCAACTTCAGCTCGGGGCTCGCGGATCAACCGTCCGGTTACAAGCAGACGATTCCGGTCGCGGGTGGCGTGATGGACGCGACCGTGTATCCGATGGCGTTCAACCACAAGAACAGCGGTCTCATCACGGGCCTCGGCCTCGAGATCATGTACGACAAAGTGATCCACATCAACTCGCAGAAGAAGTACGTCGACGCATCGATGATGCAGGCGACGGCGAACCTCGCGACCGTCGAGGATCGGTTCTCGATCGGCGCCGTGCTGCGCTACCCGGTCAGCCCGGCGCTGTTGGTCGGCGGCAAGATCATGTACTCGAGCCAGCAGTTCAACATCGCGCAGACGTTCGCCACGAACATGACGACCGACGTGCCGAACGTGCACTACAACATGGCCGAGCCGAAGGTGTTCCTGAAGTACTCGCTCGGCGGTCCGATCATCATCGACGTCGACGCCGGCTTCATGCTCGTCACGAGCACCGGTGGCATCCAGCAGTCGACCTCGAGCGGGTACGGCCCGGCGACGGTCACCGGCTACGAGCTCAACGCGGGCATCGACTACGCGCTGACCAAGGCGTTGTTCGTCCGCGCGCTCGCACGGTTCGAGACGATCAACCTCGCGTTCAAGGGCGATCCTGCGTCGCTGGCGAACACGCGCGACGGCGACAACACCACGCAAGACGTGCAGGGGGCCAAGGACCTGTACTACGGCGCCAGCGTGACGCTCGGCTACGCGTTCTAGCGATACACAGGCGTTACAGACCCGCGGCCGCGAGCCGGCGTTGGAAGCTCCATAGGAGATTTCGACATGCTGACTCGTCTCGCCGCCATCGCCCTCGCCCTCACCACCACCGCCAGCGCGGGTGAGGTTGCTCGACCGCCCCAGGCGACCGAACCCAATCCGATCGCTGTTCGTGCGGCGCCGAGCCGCAAGGCCGTGCGCGAGGCCCTCGCGAAGCGCCGCGAGCACAATCAGGCCGCGTTCTTCGCGTACGTCGCGCGCGGCGTGTACCCGCACAACACGTATCGCACCGGGCCGCTCAATGTCTGGCGCGACGCCAACGGCCATCTGTGCGCCGCCGCGACCATGATCTCGAAGGATGGTCACGACGAGCTCGCGCAGCAGACGGCGCAAGCGAACAACAACCTCCGGCTCCTCGATGTGGTCGACGGCCCGTTGCTCGATTGGATGCTGACCTCGGGCTTCACGATCGAGGAGATCGATCGGATCCAGCTTCCGAACATGGAGCCGCCGATCGTGAGTCCGCGGACGCTCGCCGCCGAAGATGCCAAACTGAAGAAGAGCTACACGGCGACCGAGGCGCTCTTGAAGAAGCAGGTCAAGGCCGACCTCGACACCGCGACCGCTCGCTTACTCGCGAACCCGACGCTTGCTTGGCAGCTCGTGGAAGGCTAATCCTGCGGCGTGCCGCGCAAGCCACGAATCCCGCCGCGCCGCTGCCCGATGTGTCATCGCGCCAGCGATGCACGCGCGTGGCAATGCGAGTGCGGCTACGAGTTCGGGCAGAGCGTCGACAAGGTGCTGGAGCTGCTTCGCGAGCAGCGCAGATACGGCCGGGTCGTGCTCGGGATCGTGCTCGGGTTGGACGCGATGATGGTCGCAGGGATCATCTACTTGGCGATGCACGGGATCATCGTCGTCTCGTTCTTCGTGTTTATCGGCCTGTTGTATTGGACGTTCCGGTCGGTGCAACGGCTGCGGATCACGAGCGAAAGCATGCGCCAGCTCGGCCCGAAGACCCTCCCGGAAGCGCGGCTGCTGAAGGACTGACGCGTGGTACACCTGCGTCGCTATGCAGGCCGCTGACGTCCGTCGCACGTTCCTCGAATTCTTCCACAAGCACGGCCACCAGGTCGTCGCCTCGAGCTCGCTCGTTCCGCAGAACGATCCGACGTTGTTGTTCACCAACGCCGGGATGAATCAGTTCAAGGACGTGTTCACGGGCGCCGAGCAGCGCGGCTACAAGCGCGCGACGTCGTCGCAGAAGTGCGTGCGCGCCGGCGGCAAGCACAATGACCTCGACGAGGTCGGCAAGACCCCGCGCCATCACACGTTCTTCGAGATGTTGGGAAACTTCTCGTTCGGCGATTACTTCAAGAAGGACGCGATCGCGTTCGCGTGGGAGTTGTTGACCAAGGTCTACGGCATCGATGCGAAGCGCCTGGTCGTGACGGTCTACGGCGGTGACGCCGAGCTGCCGGGCATCGCGGCCGACGACGAAGCGCGCGCGATCTGGAAGTCGGTCACCGGGTTCGGCGACGATCGGATCATCGGCCTCGGCAAGAAGGACAACTTCTGGCAGATGGGCGAGACCGGCCCGATGGGGCCGTGCACCGAGATTCACTTCAACTTCGACGCGACCGGCGACAAGTGGCCGACGACCTCGCCCGAGAGCTGGAAGGGCTGGCTCGAGATCTGGAACCTGGTGTTCATGCAGTTCGAGCGCCGCGAGGCGGGCGGCAAGCTGCACACGCTACCGGCACCGTCGGTCGATACCGGCGCGGGGCTCGAGCGCGTGACCTCGGTCGTGCAGGGCGTGCGCTCGAACTACGAGACCGATCTGTTCGTGCCGATCATCCAGCGGGTCGCGGAGATCGCGAAGATCGAGTACGGCGCGGGCAACACCGAGACCGATACGGCGATGCGGGTGATCGCGGATCACGCGCGCTGCACGGCGTTCCTGATCGCCGACGGCGTGTTCCCCGACAAGGGCGAGCGCGAGTACACGCTGCGCCGGATCTTCCGGCGCGCGGTCCGCCACGGCCAGCAACACCTGAAGCTCGAGAAGCCGTTCATGGCCGAGGTCTGCGACAAGGTGATCGACGTGATGGCCGAGGCGTATCCCGATCTGCGCGAGCGCCGGCCGGTGATCCAGAAGGTCGCGCTCAACGAGGAGACCCAGTTCCGCGCGACGCTCGACCGCGGCATCGCGCGGCTCAATGGCGAGATCGAGGAGCTCAAGAAGACCGGCGGCTCGCAGATTCCGGGCAAGGACGTGTTCACGATGTACGACACGTTCGGGTTCCCGGCGGATCTCACGCGGGTAATCGCCGAGGAGCACAAGCTGACGATCGACGAGGCCGGCTTCGTCGCCGAGCTCGAGATCGCGCGCGCGAAGAGCAAGTTCAAGGGCAACGATGCGGTCGTCGAGACCGTGTTCAAGCAGCTCGCGTCCGAGCTCGGGGCGACGAAGTTCCTCGGCTACGACGGCCGCGGTACGAGCGGCGAGGGCACCGTGCTCGCGATCGTGGTCGACGGCAAGCGCGTCGACAAGGCGGACTCCGGCGCGGATGTCGCGCTGGTGGTCGACCAGACGCCGTTCTACGCGCAGTCGGGCGGTCAGATCGGGGACACCGGCTCGGTGATCTCGGCGCGCGCGAAGATCCGGATCGACGAGACCGAGAAGCCGGCGGGCGACATGTTCGTGCTGATCGGCGAGGTCTCGACCGGCACGATCAGCGTCGGTGACAAGGTGCGGTTCGACGTCGACGACGACCGCCGCGAGCGGATCCGCGCGAACCACTCGGCGACCCACCTCCTCAATCACGCGCTCAACCACGTGCTCGGCACGCACGTCGCGCAGAAGGGCTCGCTGGTCGCGCCGGATCGCCTGCGCTTCGACTTCGCGCATTTCTCGCCGATGACCGACGAGCAGAAGCGCAAGGTCGAGGATCTGGTCAACGCCGAGATCCGCGCGAACGCGGACAGCCGGATCGACGTGATGCCGATCGAGCAGGCCAAGGAGCGCGGCGCGGTCGCGATGTTCGGCGAGAAGTACGGCGCCACCGTGCGGGTCGTCGGCATCGGCAACGAGTCGCTCGAGCTCTGTGGCGGCACCCACGTGCGGCGCGCCGGCGACATCGGGATGTTCAAGATCCTCAGCGAGGCGGGCGTCGCGCAGGGCGTGCGCCGGATCGAAGCGGTGACCGGCGCCGGCGCGCTCGACTATCTGCGCAGGCTCGAGGCCGAGCTCGCGCACACGGCGCACGAGCTCGGCCTCAAGCAGTTGTTCGGCGTCGCGGCGCGGGTCGAGCGGATGCTCGAGGCGAGCAAGCTCGCGGAGCGCGAGATCGAGAAGCTCAAGGGCCGGCTCGCGTCCGGCGGCGGCGCGCGCGATCTGATGTCGGAGGTCGTGACCGTGAAGGGCGTCAAGGTCCTCGCGGCCGCGGTCGAGGTCGACGACGCGAAGGTGTTGCGCGATACCGGCGATCAGTTGAAGGACAAGCTGGGCTCCGGGGTCGTGGTGCTCGCCGGTACCGGCGGCGCCGAGGTCAAGCTGGTCGCGATGGTCACCAAGGACCTCGCGGACAGGTTCCCCGCCGGCAAGCTGCTCGGTGAAGTCGCTACGCTGCTCGGCGGGCGTGCCGGCGGCCGCAACGACATGGCGCAGGGTGGCGGGAAAGACCCGGCGGCGGTGCCCCAGGCACTGGCGGCGGCTCGCAAGTGGGTCGAAGACAAAGCCTGAACCCGCAACTGTTTGACGCAGTGTGCACCGCGGCGGGATACTTCCCGTAAGTGCCCGCCGACGACCAGGGCGGCGCGCGACCGGCGCCGGTCGTGCTCCGGATCAAGCTGCGTTACGACGATGTCGAGACGATGGTGCAGAGGTTTGCGCCGAACGTCGGCAAGTCCGGCTTGTTCTTGCCGACCAGGTCGCTGCAGCCGATCGGCACCGAGATCAAGTTCGAGCTGAGGATCGCGAACGACACACCGGTGTTGGTCGGGCTCGGTCGGGTCAAAGCGGCGAAGCCACCCGATCCAGCAAATCCGAAGGCGTCGTTCGGCCTGGCGATCGAGCTGATGCGCGTCACCCGCGAAGGTCGCGAGGTGATCATTCGCATGATCGAGCGGCGGCGCGCGATGGGGCTCGCGGACGTCGCGATTCCGATGCCCGAAGATGTCGAGACCGCGAAGCGCGCCGATGTCGAGACCCAGCCGCGTGCCGAGGCCGCCGCGATCGTGGCACCGGCCCCGAAGGATCACGACAGTGTGCCGATCTTGTCGGCGCCACCCCCGGTCACCACGCCGCTGGCCCGCGCGACGACGAAGAGCTCGGCGAAGCCCGCGGCCAAGCCCGAGCCCGAGGCGAAGCAGCCACCGGCACCGATCGTTCCGGCGAAGCCTGCGAGCACGGCGCCGGATGCGTCGTTCACGTCGGCGCGGTCGTCGGTGCGATCGTCGCCCGCGGTGCGATCGGATCGTTCGAGTGCACCGGCCCTCGCACCGGAGGTCGTGCGCGCGAAGCGCCCGCGGCTCGCCGACCTCCTCGCGCAAGTGGAGCGCTCGGGACCGGTCGGTGCGACGACCGAGCTTCCGGAGCTCGATCAACACGTCGATCTCGAGCGGGCCATGGCACGGGCGCGCACGCTCGCCGGTGGCAACGATCTCGATGCCGAGCTGTCGGCGTTGCGCGAGAGTGCCGCGGCGCCGCTCGCGGAGATCACGATCGAAGCCGCATCGGCCGAGCTCGCGCGTCAGCTCGGCGGCGTCTCGGTCGGCAAGCGGATGCGCGTGCCGGCGCTGGGGACCGTCGAGGCGGCGACGGTGCCGCCAATCGAACCAGCACCGCCACGTAGCGCCGAACCCCGGCTGGCGTCGTCGTCGTCGGAGATGCTGGTCGCCGAGCTGCCGGTCGGCGAGCCGGTCGTCGAACCGGTCCTCGCCGGAGCGTCGGTCGGGATCCCGGTCGCGATCGAAGAGCCCACCCCGGTGGTCGATGCACCGCCGGTGGTCGACGAGGAACCGCCGCGCGAGCTCACGCGGCCGGCGACGTCGAGCGCCGAGATGGATCAACTCGCGGCCGAAGCCGCGGCGGCGATCGCGGCGCGCGCCGACGAACCGCGGCCGCGCACGAAGACCGCGCCGCCGGCGATGATCGTCGAAGACGATGCCGAGCTGATGTCGTTCGAGCGTGCGCTCGAAGCGGCGCGCATTCACACCGGCGTGGCGACCAGCGCCGTGCCCGAAGCCGACCACGACATCGCCGAGCTCGACCCCGACGAGATCGAAGAGCTGCCCGGCGAGAACACGCAGGTCGGCCAGCATCCCGACGCGCGGGTCGGCCTCGCGGCCCCGGTCTCGCTGCTCGCCGACAGCCTCGATCGCCAGCTCGACGACGCCGACGCGGACCACGCGGAGCTCGCGCGATCGATCCAGGAGGCCGCGAGCGCCTACGAGGCCGAGCTCGCGCAGGTCCCCGAAGCGGAAGCGCAGTCCGACGACTTCGACGAGGAAGAGATCTCCGACCTCGACGTGCTCGCCGAAGCCGATGCCGACGACGCCGACCTGATGGCCGCGCACGGCGAGCGCGAGAGTGAGGATGAAGCGCCGGCGTACGCGCCGCCCGCCGATCCGTACGCCCACGAACATCCGGCCGCGCCCGAGCTCGAAGCCTCGTCCGCGTACGCCGCGCACGATCCGGCCGCGTTCGCCGAGCAAGATCGTGCGTACGCCGCGGCACAGGCCGCGCAGGCTCCGGTCGCGTCCACGCACGGCTACACCGGACCGCAGGAGTACACGCCTCCGCCGAGCGACTACGCGCAGGATCCGGCGACCTACGCCGCGGATCCCGATGCGTACGCCGCGTATGCGAACCAACGCGCGGCGTCGGTCGCACCGGCGGACGATCCGTACGCGATCGATACCGCGTACACCGAGCAGCCCGCCTACGAGCCGCAAGCCGTGTACACCGCGCAAGAGGATCGCGGCTACGACTCGCGCGGCCGCGCGGCGGCTCCCGATCTGGCGAGCTACGAAGACCCGCAACGCGCGTACGACCCCGCGTATGCCGAGGAAGCCGAGTACGCCGAGCAGGTCGCGCGCGAGGCTGGTCCGTACGAACACGATCTCGATCCCGTGACGCGGCCCGGCGAGGTTCCGCTCCCGCCGGCCACATATGGCAATCGCGTTCCGCGGCGCGCGGCAACGCCCGAGGACGAAGAGTTCGACTTCGCCGCGCAGCTCGATCTCGACGACGAATCCGGCACCCGGCCGCCGGCGCCGTACTCCGGCGGCTACGACATCCCGAGCGAGTACACGTTCGCCGAGAAGCTCCCGACGCGCGAGCCGAGCTTTGCCGAGCAGGAGTTCCCCGAGACCCCGGGGCTCGACGAAGCGCTCGAGTTCGACGAGCCGCACCAGTTCGCGACCAATACGCCGGCGCCGCCGGTGCCGCGGTCTCCCGCCGGAACTCGCCAGCGCCCGCCGTCGCATCAGCGGATGGCCTCGCGCGCCCGCTCGGAAGATCCGCTCGACTTCGACGATCCACATAGCTTTTCCGGCGGCGGCGCGGAGCAGTCACTCGATTCGCTCGAGAGTGCGCTGTCGACGCTCGATGTCGATCTCGATCACCTCGAGGTGCCGCCACCGCAGCGCACGCGGCAACCGCGAGCGGAGCGCGCGAGTGATCGTGGTTCGCGCCCGCTACCGGGCATGCCGCCCGAGCGGTCGCCGCTCGATCCGCCGACGGTCGTGCCGGCCGCCGACGATCGGCGGTCGCGGCCGACCGGCCGCAACGTCGTCGCGAAACCGGCGGCCAAGCGCCCGACGGCGGCGCCGCCGGTACCGGCGAACAAGCCGATCCCGCGTGCGGCCTCCGAAGATGATGGCGTGCTGATCGACTTCGACGACGACGAGTAGCTACGCGAGGCCGGGATGCGCGAGCGCCGCGATCAGCGCCGGGCGATCTCCCGCGTGGCGCTGCCACACGTCGATGATGTGATCGGCCTGCGTGCGACCCGAGCTCGCGATCTGCTCGAGCGGTTCGAGCAGGCCGAGTGCGGTCGGCGCGACGCGGCCGAGTCCGTCCTTCGCGATCGCGACGAGCTGCTTCGCGAGCTCGCCGAGCGTGTGCGTGCCGGCGCGCGTCGCGAAGCCGCTGCGCGGGACCTCGTCGGAGACGCGCTGGCGCTCCGCGAACGAGAGCTCCGCGGTCAGCGCGGTCGCGGCGGCGCGCGCGGTGGCGTCGTAGAGCAGACCGCGCATCAGCGGTGCGAGCGCGGCGTTGATCGGCATCGAGCCGCAATCGCAGCCGCGGACCTCGATGAACTTCTTGAGCCGGCCTTCGGGGAACAGCGTCGAGAGATGCAGCGCCCAATCGGCGCGCAGCGCGTGCTCGCCGTTCCAGCCCTCGGCCATGAACTTGCGGAACGTCAGGTCCGCCGGCACCTGGTGGTAGCCGGTGCGGTAGACGAAGTACATCGGCACGTCGAGGGCCCACTCGGTGTACGCGGTGAAGATGTCGTCGCGATCGAACACGAACGGCATCAGGCCGGCGCGCTGGTTGTCGGTGTCGCGCCAGATCCACGCGCGGTACGTCTGATAGCCGCTGACCTTCTCGTCGACGATCGGCGAGGCCGCGTACAGCGCGGTGAGGATCGACGTCACCGAGTACAGGCACTTCATCTTCGCGGCGGCGTCGGCTTCGTCGGCGAAGTCGAGGTTGACCTGCACGGTCGCCGTGCGCTGCATCATGTCGAGGCCGCGCGTGCCGACGGTCGGCATGTACGCGCGCATGACGTCGTAGCGCTCCTTCGGCATCCACGGGATGCTCGCGCGCGTGCCGAACGGGCGCAGGCCGATCGACAGCCACGCGAGCCCGAGCGGACGCGATGCGTCGCCGAGCTCTTGGACGTGCGCGGCCAGGTCGGCGGCGAAGATCCGATCGTCGCTGACCGGCCGGCCGGCGAGCTCGAACTGGCCACCCGGCTCGAGTGTGATCTGCGCATCCTCGCGCGCGAGGGCGATCGAGTGGCCATGCTCGAGCACCGGCTCGCCGCCATTGGCGGCGAACGCGGCGACCAGCTTGCCGATGCCGTTCGGGCCCTCGTACGGCGGAGCCTCGCCGGTCGCGCGGACGACGCCGATCAGCTCGTGCTCGGTGCCGACGCGCCACTGCGCCGCGGGTTTCCCCGCAGTGGCAAAATATGCCCGCAGATCGTCGAACGACCGAACGGGAACAGCATCGTGTTCGTCGACGAGGTGCACGAGGTTGCGGGACTCTAGGGGGTGAACTCCCCTGCGTCAATCGCGTGTGGTAGCGTCGCGCTCGTGCACGGTGTGTTGCTCGATCGACCCGGGTTCGCCGCCAAGCGTGCGCGTCTCCTCGAGTTGCTCCGCGAGCGCTCGTTCCAGCAGCGTGAGGTCACGCTGTCGTCGGGCTTGACGTCGAACTTCTACATCGACTGCAAGCAGGTCAGCTTCGACGCAGAGGGCGCGGCCCTGATCGGGGAGCTGTTCCACATGATGATCGAGGAGCTCGCGCCCACGGCCGTCGCCGTCGGTGGGCTCACGCTCGGCGCCGATCCGCTCGCGACCGCGACCAGCATCCTGGGCTTTCAGGCAGGTAAGCCCCGCGCGACGTTCATCGTGCGCAAGGAGGCGAAGGGCCACGGCACGAACCAGTGGGTCGAGAGCACCAAGCTCGCGGCCGGTGCGCCGGTCGTGATCCTCGAGGATGTCGTGACCACGGGCGCGTCGACGCTACGCGCGATCGAGCGGTCGCGCCTCGCCGGCTTCACGGTGCTTCACGCGATCGGCCTCGTCGATCGGCAAGAGGGCGGCTACGAGGCGGTCACCGCCGAGGCCCCGCTCACCACCCTCTTCACCAAGCGCGATTTTCTCTCCGAATGAAGTCGCTCGCGATCAGCGCGGTCATCGCACTCGTGGCCGGTTGCGCCGGCGACGGCCAGGTTCGGCTCGACGAGGGCTGGCCCGCGAGGCCGCCCGACTACGACGACACCACCTCGGCGTGGACGCGTCACACGACGATGCGCGGTGACACCCAGGAAGCGCTCGCGTTCGATGCGATCTTCAAGTCGCCCGACTGGCGCGCCGCGCACGCCGAGCGCGACGCCGAACATCGCGGCCTCGCCGGTCCGGCGCGCGATGCGCTGCTCGCGCAAGCCCAGGCCGAGATGGCCGGTCCGTACGAGGT
The DNA here is from genome assembly GCA_039935615.1 of Kofleriaceae bacterium. Classification (GTDB taxonomy): domain Bacteria; phylum Myxococcota_A; class Polyangia; order Haliangiales; family Haliangiaceae; genus JABFXX01. The sequence goes on from JBDTJY010000194.1 coordinate 10,462, forward strand.
CGAGATCTTGTTCACCACGTGGGATCGCCGCGAGAACGACCTCGATCGCGGCAAGAAGAGCGTGTGGAAGGTCGTGCTCGTCGACGAGCAGGGCAAGGAGATCGAGCCGCTCGAGATCGTGAAGGACAAGCGTCCGACCTACGTGCTGCGCGCCGAGTTCCCCGCGTACGGCGACTTCGCGACCGCCTACGTCGCGCGGTTCCCACACGCGCCGCCGGTGCTCGGTGCGAGCGTGCACTCGGTGCGGATGCGCGTCAGCGGCGAGCGCGGCGGCACCGAAGTGATCTGGGCCGCGAAGTAGCTGCTACTTCGGTTGCTTCTTGCGACCGAACACGCGGTCCCAGAACTTCGGCGGTTCGTAGCCTTCGTCGAGGTCATCGAACGACTCGAATTTTGGCACCGCGTTGGTGTGGTGGGTGTTCGCGTTGAAGAACGCTTCTTCGTCGTGCGTGAACTCGACCGCGTCCTTGCGGACCTCGCTGATCAGCATCTCCTTCGACGCCGAGGCGGCATCGCCCTTCGACGGCACGGCGGCGGCCTTGGCCGTCGCGGCGGCGATCGCGGCGTGCGCGGCGGCGAGATCGGCGACCAAGGAATCGCTGACTGGTTGATCCGGCCCCGCGTCGATCAGGATCGATGGGCCCTGGGTCACCTCGGGTGCTCGCTTCGCCGGGTGGCTGATCTCGCCGGTGGTTTGCTTGACCGGTGGGCCATCGTGCTCGGGCGCGGTGCCGTGGGAGGCGGCGATCGCAGCTTCGCGCACGGTGACGTGCGGCGTTGCGGTGACCGTCGCGATGTCGGCGGCACCGACGACGGTCATCTGGTCGGCGACGATGACGGTCGACGTCGAGGTCTCCGCGACGGTGATCGCCTCGGCGACGATGACGCGCGTCGAGCCGCGATCGTCGCTCGGCGAGGTGATCGGTGTCGCGATCATCGAGGCCGCGGCGCGGTCGCCGGCGGCGGCACGCTTGGCATCGACGGCTTTGGCCTTCGCGGCAGCCTCTGCGTCGGCGGTGGCCTTCGCGGCGGCGTCGGCGTCGGCCTTGGCCTTCGCCGCGGCAGCAGCAGCGTCGGCGTCGGCCTTGGCCTTCACGGCGGCGGCAGCCGCGTCGGCGTCGGCCTTGGCCTTCACGGCGGCAGCAGCCGCGTCGGCGTCGGCCTTGGCCTTCGCGGCGGCAGCAGCCGCATCGGCGCCGGCCTTGGCCTTCGCGGCGGCGGTCGCGTTGACCTCGGGTTCGCTATCCAGATCGGCCTTCGCGAACGCCGTCGTCTTCGTTGCTTCGGGCTTCGCCGCCGCCTCGGCCGCATCGGCCTTGGCCTTGGCCTCCCACTCGATCTTCTCCCACTCGTCGGTGTCCTCGCTGCGGACGACCACCGACGGCTCGATCCCGACCTCGGTCGGAAAGATCCGGTCGCGCTTACCGGTATCCATCAACGCCTCGAGCTTCTCGCGGCTCTTGTCGCGCGTCGCGATATCGATCTCGCCGTGGGTCCACGACGCCGGCACCACGCCCGAGAGCGGCCCGACCTCGGCGCCGATCGTCCGCGGCACCAATGCACCCCAATCGATCTCGTTGGGCTTGAGCTCCGCCGGCTTCATCGGATCCGACGGGGTCCGGTCGCGCTTGCGCTTGTTCTTCTTGAACTTCGGTTTGCTCTGCCGCGCGATCGGGCCGCTGTCGATCACCGACGTGCGCTCGACCACGGCGTCGCGGGTCTCGCTGCCGACCAGCCACTCCTCGATCGCCAGCACCGCGCGCCAGCTCGTCTTCGGCCGCTGCTCGGCGACCGGCCGTAGCAAGCCGGCCTCCATCGCCTTCTGCGCGACCCGCAGCGTCTCGAACACGCGATACGGCGAATCCTCGAGGATATCGGCGAGCACGCGATGGCCGTCGAACATCCGCAGCACGCCGTGGACCTCGGTCGGAATCTGCTTGCCGAGGCCATGCACGCGCTGGGTGTCCTGCTCGAGCACCATCGACGGCGACAGTAGCTCGGCGCTCTCGCGCACCCCCTCCAGGAACCGCTCGGCGTCCTTGAACAGCTCCTCGGCCGTCATCGGAATCTGCGCGCGCCGAACGATGTCTTCGTACGCGAAATCGAACCGCGCATCGGTCCACAGCAGCAGCTGGTGAAACGCGGCTTGCCCGTGGATCAACCCGACCTGCGCCGACGTCACTTCGCCCCGATAGAATCGAATCTCGCCGCGCCGCAACCCGCGGATCAGCGTCAGCACGGCGCTGCGACCGAGCGCACACAACGCGCGCACCAGCGTGTAGACGCCGGTGGTCTCGACCAGCGACCCGACCAGGTGCTCGCGATGCTCGGTCGGCACGCCGTGGAGGATCCGGGCGATCGTGACCACGTCGCGCAGATACGCCGGGTGAACGAGGATCGCGTCGGCACCGGCCGCGAGCAGGTCTTCGCGCTTGGCGCGACCGGTGAACACGATCGGCACGTCGGCGTTGTTGGCGATCAGGAGCTCGCGCGCACGCCGGACCAAGTTGGCATCGGTGCCACCGACCAGCGCGAGGCCCGCGGCATCGCCATTCATGAGGCCGAGCTGGAGTTTGCCGAGGTCCGCCGGGATGGCCGGCGCGACCGTTTCGATGCCCTCGCGCTCGAAGCCGAGCTGGACCTGCCGGCACGCGCGCGCGTCGGGATCGAGCACGACGACTTTCGAGGGTCCGGATGCCGTCATGCGCGAAGATGCAGTATAAACCGTCGGAAGGGTTTGGCTGCTTGATCGTTCTCGAGATTCAGCAGGGTACGGCCGAGCAGCGCGTTCATCGCGTCAGCGGCGCGACCCTGACCTTGGGCAGGTCGCCCGCGAGCACCGTGGTGATCACCGATTATCACCTGTCGGGTGATCACGCGCAGATCACCCAGATCGGCGACCACTACGTGTTTCGCGATCTGCGGTCGACCAACGGCTCCGCGGTCGAGCGCGCCGGCAAGCGGATCGCGATCGACGCCAGCGTGCGCTGGGAGCTCGCGCTCACCGATGGCGACGCCCTCCTCCTCGGGAATCGGAACGATCCCGTGCGAATTTCGGTGCGAATTGGTGACGAAGTTGAAGACGACGCCGGCGATCGCGTGATCGCTTCGCGCTCGATCATGGACCTCCCGCAGGTCACCGATCAGCTCGAGGGCGAGCCAGCGGAGGCGTTGCGGGTCTACAAGGCGCTACAGCCGCTCGGCGCGCGGCTCGAGCCCGGCGAGGTGATCGAGGCGATCGTCAAGGCGACGTTCGAGTTACTCCCGCGCGCCACGCACGTCGCCGTGTTGCTGCGCTCCGAGCACGATAAAGACCGGTTCTCGCTCGCGGTGTCGCGCCAGCGTGCCGATGCCGCCGCGCCGCTCCCGAACGCTCCGGATCCCGTGCGCGCGAGCCGTGCGGTGCTGCGCCGCGTGCTCGCCGATCGCGCCGCGGTGCTGACCGCGAACGCGCAAGAAGAGCTGTCGACCAGCGAGTCGATCATGGGCGGCCAGATCCTGTCGATGATGGCGATGCCGCTGTGGCGCGGCGACGACATCATCGGGCTCGTCCAGGCCGACAACCGCGCGTCGACGAACATGTTCACCGACCGCGATCTCCAGGTCGCGCTGCTGCTGGGCTCGCAGGCCGCGCTCGCGCTCGACAACGCCACCCTGGTCGCGCGGCTGCGGATCGCCGAGGAGAAAGCGCGCGGCGAGAACGTCTACCTCAAGCGCCGCGCCACGCCGATCAAGTTCGACAACATCATCGGCGACTCGCCGGCGATGAAGTCCGTGTTCAATCAGCTCGAGAAGGTGATCGATACGCGCGCGACCGTGTGCATCGAGGGCGAGACCGGCACCGGCAAGGAGCTGATCGCGAGCGCGATCCACTACCAGTCGGGCCGGCGTGACAAGATGTTCGTCGCGCAGAACTGCGCGGCGCTGCCCGAGAACCTCCTCGAGAGCGAGCTGTTCGGTCACAAGCGCGGCGCCTTCACCAGCGCCGATAGCGACAAGAAGGGCCTGTTCGAGATCGCGGACGGCGGCACGCTGTTCCTCGACGAGATGGGCGAGATGCCGCTGACGCTGCAGTCGAAGCTGCTCCGCGTGTTGCAGGAAAATACGATCCGCCCGGTCGGTGCGACCGCCGAGAAGCAGGTCGATGTCCGGATCATCTGTGCGACCAACAAAGACCTCAACGCCGAGGTCGAGAAGGGTCGGTTCCGCCAGGACCTCTACTACCGGCTGATGGTGTTTCCGATCAAGTTGCCGCCGCTGCGCGAGCGTCGCGAGGACATCCCGCAGCTCGGGAGCCACTTCCTCAAGCGCTACGCCGAGGAGTATCGCGTCGAGTTGCCGGGCTTCACGCCCGACGCCCTCGATGCCCTCACGTCGTACAACTGGCCGGGCAACATCCGCGAGCTCGAGAACGAGATCCAGCGCATCGTGATCCAGGCCGAGTCCGGCCATTGGATCGAGGTCACCGATCTGTCGCCACGGCTGCGCAAGATCGAGGGCACGGTCACGCGGATCGCGCCGAAGCAGGGCACGCTCAAAGAGATGATGGAGCAGGTCGAGCGCTGGTTGATCGCCGAGGCGCTGCGCGATCACGGCAACAACAAGACGAAGACCGCGGCCACGCTCGGAATCACGCGCGAGGGTCTGCACAAGAAGCTCGCGAAGTTCGGCGTGTAGTCAGGTCCTCGGACACTCCGCGATGGGATCTCGCGAGGTTCGGCGCGGCACGCGAGATGCTGTGTCGCTCCCTCATGACGACGCGTAAAGCGACGACCAAGATGTCGATGCCGAGACGGCGACTCGCAACGAGCTGACTGCGCGTGTGACTGCGCGCTGACTGTGCTGCTCGGGTTCGGCGAAGCTGTGCCTCCGGTGAGCGCGCGTCGCTGATACGCTGCCGCGCATGACGCTCACGCTCTACGTCGGCAGCAAGCGGTACTCGTCGTGGTCGCTCCGTCCGTACGTCGCGCTCGTGCACGCGGGTGCCGAGTTCGAGACCAAGGTGATCCGGCTCGATCAGCAAGATACGAAGTCGGCGATCGGCGCGGTCAGCCCGTCGAGTCGGGTGCCGGTGCTGTACGACGACGATCTCGTGGTCTTCGACTCGCTCGCGATCTGCGAGTACGTCGCCGAGCTGTACCCGACCGCCGGGCTGTGGCCCGACGATCGCGCCGCACGTGCGCGTGCACGAGCGATCGCGGCCGAGATGCACTCCGGCTTCACCGGCGTGCGCAGTCAGATGCCGATGGAGCTCGTGCTCGATCGCACGGGCGAAGGCCGCACGCCGGAGTCGCTCGCCGATATCGCGCGGATCCAGGAGGTCTGGCGCACCGCGCTCGCCGCGAGCGGCGGGCCGTTCTTGTTCGGCACGTTCACGATCGCCGATGCGATGTACGCACCGGTGACGACCCGGTTCCGGACGTATGGGGTCGAGCTCACGCCCGAGAATCAGGCGTACGCCGATGCGGTGCAGGCGTTGCCGGCGATGAAGCGCTGGTACGCGGACGCCGCACTCGAAGCGACCTCGCGCTAGAGTCGGCGCCTAGTCCTCGTCACCTTCGCCGCTGGTCGCCGGCGCCGTGAACGGCGTCTCCGACAGGATCGCCATCGCCGTCGCGAGGTTCGTGACCTCGACCGAGGCCGGCGCGTTGCGCTTCAACATGAACGCGCAGGTCGCACACGACGTGACGACCATGCCGCCGCCGGCCGCGTGGACCTCGGCGAGCCGTCGCTTGGCCATCTGATCGGCGACGAGCGGCATCGTCTTCGGCAGCAGGCCACCACCGCCGCAGCACTCGGTGTCTTGCTTCGACCAGCCGAACTCGCGAACCTCGACGAGCTGCGCGAGGGCCTTGCGCGGCGCATCGATCACGTCGTTGTAGCGCGCGTGATAGCAGGGGTCGTGATAGTAGACGCTCTTGCGCTGGAGCTGACACGCGAGGTTCGCGGCGGCCGGCGCGAGCACGTCGGCGGTCGACACGACCTCGGCGCGGACTTGCACGCCCTCGGCGGCGTACTGCTCGCGGACCGCGTAGAGGCACGCGCTGCAGTTGATCGCGACCTTCTTGAAGCCGCGCATCGCCGTCGCGACGCGGCCGGCGTGCCAGCGAAAGAGATCGCGATGGCCGGCCGCGAGCAGCGGATAGCCGGCGCACGCCTGCGGCGCCTCGACGATCTTCGCGTGCTCGAGGCCGGTGCGATCGAACAGGGCGAGGGTCGCGGCGATATCCGACGAGCTCTTGTCGATCGCGTCGCAGCCGGGCCAGAAGCCGAGCTCGCCCTCGGTCGCGAGGCGATCCGGAAAGCTCGCCTGCAGTTGCGCGGACAGGCGTTGCTCGCGCGCGCGAAACCGTTCGGAGTAACCGGCGAGCGCCGGATGCGGCACGCCCTTGTCGACGGCGACCGCGCGCCCGGTGAACAACACGAGGCCGGGCTCGTTGCCGTGATCGCAGTACGCGGTGCAATGCCGGCAGCCGGTGCAGGCCCACAGGGGATCGGTCGACTCGGCGGTCCACGAACCGCGTCCCAACCGCAGTTGGTTGAGCCGATCCATCTTGACCTGCGGGATGTGAGTCTCGCGGGCGCTCGCCGTCGAGACCGGGCAGGCGTGCCGGCACATCTTCGGGCAGAAGGTGCAGTAGTCGAGCTGCTTCGCGACGTTGTCCGCAGAAAAATCTGACATCAGTTCAAGCCATCAACCCGTTCACGTAGCTGCGCGAGGTCGCGCGCGATCCGCGGATTCGCCGGTTCGAGGATCGCCAGGCGCTCGAGCACGTCGAGCGAGCGGGGCAGGTCGCCATTGCGACCATAGATGCCGGCGAGGTTGACCAACATGCGCGCGACGATCTGACGCTTGCTCGCGGCCGCGATCACACTCGGCTCGAGCACCGCGGTGGGCGTGGTGGTCTTGCGCAACAGGTCCTCGAGATCCGAAGGCGTCAGCTGCTGGCCGTTGTTGTACGGATCGAGAAACAGCCACGCGTCTTCGGTCGCGACACGGACCAAGAAGTGGCCGGGAAAGTTCACGCCCTGCGCGAGCACGCCGACCCGTCGCGCGACTTCGAGGTAGAGCACCGACAACGAGATCGGAATGCCGCGGCGGCGATCGATCACGTCGCACAGAAAGCTGTTGCGTGGATCGTAGTAGTCGTCCGGGTTGCCGGAGTAGCCGAGCTTCACGAACAGCCACTCGCTGATCGCACCCGCACGTTCCGGACCATTGACCGCGCGCTCGACATCGGGCGCGACGCGCTTCGCGATGTCGTCGAGCAACGCGCGATATTGTTCGAGATCACGCTCCGGATAGTCCCAGGCGCCGATCAAGAGTGCAGCGTGGTCGAGCGCGAGCTCGTCGCGCGCCACGACTTCAGCAAACCGGGCGAGGCCCGGGCTGGACTCCATGGGACCAGATTAGCATTCCCACACATCTCCCCGCGGGCCGTTTGTGCCAAGATAAGGATGAGATGGCCGAGGAGCCCCGTCCCGGGATGATCGTCGGCGGGCGTTACGAGCTCATCGAAGTCGCTGGTCGCGGCGGTATGGCCGATGTCTGGCGTGGTCGCGTCCGCGGCGACTCGGGATTCGTCCGAGATGTCGCGGTGAAGCAGATGCACCAGAATCTCGCAATCCAGAGCCCGTACGTCTCGATGTTCGTCGAGGAGGCCCGGGTCGGCTCGATGTTGCAGTCGCCGAACGTCGCCGAGGTCCATGACTTCGTCCACGACCACGGCAACTACTTCATGGTGCTCGAGTGGATCGACGGCGTCGATCTCGGCACCTGGATCCGCTGGCACGCGCAGCGTAGCGAGCCCACCCGGTGGGAGCTCGTCGCCGCGGTCGGCGTAGGAATCTTGCGTGGGCTCGCCGCGGCGCACGAACGACTCGGCCCCGATGGCCGGCCGCTGCCGGTCGTGCATCGCGACGTCTCGCCGCACAACGTCCTGCTGACCACGCGGGGCATGGTGAAGCTGATCGATTTCGGACTCGCGCTCGCGAACGATCGCCCGCAAGAGACGACCGAGAACGGCATCGTCAAAGGCAAGATGTCGTATCTCGCACCCGAGATCGTCGCGGGTGGCCGACCGGTCCCGGCGAGCGATCAGTTCGCGTGCGGCTCGGTGCTGTGGGAAGCGCTCGTCGGTCGCAAGCTGTTCGATGGCTCGACCGACTACGAGACGTACACGCGCCTGCGCGATTGCATGGTGCAGCCGTTGCGCCCGTTGCGCCCGGATGTGCCGCAGCCGTTCGTGGCGATCGTCCAGCGTGCGCTGTCGCGCAACGCCGAGGATCGGTTTCCATCGGCGCGCGAGATGGCGCGGCAGATCGGCACCACGCTCAAGAAGGTCCAGCTCCGCAAGGATCTCCACACCGTGCTCGCGAAGACCGTCGAGGAAGCGCGGGATGGCATGGGCCTCGGCGTGCTCACCGGCGATCCGTCGTCGGCGACGCCGGTCGCGCAGCTCGTCGGTGCCGACGACACGCCGCGGATCGAGCTCGCACCGAAGGTCATGCCGGTGACGATCACACCGGCCGCGGGCAGTGCGCTCGATCGGCTACGCGGCCTGCGCCATCGCCTGCCGTTCTTCGGCAAGCGCAAAGCCTGAGCCCGACTAGAAGTCTTCGGGGATGGTGCCTTCGACGCCACCCTTGTCGCCTTCGTCTTCGGTCTTCGGCGCCGGCCGAATGTAGATGTCGTCGACGCGCCACTCGTCGTCTTCTTTGCGCAGGACGATCCGATAGCGGATGCCGTTCTCGTCCCAGCGCAGCTCGGCGCGATCACCGAGGCTCTCGAGCGAGCCATTGATGTGCTTGCCGAGTCCGGCGATGAAGCCCTCGACTTGCTTCTGCAGGCCGTCGCGACGGCGCTGCGTCAGCATGTTGAGCGCGGCCGGCACGTCGCGCGCGGCGATCGCATCGGCGAACAACCGGATCGCATCGCGCGGCTGCTTGGCACGCGAGCGACTGACGAGCTCGGACTCGAGCCGCCAGGTCTTGCCCTCGCGCTCGAGCTGGACGAGCTTGCCATCGGAGAAGCTGACGAGCGCGCGCTCGCCGACATCGGGATTGCCCTTGAGCGAATCCTCGAGCACCTTCGCCTGCCACGTGCGCTCTTGCTGCGACTGCTTCCACTGCAGCGCGAACTCGTCGTAGCTGAGCTTCTTGCGAACGTCGGACGTCAGCAGGTCGTAGGCGTCGTGCGGATCGTTCGAATGCAGCGCCTTGACGTACTCGCGTACGCCGTCCGCGGCCGGCGACGACGGGCCGGCCGGGCCACCGCATGCCGCCGCTACCACGAACACCCACGCGTGCTTCACGCGTTGAGAGTAACGTGCCGAAAAAATAAAGCCACCGAAGCAGAATGCTTCGGTGGCCCCCCGAGCTGCGTGGCCGTCCGTCAAGATCCGGCAGCTAGGAGTTGATGGAGATGGGTATTGCGACCGCGATGCCAACCCGCTCGGCGGCGGCGGCGGCCGTAACTAGGCGCACCGACGTGCCAAACACCCGATCCAGTCAACGACCGTTCACAGCGTGGGGTGTGAAGGGTTTCGCGAGCGGTTAGCCGCGAGGGCCGTCGGTGAGCTGAATTTCGGAGTGCAGCGCTTCGGGAAGCTTGTCGGGATAGTCGAGGGAGAAGTGCAACCCGCGCGATTCCTTGCGGCGGCGGGCGCACTCGATCATCAAGTGCGCGACCAGCGCGAGGTTGCGGAGCTCGACGAGGTCGCTCGTGATCTTGAAGTCGACGTAGTACTCGCGGATCTCGTCGCGCAGGATCTCGATCCGGTGGCGCGCGCGCTCGAGCCGCTTGTTCGACCGCACGATCCCGACGTACGACCACATGAAGCGGCGGACTTCTTCCCAGTTGAGCGCCACGACGATCGCGTCGTTCGAATCGGTCGCGGTGCCGGTCGACCACGGTTGGATGGTCGCAGGCTGGCGGCGGTGTTCGGCGCGGACCGCGTCGGCGGCGCGATGCGAGAACACCATGCCCTCGAGCAGCGAGTTCGAGGCGAGCCGATTCGCACCGTGGAGGCCGGTCATCGCGCATTCGCCGATCGCGTAGAGGCCGGGCACCGTGGTCGCGGCGCGCAGGTCGGTCTTGATCCCGCCGCATTGGTAGTGCGCGGCCGGCACGACCGGGATGCCCTGCTTGGTGATGTCGATGCCGAGCGCGAGACAGTGCTCGTAGATGTTCGGGAAGCGCTGGCGCGTGAACGCCGGATCGAGCGCCGTCATGTCGAGGAACACCGAGTCGGCGCCCGACTTCTTGAGCTCGTTGTCGATCGCGCGCGCGACGATGTCACGCGAGGCGAGCGAGGCGCGCGGGTCGTAGTGCTCCATGAACGAGTCGCCGTTGCCGAGGCGCAAGACGCCGCCTTCGCCGCGCAGCGCCTCGGAGATCAGGAAGCTGCCGGCGTGCGGGTGGTAGAGCACCGTCGGGTGGAACTGCGTGAACTCGAGGTCGCCGCAGGCGGCGCCGATGCGATACGCCATCGCGATGCCGTCGCCGGTCGCGACGTCGGGGTTCGAGGTGTAGATGTAGACCTTGCCGGTGCCGCCGCTCGCGAGCACGGTCGCGCGCGCGCAGATCGTCTGGACCTCGCCGCTCTTGCGATCGAGCACGTACGCGCCGAAGCACGCCGGATCGCCGCCGTACTTCGCGAGCGACAACAGATCGACGGCGATGTGGTCCTCGAGGATCGTGATGTTCGCGTGCTGCACGACCGCGGCGAGCAACGCACGCTGGATCTCGCGACCCGTGATGTCTTCCCAGTGGACGACGCGGTGCTTGGTGTGGGCGCCTTCACGACCGAGATCGAGGTTGCCGTCCGCGTTGCGATCGAGCCGCACACCGAGGTCGAGCAGGCGCTGGACCTGCGCCGGGCCATCCTTGACGCACATCTCGACGACCTCGCGGTCGCACAGGCCATCGCCGGCGCTCAGCGTGTCGTTGATGTGGGTCTCGAAGCTGTCGTCGCTCGCCAGCACCGCGGCCACCCCCCCCTGCGCCCAGTTGGTGTTGGTATCGGTCGGCTGCTTTTTCGTAATGACGACGACGCGTCCGTGTTCGGCGGCGAGCAGGGCGAAGTTCAGCCCCGCAATGCCAGATCCGATGACGAGATAGTCGGTCTCGAGCGCCTGGGTCATTCGCGCGGACCATACCGCGTTGCTGGTAGGATGGAGTCCGAATGAGCACTCAGCTAGAGGGGATCCTGGCCTACCTCGATCGTGAAGGGGTCAGCGAGATCGTGATCGCCGTCGGGCGTCCGATCGCGATGCGGCAAAAAGGTGCGTACGTCAACCTGACCGCGCGGCCGCTGACCACGGCGATGTTGTGGGCGTTCGTCGAGGGCAGCGAGATCGCGCCGCTGATCCCGCACGGCGATGGCTCGACCGATCCGACCGACCTCGATGTCGGCAGGCGCCGGTTGCGCGTCCGCACCGGGCGACGCGGCAACGAGATCGTGGTGCGCGTCGAGAAAGGCGCGGCGCGGACCCGAGTTGCGACCAAGCAGCCGCCGATGAAGGTCGGCCAGTCGAGCGGCGAGTTCGAGCTGCCGGTCGAGCTCGACGTACCCGAGCTGCCGAGCGAAGCGATGACGCTCGACGAGCCGGCAAAGCCGCCCGAGCAATACGGTGGGCTGGAGCTCGACCTCGAAGACGGCGAGCTCGAGCTCGATGCGCCCGCAACGAACCTCGGCGCGGCGGCATCGAAGCCCGCACCCGCGGCTGCGAAGCCCGAGCCGAGTCAGAGACTGCCGGTCGCGAAGCCCGGGACGTTCGCCGCGTACGTCGCGTCGGCGCGCGCGGCGAAGGCGAGTGACCTCCACCTCGCGGGCAATCGCGTCCCCGCGATGCGCACGAACAACGAGCTCGTGCCGATCGATCCGAACGCGCCCCCGTTGTCGGCGACGCAGATCGAGGATCTGCTGTTGCCGCTGCTCTCGGAGAGCGAGCGCGAGCGCTTGCAGATCGCGGGCTATGTCGACCTCGCGGTCGATGCGCCGGGTGGTGGTCGGCTGCGCGCGAACATCTCGCGCCACCAGCAGGGCCTCAAGGGCACGTTCCGCCTCGCGTTCGATCGCCCGCGCACGATCGAAGAGCTCGGGCTGCCCAAAGACGTCGCGAAGGTCGTCAGCCACCACCAAGGCTTCGTCGTGATCGCCGGACCGTCGGGTCACGGCAAGACCACGACGCTCGCCGCGTTGGTCGACCTCGTCAACTCGACGCGGCCGCACCACATCCTCACCGTCGAGGATCCGATCGAGATCGAGCATCCGCGCAAGATGGCGCTGGTCTCGCAGCGCGAGGCCGGTCGCCACACGAAGAGCTTCGCGACCGCGCTCAAGGCGTCGCTGCGCGAGGATCCCGACGTCATCGTGATCGGCGAGCTCCGCGATCGCGAGACCGTCGAGATCGCGCTGACCGCCGCCGAGACCGGCCACCTCGTGATCGCGACGATGAGCACGCCGTCGGCGGCGAAGACGCTCGATCGCCTGATCGACATGTTCCCGCCCGAGGAGCACAACCAGGTCCGCGCCTCGATCGCGGGTGCGTTGCGCGCGATCGTCGCGCAGCGCTTGGTCCCCGCGATCGGCGGTGGTGTGGTGCCGGCGATCGAGCTCGTCACCGGGGTGCTGCCGCTCGCCGTGTTGATCCGCGACGACAAATTGTTCCAGCTGCCGAACCTCATGCAGCGCGGTCGCGCGTTCGGCATGATCCGGTTCGACGAGTCGCTGGCCGAGCTCGTCAAGACCGGTAAGATCACCGAGGACGTCGCGATGCAGTTTGCCGAGACCAAGTCGACGCTCGCGCAGTCGATCAAGGGGCCCGCGCCGGCCGCCGTCGTTGCGCCGAAGGCGCGCTTCGGCGGCTTGTTCGGCAAGAAGGATGGCGAATGAACATCGATACCCTGTTCGATCGTCTGCTCGAGCGCGGCGGCTCCGATCTGCACCTCACGCCGGGCTATCCGCCGATGCTGCGCCTCCGCGGTGCGTTGATCGCCGACGGTGAGAAACCGCTGTCGAGCGCCGACATCGAAGAGATGCTGATGACGCTGGTCAATCCGCATCAACGCGCCCAGTTCGAGTCGACCGGCGATCTCGACTTCGCGCACGCGCACGGCACCAAGTCGCGGTTTCGCGCGAACTACCTGCGCAAGCTCGGCGGGGTCGGTGCGGTGTTTCGCGCGATCCCGACGAAGATCCTCGGCCTCGACGAGCTCAAGGTCCCCGACGGCATTCGCAAGCTCGCCGATCTGCGCGCCGGGCTCGTGCTCGTCACCGGGCCGACCGGCAGCGGCAAGTCGACCACGCTCGCCGCGATGATCGATCACATCAACAAGACGCGGTCCGGGCACATCCTCACGATCGAGGATCCGGTCGAGTTCGTGCACCAGCCGCGCAAGTGCCTCGTCACGCACAAGGAGGTCGGCGAGCACGTGCCGTCGTTCCTCGAGGCGATCCGCAGCGCCGGTCGCGAGAACGCGGACGTGATCCTGGTCGGGGAGCTTCGCGGTGCCGAGACGATGAAGGCCGCGCTACAGCTCGCGAGCTTCGGCATCTTGATCTACGCGACCGTGCACACCAACTCCGCCGCGGCGACGATCGATCGCTACGTCAACGCGTTCCCGGCGGAGCAGCAGCCGCAGATCCGCGGCCTGCTCGCCGACTCGCTCGCCGGTGTGGTCGCGCAGCAACTGATCCCGAAGACCGAAGGGGGCCGCGTCGCCGCGCACGAGATCCTGCTCGGCAACCTCGCGCTGGCGTCGCTGATCCGCGAGGGCAAGACCCAGCAGATCGGCAGCTTCATCCAATCGGGCATGGCCGAAGGCATGCAGACAATGGACTACTCGCTCGAGAAGCTCGTGACCGCGGGCACGGTCAAGGCCTCGGACGCGATGGAGAAGGCTCTCGACAAAGAGGCGTTCGCGAAGCTCGTGCCCGCTGCGCGCCAACCAGGCACGCCGCCGACATGACTCCAGCGTGAAACTGGTGTCCACCTCGCGTAGGTGGGCTAAAATTGCGGCGTGCGTCAGGTCTGGGTCGCGTTGATCGTATTGGGGCTATCGTCCCAGGTCCGCGCGGACATCTACTCGTTCACCGACAAAGACGGCGTCACGCACTTCACGAACATGAAGCCGGCCTCCGGGAATGGTGCCGGCTGGAAGAAGGTCGTCGATTCACCGGCACCCGCGGGCTCGAAGGCGTCCGCGCAACGCGGGAGCTGCCCGCGCTGCGACAAGGTCTCGTCGAACGACAACTCGCCCGAGCGCTTCCATCGCTACGATCAGTTCATCTACGAAGCGTCGGAGCTCTACAAGATTCCGGTGCCGCTGATCCGCGCCGTGATCAGCGCGGAGAGCGACTACGATCCACACGTCGTGTCGTCGATGGACTGCAAGGGCCTGATGCAGGTCCACCCCGACGTCTACATCGACATGGGCACGCAGGGCGATGTCTTCGATCCGCGCACGAACATCATGACGGGCACGCGCCTGTTGCGCTGGCTCGCGAACCGCGTCGACGGCGATCTCGTGCTCACGATCGCCGGCTACCACGCGGGGCTCGGCTCGCTCGCGAAGTACGGCTACACCGTGCCGCCGTACGCGTACACGCGGCAGTACTTGAAGATGGTGCTCGACCGTTACTACAAGTACAAAGCCGAAGAGCAGGCTCAGCGAGCGAAGTAGTGCTTCGCATCGAAGTCAGTGAAGACGGTAGGCCGCCGCTCCCCGCGATCGATCTCGACGACGCGCGGTTCGTGATCGGCAGTGGATCGACCGCGCGGATCCGGTTGCCGGCGGCGGCGGCGCGCGCCGAGCACGTCGTGATCGATAGCAACGCGGCAGGGGGGGGCACGTGGCGCAGCGCCGAGGGCTCGGGAGCGCTCGGTGCTGGCCACACGTTCCAGATCGCGAGCTATCGCGTGCGGGTCGCGCCGGCACCCGTTGGCACGCGGCCGACCCCGCCGCAGCGCACCGAGAGCCTCGCGCGCGAGCTGTTGCGCGGCATGCTCGGCGCCGATGGTGCGCCGTCGCTGACCGTCGAGCGCGGTCCGCTCGCGGGGTCGAAGCGTGCGCTGCCACCACCCGAAGCGGCGCTCGTGATCGGGCGCGGCGATGACGCGCAGTGGATCTTCGACGATCCGGATCTGTCGAAGCGCCACGTCGAGATCCGCCGCAGCTGGGATGGCGTGCGCGCGGTCGACCTCGAGTCCAAGAACGGCACGCGGCTCGATGGCCGGCCGCTGGGCGAGGCGGAGCTCCGCGATGGCTCGCTGCTCGAGCTCGGCAAGCTCGCGCTGCGCTATCGCGATCCCGCAGAGCGTCATCTCGGCGAGCCGGCGCCTCCGGTGGCCGAGCCCACGCGCACACCGCCGGTTCGCGGCGGTCGCACCGTCTTCGTGATCGCGCTGGTCGTCGCCGCGCTCGCACTCGCCGGCATCGTCGCGCTGGTCGTGCGCTAAGCGCGCGCGTGGCGTGCGCGCACATTCCGGACGGTCACGACCGCGTGGATCGGCCGTGCGATGTGGTCGTCGCAGGCATACCGACTGCAACAGCCATCGCCATGTCCGATCCTCGAATCCGCCTCCGCGACAAACTGTGCCGCGAGATCGCCCAGGCCGAACACGATGCTCGGATCCACGCGCGCCGCGAGGCCGGCCGGCTCGGCGACGTCGCTCCCGGTCGCGCGCTGCTCGCGATCGCCGAGCACGCCGCCGAGATCGAGCCGGTGCTCGCGAAGCTCACCCACCAACCGCTCGGCCGCCATCTCTCGCGCGCGGTCGCGGATGTGGTCTCGGCGGCGCGCCACTTCTTGTTCGATCGCCTGCTCGATAGCGCGCGCTCGTATCGCGTCACGTTGCTCGGGCTCAAGCACGGCGTCGACGCGACGCGCCTGCTCCGCGAGGTCGTGACGCTGACGGGCGATGTCGCGCTGCTCAAGTTCTGCGACCTCGTCCTCGTCGAGCGCCTGTGCTTGATCGAGGACGCCGAGCAAGCGCTCGCGTGGTTCGCCGAGCACTCCGAGCTCGCGCTGCAGTCGGGCGGGCGTCGCCTGACGTTGCCGGCGCCCGCGACGCAAGCCGCGGTGTTCGCCGTGAAGCTCTAAAACAGCGACAGTTGGACCTTCGGTTTCTCGGGCCGGGCGAACCGTGATGGCTCCCGCGGTTGGTAGCGATCGTCGCCGCCGTCGAGGCCCAGCCGCGTCACCGTGGTGTCGAACATCGCGGCGATCGTCTGCGCGTAGGCGCCTTCGCCGCGACCGCGGGTGTGCCAGCGCGGGTCGTAGAGCGTGTCGCCGCCGCGGGTCTCGCGAATGCGATGCATGATCTTGTCGGCGGCCAGCGGCAGGGTCGCGCGCACGCGCTCCTCGAACACGGTCGCGACCGCGCCCGGCAAGCGCAGCAAGACCCAGCCGGCGGTCTGCGCGCCGGCCTCCTTCGCGCGCTCGAGCACGCGCACCATCTGATCGTCGTTGAGGCCCGGCATGATCGGCGCGCACATCACGCCGCAGGGCACGCCGGCCGCGGCGAACTTCTCGAGCACCTTGAACCGCCGCTCCGGCGCGGGCGCCCATGGCTCGAGGGCACGTGCGAGCTTCGGGTCGACCCACGCGATGCTCATGCTGAGGTGGACGCCGGCCTGCTCGTGGAGCTCGACGATGAGGTCCAGATCACGTTCGATCAATGCGCTCTTCGTGATGATCGCGACCGGGTTGCGATACGCGAGGCAGACCTCCAAGCACTGCTTGGTCAGCTCGAGCTGCGCTTCGACCGCCTGGTAGCAATCGGTGACGCCGCTGAACATCACGAGCTCGCCCTTCCAGCTCGGCTTGTCGAACGCCGCGCGCAACAGCTCCGCGGCGTGCGGCTTGACGACGATCTTGGTATCGAAGTCGGTGCCCGCGCCCAGGTCGAGGTACTCGTGCGACGGGCGAGCGAAGCAGTAAGCACAGGCATGCAGGCAGCCACGGTAGGGATTCACGCTGTGGCTGAAGCCGACGTCCGGCGAGTCGTTGTGCGCGAGGATCGAGCGCGAGTGATCCTCGATCAGCTTGACCTGTGCGCGCGGCGGACCTTCGCCGTCTTCATAGGTCACACCGACGTCGTGGAAGCGGTTCGTCGGGTTCGCGGCCGGGCGTGACTTCACGCTGCCGACGATACTGATAATTTGTTCAGTAGTCTAGGAATCTGCGACGGGATCCGGGAACAGCTCGTCGATCTTCGCGATCAGTGGTTCCGGCAGGCGCTCGGCGGCGGCGCACAGCACGAGCTCCATCAGATCGTCGGGCTGGTGAATCCGGGGCAGCGGGATCGTGCCGCGATCGATCGCGTAGCGCAGCGCGAGCTCCGCGATCGTGGTCGCCACGATGAACGGTGGGCGCACGCTCTTCTCCATGATCGCACTCGCCGCATCGCACGACCGCGCCGCGATCGGCTCGACCTTGACGCGCGACGCGAGCTTCGCGACGCCGACCGCGATCGCTTCGAGCTGCTCCGGCGACAGCTCGCGACGATCGTCGTGCGGCGCGAACATGACGCCGGGTCCGAGCGTGCCGGCGAGCGCACCACCGGCGAGCGGAGTCCGCGCGAGCACCGCGATCGATTTCTTCGCACAGGCGGCGAGCAGCGGGACGGCGTCGCGCTGGCACAGCGAGAACGACGTCGCGATCGACGCCAGCCACGATTCCTCGGCGAGCTCGGGCTCGCTCGCGATCGCGCCCCAGCGCAGCACCTTGCCATCGGTCACGAGGCGCTTGCACGTGCCGACCAGCTCGGCCCACGCCGACGACGTGCGCCACTTCGCACGCAGCGGCAACTGGACGAGCGGTAGCGCATCGAGCTTGGTGTTGCGCAGCACGGCGTCGACGCGCTCGATCACGTAGCGCAGCGGCAGCCGCTCGAGCATGTGATCGCGGGTCGGCGCGCCGCCCGGGAGCTCGGTGAGCTCCGGCAACCGTATCGCGATGATCGCGCGATCGCGGAGGCGCAGCGCGCGCACCGCATCGGCGACGGCGCGTTCGGTGTCTTCTTCGGGAGCGACGTCGATCAGATCGATCGAGGCCTCGAGCGCGTCGTGGACGCGGCGCAGCGCTTGGGCGGGATCGCGGTGGCGCTTGCTCGCCCGCTTGAAGCTGACGTCGCCGAGCCCGGCGCTGACGATCGACCGGCCCGCGAGCTCGCGTGTGCGCAAGCCCGCATCCTAGCCCTCGCGAAGCGTGATGTAATGCCCCGATGGGTTCAACTGTCATTCGTCTGACGGGAATCGTCGTCGCGCTCGCAGCATGCGGTGATGACGCGGGCAATCGCAAGATCATGGATGCGCCCGCGGTGATCCAGGACGAGGGCATGATCGACGGCGCCACGAATCCGGTGACGGTCACCGTGACGAACAGCGGTGGCCCGGCCGCCGACATCGAGGTCTATTTTCAGAACGCGGACTCGACCCTGGTCGCGACCGCGCACACCGACGCGAACGGCGTCGCGAGCCAGGTGATGGCCGCAGGCGGGTTCGTCACGGTCGTCAACGCGTACGGCGTGCAGCCGGGCCTCGGCGGCATCACCACCAACGATCTCGATACGTGGGCCGGCGTGAAGCCGGGCGATCACCTCGTGTTCGACACCTCGTACGCGAGCACCTCCGCGACCGTGACGATCCAACTGCCGCTCGACACCGCGAACGGTGCCGCGAGCTACACGGTCTTCACGACATGCAGCAACGGCGGTACGGCGACGATCCCGGCGCCCAGCGGCACCGGCGTCTCGACCGTCGCTCAGCAGATCTTCCTCGGCGGCTGCGGTGGCACCGCGGATGTGATGGTCGTCGCGAATGACATCGACAACCAAGCGGTCAGCTCGTTCTACGTCCCGGCGCAACCGATCAACGACGGCGATACGATCGACTACACCGCGAAGACCTACGCGGCGGTCGCGCAGCGCGCCTACGAGCTCGACAACAATCCGAGCACCGACAATTCGATCGTCCTCGACGATCGGTTCGTGACCTCGCGGGGGCAGGTCTACTTCGCCAGCTCGAACGCCGCGGGCGCGACCGCGACGACGACGCTCGCGCTCCCGGCCTTGCCGACCGGCGCGCTCGACGTCGTCCACACCGACCAGCAAGTCAACTCCACCGGTCGCAACACCGTCGCGTGGGGACCGAGCGCCGCCGACTACACCGTCGACTACGGTGCGAGCCTGCTCGGTGACTTCAGCGTCGATCCGACGTTCGACACCGGCACCCAGACGCTCGGGTGGACGCTCGGCGCAGGCATGGCGCCGGTGTTCTCGGTCAGCTCGATCTCCGGCCAGCGCGCCGGCGCGAGCTCGTGGTCGTGGCAGATCGTCGGCCCGAGCGGCACGCAGGTCGCGCTGCCGACGCTGCCGAGCGACGTCGCGGACTTCACGTTGATGGCAACCGACACGATCTTCATCGACGGCGTCGGCATCGGCTACGCGCCGGGCGGCTACGACGCGTTCCGGCCGATCGCGTTTCAGGGTCCGCCGGCTCCGACCGGCGCCACGGGCATCGCGGCGTACAACCTGTGGCAACCGCCGGCGACGGCGCCCTCGCTGTTCGAGAAGATGCACGTCCGCCCGGCGACCCCGAGGCGCGTCATCACACCGCATCGCGTCTGGGCGAAGCGCTGATCGACTGCGCACGGATCGATGTGATGTAATGCGCCGATGGAACGCCCTTCTGTAGGCACTTCGCTGCCGCGCGTCGACGGCATCGCGAAGGTCACGGGCCGTGCCCACTACCTCGACGACCTCGATGCTCCCGGCACCTGGCACGGCGCGACCGTGCGCTCGAAGATCGCGCACGGCATCCTCGAGGCGATCGAATTCGATCCGGCGTTCGACTGGAGCCAGGTCGTGGTCGCGACCGCGGCCGATGTCCCGGGCGGCAACTACATCGCTCTCATCCAGAACGATCAGCCGGCGCTGGTCGCGATCGGCGCGTCGGTGATGCACGTCGATGAAGCGATCGCGATCGTCGCGGCGCCGACCCGCGCGCTGGCGTTCGCCGCGATGCGCGCCGTGACCGTGAAGGTCCGGCCGCTGCCGGCGATCTTCACGATCGAAGACGCGCTCGCGAAGAAGCAGCTGCTGTACGGCGACGACAACGTCTACAAACAGTTCTTGATCCGCAAGGGTCACGAGACCGACGCCGAATTCGAGGCGGCGATCGCGAAGGCGGCGCACGTGATCGAGGGCCACTACTACACGTCGCCGCAAGAGCAGATGTACATCGAGCCGCAGGCGATGATGGCGGAGTGGCACGGCGACACGTGCCACATCGTCGGATCGATGCAGTGCCCGTACTACGTGCACAAGGCGATGAAGGCGTTCCTCGGCGTCGACAAGGACGGCGTCGTGATCACGCAGGCGGTGACCGGCGGCGGCTTCGGCGGCAAAGAGGAATATCCCTCGATGCTGGCCGCGCACGTCGCGGTCGCGTCGAAGGTGGCGAAGCGCTCGGTCAAGATGGTGTACGACCGCGACGAGGACATCGCCGCGACGACGAAGCGCCATCCGGCGTGGACCACCCATCGGCTCGCGATCGACGCGCACGGCGACATCATCGCGATCGATGTCGACTGCGTGATGGATGGCGGCGCGTACCTGACGCTGTCGCCGGTCGTGTTGTCGCGCGGGGTGCTGCACGCGGCCGGGCCGTACAAGTGCCCGGTCACGCGCGTGCGCGGCCGCGTCGTCGCGACCAACCATCCGCCGCACGGCGCGTTCCGTGGGTTCGGTGCACCGCAGACCACGTTCGCGTACGAGCGCCAGATGGAGAAGCTCGCGCTCCACCTGAAAGAGGATCCGCTCGCGTGTCGCAAGCGGCGCGCGCTGCGCAGCGGCGACTCGACCGCGACCGGGCAGGTGCTCGGCTTCTCGGTCGGCACCGACGAGGTGTTCGCGGCGATCGAGAAGGCCGCGGGGCCGCCACCGGCGCGCGACGGCCTGCGCAACGGCACACCGGTCAAGCGTGGCCGCGGCATCGCGTTCTATTTCCACGGCGCCGGCTTCACCGGCTCGGGCGAGCAGTATCTCGCGGGCAAGTGCACGCTCGCGAAGTTGCCGGATGGCCGGTTCGAAGTGCGCTCGAGCTCGACCGACATCGGCCAGGGCGCGATCACGATCTTCACGCAGATCGCGGCGAGCGGTCTCGGCGTGTCGCACGAGCTGATCACGGTGATCGACCCGAAGACCTCGCTGGTGCCCGATAGTGGCCCGACCGTGGCGAGCCGCACCTGCATGGTGGTCGGTGGCCTGCTCGACAAAGCGGCGCGCGAGCTCCGCGAACACCTCGCGGCGAACGACGGCGTGCTCGAGGTGACCAAGCAGTACGAGCCGCCGCCGGGGATCTCGTGGGACGACGCCACGTACACCGGCTCGGCGTATCCGGTGTTCGGCTGGGCCGCGTGTCTCGTCGACGTCTCGGTCGATGTCGACACCTACGAGCTCCACGTCGATCGCTGTCTCCATGCCGTCGACGTCGGCAAGGCGATCAACCCGGTGATCGTGCAGGGCCAGATCGACGGCGGTACGATGCAGGCGCTCGGCTGGGCGATCCTCGAGAACGTCCTGTACAAGGACGGCAAGGTGATCAACGCGAACATGACCAACTGCATCGTGCCGACGTTCGCCGATGCGCCGGAGCTCGAGACCGTGATCATCGAATGCCCGTATCCGTTCGGGCCCAGTGGTGCGAAGGGCGTCGGCGAGATTCCGATGGATGGCCCGGCGGCGGCGGTCGCGAATGCGGCGCAAGACGCGCTCGGCTGCGCGTTCGATGCGCTGCCGCTGTCACCGGAGACCGTGAGGCTCGCCCAGCTCGCGCAGCGCCGCGTGCGGTCATGAAGATCACGCTCGAGGTCAACGGCGAGCAGCGCACGGCAGAGGTGTCGCCGTGGAAGCGCCTGCTCGATCTGCTGCGCGACGATCTGCGGCTGACCGGCACCAAGGAGGGCTGCGGCGAGGGCGAGTGCGGTGCGTGCACCGTGATGCTCGACGGCGAAGTCGTCAACTCGTGCCTGGTCGCGGCGGGGCAGTGCGACGGTCGCAAGGTCACGACGGTCGAGGGACTCGCGCGCGGTGACCTGCTCCACGCGGTCCAGCGCGAGCTCGTGCGGTGCGGCGGCGCGCAATGCGGCATCTGCACGCCGGGCATCGCGGTGTGTGCGGCGTACGTCGTCGATCGCGGCACGCTCCCCAGCGATGAAGCCGCGGCGCGCGCGCAGGTCCGCGAGCTCCTCGCCGGCAACATCTGCCGGTGCACCGGCTATCAATTGATCGTCGATGCGGTGATCGCCGCCGCGCGAGGCGTCTCGTGATGCATCGGCCGCGCACGCTCGACGAGGCGCTGGCGCTTCGCGCGCAACACCCCGACTACATGGTGATGGCGGGCTGCACCGATCTGATGGTCAACGCGAATCATCGCGCGGCGCCGCTCGGGATCCTCGATCTGTGGCGGTTGCCCGGCCTCGACGGCGTCACCGTCGACGCGCATGGCGCGCGGATCGGTGCCGGCACGACCTGGCTCGAGGTCCAGCGCGCGGTGGCGCTCGCACCGTGGTCGCCGTTGATCGCGGCGGCGCGCGAGATCGGGGCGCTGCAGATCCAGGCGCGCGCGACGCTCGGCGGCAACGTCGGGACGTCGTCGCCGGTCGGCGATAGCCTGCCCACGCTGCTCGCGCTCGATGCCGAGCTCGAGCTCGCCTCGGTGCGCGGTCGCCGGCGCGTGCCCTATCGCGAGTTCTGCACCGGCTATCGCAAGACCGCGCTCGCGGCCGACGAGCTGATCGTCGCGGCGCACCTGCCGCCGATCGCAGCGAACACGCACCTCGTGTGGAAGAAGGTCGGGACGCGGCGCGCGCAATCGATCTCGAAGGTGATGGGCGCCGCGGCGATCGTCGTCACCGGCGGCACGATCACGTCCGCGCGGGTCGCGCTCGGTGCGGTCGCCGACCGGCCGATCCGGATCGCCGCGATCGAGACCGCCGTGATCGGCCTGGCGCCGGCGCGCGCGGCCGAGGCTGCCCGCGACGCGCTCCACGGGGCGATCAAGCCGATCGACGACGTCCGGTCGACCTCCGCGTATCGCCTCGACGTTGCCGGGAACCTGGTCGCGCGGTTCTTCTCCGACCTGGTGTCATACTCGTAGCGACGTGGCCTCGGATCCCGACGACAAGCGCGACCCCGAATCCTCGGGTTCGGTCGACATCCAGGTCGCGACGGATGCGCCTGCCGTTTCGGGTTCGGTCGACGTCCAGATGTCGGGCGATTCGCTGCCGATTCCGGAGCTGCGCAAGGAGTTCGACTCTGCTCCGGTCTCGAGTGGTCGGGTCCACGCCGTCGCCGCCGAGCACCAGAGTGGTGCGCACCGCGCGCGCGATGCGATGAAGGCCGCGGCGAGTGGCGGGGTCGAGCTGCTCGGCGACGGCATCTCGATGCTCGGCGAGGGCGTCACCCGGCTCGGTGATCTGACGAACAAGGTGCCGTTCGTCGGCGCGAGCGTCGGCAAGCTCGGCGAGGGCCTCACGAAGGCCGGCGAATCCGTGCACGCCTTGCCCACCGTGACCAAGACGCGGCGCGGTCGCCTGCTGCTGCGCAGCGTGATCGTCGGCTTCGTGTTGGTCGCCGCGTGGATCGCGGTGATCGTCGGGCTCCAGCTCCACGGCAACGACGTCCCCGATTTTCGCCCGACCGCCGAGAAGATCCTCGTCGAGATCGGCAAGGGCTCCGCCGCGATCGGCGAGGTCTACGAGAAGGCGTCGCCGCGGTTCCAGGAGATCATGCGCAAGGAGCGCTTCATCGACGAGATGACCGATCTCAACACGACGCTCGGCAAGTTCGCCGAGGTCACCGCGATCAACGACACGCTCGTCACCTCCGGCCCCGGTGGCCGGGTCGGCCGCGTCTCGCTCACCGCGTCGTACGCGAACGGCATCTGCAAGGGCTCGATCAGCTTTCACTGGGATCAAGGTCAGTGGAAG
>JBDTJY010000195.1:0-3179 GCA_039935615.1 Kofleriaceae bacterium
CTCCATCAAGATGGTGGTGCATGGCGCGATGGTGCGACCATGTTCGCGAACGTCACGACCTGGGAGTGCGAAAGGGGGCCAGCGGTGATCGATCTCGAGGGCGATGGAATCACGCTGATCACGGTCCCACCGGGTGGGCGCGAATGATGCGTTGGTGGGTGTTGCTCGTGTGCGGTTGTGGCCGGTTCGGCTTCGATGCGTCGATCGACGCGCGCGGCTCCGGTGACGATGCTGCGAGTGATGCTGTGACCGCCGCGGCCTGCAAGGCCAGCTACGAGCTCTGCGACGACTTCGAAGCCACCGCCTTCGATTCGGTGTGGACGCTCGACTCGCCCAACATCTCGCTCGATACGACGATCGCGCACCGCGGTGGCCAGTCGATGCACGTGTTCTCGGACCTGGTCGCCGCAGGCAAACCGGGAGAGTTCTCGCTCGACGAGACGGCGACGCTGGCGTTGAACGATCCGACGTTCTACGTGCGCACGTACGTGCGCCTCGGCGCATTGCCGCTCGACAACATGCGGCTGATCAAAGCCGCTCAAATATCGGGAGCTCCGCGCGAAGACGGCGTCTACATCAATCCCGGCGAGATGACCGTGTTCTCGCAGTTCTCGGGAGCGTCGCAATCCACCAACGAGAATCCGCCGACCGACACCTGGTTCTGCGTGCTGTGGACGGTGCATCGTTCGACCACGAGTGGTTCGCTCGCGCTCGCCGGCGATCCGCCCGCGCTCACGCTGCCGAACACCCAGACCGACGGCGCACCGCCGATCAGCATCCTCGGTTTCGGCATCGAGTTCTCGGCCACGACTCAGATGGTCGACCAGCCGCGGATCGACGTGTGGATCGACGACGTGATCGTCGCGAATACGCCGATCACGTGCGCCGACTGAACGGTGTCCCTGCAGGCGGCGTCAGCTCCAGCGCGCGAGACGCTGCGCCGAGTCCTGAGAGCTACGCCACGTCAGACACGCGCCGAAACTTCGGACGGGATCTTGTTCGCCACGACGTTCGAGAATCTCGCCACAACGACCGGCGGCATTCTCGTCGCCGCTGACTGAGCGTTCTGGGTTTGACATTCACATCGCGCTCGCCCCAGAGTCGGGACATGGAGACGCCGGCGGACCGACTCGAAGCCGCACTCGAGATGTGGGCTGATGGGGTTTCCATCATGCGTGAGAGTCTCCGCCGTCGTCGGCCCGGCGCGACGGCCGATGAGATCGAAGCTGCGGTCGAATCCTGGTTGCAGACGCGCCCGGGTGCCGAGCTCGGCGATGCCGAAGGTGTTCCCGTCGTGTGGCCAAGGTCGCGGCGGTGAGCAAGCTCGCCGAGACGCTAGACGTCTTCGTTTCCCGGTTCGGTGAAAGCCACAGGCTTGTCCTCGTGGGCGGTTTGGCGGTGTCGGCTCGAACGATGCCTCGATTCACGCGTGATGTAGATTTTACGGTGGCGGTTGCCGACGACAACGAGGCCGAATCGCTCGTGCTCGCCACGCAGGCTCTCGGCTATGTCATCGAGGCCGCCCTCGAACAAATCGGCTCGGGGCGGCTCACGACCGTACGGCTGAGGCGTGCGAATGATCCCATCGTCGACCTGCTGTTTTCGGCATGCGGAATCGAGTCGGAAATCGCGTTGGCGGCCAACATGCTGTTCGTGCTCGGACGGCCTGTTCCTGTCGCGACCGTCGGCCACCTCGTCGCGATGAAGTTGCTCTCTCGCGATCCAAAGAAACGGCCCCGCGACGAGGAGGATCTGCTGGCGTTGGCGCGCGTTGCCGACAGCGTGGAGTGGGAGCGTGCCGCGGAATCGGTCGCATTGATCGAGGCACGTGGGTTCGGACGCAAGCGCGATCTCAGAACCGCTCTAGCTGACTTGCGTGCTCTCGATCTGACGGACGACTAGGTTCTTCATTCCATCGAGCGCGTTCGACTGTTTGGACCTGCGCTGACTGATTGGTCGCCTGCCGGCGGCGTCAGATCCAGAGCGCGAGACGGCGCGCCGGGACCTAACGTTGATCGCTACGCGACGCTCGGCGGATCGCGTCTTCCATCGTTGGACCGGCATTCGAGCTTCGCCCGTTTGGGAACTTGGTTTGGGTTTCGGATCGAGCAGATGCGGAATCGGACAGGGCGCGCGATTCGACACCGGCGCGACGAGTACAAGCCGTAGCCGAAGCGACGAAGGGCGACACCGAGGTGCCGCCCTTTGTTCGATCAGCGAGCTTCGACTAGAAGAGCGTGCCGACGCACGACGACAGATCGAACAACATGAAGGCGAGTGCCTTCTCTTGGGGGGACAGCGTCATCGTCGCCGGGCAGTCCTGCGAGGGATATTTCCCGCCGCCCGGGTCACCGGAGACGTGCATGTCGGAGAACACGACCTTGCCGCATGCGTTCGCTGGATCACCTTCGGCAGGCGTCACGAACTGGAAGTTCTGGGTGGAGTTTCCTTGACCCATGACCGTCGTCCAGCGCTCACCCTTCGTCAGATCGACCTGAGTGCAGGTCGTACGCCCCGTGCCGGCCAACAATGCAATATTGTCGCGCGTCGTCGAGCCGCCGACGTTGAGCATCCAGGTCGCGAACGATGAGCCCTTCGGGTTGTTGACCTCATCGATCACATCCGTCGCGGGATCGTTCAGGTTGCCACCATTCGACCATGTGGCGATGCTGGGCCAAACAAGTGGCTTCTGATTGCCGCCACCTTCGGTGGAACCCTCGATCCAGATATTGTGCCAGTGCGATGCAAACACGCGCCCGCCGAAGTCGGCATACGCCTTCATCGCATCGAGTGCAGGTTGTGGCTTGGTGTTGGGATTCTGAGCTCCTTCGCACGAGAGAAGCACAGCGTCGAACTTCTTGAGGCTATCCACGTTGCTCCAGAAGGGAGTCGCGCTGGGAATCGTGCCGCCGCCATCCATCTGGCTGACGCCGTTGCCGGCGTAGAGCTGAACGTGGCCGGCGCCGCCGCCGATCGTGATCTCCGAGTCGGAGACGCCCATCTTGCGGATGAGGCACTCGAGCGAATCGGCGCCACCTGTCGTGATCGCGATCTTCGGCATGTTCACCGAGATCGTGTTCGGCGTCATGTCGGTCATCGACTTCGGCAACGAAGTGTCGGCGGCGGTGAGTGTCGTCGTCGTGCACTGCGGCACCGTCGAGACCTTGATGATGCGGCGC
>JBDTJY010000196.1:0-6273 GCA_039935615.1 Kofleriaceae bacterium
ATCGCAACGACCGGATCTATCACCTCGCAAACGAGGTGGCGTCGGAGCTCAGGAAGGTCACGTGGCCCACGGCGAAAGAAGTTCGCTCGGCCACGCTCGTCGTGATCGTGATGGCGATCGTGTCGGCCGTGATCC
This sequence comes from Kofleriaceae bacterium, assembly GCA_039935615.1. GTDB lineage: Bacteria > Myxococcota_A > Polyangia > Haliangiales > Haliangiaceae > JABFXX01. The sequence goes on from JBDTJY010000196.1 coordinate 136, forward strand.
TCGGCTTGTTCGACTTGGTCTGGTCGAATCTCACGGAGCTGGTCTATGGATAACGCGGAAGACGACGACAAAGACATGACCGAACAACCAGCACCCGCACCACGTCCGTCGTCGCCAAACCTCTCTGGGACGGGCGCGATCGCGTCGCCGACCTCCGAGAAGAAGTGGTACATCGTGAACACCTATTCGGGTCACGAGAACAAGGCGAAGCTGACGCTGCTCGAGCGCGTCCGGAACAACAACCTCACCGAGTATTTCGGCGACGTGTTGGTCCCGACCGAGAGCGTGACCGAGAACGTCAAGGGTCAGCGTCGCACGATGACCCGCAAGTTCTTCCCCGGCTACATGTTCGTCCAGATGATCCTGGACGACCGCACGTTCCACCTCGTCAAGAACACGCCCAAGATCACCGGCTTCCTCGGCGGCACCAAGCCGACCCCGGTGCCGGAGCGCGAGATCCACGGCGTCCAGCACAACGTCGCGGAAGGTAAGGCTGGAAAGCCCAAGGCCCGCGTCACGTTCGAGGCCGGCGAGTCGGTCCGCGTGATCGATGGCCCGTTCGCCAACTTCTCGGCGACGGTCGACGAAGTGAAGAACGACAAACAGAAGATCAAGGTCTCGCTGTCGATGTTTGGCCGCGCGACGTCGGTGGAGCTTGACTTTGCCCAGGTCGAGAAAGCATAAGAGCCCCCGCCCGAGTTCGATCGAGAGATTCCCATGAAGAAGGTCACCGCACTCATCAAGCTCCAGTGCCCCGCCGGTAAGGCGAACCCGGCGCCGCCCGTCGGTCCGGCACTCGGACAGCATGGTTTGAACATCATGCAGTTCTGCAAGGAGTTCAACGCACGCACCGCCCAGATGGGCGACCTGATCATTCCGGTCCTCATCACGGCGTACGCCGACCGCTCGTTCACGTTCATCACCAAGACCCCTCCGGCGTCGATCCTTCTGAAGAAGGCGGCAAAGATCGAGAGCGGCTCGGGCGAACCGAACAAGATCAAGGTCGGTAAGGTCACCTCCAAGCAGGTCCGCGAGATCGCCGAGCAGAAGCTCCCCGACCTCAACACGACGAGCGTCGAGTCGGCCATGAAGTCGGTCGCGGGCACCGCTCGCTCGATGGGCCTCGAAGTCGTCGATTAGATCTGGGTTTAGTCTTTCGACATCCTACCTTCTGGGAGCTGCACGCTACCTCACCAGGCACACGGCAGCGCTCGCACCAGACCGGAGTCACGTTTATGGCAGGCAAGAAGTTCAAGAAAGCACTCGAGTCGTACGAATCGACGAAGCGTTACACCGTCGAGGAGGCCTGCGCGATCGTCGCGAAGGTCAAGATCTCGTCGAAGTGGGACGAGACCGTCGACGCGTCGATCCGGCTCGGCGTCAACCCGAAGTACGCCGACCAGATGGTCCGCGGCTCGGTCGTGATGCCCGGTGGAACCGGCAAGACCAAGCGCGTCCTCGTCATCGCGAAGCCCGACAAGGCGCGCGAGGCGCTCGAGGCTGGCGCGGACTTCGCGGGCTCGGACGAGTACATCAAGAAGATCTCCGAGGAGAACTGGTTCGACTTCGACACCCTCGTCGCGACGCCGGACATGATGGTGCAGGTCGGTAAGATCGGCCGCGTCCTCGGTCCTCGCGGCCTGATGCCGAACCCGAAGGTCGGCACCGTCACGGCCGACGTCACCAAGGCCGTCCGAGAGCTCAAGGCCGGCCGCGTCGAGTTCCGCGTCGAGAAGGCGGGCATCATCCAGACCCCCTTCGGCAAGGCTTCGTTCAAGCCCGAGGCGCTCGCGCAGAACCTCCGCGCGCTGCTCGATCAGCTGATGAAGCTGAAGCCGCAGACCTCGAAGGGCACGTACATGCGGTCGATCACGATCTCGACCACGCACGGTCCCGGCATCAAGATCGACCCGACCCCGTTCACCGCTGGAGCCGAAGCTCAGTAAGCACGTTTTCAATACGACTCACCGTCGAAGAACGCCGGCATTCCCATAAGCCCTGCGGAGACGAGTGGACGATTCGCGATTCGCGAAGCCGACCCTCTCGTTTCATTTCGAGAGGGTCGTTGCTTTAGGAGAAGCCCACACATGGAAAGAGCAAAAAAAGAAGAAGTCCTCGGCGAGATCACGGAGGCGTGGAAGAACGTCGCGTCGATCGTCGTCGCCGACTACCGCGGCATCACCGTGCCGGTCGTCACCGCGATGCGCGATGACTTCCGCAAGGCCGGCTGCCACTACCGCGTGATCAAGAACTCGCTCGTCAAGATCGCGGTGAAGGGCTCCAAGATGGAGCCGCTCACCCAGTTGATGGCGGGGACGACCGCGGTGATCTGGACGACCGGCGAGGCTCCGCAGCCGCCGGCCGAGGTCGCGCTCAAGTGGGCGAAGACCGAGCCGAAGTTCAAGATCCTCGGCGGCTACTACGAGGGCTCCGTCCTCGACAAGGCCGGCGTCGAGATGCTCTCGAAGATGCCGACCAAGAACGACATCCGCGCTTCGATGCTGATGACGTTCCTCGCGGGTCCCCAGAGCTTCGTCATGCAGATCGCCGCTGCGCCGACCCAGTTCGCCTACCTCCTCGAGGCTCGCCGCAAGCAGCTCGAGGAAGCCGGCACGGCCAGCTAACCCCAACCCGTTTCGTTCGACCCACACATTTTCCAAACCAATCGGTTTCTAGAAAGAAGAAGAGTCATGGCATTCAATCAGGAAGAGTTCATCAGCCAGTTGTCGGGCCTCACCGTTATGGAGCTCGTCGGTCTCACCAAGGCGCTCGAGGACAAGTGGGGCGTCAAGGCCGCTCCGGTTGCCGCCGCGGCAGCCCCGGCATCGGCATCGGCTCCGGCCGCAGCCGCCGAAGAGAAGACCGAGTTCACCGTCACCCTCAAGGGCAGCGGCGCGAACAAGATCGGCGTGATCAAGGTCGTCCGTGAAGTCACGGGCCTCGGTCTCAAGGACGCGAAGGATCTCGTGGACGGCGCCCCCAAGGACGTCAAGGTCGGCATCAACAAGACCGAAGCGACCGAGATCGAGAAGAAGCTCAAGGACGCAGGCGCCGAGGTCGAGGTCAAGTAACCCCACGACGCAGGACCTCCCACTGCGGCACAATGCCCACCCCACCCGGGTGGGCGTTCGTGTTTCTACGGATCGGCCTGACCGATCAACCGGTTTGCTGCGGAGCTCTTGGAAGGGTAGATACCCCGTCCTGCCACAGCCCTTGACACCGCAGGATCTCCAACGATTTTGGCACGATCACTTGCAGCACTCTTTTCGGTTCACTTTTCCGGGGACATGCTATACGCAGCCGATTCTTGGCGCGTACGTCGTTGACTAAGCAGTAAATCCGGCCGGTCCCATTCCTCTCTCGCCCGAGAGGAATTGGTGTCCGGCCATCGGCTCATTTCGGCTAGCCACAGCCGGAGAACGGGATAGCTCACACCATGGCGTCACTGATTCAGAAGAACTTTCGAGCACGTAAGAGCTTCGCGAAGCTCAAGCAAGTCATCGAGATTCCCAACCTGATCGATATCCAGAAGCGGAGCTACGACAAGTTCCTCCAGCTCGATATCCCCGCGGACAAGCGCGAGGACATGGGTATCCAAGGCGTCTTCAAGAGCGTCTTCCCGATCAAGGACTTCTCCGAGACCAGCTCGCTCGAGTTCGTCTCCTACAACCTCGAGAAGCCGAAATACGACGTCGACGAGTGCCGCGCCCGCGGCATGACGTTCGCGGCGCCGATCAAGGTCGTCATTCGTCTCGTCGTGTGGGACGTCAATGAAGAGACCGGCGTCCAGTCGATCCGTGACGTCAAGGAGCAGGAGGTCTACTTCGGCGAGATCCCGCTGATGACCGACTCCGGCACCTTCATCATTAACGGTACCGAGCGCGTCATCGTCTCGCAGCTTCACCGCTCGCCTGGCGTGTTCTTCGATCACGACAAGGGCAAGACCCACTCGTCGGGCAAGCTGCTCTACAGCGCCCGCGTGATCCCGTACCGCGGCTCGTGGCTCGACTTCGAGTTCGACCACAAGGACATCCTCTACGTCCGCATCGACCGCCGTCGCAAGCTGCACGCGACCGTGCTCCTGCGCGCCCTCGGTTACTCGACCGAAGAGCTGCTCAACTACTTCTACGACACCGAGGTGATCCACTTCGAGGCGAGCAAGAAGTACAGCCGCCAGGTCAACTACGAGCTGCTGGTCGGTCAGCGCGCCACGCGCGACATCAAGCACCCGAAGACCAAAGAAGTCCTCGTCAAGAAGAACCGCAAGTTCACCAAGGGCGCGATCCGGAAGCTCCAAGACTCCGGCGTCGAGATGCTCCCGATCGAGCTCGACGAGCTCGTCGGCAAGGTGTCGGCGAAGGACGTCATCGACGAGTCGACCGGTGAAGTGCTCCTGCAGTGCAACGAGGAGCTGACCGAGGGCAAGCTCGAGGAGCTCCGCGATCGCGGCGTCGAGAAGGTCGAAGTCCTCTTCATCGACAACCTCAACGTCGGTCCGTACCTCCGCAACACGCTGCTCACCGACAAGCTCCAGGGCCCGGACGAGGCCGTGATGGAGATCTATCGCCGCCTGCGCCCGGGTGATCAGCCGGCGCTCGATTCGGCGCAGACCTTGTTCCACAACCTGTTCTTCAACGCCGAGCGCTACGACCTGTCGCGCGTCGGTCGCCTGAAGCTCAACTACAAGTTCAAGATCGACGAACCGATCGAGACGCAGATCCTCACGAAGCGCGACATCCTCGAGACCGTCCGCTACCTGATCGAGCTGCGCAACGGCCGCGGTGTGATCGACGATATCGATCACCTCGGTAACCGCCGCGTCCGCGCGGTCGGTGAGCTCATGGAGAACCAGTACCGCATCGGTCTGGTTCGCATGGAGCGCGCGATCAAAGAGCGGATGTCGATGTCGCAAGAGATCGAGACGCTGATGCCGCACGACCTCATCAACGCGAAGCCGGTCTCGGCCGTGGTGAAGGAGTACTTCGGTAGCTCGCAGCTCTCGCAGTTCATGGACCAGACGAACCCGCTCTCGGAAGTCACCCACAAGCGTCGCCTCTCGGCGCTTGGACCCGGTGGTCTGACCCGCGAGCGCGCGGGCTTCGAAGTCCGCGACGTGCACCCGACCCACTACGGCCGGATCTGTCCGATCGAGACGCCGGAAGGTCCGAACATCGGCCTGATCGCGTCGCTGTCGACGTTCGCCCGCGTCAACGAGTACGGCTTCATCGAGACGCCGTACCGCGCGGTCGAGCAAGGCAAGGCGAGCGAAGAAGTCAGCTTCTACTCGGCGCTCCAAGAAGAAGGTCAGATCATCACGCACGCCAACGTCGAGCAGAAAGCCGGCAAGTTGACGGAGGACTTCGTCTCGAGCCGTAAGGGCTCGGACGTCGTGATGAGCCGTCCCGATGACGTGACGCTGATGGAAGTGTCGCCGAACCAGCTGGTGTCGGTGGCCGCGTCGCTGATCCCGTTCCTCGAGCACGATGACGCGAACCGCGCGCTCATGGGTTCGAACATGCAGCGCCAAGCGGTGCCGCTCGTTCGCACCACGTCGCCGCTGATCGGCACGGGCATGGAGCACATCGTGGCGCGTGACTCCGGCGTCACCGTCGTCGCGAAGCGCGAAGGTACCGTCGACTGGGTCGACTCGAACCGCATCGTGGTTCGTCCGAGCAAGGTCGATCCGAAGGATCCGAACTCGGTCCGCCCCGACATCTACCAGCTCGTCAAGTTCCAGCGCTCGAACCAGAACACGTGCATGAACCAGAAGCCGATCGTCCAACCGGGCGATAAGGTCAAGGCCGGCGACGTGATCGCAGACGGTCCGGCGACGGAGACCGGCGAGCTCGCGCTCGGCCAGAACGTGGTCGTCGCGTTCATGCCGTGGGGTGGTTACAACTTCGAGGATTCGATCCTCATCAACGAGAAGCTCGTCAAGAACGACGTCTTCACCTCGATTCACATCGAGGAGTTCGAGTGTGTCGCTCGCGACACCAAGCTCGGCAAAGAAGAGATCACGCGCGACATCCCGAACGTCGGTGAAGAAGCGCTCAAGGATCTCGACGAGTCGGGCATCGTCCGCATCGGTGCAGAGGTCAAGGCCGGCGATATCCTCGTCGGTAAGATCACGCCGAAGGG
>JBDTJY010000197.1:0-60528 GCA_039935615.1 Kofleriaceae bacterium
CGTCGTCGCCACCCAGGATGCTCGTCACCTCGTCCATCCGGGCGGCGCGGCGGCGCGCGACCGTGAGGCAGACCTCGATCGCGAGCTGGGCGTTGACCCCGGTCGCCGGAGATTGCGTACGCGGAACGACGTCGAACTGCCCGTCATGCCACGTGATCACGTCGGTCACGGTCTCGCGAATCTTGGTGGCGAGAATTTCTACGAGGTCTGGTTCGGTAATCAGCCCCGACATGAGCAGGACCTTTCCCAGCGGGACTCCGGTCTCGGCGCGCGCCTCGAGCGCGTCCGCGAGCGCGCGCTCAGCGACCAAGCCGCTGCGCACGAGGATGTTGCCGAGCTGTTCGTCGCGGCGATTCGAGCTCGCCCAGACGATCTCGCCCTCCTCGGCGACGAGGCTGCGGACCAGGCTGCGGCGCTCGAACGTGATCGCGGCGGTCAGCTTGCGCTGGGCCACCCACCCGAGCACGTCCTCCGCGGACATAGTGCTGAGGGAGCCACGCAGCGACATCGCTTTGAGCATAGCGGAACTTCCGGTACATTGTCCGTGATGGCTCCCGCGCAGAATCGTACGGGCGTGTTCCTCGACATGCGCGTCTTGCTCGTCGGTGGCGCGGTCGCGCTGGTCGGCGTCCTGATGCTCGGGTTCTTCATGTGGATGGTGCCGAATGCCGCGAAGCGTGAGGCCAAGTCGGCGTGTACGGGGCTGGTTTCGCAGCCGCCGCTGAACCCCGCCCTGTGCCCCGCCGGGGCCTCGTGTACGTATCCGATTCCCGCTCCGGACTTCACGGCGCTCGACCACAACGGCAAGCCCGTCAAGCTGTCGAGCTTTCGCGGCAAGGTCGTCCTGCTCAACTTCTGGGCGTCGTGGTGCGGGGTGTGCGAGACCGAGAAACCACACCTCAAGGAGATGGCCGCCGAGCTCGGTGACGAGAACTTCGTGGTGATCGCGCTCGCATCGGATCGCAACTGGACCGATGTGATGATCGCGATCATCTCGGCGCTCGCCCCGGATTCGGGGCTCACCGAAGTCGCCGCCGTCGATTTCAAGGCGTCCACCGCGGTCGCGGACATCGTCGCGATCCTGAAGACCCATCCCAAGCAGGCCGACAAGATCCTCGGCATCGTCCAGCAGCACGACGACAAGCTCGCGCAGGCCGCGGTGTTCGCCGTTAAGTCGGCGCCGCCGGTCACGCTCGAGGAGGTCCTCAAGGCGTACAAGCGCGCCCTGCCGAAGGGCGTGCCGTTCGACGTGCTGCTCGACAAGCCGTCGGGCGACGACAACATCGGCAAGATCGCCGCGGCGTGGGGCATCAAGGCGGTGCCCGAGTCGGCGCTGATCGACAAGCAGGGCAACATCCGCCACTACTTCGTGAACAAGCGCGACTGGCAGATGCCGGTCGCCGAGACCTGCCTGCGTTCTGTGATAGACGAGTAGTCATGGCGCGGGTGCTGGTCATCGACGACGAGCCGGATGTCGTACGGCTGATCGTCAAGGTGTTGTCGGGGCGTGGCCACGTCGTCCAGATCGCGCGCGACGGTGCGAGTGCGCTCGCGCGCGTCAAGCAAGAGCCGCCCGACGTGATCCTGCTCGATAGCGACCTGCCGAAGATCGACGGCGCCGAGGTCTGCCGGCGGTTGAAGACCGATTCGACCACGGTCGCGATCCCGATCGTGATGATGACGTCGGAGTACATCGACATCTACGACGTCGGCGCGGATGGCGGCCCCGACGCGTTCGTGGTGCGGCCGTTCGTGCGCGAGGTGCTCGCGAACGTCGTCGAGCGCGCGCTGTTCAAGCGGTGAGCGTTTGGCGAAGGTTCCCTTCACGATCCTGAGCGGCTGGCTCGGCGCCGGCAAGACCAGCGCGCTCAACCGCATGCTCGGCGCGAACCACGGCAAGCGGATCGCGGTGCTGGTCAACGAGCTCGGCCGGATCTCGATCGACACCCAGTTGATCGTCGGCGGTGGTGGCGACGTGCTCGAGCTCGCGGGCGGCTGCGTGTGCTGCAAGGTCGATATCAAGAACGACCTGTGGGAAGGCATCACCGACATCGTCGATCGCTCGAAGCCGGATCACGTCGTGCTCGAGACCACCGGCATCGCGGAGCCGGCGGCGATCCTCGACAGCCTGCACGCGACCGCCGCGCGCGGTGCCGACTCGATCGCGGCGAAGCGTGCGGGCGAGCAAGCCGCGGCACGCGAGCGCATCGTCCCGGCGGGTGTGATCTGCGTCGTCGACGGCGAGTCCGGTGCGTCCGCGATCGCGACGCGCGAAGAAGCCGCGGCACAGGCGACCGCCGCCGATCGGATCTTGATCGCGAAGCTCGATGTCGCGACCCCCGACGCGGTGCGCGCGACCCACGCGATGCTCGATCGTCACGCGATGGCGGCCGAGCGCGCCGCGTTTCCGCTCGACGACGCGGGCGCGCTCGCGATGACCGCGTGGATGTTGGAGACCCGGCCGCTGCGCGCATGGACCGATCACAAGCACGACGATGTTCACGCGCACACGCACAGTCCGCAGCTGATCGCGGTGACGTTCAGCGATGCCGCGCCGCTGGTCGGCGAGCGCGTGCTCGCCGTGATCGATGCGCTCGGTGATCGCCTCGTGCGCGCGAAGGGCTTCGTCCATCTCGCCGGCGAACCACGCCGCGGCTTCGTCGAGCGCGCGGGGATTCGCACGTCCCTCGAGTTGCGCGACCCGTGGGGCGCGACGCCGCCGCTGACCGAGCTCGTCCTGATCGGCGACGATCTCGACGAGGCCGCGCTCCGCCGGGCCCTCTGGGCCTGCCGCGCCGCCTAGTCAGTTCCAGTTCGCGGCGTGAACTTGCGTGAGCGCGGCTTCGCCGGCGACGAGCCCGGCATCATCGGCGTCGTGGATCGCGAGGCCGATCAGATCGCCGCCGGCCGGCACCGCGCCGAAAGCGGCGTCGACCGCGATCCAGGCGCGACCGGTCCACGACACGGCCCAGCGATGACGCACGAGCCGATCGCCGTCGACGCGGAGGCCGGTGACGACGCGCGTGGGGATGCCGCGGCGCGAGGCGAGCGCGGCGTAGGCGAGCGCGAACGTCGTGCAGTCACCGGCGGTCGCGGCATCGGCATCGCGCGCCGACGAGGTGGTCGCGCCGAGGTCGGGCGTGATCCGCGCGCGCACGCCGGCGACGAGCCGACGGATCTCGTTTGCCCGATCGGGGCCGAGGTCGTACGGACTCGACGGGGGCGCCGGCAGCCCGCCGGGGAGTTGAGCGCCGAGATCGACGGCGACGCCCGCGCTCGCGGTGGTCGCGGCTTGGCCGGGCAGGGCCGGCAACACGATGTTGCCGTCGAGCATCAGGTGATGCGCGCCGTGGCGGTGGCCGCCGATCGGCACCGCGGTCGCGGCGACGAGATCGGCGGCGGCGAACGGGATCCGCGCCTGCGCCGCGCTGATCCGCAGCGCGATCACGCCTTCACCATCGACGACGCGCGCCGGCATGCCGTCACTCGCCTGATCGATCGTCGCTTCGGCGAGCGGGCCCGCGTCGAGGGCGAGCCGCGCGACCAGCCGGCCCGGCGCGACCGGATCGACCCGGCCGTGACCGCCGACGAAGTTGCGCGCGGGTAAGAACACCGCGCCGGCGAAGTGACCATCGCGCCGCACGATCATCGGCACGAGCTCGGCGGGCACGGCGCCGCTCGCGAGCTGGGTCTCGGCATCCGCGCTGCGCACGACGCCGTTGTTGTTCTCCATCCAGCGCACCTGATGTGCGACGAGTCCGAGATCCGCGTCGATATCGATCTGCGTCGTCAGCGAGACCTCGGCGTCACCGCGCAGAAAGCTCATCGCCTCGGTGCGGCGCAGATGCACGCCACGCGGGTTCCACACCTCGGCCTCGCTCGCGGTGCCGATCCGCGCACCACCGAGCCAGATCGAATAGAACCGTGTCTGATCGGTGTGGTGCTCCGGCGCGAGCGCCGCGGTCGGACGCACGACGACAGCGGGTGCCGCGCAGGCCGCGCACGAGATCCAAACAACAGCGCGCAACAACGTAAAATGATCGTAGCGAGTTCTCGCGGTCGATCGCAAACTGTCGCTTCTCGATGTCCTTATCTACGTGGCTGATCATCGGCGCGGGCTACACCGGTAGCGCGCTCGCCCGCCGCCTCGCCGGCGACGGCGATCGGGTGATCGTGACCCGCCGCAGCCTCGCGGCCGCGCAGCAACAGGCGACGGAGCTCGGGTGCTCCGGCATCGCCCTCGACCTCGCGGCGCCGGAAGGCACGGCCCCCGCGGGGTCGATCGTCGTGTGTTGTGCCCCACCCGGCGAGCACCCCGCCGCCGAGGCCGCGAACCTCGCCGCGCTCGCCGCACCGGCGCGCCGGCTGATCTACATCTCATCGACCGGCGTCTACGGACCCGGCGGCGGCGCGTGGGTCGACGAGCACTGGCCGCTCGAACCGGCGACGACCTCCGGCCGCCGTCGCCTCGAAGCCGAGCGCGCGCTGCCCGAGCGCACGTTGATCCTCCGCGCCGCCGGCATCTACGGTCCCGGCCGCGGCATCGAAGATCGCCTGCGCGCCGGCACCTACCGGATCGTCGGCGATGGGAGCGCGCACGTCAGCCGGATCCACGTCGACGATCTGGTCGAAGCGATCGTGCGTGGCGCGGACAGCCCCGTGACCGGAGCGGTGAACTGCGCCGATGACGATCCGGCGGCGATCGGCGAGCTCGCCGACGAGCTCGCGACCAAGCTCGGCCTCGCGCCACCGCCACGCGTCGCGGTCGACACCGTCGGCGACGAGATCGCAGGCATGCTCACCGCCGATCGCAGGATCACGAACGCGCGCCTTACGAGCGAGCTCGGCGTCGTCTTGCGCTACCCATCAGCCAGGCAACCACCAGCACGATCCACATGATGCCGGCCGGCGCGGGCGTCGAGTCGCAACACCCACCGGATTTCGGCGGGGACGGATCTCCCGGCGGCGCGTCGGGCGGAACCTGGTTCGCGCCGCACGTCGGACCGGTCGCCGCGAACTGCGCCTTCAAGTTGTCCCACAGCTCCTGATCGCAGGTGTCGTACTCCGCGGTGCCGGCTGGACACTGAAGCGGACCGGCGAGCTCGACGAACCGCCACACCTTCGTGAACGTATCGGTGTCGAGCGAGCGCGTGACCGCCTCGTGATCGGGATCCCAGTTCGCGCCGCAACCGACGAGGTCCCCGCCCGGCGACGTGCCGAGACATGCGAGCTGCGGCGCCGCCGGCATCGTATCGAACGAGACGCCGGCGTCCGACGAGCGGAACGCGGGGCCGCCGATGAACGTCATGCCCGATTGCATCATCGTCGTGACGAACACGGTCTGCGCGTCCTTGATCACGACATCCTTGATCGGTCCGGTCGAATCGAGCACGTCGGTCCACGTCATGCCGGCATCGCTCGAGCGATACAGCCGATCGCCCGACGAGTTGAACGAGCCCTGCGAGATCATGTAGACGAGGTCGGCGTTCACCGGATCGACCGCGGCGACCAACAGGATCGGCGTCGAGCCGTACATCACGTTCGTCAACGGCGACGGCGTCCACATGCCGCCCATGTTGTCGGTGCGAAGGATGTGCGCGGTCGGCGGCGCGACCTCGTAGCCGGAGACGTAGGCCCGCGCCATGTTGGTCGGTGCGGCGCGCAGGCTCTTCCAGAAGATCGTGGCCGAGTTGAGGCCGAGCGCGGTGAACGTGACGCCGTTGTCGCTCGAGAGATAGACCTCGTTCGGTTGGCCGCTCTCCGCGGTCCCGACCCACACCAGGCCGGTCGGGCCGACGTCGAGCGCGTCGATCCAGATCTCCGCGATCCGATTCGGTGCGCCGGGCGCGAGCTCCGCCGTCGCGGTCACGAAGCTGCAGCCGCCGTCGTGGCTGACCCGCAGACCGGTGAACGTGGTCGCGAAGATCGTGCCGTCGGTGCCGATCGCGTACTTCGGATCCCACTCGCCGCCGTAGCCGATGTTCTGCTCGCAGACCCAGCTCATCGTGCAGCCGTCGTCGTGGCTGACGAGCAGGCCGAACGTGGTCGCGACGTACATCGAGTGCGGATCGTTCGGTTTGAAGTGAATGCCGTTGGTCAGCGGAGGCCGGCCGTTGGCACTCGCGACGCCCGCGATGGCGAGCAGACCGACGATGATGAGCGACCGCATCCGCCCGAACTATATGCTCAAGTCGGGCCCGCCGGTCCTAACAATCTCCGACGCGCCGCTACGCGCCGCTACGTGATCGTCGCGATGACCGGTGCGTGATCCGAGGCGTCCTGGCCCTTCCGCGCGTCCCGATCGACGACCACCGCGGTGATCCGCGCCGCGACCGGCTCGGTCGTGAAGATGTAGTCGATCCGCAGGCCCTGGTTCTTGAAGAACGAGACGCCGCGATAGTCCCACCACGAGTAGATCTTGCCGGTCGGGTTGTGCGTGCGGAACACGTCGACCAGGCCGAACGCGAGCACCTCGTCGAGCGCGGTGCGTTCGGCGGGGCTGCAGTGGATCTTGCCGGCCCATTGCTCGGGCGACCACACGTCGAGGTCATCGCGCGTGACGTTGAAGTCGCCGCACAACACGAGCGGCGTCGTCGCGGTCGCGGTCTTGTCGAGGTAGCGGCGCAGCCGGCGGTACCACGCGAGCTTGTAGACGTATTTCTCCGAGGCGAGCTCCTGGCCGTTCGGCACGTAGACATCGATCACGCGGATGCCTCCGATCGTCGCGGCGATCACGCGCGCTTCGTCATCGGGCTCGCCGTCCTCGAAGCCGCGCGTGACCTCGGTGATCGGCAGCTTCGAGGCGATCGCGACGCCGTTGTAGCTCTTCTGTCCAGACAGCACGACGTCGTAGCCGGCGGCCTTCAGCACGTCGACCGGGAAGCCCGGATCCTCGGTCTTGGTCTCCTGCAAGCACACGACCTCGGGGGCGGCTTTGGCCAGCCACGCGACGAGGCGCTGCTCGCGGGCGCGCACCGAGTTGATGTTCCACGTTGCCAGCTTCACAGGCCGAACCTACATCCGACCACCCGGGACATCGCCTGCAACAACGAGGAATTCGCGGGGTCTATCCGTTGTTAGATCTTCAAACCACGTCACACGTGAGGATCCCCATGAAGGCACCGAACGACCTATCGCTGTGGAGCATCATCGAACGCCTGCAGCGTCGCCTCGAGCGTCAAGGCATGCGCCCGGCCGAGGCCGATCGCGCCGTGGCCCTCGCGGTTCGCACGCTCGCCGCGGCTCGCTAACCTCGTTAGCCGGTCGGCAGCGCGGCGGTCGCGGTCTTCGGATCGAGGTACGCCGCGAGCTTGTTCTGAATGTAGTCCTTGGCGCGATTGCGCCAGAGGAAGCCCGGGTCCTCGCCCTTGAAGCGAGCGTGGCCCTCGCCGAGCGAGAGCTCTCCGTCGATCTTCACGACGAGGTACTTACCGTTGAACTTGGCGCGATGCTCGTCGACCCACGTCACCTTGATGCCGTGGCGGTTGGCGAGATAGGCGCCCAGGAGCTGGAGCCGGGCCAACGCCTCTTGCTCCGAGAGCGAGTACGGATAATCGATCTCCATCGGACAGCTCCAAACTTCTTACCACATCAAGGCACGCTCGGCTTAGCGCCGGCGGCCTGATCGAGGGCCTTGCGTTGATCATTCGTGAGTTGTTGCTCGCAGGCTTGGAACGCCGCGTGATCGGCAGCGCCGACCATACACGTGCGCACCGCACCCGACCACGCACCGTCGCTGCACGCGTTCGCGAGTTGATCGCGCATCGCGGGCAACTGATCGAACACCGCGCGCCGCGTCTTGTCGTCGACCGTGGAATGGTCGAGGTCGGTCTTCGCGAATGCGAAGAATTGACCCGCGACCGTGCCGCACGGCGGGCCATCCGATTTGGCGTGGCACGCCGCGGCGAACAGGACCAGTACGGCGACGCGGAGCATGCCGACGTTTTCGTCTTGCGAGCGGCGGGTGTCAACCGCGGACGTGGTTAAGTGCGGCGTGCGCAGATCGCTCCCGCTGCTCGCGCTCGCGCTGGCACTCGCGGTGCTCGCGACGCACGGCCGTGTCCTGGTCGGCGGCAAGACCTGGGACGACGCGACGTACCAGACCGACCTCGTCCCACCGCGACTCGCCGCCGCGCAGATCGTCCACGCGGGCCACCTCCCGACGTGGTGGGATGGCGCGGGGCTCGGCGTGCCGCTCGCCGCCGAACCGACGCATGGCGTGGCCTCGCCGACGATGTGGATCGCGACCACGCCGTTCGGGTTGGATCTCGTGCTCGTGTTGCACGTGGTGTGGCTCGCGCTCGGGGTCGCGCTGTGGTCGCGGCGCGCCGGTGCGAGCGAGCTCGGCGCGCTGACCGCAGGTGTCTTGCTCGCGACGACGGGGCTCGTGACGTCGTCGCTGTTGCGCGGCGCGCTGCCGGCGATCTCCGATCTGCCGTGGATCGGCTTGGTCGCGAGCATGCTCGCGGTCGCGGAGACCCGCCGCGAAGCCGCCCGCTATGCCGCCGCGCTCGCGATCCTGATCGGGTTGGTCGGCGTGTCGGGACAGTTCGGCGGTCTCCTCGATGCGATCGCGATCGCGGTGACGCTCGGCGCGTCTCGGCGGACCGCGCGCTGGCTCGGGCTCGGCGTGATCGCGGGGCTCGCGATCGCGTGCGTGCAGTGGATCCCGGCGTTCGCGCTCCACACCGCGGGAGCGCAGATCTTCGGTCTGTCGCCGGCGCGGTTCGTCGAGCTCGTGGTGCCTGGGAGCTTCGGCTCGACCGATCCGGCGCACGGCCTCTCGGCGTTCGCGACGACCGGATTTCCGAGTCTGTTCGTCGGCACCGCGCTGCTCGGCCTCGCGTTCGTGCCCCGCACGGCGACGCCGCGAGGGCGCTGGCTCGCACTCGGGCTCGGCGTCGCGGCGCTCGTCGTCGGTCGCGGTGGTTGGCCGGCGTGGTTCGGTGCTCCCGAGGTTCAGCTCGCCGCGCTGATCGTGATCGTCGCGGTGCGTGGCGCGCGCGGCGTCGATGCGTTCGTCGCCGGCGAGAAGCGCGCGCTCGTCGTGCTCGCGATCGCCGCGGGCGTGACGGCGATCGTGACGTGGTGCGTGGTCGCGCTGGTCGACAGCGGTGACGCCGCGCAGGCGATCGCGATCAAGACCGTGGTGTGGCGCTCGGTCACAGATGGCGGCATCGGGATCGCGTTGGTGGTCGGCGCGATCGCGCTCGCGAGGCTCGCACCGAAGTTGCGGTTCCTCGCGCTCGCGTTGCTCGTCGCGCCGAGCGTCGGCACGCTCGCGGTCACCGCGCCGGTGATCGATCGGATCGAGATCCCGAAGTGGGCGCAGTTGATCGAAGAGCAACACGCGGCGGCGATCGAGGTCGCCGCGCGCGATGCCGCGGCGCCGCGCCGGCTGTATCGCAACGCGAAGCTCGAGAAGCCCGGCGAGCCGTCGACCGAGGAGGCGATCACCACGCTCGCGCGGTCGTCGCCCGCACGCTGGAACATCGCCTCGGTGCGCACCGACGATCCGGCGCGGTCGCCGAGCGACGACGCTGCGTGGACCGCGTCGCAACACGGCGGCGGCGAGATGCTCGAGCGCTTCGGCGTCGGCTTCGCGGTCCTGCCGGCGAGCATCGTCGCTCCCGAAAACCTGACCGAGCTCGATCGCCGGGCGCTGTGGTCGCTCGTGCGGTTCCCGGCGGCGCCGCCCGCGGTCGTGGTCTCGGATTGGCAGTGGAACACCGACGACACGGCGGCGCTCGTGACGCTGTTTCCCGCCGCCGGTGGTCGCGGCATCGCGGCCTCGAGCGTGATCCTGAAGAGCCGTGGGCCGGCGGCGAAGCCCGAGCTCGCGACCCACGCCACGACCTGCGATCTCGTGCGCTGGGATCCCGGTGCGATCGATCTCGCGTGCGTCGCACCGAACGACGGCTACGCGGTGCTGTCGTCGTCGGCGGCGCCGGGCTGGACCGTCGAGGTCGATGGCACCCCGCGCCCGTGGCTGGTCGCCGACGTGCTCCGCCGTGCCGTCGCGGTGCCGGCCGGAAAACATGCGGTGCGGTGGCGCTACACCGTGCCCGGCGCTCGCGCGGCGCGCGGGCTGTTGCTGGTCGGGCTCGCGCTGATCGCGTTGCTCGCCGTGCTCGCGACGCGGCCAAAAGGAGCGGCATGATCACGCTGACCACCGAACGGTTGATCCTGCGGGTCCACACCGCGACCGATCTCGACGCGTGCGCCGCGCTGTGGGCCGATCCGGCGGTCGTGACGTTCGTCGGCAACAAGGTCTCGACCCGCGAACAGTCGTGGGCGCGCTTGCAGCGCTACGTCGGCCACTGGCAGTTGTTCGGCTACGGCTTCTTCGCGGTCGTCGATCGCGTGACCGGGGACTACGTCGGTGAGGTCGGCATGGCGAACTTCGAGCGCGACATCACACCACCGGTCGGCGCGTTCGAGACCGGTTGGGTGCTGGCGAAAGCGGCGCAAGGTCGCGGCCTCGCCTCCGAGGCGTTGCGCGCGGTGCTCGACTGGACCGACGTCGCGTTCCCGAACCAGACCACGACCTGCATCATCGACGTCAACCACGTCGCGTCGCTGCGGGTCGCCGAGAAGGCCGGCTATCGCGAGCGGATCCGCACGACGTACCACGACGACGCGTGCATCCTGCTCGATCGTTAACGGCAGGGCGCTACTCGCAGACGCGGTCGAGCGCCTCGCGCGACGACACGATCTCGCCCTTCGCGATCCGCCACACGGTCTCGCACACGCGCGCGTTGTACGGCGTCGGGATCGTGTGGAGCAGTCCGCGCGCGACGACCTCGCCGTTGAGAAAATCGATCGCCGGCGTGCGACCGCGCTCGATCGCCGCGAGCATCGACGATCGCATCCGGCGATAGCGCAGGCCGACGGCGAGCAGCAGGGCGTGCTTCGCGGTGAGTGCGGCCGACAGCCGCGCATCGCGATCGGCGTCGGTCAGCGCGATCCACGACAGGTCGAGCGTGCCCGAGACCTTCTCGAGCTGGACGTTCTCGGCCTTCGCGACCGCGACCGCCTCGGTCATCAGCTCGAGCGCGAGCCGGCGATAGCGCCGCTGCCGCACCAACGGGCCGAGCGTCTCGCCCGCGATCGTCCCGAGGGACGACACCGCGCAGTTGAGCGCGAGCTTGCTCCACCGCGCGCCGCGGAGATTTCTCGTCAAGGTCACCGGGCCGATCGCCTCGAGCAGCTCGGCCACCCGATCGAGATCCGGGTCCTGGCCGACGCCGAGCGAATTCAACCGTCCGACCTGAAAGCCACCCGCGGCGGTGCGCTCGTACCGGCCGGGCTCGGGCATCGACGCGCCCCAGGCGACGATCGCGCCGATCACGCGGTCGCTGCCGACGACCGCGGCGACCCGCTCCTCGCACAGGCCGTTTTGTAACACCACGACCTGGGCGTCCGACGCGAGGTGGGGCAGGGCCGCGCGCGCGGCGTCCTCGACCTGCGGCGGTTGCGTCGCGAGCACGCACAGGTCGTAGCGCCCCTCGGGGGCCGGGGACACCCAGCCGCGGATCGTGCGCTCTTCGCCTTCGTCGACGACGCGAAACCCGGACGTGTCGACCGCGGAGCGGATCGCGGCATTGGTCGAAACCGCGGTCACGGCCGAGCCAACCTCGGTGAGCGTAGCCGCGACGATCCCGCCGATCGAGCCGGCTCCCATCACGAGGATTCGTGGCTGGGGATTCATCTTATTCGAGCTTTAGCAGAACTTTGGGAAGTCTGCGTAAGGGGGCTAGAATTACGAGACACGAATGCAGATCACTTTCTGGGGAGTCCGGGGCAGTTACCCGGTGCCCGGCGCAGCCACCGTTCGCTATGGTGGCCAGACGTCGTGCGTCGAGGTGCGCTCCTCCTCGGGTGAATGCATCATCGTCGACGCCGGCACCGGCATGCGCGCGCTCGGCAACAAGCTCGCCGTCGAGGCCGCCGGCCAACCACGCAACCATCACGTGCTGCTCTCGCACGTCCACTGGGACCATATCCAGGGCCTGCCGTTCTTCTCGCCGGCGTACGTCCCCGGCACGAAGATCTCGGTCTACGCGCTGCTGACCGCCGCCGACGAGCTCAACCAGGTGATCGGTGGCATCACGCGCCACGAGTTCTTCCCGATGCCGCTGTCCGCGGTGCCGGCGAGCTTCGATTTCCATCAGGTCGAGCCCGGCGTCGACTTCGTGATCGGCGACTTCCGGATCACGCCGATCGCGCTCAACCATCCGTTCGGCTCGGTCGGCTATCGGATCGACGGCGACGGCGTGTCGTGGGCGTACGTCGCCGATACCGCGCCGTTCGATCAGGTGTTGCACAAGCAGCACTTCTTGAGCGGCCCCGAACCGCTGAGCGCGGCCGATACCACCGCGCTCGTCGCGATGCGCGGGGCGCTCGTCAAGCGCTTGCAGGGCGTCGACACCGTCGTCTACGACACGCACTTTCTGCCCGAGGAGTACGCGCGGTTTCCGCACTACGGTCACTCGACGCCCGATCAGGCGATCGAGATCTGCGCCGAAGCGCTGGTCCGACGGCTCGTGCTCTATCACCACGCGCCGTCGCACTCCGACGATCAGATGGACCAGATCGCGTCGTTGTACCTCGCGAAGGGCGCGCTGCGCGGCATCGAAGTGCTGACCTCGTTCGAGGGCATGTCGATTCCGATCGGCGTGTCGGCCGACGAGTACGTCGAGGAGCCGACGCGTCCGGGCACCGGGGTGCACGGCATCCCGCAGGTGCCGAAGTGAAGCTGCGGTTCTGGGGCGTACGCGGTTCGTTCGCGATGAGCGGCCGCGACTTCCTGCGCTATGGCGGCAACACGCCTTCGATCGAGCTGGTCAACGACGCCGGTGATCGCTTGCTCGTCGATCTCGGCACCGGCGCGACCGAGCTCGCGAAGCATCTGATGGGCGAGGGCTTCGGCACGGGGCACGGCAAGCTGCCGATCCTGCTCACGCACACCCACCTCGATCACATCCAGGGCCTGCCGTTCTTCACGCCGTTCTTCATCAAGGGCAACGAGATCCGGATCATGGGTGCCGATCCGATCAGCGGGCTGTCGCTCGAAGCGACGCTGCAGAACCAGCTCGCGCCGCACTACAGCCCGCTCAACGGGCTCGAGAACCTCGCGGCCGGTGTCACGATCGAGAGCTTCAAACCGGGCGCGACCCTGATGGTCCCCGGCTTCGAGGTCCAGACCGCCGCCGTCCCCCACGGCTCGATGTGGACGACGGCGTTCCGGATCACCGCCGATGGCAAGGTCGTGACGTTCCTGTCGGACGTCGAGTATCCCTCGCCGGATGATCCGGTGCCGGCCGCGCTCGCGCTCGCCCAGGATGCCGACCTCGTGATCCACGATGCGATGCACTCCGATCGCGACTACGACGTGCGCAAGGGCTGGGGCCACTCGCCGGCGCGCGCGGGCGTCGTCGTCGCCGAGCGCGCGCATGCGAAGAAGCTCGCGCTGTTTCATCACAGCCCCGATGCGACCGACGAGATGATCGACGAGGTCGTGGCGCGCACCGCCGCGCAGACCTCGGTCCCGGTGTTCGCCGCCGCCGAGGGCGCGTACCTCGATGTGTAGGTAGACTCGGTACGCTACGAATCGACCTAGGCCGGGAACAGCGCGCGCTCGATGAACGAGGCGAGCGCGACCTGCGCGCGATCGCCGTCGAGCGCGGTCGGCACGAGCTGGATCGCGAGGCCGTACGCGCACTGCATCGCCGCGCCGTACAGCACGTACGCATACGCTTCCGGATCGGGCACGGTCGTGCGCGGCGTGATCGCCGTGATCAGCATCGCGAGGCGCTGCACGGCGAGTTGCTCGAAGGCGCGCCGGAGCTCCGCGACGTCGTTGTAGCGCAGCGACATCTCCATGAAGCTGCGGGTCAACGCCGGCCGCGCGAGCACGTGTGCGAACAGCGCGCGGACCGCCTCCTGGATCGTGTCGTGGCGCGAGCGTGTGGCGAAGTGCTGCGGCGTCAGGCGCTCGACGGTCTCGGCGTACGCGGTGCCGAGCGAGCGCCGCATGATCTCTAAGTAAACTTCGTGTTTGTCGTCGAAGTAGCGATAGAACGTGCCGACCGAGACGCCGGCCCGATCCGCGATCTCCGGCGTGCCCACCGCGTCGTAGCCGAGCTTGCCGAACAGCTCGGTCGCCGCCTCGAGCAACGCTTCGTAGCTGCGCCGGGAGCGCTCCTGGCGAAACTCCGGACTCGCGATGCCCTTGAGGATCGCCTCGGGTTCTTGCTTGGGTGCGCGGCGCGCCATCGTCCGATCAGAATGCACTTGACCGGAGCCACGTGCCAAGCCAAACTTGAAACAAGTTTCACTTTTGTAGGAGCTCGCAGATGGTCCACGCAGTTGAGAAGATAGCCAATCCATCGATCGAGACGATCGAGACGTTGCTCGACGTGACGTACACCTGGGGCTATCAAGAGACCCGCGAGAAGCTGCGTGACCTCTACGACAAGGCGGTCCGTGGCCAGTGGATCTCCGACGACGTGCTGCCGTGGGACACCGATGTCGACCTCGAGAAGCCGGCGGCGCCCGAGCAGTTGATGCCGTTGTTCGGCTCGGATATCTACAACAAGTTGTCCGAGAAAGAGCGCACGGCGATGAACGTCCAGGCGTTCGCGTGGACGCTGTCGCAGTTCCTGCACGGCGAGCAAGGCGCGCTGCTCGCGGCGGCGCAGCTTGTCGATTCGGTGCAGGACCTCGACTCGAAGCTCTACGCCGGATCGCAGGTCGCCGACGAGGCGCGCCACGTCGACGTCTACAACCGCTACATCCACAAGAAGATCGGGTTCTCGTATCCGGTCAACGAGCACCTCAAGTCGCTGCTCGACCTGATCCTCAAGGACAGCCGGTGGGACATGAAGTTCCTCGGCATGCAGATCATGGTCGAGGGGCTCGCGCTGGCCGCGTTCGGCATGATGCGCAATAACACCAAGGAGCCGCTGATCAAGGAGCTCACCGCGTACGTGATGGGCGATGAAGCACGCCACGTCGCGTTCGGTGTGCTGTCGCTGCGCGACTACTATCGCGAGCAGAACGAAGCCGTGAAGCGCGAGCGCGAGGACTTCGTCTACGAGGCCGCGCGGCTGATGCGCGATCGGTTCTTGTACAAAGAGGTCTGGGAGCGCCAGGGCCTGCCGGTCAAGGAGTGCATGGACATCACGTTCCACAGCCAGGGCCAGGCGATGTTCCGGCAGATGCTGTTCGCGAAGATCGTCCCGGCGCTCAAGAAGATGGACTTGTTGTCGGAGCGCCAGCGCACCCGATTCGCGGAGCTTGGAATTCTCCAGTTCGAAAACTGGGCGGATCCGGTGAGCGATATCGAGGCCAGCCCGACCGGCGCGACGTCCGCGCGGTTCTGAGAGTGCTATAGATCGGGGATGCTGCGCGCCGCTGTGTTGTCGCTCTCGCTCGTGATCTCGATCGCTGCCTGCAAGAAAGGCGAGGCCGATGCGAAGCAGGCACCGCCTCCGATCGGCGCCACGCCGGTTGTCGTCAAAGACGGCGTGCGCCACATCGCGATCACGGTGGACACCAGCGGCTACAAGCCCGAGAAGATTGCGGGCAAGCCGGGCGAGAAGCTGGTGCTCGTGTTCACGCGCACGGCCGACTCGACCTGCATCGCGCAGCTCGTCACGCCCGACAAGAAGACCGTCGACCTGCCGATGAACACGCCGGTCGAGGTCGCGGTGACCGTGCCGCAGACCGGTGAAGTCGGCTTCGCGTGCGGCATGGACATGTTCCACGGCACCGTCGTCGCCGACCCGTCGATCTAGCCTCGGCTGGCCTCGGCTAGTCACTTCATTCGCATCGTCACGACGAAGCACGCACCGAGCGGCGTCCCAGCCCGGACGTACGGCTTGTACTTCCAGGTCTCGAGCTGCTCGACGAGCTCGCCGGCGATGCGCTTGTCGAGCTTCGTCACGAAGTCGACCGAGGTCACCGATCCGCTCGTATCGATGCACAGCTTCGCCGCGGCGACCGGCGGCACGCTCTGGGTCTTCAACCGCGAGATGTTCGGCGCGTCGCCGGAGAGCTTCGCGACCGCGTTCGGCGCGACCGTGACCGGGCCGGTCGGAATCACGGGCGCCGGCGTGGGCTCCGGCGCGGGCGGTGGCGCGGGGATCACCGGCGCGATCGGCATCGGCACGACCGCGTGCTCGACGACCGGCGCGGCGTCGGGCGGGACCTCGGTGAGGAAGTCGGGCTTCGTGACGGTCTCGACGATCGGCGCCGGCGCGATCGGCGCGGCGTTGCCCGGCGGCGACACGACCGGCGGCGCGACGAACGACGGATTGAATTCGTACTCGCTCGCGGCCTCGGCGTCGACGCGCTGGCGCCAGACCTCGACGCCGGCGCGCTTGACGACGATCAAGTGCGAGCCGATCTTGACCTGCACCTTGATCGGCGTGTGTTGCGGCAGCGTGACGCCGTCGAGCTCGGCCTCGAGCCCCGACGGTGTCGTCGAGACCGATAGCGTTGCTTCGGTGCTCGCGCCGGTGGTGCCGAGCGGCCGGAGCTCGATGTGGAGCGAGTGCTTGTCGTTCGGCGCGAGCTCGAGCGACGTGAGATACGCGGTGAAGCCGCTGCGATGGATCTCGATCTGGTGCGTGCCCGCGGCGAGCTCGATGCTCCACGGCGAACCGGTGTGAGCTTGCCCGTCGATGCGGACCTCGGCATCGCTGGGCGTGACGTCGAAGTTCACGCTCGCCGGACCGGTCGCGACCGGCGCGGGAGGCGGTGCGGCGGGCACGCCGTGCTCGATGCTCGTGACGTAGAGCGCGATGGCCGCACCGCCGGCGGCGAGCAGCAACAGGCCGAGCACGAGCGGCCAGCGGCGCGGCGCGTTGCGCTCGACCATCGATGCGCCGATCACCGGCTTCTGGGTCGCCGGTGCGAGCGAGACCGCGGCGGTCTTGCGGACCATCGCGGGCTGCACGCCGGGTCGCGTGCCCGGCGCCGGGCGCAGCGGCTGGAGCCCGCTTTCGGGCTTCTCGTTTAGCGACGGCGACGGCGGCCGCACCGTGGGCATCGATTGGCTCTTCGAGAACCGCACGACCGGCTCGACGGTGGTGTGGCGAGGGCGCGGATGACTCTCGGCGATCGTCCGCGCCGCATCGTCGAGGTCGTTGAGCCCGAACAGCTCGTCCATCGACAGCCCGCTGTCGCGAGCGGCCGAGGTCGGCGGTGGATTGCTCGTGCGGGCACGTGGTCGCTCGATCTCCGGCGTCAGCTCTTCGACCGGCGTCTGCGCGCGCGGGCCTGCGGGGCGCGAGCCGTGGCTCGGCTGGTGCGCCGGGATGTCGCCGACGCTGTCGACGCTGTGGACGTCGTCGCCGGGATCCGTCGTGTACGTCTCGGCGCGCAGGAAGTGCTTCTCCGAAACATCGGGCACGTCGTCGAGCACGATCGGTCCGGCATCGGGCCCTTCTTGTTCGGCCGTGCCCCACACCATCTCGACCGCCTCGTCGTCGGCGGGGTTGTGTCGCGGCAGCGGCGTCGGCGCGCGGACCTGCGACTCGGGCTCGAGCGTGTTGCCCGAAAACCCCGGGGGCTGCTCGAGCGAGAACGCCCAGTCGAGCCACATCGCGACATCGCGATGGCCGGTGTGCAGCGAGTAGTCGCGGCGCACGAGCTGGAGCTCGTCGCGCATCTCGAGCGCGTTCGCGAACCGATCGTCGGGGTCGCGCGCGAGCGCCTTGAACACGATCGCGTCGAGCTCGGGCGTGCAGCCTTGGTTGAACGTCGACGGCGGCATGATGTCGCCGCGCTGGACCTTCATCAGCGTCTGATATTCGTTCTTGCTCGCGAACAGCGGGCGCGCCGTCAGCAGCTCGTGCAGGATCACGCCGCACGCCCAGACATCCGAGCGCGCATCGAGATCGCGGCTGCCCGAGATGGCCTCGGGGGCCATGTACGCGAGCTTGCCCTTCACGCGGCCGGTCTGGGTGCGCAGCGTCGACGACTGGGCCTTCGCGATGCCGAAGTCGATGACCTTGAGATGGCCCTCGCTCGTGACGAGCAAGTTCGACGGCGACACGTCGCGGTGGACGAGCCCGAGCGGCGAACCATCGTCATCGACCTTGGTGTGCGCGTAGTCGAGCGCCTCGCACAACTGCAGCATCAGGCCGACCGTCACGTGGATCGGCGCGGGCCCGGTGACCTTGCGAGCGTGGCGAAGGATGCGCCGGATGTCGCGCCCCTCGATGTACTCCATCGAGATGAAGTACTCGGTGCCGACGCGCCCGAGCTCGTAGATCTGGACGATGTTGACGTGCGCCAGCATCGACGCGAGCTTCGCTTCGCGGACGAACGCCTTGATGAAGCTGGCATCCTCCGCCAGGTGGGGCAGCAGGCGCTTGAGCGCGACGACGCGTTCGAACCCCTCGACCCCACGCTCGAGCGCTCGGTGAACGGTCGCCATCCCGCCCACACCGAGCCGTTCGTACACGAGGTACGGCCCGAACTGCTCTTCAGAGGCGATGTCAGCGCCCATGGCCCGCCGCGAATCGTCGCACGGAACTTGCGACGACGGCCCGCGGTTTTACCCTTTGTCGTCCAATTCTTCGGGCGTTTTCACGTCGAGCGTGAGGGCGTGGATCGGCCCTTTCATCTCCTCGACCAGCGCGGCCATCACCATCCGATGACGTTGCATCAAGGATTGGCCTGCAAATTTTTCCGAGATGATCGAAGCCTTCCAATGATCTTCGGTCCCGGTGAGGTCCTGGAGCTCGACGACCGCATCCGGGAGTGACTCCCGGATCTTCGCGATGATCGCGTCGGGCTTCACTGGAGCTCTTTGGACACGAGGGTGAAGGCCTGGATCGCGGCATCGACATCGGCCTCGGAGTGGGCGGCCGAGATCTGCACGCGGATCCGAGCCTGGCCCTTCGGCACGACCGGGTAGGCGAAGCCGATCACATAGATCCCATGGCCGAGCAGGCGCTGGGCCATCTCGCCGGCGAGCCGCGCATCGCCGAGCATCACCGGCGTGATCGGGTGCGTGCCGGGACGGATGTTGATGCCGGCCTTGGTCATGCCGGCGCGAAACCGCTGCGTGTTGGCTTCGAGCTTGTCACGCAGCGCGGTCGACTCGGTGAGCAGCGCGAGCGCCGCGAGCGAGCCGCCGACGATCGGCGGCGCGAGCGTGTTCGAGAACAGATACGGCCGCGAGCGATTGCGCAGCAGGTCGACGATCTCTTTCTTGCCCGACGTGAAGCCGCCGGACGCGCCGCCGAGCGCTTTGCCGAGTGTCGAGGTGAACACGTCGACGCGATCGAGACAGCCGCGGAGCTCCGCGCTGCCGCGGCCGGTCTTGCCGACGAAGCCGGTCGCGTGGCTGTCGTCGACCATCACCATCGCGTTGTACTTCTCGGCGAGATCGCAGATCGCGTCGACCCGCGCGATGTCGCCGTCCATCGAGAACACGCCGTCGGTCGCGACCAAGCGCAGGCGCTTGCCCTGCGTGGCCTTCAACTTGGCCTCGAGGTCGTTCATGTCGTCGTGCTCGTAGCGATGGCGCTCCGCCTTGCACAGCCGCACGCCGTCGATGATCGACGCGTGGTTGAGCGCGTCGGAGATCACCGCGTCGTCGTCGCCGAGCAGGGTCTCGAATAGACCGCCGTTCGCGTCGAAGCACGAGCCGTAGAGGATCGTGTCCTCGGTCCCGAGGAAGCTCGACACCGCGGCCTCGAGCTCCTTGTGCTTGTCCTGCGTGCCGCAGATGAACCGCACCGACGACAGGCCGTAGCCGCGATCATCGAGTGCCGCCCGCGCCGCCGCGATCACGCGCGGATGCGACGACAACCCGAGGTAGTTGTTCGCGCAGAAGTTGATGACCTGTTTGCCGTTCGTGACGATGTGCGCCGCTTGCGGCGACGTGATCAACCGCTCGTGCTTCCACAGCCCGGCTTGATCGATCTCGGCGAGGGTGGCGGCGAACACGGATCTTGCGTTCGTGTACATGGCTAGTGAGATAGCACTGCGCCGAGGTCGAGCATGCGGCGCACGCGCGGCAACAGGTCATCGGTCATCCCGTCGAGGTCGTACTTCGCTCTCCAACCCCAATCGCGTTGCGCCGCGGAGTCGTCGATCGCCTTGGGCCAGCTATCGAGGATGCCCTGGCGGATCGGATCGGGCGTGTACGTGAACGCCGCTTCCGGGATCACGCGCTGCACCGACGTCGCGATCTCGTCGGCGCGCGGCGAGAACGCGGCGAGGTTGTAGATCGTGCGGGTCAGCGTGCTGCGCTCGGCCATGGCGAGCTCGAGCAGCGCGCGCACACCGTCGGGCATGTACATCAGCGGGATCCGCGTATCGGCCCGTGCGAACGCGTCGTAGTGGCCGCTGCGGACCGCATCGACGTACATGAACAGCGCGTAGTCCGACGAGCCGCCGCCCGGCATCGCGGCCGAGATCAAGCCGGGGAACCGCACGCCGCGGCAGTCGATGTCGTAGCGCTTGCGGTAGTACGAGCACAGCAGCTCGCCCGAGACCTTGGTCGCGCCGTACATCGTGCCGGGGTGGAGCGCGACGTCGTCGGGACACGGATCGGGGAGCGGGCCACTCGGCGGCGGACCGAACACCGCGATGCTCGACGTGAACATCAGGCGCTTGACCTTCGCGCGGCGCGCCGCCTCGAGCACGTTCCACGTGCCTGTCTGGTTGACGTCGTAGGCGAGTCGCGGGTTGGCTTCGCCGCTCGCCGACAGGATCGCGGCGAGGTGGAACACCAGCTCGGGGCGGGTCTCGGTGAACGTGTGTTGGACCGCGGCGGCGTCGGTGACGTCGAGGCGCTGCCATTCGCCGCCGGCGTGGGCGTGGCTCGGCGGTCGTGGTGCGAGATCCGTCGAGACGACGTCGTGGCCAGCCGAGAGGAGCGCGCCGATCAGGTCGTGGCCGATCTGGCCACCGGCGCCGGTGATGAGGATCTTCATGCGGGCGGCATCATCGTAGCGATGCCGCCGAAAAACTAGTGCGTGGACTGCTCGACCGCGAACACCTGACACGCGTGCGAGTAGGTCATCACGTCGCCGTCCATCGTGGCCGGACCGGGCGGGTCGGGATCGAGCGCGCCGCCGGCCCAGTTGTAGGCCGAATCGGAGAACGCGAGGAACACGCACATCTCCCCGGCGCCGTTGCCCCAGCCGATCGTGGCCGCCGTGGTGTTGTAGTAGTCGCACGTGAACCGCAGGCGCGAGTAGCCGGCGACGCTGATCGGCGGGTCGAGCGTGCCGCCGAGCGCGTCGCCGACCTGCGAGGTCGTCGCGAACACCGTCTCCGACGTGGTGTCGTCGGCGGCGAGCGCGTCGATGTTCATGCCGGTGCCCATCACGTGATAGTGGGCGAGCGCGTAGTACAGCTTGAAGTCGGGCGTCGGCGCGGTGACCGAGCCGTTCGCGAGCAGCGTGCTCCACGCCGGTTGTAGATCGCAGTCGACCGTGAAGCTCGATTGATGGTTCGGCGGCAGGCCGAGCGCGTGATCCTCGAACGAGACACCCGCGAGCTTGATCGTGACGTTCTGCTCGAGGATCGGCCTCAGCGTGATCGACGGCGATAGCGTCAGCGGCCCGTCGGACGCGTTGAGCAGGTGGATCTGCGCGACCAGCTTCGAGTGCGGCGGGATCTGGACCACGGCGCCGGCCGGGAACGACTGGACGTCGTGTGCCGACTGGGTCGACTGCGCGAAGATCACGCCACCCTTGAGCCCGGCGACGACCTGATCGAAGCCGCGATCCGCGCACGTGAACGTCCCGTCGGGACCGTCGAACGGGCCGATCGCGCCGGTCTCTGCATCGGAGGCCGGGACGAAGAACCAGTTCGAGTGGTGAAAGCCCGGGCCGGTCGTGAGCTCGACCTGGTTGACGAACAGCGTGGTGTCGTTGTGCAGCGTGATCTGGACGCAGTCCGTGGTGATCTCTTCACTCGCCTGGATCGTGAAGGGACCGAACGGATAGGTCCGGGGCGCGTCGGCCGCGAGCGCGGCATCGGCTCCGTGGATGGGGTCGCCGGCGTGACACGCCGACACCAACAACAGCACGGCAAGCTGCGCCCTCATGGGCCGGTTGTACATTGGTCCGTTGGCCGGGCCAATTCCTAAATGTTAATTCCACGCGACGCGAACCGAGGCCGGTAGTCCTTCTCGACGGTTCGCTCGAGGATCGCGGCGTAGTCGCGGGGGGGGGCGAGGCCCCACGCCAGCTCGACGTCGACCTGTTCCGAGGGCAGGTCCGACCGATCCGCCGCGACGACCGGGTTCTCGATCCCGTAGCTGCGGACGAGCTCCGCGTGCAGCGCGGGCCAGTGCTCGGTCACCCACGCGGCGATCTGATCGCCGATCGTCGTCGTCCACAACCAGTCGAGCGTGTCCCAGCCGAAATCGCGATGGCGAACCTCGTCGCGCAGGATCCGATCGAGCGCGGCGCGCGCGGCGGGCTCGGTGCACCGCTCGCGGAGGTGACGAAACAGCGGCACCGCGACGGTCTCGCCGAGGCAGAACACCTGGACGATCGCGGCGAGCAGGTCGAGCTCGAGCACCTCCGAGCGGCGCTCGAGGCCGAGCTGCTCGCGCACCAACGCGGGTGGCTCGGTCCCACCGGCGGCGACATAGACGTCGTGCGAGAGCCGCGAGTGCTCGAGCTCGTCGCGGACGATCGCGAGGCCGGCGTCGATCAGATCGGGCGGGGCGCCGGCCTGGATCAACCACAGCGTGACCTGCTGCGCGATCGCGGCGGATGTGTACTCGGCGGCGATCCGCGCGCGCCATTCGTGGCGGACCCGCGGGGTCACTTGGGGCAGGGCACCGTGCGCGACTCTTCGAGCGTGCAGACCTCGCCGCGCTTGGTGACGGTCGCGGGATACTTGGCGCCGTCGACACATTGATACACGTGCGGCGGCGGCGGATTGCACATCACCTTCGGGGGGCAATGTGTGATCGCACGTGCCTCGCAGCCGCGCGAGGTCTTCGTCACCATCCACTCGCCGTCGGGAGGGACCGACATCGGCTCGGGTGGCTTCGCGGTTGGCATCGGCTCGGGCGCCGGAGCGGACTGTGGATGGCTCGGTCGCGGCGGGTTCGCGATGATCGTCGGCGTCTGCGCCTCGGGGGGCGGCGGCGTCGGGTGTGGATCCGTCGTCTCCGGCTGGCCCGGAGTTGGTTGCGAGACCGATTGCGAAGGCGGCGTCCGCGATTGGACGAAGCACGCCGGTGCCGCGGCGAGCGTGACCACGAACGGAGTCAGGAATGAACGACGTGGCGTGCGCGCGGACATCCGCGAACGGTAGCATGGCGCATGCGGATGCTGGTGGCGGCCGTGATCGTCGCGCTCTGCGGGCGCGGCGCACACGCGGACCCGATCACCGCCGACGATCTCGCGAACAAGAACGAGGGCGGCTACGTCACCGGCCTGCCCCTCGCCGCGTACTCGACGGACATCGGGCTCGGCGGCGGTGCGCGCGCATATTACTACTGGAACGGCTCGCGCGATGATCCGCGGTTCGCGACGACGCCGTACTTGTTCCGCATGTTCGTGCAAGTGTTCGCGTCGACCGAGGGGCTGCAGTTTCACTGGATCGACTTCGATGCGCCGAAGCTGTTCGACACGCCGTATCGGTTCCGCTCGCAGCTGATCTACGCGCGCAACATCAACAACAACTACTTCGGCATCGGTTCGCGCTCGCTCGCGCCGCTCTCGTTCCCGGGCTCGAAGAACTATTCGTCGTTCGCCGACTACTCGACCGCGGAACAAGCCGTCGGCTCCGACGCCACGACCTTCAGCAAGTACAACCAGTACGATCTCGAGAAGCCCGGTGGCATCGTCTCGCTCGAGCGATCGTTCTTGGATGATCGGGTCCGCGCGCTCGCCGGTCTCGGCTTCACGTACGCGAAGATCCGCGACTTCACCGGCAAGCAAGTCGACGCGCTCGACGCGAATGGCAACGCCACGACCGCGACGATGAATCAGACCAAGCTCGCCGCCGATTGCGCCGCGGGCTCGATCGTCGGCTGCGCCGGCGGACGCGACAACTATCTGCGTCTCGGCATCTCGTACGACACCCGCGACTACGAGCCCGATCCCAACACCGGCGTGTTCCTCGACGCCGAGGTCGACCTCGCGACCGTCGCGGTCGGCTCGCAGTACGATTACGCGCGCGCGCTGATCGCGGCGCGCGGCTACTACTCGCCGATCCCCGATCGCGCGGACCTCGTGCTCGCCGGTCGCGCCGTGCTGCTCGGCCAGACCAACGGCGCACCGTTCTTCTCGATGGATACGTTCCCGTTCACCGAAGATCCGCGGCAAGGGCTCGGCGGTCATCGCACGTTGCGCGGCTATCGCCAGGATCGGTTCGTCGGTTCGGTGATGTCGCTGGTCAACGCCGAGGTCCGCTGGACGTTCGGGCACGCGCGGATCTGGGGTCAGAAGCTCGCGTTCATCGCGTGCCCGTTCTTCGACGTCGGTCGACCGTACGACTCGCTCGGCCAGCTCACGCTCCGCGACTGGAAGCCCTCGTACGGCGCCGCGCTGCGGATCTCGTGGAACCTCGCCACGCTCGCGACGATCGACTACGGGGTCAGCCCCGAGGACACCGGGCTCTACATCAACTTCAATCACATCTTTTAGTGCTACGCTGGGCCGCGATGACTGCTCGAGAGGATCGCGCTCGGCTCGTCTCGCTCGTCGAGCGCTGCGAAGCCGACCTCGGTGAAGTCGTCGCGGAGCGCGATACCGGGGATGCGCTCGCGGTCGAGCTCGGCGGCGAGCTCGCGCTGCGCTGGCGCGTGACCGTACTGCGCGCCGCGATCGCGGCTCCACCGGATGGCGATGCCGTGCGCGAGCTCTACGGCGAGCTCGTCGATCGCTATCGCGACGATGCGACGAGCCTCGCGCAGATCAAGCCGCTCGGCGACGAGATCCGCAAGCTCGAGGCGGCCGGCGACCTGCCGAGCACGATGGTCGTGCGCAGCGATCGTCGCAACAAGCACTAGCACGAGCCGGCGTCCCAGGACCCGCTGGATCGTGCTATCCATCGGCCGCTATGAGTCTGGTAGTTCTCGACGACGTCACGCTGTTCTTCGGCGACCGGTTGGTCTTCGATGCGATCAGCCTGCGGCTCGGTCACGGTGACCGCGTTGGCCTGATCGGTCCGAACGGCTCCGGCAAGACAACACTGCTCAAGATCATCGCCGGCGACCAGGAGATCGACGACGGCATCGTCACGCGCGCGAACGGGGTCCGCGTCGGTTGGCTGCCTCAGGACATCTCGGTGACCGGTGGTCGCACGCTGATCGACATGATCCTGTCGTCGGTCCCCGGCAAGAAGGAGCTCGACGCCCAGCTCGCCGCGACCGAGATCGCGCTGTCGAGCGAAGGGCTCGATGACGATCAGATGATCGAGCTCGCCGGCGAGCTCGGTGGGTTGCACGAGCGGATCGATCACTTCGATCGGTTCTTCGGCGAGCACGAGGCGCTCGCGATCCTCGCGGGCCTCGGCTTCGCGGTCGGCGACGAGCACCGCGACATCGGCGAGTTTTCCGGCGGTTGGAAGATGCGCGCCGTGCTCGCCGGCCTGTTGTTCCAACGCCCCGACGTGCTGTTGCTCGACGAGCCGACCAACCACCTCGACATGCCCTCGGTCGCCTGGTTCAGCGAGTTCTTGAAGGCGTGGAGCGGCTGCTTCATCTTGATCAGCCACGATCGCGACTTCTTGAACGAGCAGATCAAGCGCGTGGTCTCGCTCGAGCTCGAGGGCGTGCGCAGCTATCCCGGCAACTACGAGAAGTACCTGTCGCAGCGCGAGGAAGAGGAGACGATCCTCAAGGGCCGCGCGAAGAACCTCGCCGCCGAGCGCGAGCGGCTGACGGCGTTCATCAATCGGTTTCGCGCGCAGGCGAACAAGGCGAAGGCCGTGCAGTCGCGCGTCAAGATGCTCGAGAAGATGGAGTCGGTCGACGTCTACGAGAAGCGCGGCACGCTGCGGTTCGCGTTTCCGTCGGTGTCGCGGGTGGGCGGCGAGCCGATCAAGGTCGACAATCTGACCAAGGCGTACGGCGAGCACGTGGTGTTCGGCAAGCCGGTCAGCCTCGCGGTCCGGCGTGGCGAGAAGATCGGCATCATCGGCGTCAACGGCGCGGGCAAGACCACGCTCTTGCGGATGATGGCGGGCGAGATTCCGTACGACAAGGGCACGATCAAGATCGCGAGCGGGGTCGAGGTTGGTTACTACGCGCAGCACCACGCCGACACGCTCGACATGGACGCGACGATCTACGAGATCATCTCGCGCGCCGCGCCCGAGGCGTCGCCCGCGAAGGTGCGATCGATGTGCGGCGCGTTCATGTTCTCCGGCGACGACGTCGACAAGTACGCGCGGGTGCTGTCGGGCGGCGAGCGAGCTCGCGTCGCGCTCGCGAAGCTGTGCATCGCGCCGGGCACGCTGATGCTGATGGACGAGCCGACGAACCACCTCGATCTCGCCTCGTCCGAAGCGCTGACCGAATCGCTCAAGAGCTACGAGGGCACGCTCGTGTTCGTCAGCCACAACCGATCGCTGATCCGGAATCTCGCGACCCGGATCTGGAACGTCGAGGACGGCAAGGTCGAGACCTACGCAGGTACGCTCGACGAGTACATGTACTCGATGGCGGAGCGCCGCAAGGCGGTGGGTGGTGACGAGGTCGCGGCGCTGAAGATCAAGAACGCGTCGGCGCCGACCAAGCACGTGACCGGCAAGGCGCCGGCCGCCGCACCGGTGAGCCCGATCTCGCGCGAGGACGACAAGCTCCGGAAGCGTCGCGAGGCGGACGAGCGCAGCAAGCGCAACAACAAGCTCGGGCCACTCGAAAAGCAGGTCGCGCAGTTCGAGGAGCGGATCGGGGCACTCGAGGCCGAACAGAAGCTGCGATCGGCCGAGTTGGCCGATCCCAGCGTCTATGACGACGCCGCGCGCCGCAAGAAATTGCTCGCCGACTACCAGGCGGCGCAGGACAAGCTCGACGATCTCAACGTGCGTTGGGAAAAGACCATGGCCGAGCTCGAAGCGGCGCGCGCGCAACTCGCCTGAAGATCTGCGATACTCTTGCTCCAGTGGAGCAGCAGCTCATCGACGGCAAGTACCAGCTCGTGGACGTCGCGGGCGAGGGTGGCATGGCCACGGTGTACCGGGCCGTGCAGAAAGGCGCCGCGGGCTTTCAGCGCACGGTCGCGATCAAGCACATCAAGCCCGAGTATCGCGCACTCAAGAACTACATCGACATGTTCATCGAGGAGGCGCGCGTCGGCTCCGAGCTGCAGCACCCGAACATCGTCCAGGTTCACGACTTCGTCAGCCAGAACGGCTCGTACTACCTGATCATGGAGTGGGTCGACGGCATCGACCTCGGCGCGTTCATCCGGATCAACCGCGATGCCGGCACGCCGATCTCGTGGCCGTTCGCCGTCGCGATGGGGATCGGCACGCTGCGCGGGCTCGCGGCCGCCCACACCCGGGTCGCCCCCGACGGCTCGCCGGCGCCGGTGATTCATCGCGACGTCTCGCCGCACAACGTGTTGCTCGGGATCAACGGCGTCGTGAAGCTCTCCGACTTTGGCCTCGCGAAGGCGCGCGATCGGATCGCGAGCCTGACCGCGCCGGGGACCGTGAAGGGCAAGCTCAGCTACCTCGCACCCGAGGTCACGTTCGGTCGCCCGAACACCGCGCAATCGGATCTGTTCGGCGTCGGCAGCGTGATCTGGGAGAGCCTGACCGGTGAGCGCTTGTTCGACGGCAAGAACGACGTCGAGATCTTCAAGAAGATCCGCGCGTGCAAGATCCAGCCGATCATCGAGCGCCGTCCCGACGTGCCGCCCGCATTGGCGGCCGTGCTCGATCTCGCGCTCGCGGCCGATCCTGGGAATCGCTACACCACCGCGACCGAGTTCGCGGCCGCGCTGTCGCAAGTCATGAAGCAAGCGGTCGGCGTCGATGCGGCGACCGCGCTCGGCACGGCAGTCCGCGAGGCCCGCGCGCGCGATCACGCGGCGGTCGTGACCGATGCGACCTCGACCGAAGCGAGTGTTCCGCTCGGCAGCAACGCGAAGACGATTCCCGCCGAGGGCGGACCGCGACCGAAGCGCGAGTCGGTCGACGTCGAGTTCAGCACGGCGGACATCAACGCCGACGCGATCGAGCTCACGACCAAGAAGAAGTAGTCACGCCTTCGGTTCGGCGGCTTTGACCTGGAACACGGTGCGATCGTCGAGGCGGATCGC
Organism: Kofleriaceae bacterium; assembly: GCA_039935615.1. Lineage (GTDB taxonomy): Bacteria > Myxococcota_A > Polyangia > Haliangiales > Haliangiaceae > JABFXX01. Next base: position 28,272 of record JBDTJY010000197.1, read on the forward strand.
CGTCAGCAACTTGCCCCACACGCAACCGGTGTCGAGCCCGAGGTGCTGCGGGCCGATGTCGAGCCCGAGCGCGGCCCAGTGGCCAAACACCGCCGTGTGGGTGTTCCAGCGCGCGGGCATCGCGAACCACGGCAGCGTGCCGGCGGGCGCACCCTTGGGCGGACCGTCGTAGTCGGCGACGAGGTGGCCGTCGCGATCGAGCATCCGCGCACGCACGAAGTACGACAGCGCCGCGCGCCAGCGATCGGGGCCGGTCAGGGCGACGTCCCACGCCGGCGCTTTGGCTCCCGCGGTCTTCGCGATGAACGTCTTCCACTCGGGCCCGGCGAGCTCGTGCTCGAGCTCGGCCGCGTAGGCGCGGGCGTTGGCCGCCGACCAGCTCGGGTGGAGGCCCGCGTGGATCAGGATCCGTTCGTGCTCGACGTGCGCGATCGGTCGCCGGCGCAGCCACTCGATCAGGTCGTCGCGATCGGGCGCGTGGAGGACGTCGTCGAGCGTGTCGCGCTTCTTCTCGCCGACCGCACCCGAGGCGCGCGCGAGCAGATGCAGATCGTGGTTGCCGAGGATCGTGACGACCGCGTCGCCTTGTGCGCGCGCCCAGTGCAGCACGTCGAGCGAGCGCGGCCCGCGATTGACGAGGTCGCCGGTCAGCCACAGCGTGTCGCGCGACGCCGAATAATCGATCTTCTCGAGCAGCCGATCGAGGCTGGCCTTGCAGCCCTGGATGTCGCCGATCGCGTACCGCGTCACGCGTCTGTTGTACCCCTAAACTTCGATCCGCGCGTCGACGAAGCCACAGCGTGCGCAGCCGATCCGGACCTCGAGCACGCCGTTGCCGCGCACGAGGTAGCTCGCCCACGCCGCGCTCGTCGTGCCGCGCGTGCCGGGATACGCCGGCAAGTTCGCACTCGTGTGCAAGCCGCGTCCCCAGCCGTCGAGGTGACCGAGCTGTTGATACGCGGCGCCGCCGTCGACGAGCTCGCAACGGACGGCGCGTGCCGAGGCGTAGAGCGGCTCGTTGAAGTCGAGCGGCTTCGCCGACGGCACGCCGCAGCTCGCGAGGTAGCCGGTGTTGATCACCTGAACGTCGACGCGCGTCGTTCCTCCCGCCAGCACGTGGCGATCGATCTTCGCGATCGCGATCCTCGGTGCGAGCGCGGCGACGCGAAAGAACACCGCGAGCTGGCGCTCGATCACCGCGTGGAGCTCGTGCAGCGGTGGATTCCAGATCCCGACGCGCGGATCGATGCCGCCGATCTCGACCTTGCCGAGCTGCGGATGCTGGAACGCGCGCCACGGTGGGAAGCAGCGACCGCCGTTCTCGTCGCGGTCCCACCACGCGAGGCGCACGACATCATCGCGCGAGACCTCGGCGTAGTAGTCGACGAACTTCTTGGGCCGCGTCATGCCGAGGCGCTGGAACAGATCCCAGAGCTCGACGACGTACGCGAGCGCGCCGCGCTGGTTGTACGCGTACTCGCTGAGGTCGCCGCGCAACGGCTTGTCGGGTTCGTACAAGAACTCGGCGAAGCCGCTCACCGTCGGATAGCCGGTGTGCTCGGTCATCCACTGCTCGACCTGGCGAAACAGCGCGAGGTCTTCCTGGTTCATCTTGTCGTCGGGCGTGTGGCCCGGCGGGCGGATCAGCACACCGCCGAACGTGTGGTAGTTGCACCACGCGAAGATCTCGGGATGCGCGGTCGCGAACTCGACGATGCCGCGCGACTCGGGCTCGCTCGCCGCGTAGGCACCGGCGCCGGGTTGCTCGTGGCTCGGCGCCCACGACCACGGGAAGTTGCGGTTGAGATCGATCGGGTTGTCGCCGAGGAAGTACGGGCTCGGGATCCGCTTGCCGTCGAAGTGCTCGATCGAGCCCTCGGGGTAGACCTTGTAGAACGGACCGCGATCCTCGAGCGTGCGTTCGACGAGCAGGCCGGGAAAGCCCGGCGCATCGACGAGCTCGCCGGTCGGATCCTCGATCCGCATCGCGAGCGCGAGCCCGTCGCCGTCGACGTCGCCCGGGATCCACCGCGGCGTGCCGCGATCGGGACGGGTGTCGCGCGGCACGCTGCGCACGATCCGTCCGGTGCGCAGCACGGCCTCGGCGCCATCCGGCGAGATCCGCGGCACGACGTAGAACAGGATCTCGCGCAGCCGATCGGTGATCGCCGCGGGCAGGTCGCTCGCACCGGGCTCGAGGTGCAAGCGCAGCGCATCTTCGGCGATCGCGAGGGCGACGCTCGAGCCCGCGAGCTCGCCGGCATGCACGTTGCCATCGGCCCACGCCGCAGGTCGCACGCGATCCGGATCCGGACCGACCGTGAGCAACCAGACATCGCGACCCTCGGGCGTCTTCGCGAGCGATGTCAGGCGCGCGAGCGTTGGAAATGCGTCGCACCACGCGCGCAATTGCCGGGTCAGTGCGTCGTGATCGAGGTAAGCGTCACGAAATCCCAGGGACAGATCGCCGAGCGTTGCCATGGCGACAAAAACCTACACGCAACCTCGAAGACTCCCGCGGTTCGTAGAACAGAAACGTCGTACCGAACGTCTGATCTTCGAACCATACTGAGGCTAGCTATGCTGACCTTCGATTCGATTCCGCAAGCACGTGTCGTCCGCAAGGGCGGCCACGAGTTCGCGCCGCCGCCGGCGCCTCCGCACCACGAGCCCTCCGTGATCCGCGATCACGTGCGCTCCTTGGTCTCGGTCGCGCTCGGGCTGTGGCCGCTGACCTGCGTGGTCTTGCTGATGGTCGGCCTGATGTGGATGGCCGGGTTCAGCGGCGCCCCGTAACGCCCCTGCGTTAGGCGCACTTAGGCGCACTTAGACGCCGCCTACACACTGCTTCACCCGCCGGCAAGACTCTCGCATCAGTCGCGGTGCAATCCTTTGATTGAGCCGCAATGACCAGTTCCGCTACGCGCTGGACCCTTCGCCTGACGATCGGCATCGCCTGCATCGCCGGCGTCGGGTGGTATCTCCATTCTCGATCCAACACCGCGACCAGCGACAGCGTGGGTGTGCGCGGTGGGTCGGGAGCGCCGAGCGAAAAAGCCGGCGGCAGCGGGCGCGTCGTCCCGGTGCAGGTCGCGATCGCCGAGGACAAGGACTTCCCGGTCTGGCTCGAGGGGCTCGGCCTGGTCGCCGCGTCTCAGCAAGTCACCGTGCACACGCAGGTCGATGGCCGGCTCGACGCGGTGAGGTTCATCGAAGGCCAGGCGGTCAAGAAGGGTGACCTGATCGCGCAGATCGATCCGCGCCCGTTCGTCGTGCAACTCCACAATGGAGAGGGCGCGCTCGCACGCGATCAGGCGCAGGTCGTCGCGGCGAAGGCCGACTACGATCGTCAGAAGAATCTTCACGAGCAGAACCTCGTCGCGCAGAACGCGGTCGATGCCGCGGCCGGCGTGCTCGGTAATTACGAGGGCGCCGTGAAGATCGACGAGGCCGCGATCGAGAGCGCGCGGTTGCAGCTCGACTACGCGGCGATCAAGGCGCCGTGCGACGGCATCACCGGCGTGCGTCTCGTCGACGCCGGCAACATCGTGCACGCCACCGACGCCACCGGCATCGTCGTGATCACGGCGATCGATCCGGCCGCCGTGATCTTCACGCTGCCGCAGGATCACTTGATCGACATCACCACCGCGCTCGCGGCCGGCACCGTCGAAGTCGACGTGCTCGATCGCGACGGCACGACGGTGCTCGGCAAGGGCACGCTCACGGTGCTCGACAACCAGGTCAACGTCAGCACCGCGACGATGAGGTTGAAGGCGATCGTGCCGAACCCGGGGCACACACTGTGGCCGAACGCGTACGTCAAGACCCGCGCGCTGGTCGCGACGAAGAAGGACGTCGTCGTCGTGCCGGCCGCCGCCGTGCAGCAAGGGCCGACCGGCCCGTTCGTCTACGTCGTGTCGCCGGTCGATCAGACGGTGAAGATGACGATGGTGACCGTCACGATCACGCAAGGCGATTCGAGCGTGATCGAGAAGGGGCTGTCCGGCGGTGAAGCGGTCGTGATCGAAGGCGCGAACCAACTGCGCAACGGCGGCAAGGTCGACACCGGTCAGAACAAGAAGGGCGATCCGGCCGACCCGCCCCACGGTCACGAGGGCTCGGGACACGCACCGTGAACCAGGCCGCGAGCACGCGCTCGATCTCGGAGCCGTTCATCCGGCGGCCGGTCGCGACGACGCTGCTGATGATCGGCCTGTTGCTCGCCGGGATCACCGGCTACCTGCAACTGCCGGTCGCCGCGCTGCCGCAGGTCGAGTATCCGACGATCATCGTCACGACCGCGCTCCCCGGCGCGAGCGCCGACACGATCGCGTCGGCGGTGACCACGCCGCTCGAGCGCCAGTTCGGCCAGGTCCCGTCGCTCGCTTCGATGACCTCGGTGTCGAGCTTCGGCAGCTCGCAGATCACGCTGCAGTTCACGCTCGATCGCGACATCGACGCGGCCGAGCAAGACGTGCAGGCCGCGATCAACGCGGCGTCGAACCTGTTACCGAGGACGCTGCCCGCACCACCGGTCTACAACAAAGCGAACCCGGCAGATCAACCGATCCTGACGCTGTCGGTCAGCTCGACCACGTTGTCGCTCGCGCAGGTCGACGACTTCGCCGACTCCGTGCTCGCGCAGAAGATCGCGCAGGTCGATCACGTCGGCCTCGTGACGATCGGCGGTGGTCAGAAGCCGGCCGTGCGGATTCGCGTCGACCCGCAGGCGCTCGCCGGCACCGGGCTCACGCTCGAGGACGTCCGCACCGCGGTCGGTAACGCGAACATCAACCAGCCGAAGGGCAACCTCGACGGCCCGCGCCTCGATTGGGCGCTGTCGACCGACGATCAGCTGGTCTCGGCGGATCGGTTCCGGCCGCTGATCATCGCGGCGACTCCGAACGGCGGCGTCGTGCGGCTCGGCGAGGTCGCCGACGTGATCGACGGTGTCGAGAACGATCAGCTCGCCGGTTGGGACGGCACCAAGCGCGCGATCATCATCAACGTCCAGCGCCAGCCCGGCGCGAACATCATCGACGTCGTCGACAAGATCCGCGCGCTCCTGCCGCAACTCGAAGCGGCGATGCCGCAGGGGATCAACGTCAGCATCCTGACCGACCGCACGGAGACCGTGCGCGCCTCGGTCCACGACGTCCAGTTCACGCTGCTGCTCACGATCGGTCTCGTGATCGCGGTGATCTACTTCTTCCTCGGCAGCATCCGCGCCACGATCATCCCGGGCGTCGCCGTGCCGCTCGCGCTGATCGGCACGTTCGGCGTGATGAAGCTGCTCGACTTCTCGCTCGACAACCTGTCGATGATGGCGCTCACGATCTCGACCGGGTTCGTCGTCGACGACGCGATCGTGATGATCGAGAACATCTCGCGCCACATCGAAGCCGGCGAGAAACCGTTTCGTGCGGCACTGCTCGGCGCCCGCGAGATCGGGTTCACGATCGTGTCGCTCACGGTCTCGCTGGTCGCGGTGTTGATCCCGCTGCTGTTCATGAGCGGTCTCGTCGGCCGGCTGTTCCGCGAGTTCGCGGTGACGCTCTCGATCGCGATCGGGATCTCGGCGTTGTTGTCGCTGACGCTGACCGCGATGATGTCCGCGTGGATCCTCAAGCCGCACGCCGAGATGAAGCCGGTGTGGATCGTCCGAGGCTTCGATCGCGGCTTCACCGGCCTGACGAAGTTCTACGATCGCACGCTGCAGGTCGTGCTCCGCCATCGCACCACGACGCTGCTGGTCACGCTCGCGACCGTCGGGCTCACCGTGATCCTCGCGATCCACGTGCCGAAGGGGTTCTTTCCGGTCGAAGACACCGGCACGATCAACGCCGTCACCGAGGCGGCTCCGGATGTCTCGTTCCAGCGGATGACCGAGCTCCAGCAGCAGGTCGTGGAGGTCATCCTCGACGACAAGGACGTCGCGACCGTGTCGTCGTCGATCGGCGCCGACGGCACCAATCCGACCGCGAACTCGGGCCGCATGTTGATCTCGTTGAAGCCGCGCGACGACCGCGACGAGAGCGCGACCGAGATCATCGATCGGTTGAAGCCGAGGCTCGCGGCGATCTCGGGCATGTCGACGTTCATGGCACCGGTCCAGGACCTCACGGTCGACTCGCGGGTGTCGAAGACGCCGTACCAGTACACCGTCGAAGATCCGGATCCCCGCGAGTTGATCGCGTGGGCGCCGAAGCTGCTCGCCGCGTTTCAAGCGCAGCCCGAGCTCCGCGATGTCGCGAGCTCGTTGCAATCGCAAGCGCTCGAGCTCCACATCACGGTCGATCGCGATGCCGCGTCGACCCACGGCGTCAATGCCGCCGTCCTCGACGACACGCTGTACGACGCGTTCGGTCAGCGCATCGTGTCGACGGTGTTCACCCAGCTCAATCAGTACCGCGTGATCCTCGAGGTCCGCCCGGAGGATCGCCAGTCGCTCGACTCGCTCGACCGGATCTATATCCACACCGCGACCCGCGAGACGATTCCGCTGTCGCAGGTCGCGACGTTCGACGTGCGGCCGAGCCTCGCCGCGGTCGAGCACGAGGGCCAGTTCCCATCGCTGACGCTGTCGTTCGACGTCGCGAAGGGCGTGTCGCTCGGTGATTCCGTGTTCGCGATCGACAAGGCGATCGCGCAGTTGAAGCCGCCGCCCGCGATGCGCGGCCGGTTCGTCGGTGCCGCGCAGGTGTTCCGCGAATCGCTCGCGTCCGAGCCAATCCTGATCCTCGCGGCGTTGATCACGGTCTACATCGTGCTGGGCGTGCTCTACGAGAGCTACATCCACCCGATCACGATTCTCTCGACGCTGCCGTCCGCCGGCATCGGCGCGATCCTCGCGCTCAATCTCACCGGCGAGCCGTTCGACGTGATCGCGTTGATCGGCATCGTGCTCTTGATCGGGATCGTCAAGAAGAACGCGATCATGATGATCGACTTCGCGCTCGTCGCCGAGCGCGAGGACAAGATGTCGCCCCAGGAGGCGATCCACAAGGCGTGCCTCCTGCGGTTCCGGCCGATCATGATGACCACGATGGCCGCGTTGCTCGGCGGGTTGCCGCTCGCGCTCGGCAGTGGCACCGGCTCGGAGCTCCGCCGTCCGCTCGGCATCACGATCGTCGGCGGGCTGTTGCTGTCGCAGATCCTCACGCTGTACACGACCCCGGTGATCTACCTCGGCATGGATCGCATCGCGCGCGGCCTGCGTCGCATGCGCGGCAAGCCCGAGCATGAACCGCCTCCCGACGACGGTGACGAGCCGACCCAGACCGAGCCGGCCTCGGAGCATCCGTGAATCTCTCGGCGCCGTTCATCCGGCGACCGATCGCGACGTCGTTGCTCGCGGTCGCGCTGTTTCTGTCGGGCGCCGCGGCGTTCACGCAGCTCCCGGTCGGCCCGCTGCCGCGCGTCGATCTCGCGACCATCAACGTCAGTGCCGCGCTACCCGGTGCGAGCCCGACCACGATGGCGACCGCGGTCGCGATGCCGCTCGAGCGCCGGATCAGCCGGATCGCCGGTGTCAGCGAGCTGACGTCGACGAGCGCGCTCGGCACCACGAGCATCGTCGTGCAGTTCGGCCTCGACCGCGACATCGAAGGCGCGGCGCGCGATGTCCAAGCCGCGATCAACGCCGCCGGCGGTGACCTCCCGACGAACCTGCCGACCCGCCCGCACTATCGCAAGGTCAACCCGAGCGACGCACCGATCATGATCCTCACGATGAGGTCGACGACCTTGCCGCTGCAGAAAGTGTTCGAGGCGGGGAACACCGTGCTCGCGCAGAAGATCTCGCAGGTCCCCGGTGTCGGCCAGGTCGGCGTCGGTGGTGGCGTCCAGCCCGCGGTCCGTATCCGCTTCGATCCGGCGTCGCTCGCCGCGATGGGGCTCGGCATCGAGGACCTGCGCACCGCGGTCAGCAACTCGACGTCGAACCAACCGAAGGGCGCGATCGGCGCCGCGCAGAGCTTCGCGATCGGCGTCGACGATCAGTTGCTCGATGCGGACGCGTGGAAGAAGGTGATCGTTCGCGCGTCGTCCACCGACAGCGCGGTGGGGGGGGCGGTGCGGCTCGGCGATGTCGCTCAGGTGTTCGACGATGTCGAGAATCAGCGCGTCGCCGGTTGGTACGACGGCGATCGCGCCGTGTTCGTGATCATTCGGCGCCAACCCGGCGCGAACATCCTCGAGGTCATCGATCGGATCAAGGCGCTGATGCCGGAGCTCGCGGCCTCGATTCCGTCGGGCATCGACCTCGGGGTCGGCATCGACCGTTCGATCACGATCCGTGCCTCGGTCCACGACGTCGAGAGGACCATGGCGATCGCGATCGGGCTGGTGATCCTCGTGGTGTTCATCTTTCTGCGCTCGCTGCGCGCGACCGTCATCCCCGGCGTGGTCGTGCCGCTCGCGCTGATCGCCACGTTCGGCGTGATGTATCTCCTCGACTACAGCCTCGACAACCTGTCGCTGATGGCGCTCACGATCGCGACCGGCTTCGTCGTCGACGATGCGATCGTGGTGACCGAGAACGTCACGCGCCACATCGAGGACGGGGCGACGCCGCTGCGTGCGTCGATCGATGGCGCCCGCGAGATCGGCTTCACGATCCTCAGCATCACCGCGTCGTTGCTCGCGGTGTTCATTCCGCTCCTGTTCATGGGTGGCGTGGTCGGCCGGTTCTTCCGCGAATTCGCGGTCACCCTAGCGATCGCGATCACGCTGTCGGCGCTGATCTCGTTGACGCTGACGCCGATGATGACCTCGCGGCTGTTGCAAGCGCACCGCGACCGCGCGCCTCCGGGCCCGATCGGCCGATCGATCGATGGGTGCCTCGACACGCTCGTCCGCGGCTACGGCCGTGCGCTCCGGTTCGTGCTGGCGCATCGCGAGATCGTCGGCATCGTCACGATCGCGACGATCGTCACCACCGTGGTGCTGTATCGCTCGGTGCCGTTCAGCCTGTTGCCGCAGCAGGACACCGGCATGTTGAACGGCAACACGCGCGGGCCGCAGGACATCTCGTTCACCGCGATGAAGGAGCGCCAGGATCAGCTGATCAAGATCATCGGCGAGGACCCCGATGTCGAGCACGTGATCGGTAGCGTCGGCGGCTTCGGCTCGTCGACGATCAACACCGGGTCGATGTTCATCCAGCTGAGGTCCAAACCCGCCCGCAAGGCGAGCGCCGACGAGATCATCAATCGACTACGTCCGAAGGTGGCGAAGGTCCAAGGCATCGAGATGCGGTTCCAGGCGATCCAGGACCTCAACATCACCGGCCGGCGCTCCAACGCTCAATACGTCTACGCGCTCCAGGACGCCGACCTCGACGAGCTCGATACCTGGGCGCCGAAGATCACGAGCATCTTGCATCAGCTTCCGGATCTCAAGGACGTCAACTCCGACCAGCAGACCCAGGGCCTGCAGCTCGATCTCGAGATCGATCGCGACACCGCATCGCGGCTCGGCGTCAGCGTCGCCGCGATCGACAACACGTTGTACGACGCGTTCGGGCAGCGTCAGGTCGCGGTGTTCTACACGCAGATCAACCAGTACCGGGTCGTGCTCGAGGCTTCGCCGCAGAACGGCACCGGCCCGGATGCGCTCGATCGGCTCTACGTTCAGTCCGCTACCGGCCAGCAGATTCCGCTGTCGATGATGGTCCACGTCCGTCGCTCGGCCGTCGCGCTCTCGATCGGCCACCAGGGGCAATTTCCGGCGACCGTGATCTCGTTCAACCTCGCACCCGGCGTCGCGCTCGGCGATGCCGTCAAGAAGGTCCAGGCGGCGACCTCGAAGGCGGGCATGCCGGCGAGCATCCACGGCCAGTTCTCCGGTAACGCGCAGGCGTTCGAACAGATCAAAGCGTCCGAGGGGATCCTGCTCGGCCTCGCGGTGGTCTTCGTCTACATCGTGCTCGGGATTCTCTACGAGAGCTACATCCATCCGATCACGATCCTCTCGACGTTACCGTCCGCCGGCCTCGGCGCACTGGTCGCGTTGCTCGCCACGGGCACACCGCTGTCGCTGATGGGACTGATCGGCGTGATCCTGCTCGTCGGCATCGTGAAGAAGAACGCGATCCTGATGATCGACTTCGCGATCGAAGAGGAGCGTCGCGGTACGTCGCCCGAGGACGCGATCTATCAGGCGGCGCTCAAGCGGTTCCGCCCGATCATCATGACGACGCTCGCCGCGCTGTTCGGGGCGATGCCGCTCGCGTTCGGTCACGGCACCGGCGCCGAGCTCCGGCAGCCGCTCGGCATCGCGATCGTCGGCGGCCTCGTCGTGTCGCAGTTGCTGACGCTGTTCACGACGCCGGTCACGTACCTCGCGCTCCACCGGTTCGCGCGCAAGCAGCGCCACCCCGACGGCGACGACTCAGTCGTTGTCGAGCGGCATCGCGCGGAGCGTCTTGGGCAGCTCCAGTAGGCTGTCCGTCGGCGACCCGACCAACATCGCCGGGCTCATGTTCGTGAGGCCCCACGGTTCGATCGTGCCCGCCGTCACCGCGAACGCACCACCATCGATCCGCCCGACGACGCCGAACCCCGAGCGCATCGGCACGCGCGCGGTCTCGATCACCAGGTCGGGGAGGTGGCTGACATCGATCTCGATCAAGCCCTGCTCGCAGGTCAGCACGAGCCGGTACTGCAACACGCGGCGTTCGATCAGCACGATGTTGCCCATGTTCGAGGTGAACACTTCTTGCCAGCCCGAGCCCGGGTTGCCGTGCTGGCGCAGCGTCTTCCACTCGAGGAAGTACAGCCGCATGTCGTCGATCTTGCGCGCGAGGATGCCGGTCGTCGTGACGACGCAATCGAGCAGGCCGAACGCGTGCAGATCGATCACCGGCGACAGGTGATCGACGCACCAGTACGAGCCGGGCACGTGCGGCGTGCAGCCGAGGAACACGTTCTTCGCGGAGCTGCCCTTCAACCACTCGCTGATGGCGACCGCGACCTCGGGTGCGGAGCCGGTATCGCCGAGCCGGCGATCGCCGTTCCACAACACGGTGTCGCCGGGCAGGCGATGGACCGCATCGAAGTGAAAGTAGCGGCCTTCCATCGGCGGCACGAGCGAGAGCTTGTCGCCGACGCGGATGTTCGTGACGGCATCGATGTCCTCGGGGACCGCGATGTAGGTCTCGCCGCGCGGATCGAGCGCGACGAACAGGAGGCCACGTGGGGTCAGGCCCTGCTTGCGCAGCTCCTTCAGCCCGAGGATCACCGCCGCCGGGTCGCGGTAGTGATAGACGCGCGTGGCAAACACGCGACGACTCTACAGCAAGGTGCCGGTCAGCAAGAGCTTCGCGATGGTGAAGTAGATGATAATGCCGCTCACGTCGACCAGCGTCGCGACCAGCGGCGCCGAGGCGCTCGCCGGATCGGCGCCGAACTTGCGCAGCGCGAACGGCAACATCGCCCCCATCAGCGTCCCCCACAACACGCAGCCGACGACGGCGCACGCGACGGTGATACCAACGAGCGCGTAGTGCTCGCCGCCGTGGAAGTGGCCGTACGCACCGAAGTGTCCCCACACCAACACGCGGACCGAGGCGATGCCGCCGAGGATCAGGCCGAGCACGAGGCCGATCAGGATCTCGCGCCGAAACACCAGCAGGGCATCCGCACCGCGAACCTCGCCGAGGGCCATCGCGCGAATCACCAGCGTCGAGGCCTGCGAGCCCGAGTTACCACCGCTCGAGATGATCAGCGGGAGGAACAGCGACAGGATCGGGATCAGCGAATCCTCGAAGAAGCCGAGTGCGGTCGCGGTGAACATCTCGCCGATCAGGAGGATCGCGAGCCAGCGTGCGCGCTTCTTGATCATCTCGCGCCGCGTCGACTGCAGATACGGCATGTCGAGGGCTTCGAGACCGCCGAACTTCTGGGCGTCCTCGGTCGCCTCTTCCTGCACGACATCGACGATGTCGTCGACGGTGACGATGCCCTTCATCTTACCATCGGCATCGACGACGGGCACGACGTTGAGATCGTGCTCGGCGAACACGCGCGAGACCGACTCCTGATCCATCTCGTCCGTGACGCGGACGATGTCGGTCTCCATGATCTCGGCGACGTTGATCTTCGCATCGGCCGCGAACAGATCGCGAAACGAGACCACGCCGAGCAGGCGCTGCGCCGGATCTAGCACGTAGGCGACGTAGATCGTCTCGACCCGCGCGCGCGCCTGGCGCCGGAGATAGGAGATCGCTTCGTCGGCGCTCATCTCGGGACGCAGCCGCGCATAGCGCGTCGACATCAGGCCGCCGGCCTCGTCCTCGGCGTACGCGAGCAGTGCGAGCACTTCCTTGCGCGTCGGATCGTCGAGCAGCGCGAGCAGCGTCTGGCGATTGCCTTCGCCGCCCTGCTGGATCACGTCGGCGACGTCATCGGGCTCGAGCAGGCGCATCCACTGCCGGCGCTGGCCGGGGCGGAAGTGCAGCAGCAGATCCGCCTGGTCGCGCGGAACGAGCGAGATGAAGAACTCCTCGGCATCTTCGCGCGGCAGGACGCGCAGGCCATCGCCGCGCTCCTCGAGATCGAGCAACGGCCACGCGTCGCGGAGCTCGTCGATGCTGAGCGAATCGTCGTCGGGGGCGTCCTTGCCGATGCTCGGCACCGGAATCGGACCGGTCGGTGGAATATCGAGGAGGTCGTGGACCTGCGAGTCGTCGCCGCGGCTCTCGGCGACGGCCCTGATCTCGGCCATGACCTCGCGAGCCTCTTCAGGCTTCATCACCGCGATCTCGCCGGTGCCTCCTTCATCCGATCGGGTCTCGACCGGTTCCGGTACACCATCGTCGGAGGCCGACATGTTGCTCACCCTGCCCGTTACGATCGGAGCTGGCAAGCTTCTCGGAACAAATCAGCGGGTCAGTGCATCGACCAAGAGCGGCAGGTTCGTCGCGGACGATCCGCGGATCACGCCGCCGGAGTGCGCGGCGATCGCACTGAACGAGTTGTCCTCGGGATTGATGTCGACGATCGTCGCGCCGTTGCGCGCGGCGAGCGTCACGACCTGCCACGGCAAGTTGGTCTGCCCCGACGAGCCCGCGACGACGACCAGCACCGCCGACGACGCGAGGTCGCGCACGGTGTCGAGCGAGAACCGCGGCTCGTCGTAGCTCTCGTCGAACCACAGCACGTGCGGTCGCGCCATTTCGCCGCACGCCGGGCAGACGAGCAGGGCGCGCGAAGCCGGCGCGACCGCCTCGCCCTTCGCGAGTGCCGGCACCCCGCCGGGGATCGGCCAGCGATCGAGGCAGCAGTCATTCGCGCACCGCATCTGATCGATGTCGCCGTGGATCGCGTAGGTCCGTGCCGCCGGGCTCCCGGCCCGGCGATGCAGCCCGTCGACGTTTTGCGTGACCAGTGCGAACCGGTCGCCCGACGCCTTCATCGCATCGTCCCACCGCGCGAGGGCGTAGTGGCCGTCGTTCGGCGACGCCGCGCGACACACGCCGCGGCGATACAGGTACCAGGCCCACACCTCCCACGGCATCTCCACGAATGCCGCGTGGGTCGCGAGCTCCTCCGGTTGGTACTCGCGCGAGCCGACGGTCCAGTAACCCTCCTTGCCTCGAAAGGTCGGGATGCCGCTGTCGGCGGACACGCCCGCACCGGTCAGCGCGATCACCGTGCCCGGCCGGGTGAGAGCCGCACGGCAGGCGGCGATGACGGCGTCCATGCGGCCTGTATACCCTACAGCGGAGAGCTATTCGTCGCCGGATCCGGCGTCTCGTGGATGCTGATCAACCTTCCACGGCTTGCGCAGCGGCTTCGTGTGCTCGCCATGGTGGCGCCAGTTGTTAAGTACGTAACGCAGCGTGTTCCGGACCTGTGCGGGGTTGGTGAGGATCACCGCGTGATAGCGGTCCGCGAACACCGTCCCGCGGCGCCGCTTGCCCTCGCGCAGCGGGACCGCCGCGTTGATCTGTTTCGCCGCCGAGATCCCGAACACCTGCATGCCCTTCGCGAGTGCGAGCCGATCGCTCGCCTCGACGATCATGTGAATGTGCGTGCGCTGGATGCTGTAGTGGACGATGTGAAAGCTGTCCTCGAGCTTGAACGCGACGAGCGTCGCTTCGCGGATCGCCTCGAACACCTCCGGCGTGCGCAGCGAACCGAGGTCCGTACTCGCGCGCAGGATCACGTGCACGGGGAACGTTTGACGCTTATTGGAATCCCTGCCGGGTGGCCCCAGATCCCGAGCGCGAGACGCGGTGCCGGTTTCGAGATTTGATCGGGTTCGGATCGGAGCTCCTACGGCAACGCCACCGAATCCACCGAACAGAGCTGGCCACTGGCGCCGAGCTCGACCATGTCGCGCGGTCGCTTCGGGACACCGATGGGGCAGATGTAGTCGTCGCGATGACGACGAGGTGTGGGTGTCGGAGCAACAGCCAGACGGTGAGAGCGCGTGAGACCGCGCAACTCCGTGAGTTGTGAGATCGCACGTGACCTCGCGCTCGAACACGCGCATGCTCGTGGGTTCGACATGCCAGCACACGTGCAGAGGATCGTCATGCTGATGGCGTTGGCGCTCGCAGACTGCCAGACCGCCGCCGACAACAACAACTGTCCCGCGGCCACGCCGTTGCCATGTGCCGGCACGAGCTCGTGTTGCCCGACCGAGGCGCCGATCCTGTGCGGCAACACTTGCTACAACACGATGCCGTCGACAGCCGAGTGCGCCGGCGCGCCGATCACGGTGTGCACGGATTCGAACGGTGGGAGTCCGTGCGAGAGCGGGTCGTATTGCTATCAGTGGATCTGCTTCGGCGATTCCGAGTGCGTCTCCACGAACCCGAACGGAACGGTGAGCGGCGCGAACGACGAGGGCAACGATCCTTCGTGCACCGGCCTGCTCACGTTCGGCGAGCACTTCTGGAACATCCCACCGGCGTGGCAGTCCTGCACGTTGCTGCCGTAGCTACGCGACCCACGCCATCGGGCGATTCCTCGACGTGAGCAACGGTCGGCCATCCGGTGGCATCGCCGGATCGAAGCCGAGTCGCGTGATGCCGAGCCGGCGCCCGAGCGCCCACGCGACATGGCCGAACGTGTGCCGCGCGTTGATCTCGCATAGCGGGTGGATGCGGCGCTCGTAGCCGGTGCCGTAGACGAACGCGTCGATGCCGAACGGGCCGCGATAGCCGGCTTGTTGCAGCGCGACCCCGGCGCTCTCGGCGACGATCAACAGCCGATCGTGCTCGGCAAGCTCGAGCCGCGGTGGCGCGAGATCGATGCCGTGAAAGCTCCCGTTCGGACCATTCAAGAGGCCGTGCGGCGCCTCGAGCTCGATCGTGTCGCCGACGGTGCCGACAACGGCGACGTCGAGCACGCGGTTCAGCCACGGCTCGAACATCACCGCACCGGCACGCTCGATCAATCGTTCGAGTCCATCACCGAGCCGTTGATCGCGGCCGAAGACACGGTCGCGACCGGCGCTGGTCCACGGTGCCTTGCACACCCACGCACCGTCGGGGCTGGCCGCGGCGCCACCCGCGGCGAGGTGCGCGCGGAGCTCGTCGATCGAGGTGATCACGCGCATGCCGGGCAGGGCGAAGCCGAGCTCCTGCACGAGCTGCCATGCGAAGCGCCGATCGTTGACGGCCTGCGCGGTCGGATCGGCCCACCGCAGATCGAACCGTTCCGGTACGCCATGCGCGAACGTCGGCAGCGTGAAGTCGGGGCCCGCGGTCACGTCGTCGTCGCCGACCGGTTCGAGTCCCCACAGCGTGATCGGTTCGTCGCTCGGCCCCAACGCGGCCAGCAGCGCCGACATCGCGGTCACGCGCTTGCGCAGCCACTTGCTGATCGACACGCCGAGCCAGCGCGCCTCCTGATCGAGGTTCGCGATGATGTGAAACATCAGCGCGGTTGGCCGCTCGGGCGGGTCGGCGGGGTGGCTTCGAGTCGATCGATGAACGCTTCGTCGATGCCGGCGCGACGGCGGGCCTCGCGATCGATCCGAGCGCCGCGCGCGCGATGTGGACCGAGGGGTGGCCGCACGTTCGCCGTGTAGATGTCCCACGGGTCGGCTTCGCCGGCGAGCTTCTTCATCCACACCCAGCCGAAGTGGACGTGCCGGATCTCGTCCTCGTGAACCTGCTCGAGTGCCTCGGCGGTCGCGACATCGCCGCACGCGCGCGCCGCCGCCGCGTAGTCCCCGCAGAAGTCGAGGTTCGCATGCTCGAACGTCAGTCCCATCGCGCACGCGAACTCCAGCGGCGAGGCGAGATGATCGAGCTTGTTCCAGAAGTGTCCGGTCACCGGATGATCGCCGAACCGCGTCTTCAGCGCCGCCATCCGGTCCATGTACAGCTGCATGTGCCGTTGCTCGTCGGCGAGGATCGCGATCAACCCGCGGCGAAACGCCAGCGGCGCCTCGGGATACGCGAGCACTGCCCACGCGAACAGCTCGATCGCCTGGAGCTCGTGGTTCGCGAGGGCATGGAGGATCCGCGCTCGCTGCGACGGATCGCTCATCCCGGCGAGCGGCGGCACGCGCGCTTCACGTCCCGGTCTGATCGCGAGCTCGGGCGGTCGTCCCGGCGCGGCGATCCGCAGCGCCGGTTGGCCGTCCTCGAACACCAGCTCGGGCGGGGCGACCTGCTTCGCGGCGAGCGTGTCGCCGCGAACGATGCCGATCGCGTAGTCGCGGGCGGTGATCACGCCGCAGCTTACGCCAGGACCCGGCGTGCGGCGAGCACCCTCAGTCGGTCCAGGCGTACTCGTCGAACACCGGCGGCCAGTCGACACTTGCCGGATTGTAGCTGACGACTGCCCGGCGCTGCGCCTTGTCCAAGAACGCTTCGCCCGCTGGCGCGATCCAGTAGGCTCGATCTTCATTCATCATCACAGACGAGCGGCACGGATTCCCGGTGAGCACGATCGTGATCAAGTTCGGCAATGCCTTCGACGATTGAAGCGCTTGCAAGCCGCGGTCGGTGATCGTTCCAGCTTGAAGATCGAGAATTCGGAGGTCACGCAACGGCTTGCCGCGCGCGATCGCGAATGCGGTTTCGTCGTCGACCCCGTTTCCTCGGATGCCTAGACGCACCAGCTGCGCGAGCGCCGGGTCGGCCAGCACCGAACGAAGCTCCGCAACGTCCTTGATCGAGAGTCCCAGCACCGGAGCTGCGGCGAAGAGGACCGACGAAGTCTCGCTCAGCCGTACTGCGGAGATTCCGGCCCTCGCAACCATCCCCATTTCGAAGTCAAAGCCGTCGACCATGCCGGCTACTTCACCCCCGAGCTCCCGTTTGTGGAGATGGATCAGTCTCTCCATCTTGTTGTAGTTCTCGTACATTCCATCGAATGCGGAGAGAGCGAGCCCCAGCAATTCCGCGCGCGAGTCACCGATTCGAGTCCACTCTTCAAGTAAACCTCGACGGGCTCCAATCGATCGAGGACTGCGAACCACTTGCTGGAAAGCGTCGCTCACGGTTTGGCTCCCTGATTCGCGTCGCGCGTCGAAATCCCGACTCCTTCAACGACACGGTTCGCCCACGGCGTCTGGGTGCGCTGCTGCTCGAGCGTTTCGACGGTCAGGACCTGCGCGTCGACGGCGACCATCCCGATCCGCTCGCGAGTCCGATCCATCGCGTCGCGCATCTCGCCGACGTGCATGAACTCTCCCGGATCTTCGATGGCGTCGATCAACTCGCCGGTCCCGACGCCCTCCGCATCCGAAAAAGCAGGGTGTGCGTTCGTCGAGCGATCGTAGACCGCACCGCGCTGACCCCACAGAAACGAGGGATCGATCCGATCCATCAGATCGGCACCACCGACGACGAGCAGCTTCGTCGGGTCGATGACCTTGCCGCTCTTGCCCACGCCGAGCGTCGCCACGTCCGCGAGCGCCGACGGGCCCGCACCGACGACGACTCGGTCGGTGCTGAACGTGCCCGATGCGACGAGACGCGTGATCGTCTCGATCTCGGCCTGGCGCGCCGCTCGGAACGCCTCCGCTTGACGATGGAAGTCCGCGGTGCGCTCGCGGCTCTGAATCCGCATCTCGATCGCGGGAACGACGATCTTCTCGATACCCGGAAACACCGCGCTGAGCTCCGCGAGCCGGGCCTCGAGATACGCGTGGTCGGTGCTGCCGAGCTGTAGGGTCGCCATCAGCTCGCGTGCCCGAGCGACGTGCGGAGCGCGCCGCTGGGTCTCCCCCTTCGCGATGTCTGCGCCGCCGTTCGTTCCGGGTTGGTCGCGGAGCGCCGTCCGCGTATCGATCTCCTTGATGATCTCGAGCTCGACGCGCAGCTCCTGCACGGTGATGTAGTCGGCGGTGCTGTACGCGTGCACATGTTCGACGCCGTCGGGCATCACCTTGGAGGGCGAGACGGTCGCGTAGCCGGCAGCCTGCGCATCCAGGCTCTGGCCGTACATCGCTCGGGCCGCGGTGTCGGCGTCCGCGAGCGCGGCATCGGAGGTTCGCACGAGATGCGCGGTCGCGGCCGCATCGGCGAGCGCACGCAAGACCGCGCGTTCGGGAGCCTTCGAGCCATGGGCAGTGATCGCGATGATCCGCGAGCGGATCACCTCCGACCGCGGCTTCGATGTCTGCCGAATCAAACGCGCGGCGCAGCTTGATGTCGAGCGTGTCGGGCCTGGGTGCAGGTGCAGGCGCTGAACGCCGGCGCGCCGCGACGGCGAGCTCTCGCGCCTTGCGACGATCGACCTGGTGGATGAGCTCGCTGATC
Organism: Kofleriaceae bacterium; assembly: GCA_039935615.1. Classification (GTDB taxonomy): domain Bacteria; phylum Myxococcota_A; class Polyangia; order Haliangiales; family Haliangiaceae; genus JABFXX01. The sequence continues at coordinate 47,005 of JBDTJY010000197.1, forward strand.
TCGACGCGGCGCCCCGCACCGAGGCCCCACACCGAGGTCGCAAACCCGTCATGCGCTTCCGGCGTCGCGATTCGATTCCGGAGGATTCGTAGCTCGCCGGTCGTGAGCTCGTCGAGCAGGGCGTGCAGGTGCTCTTCCGTGGGTTCGAGGAGTGCCTGTTGGAGCTCGTCCTCGTGTGCGACGGCGGCGTAGCCCTTCGGAGGTTCGACGTCCTGCGCGTTGGTGGCGGCCGTCGCGAGCTCGCGCGCCGTCGTGTCGAGGTTCGTCTTCGCGTCGGGCGTGGCGTCGGTCTCGCGTGTCCGTGCGCGTTCGATCGAACGCTCCGCTTGCTTCAGCGTCTGGTCGAGTGCGTGCTTCGCGAGAGCCCACCGCGCGCGATCATTCGCGTCGTGCGCAGCCGTGACCTCGGCCATGGCGCGCCGAACTGACTCGAGCCCACGTGCCGCCGAACCGATCGCGTCGCGTGCACGATCCGCCGGACTGGCGACCGGCGCATAGGACGCACTACCAGAAGACGCCGACGTGGGGCCGGCGTGGCTTGGACCGCGGCTCGCGTATTCGCCCATCGCCACCGTATCGGTCGCTGTAGCGCGCGGTTGCTTGGCAGTTAAACGCGAGTAGCCGAAGCTAGTTGCGACTCAACGCTTCTTGCGGCGCGTGAACAACACGGCCGCGAACAACAGGCCGCCGGTGATCGGGCCACCGGGACCGCTGGTGTTGCAACCGCCACCGCCGGTCCCATCGTCGTAGCCGGGCCAGCAGAAGCCGGCCGTGCTGCCGTTGGCGGCCGGCAAGCAACCGAAGCCGCTCGGGCACGCGCCGGGCGCGCTGCACGCGGTCGTGCAGTACTGGTTGTTGCCGTCGCTCGCGCACGTGCTGTCGCCGCACATCGCGTTGTCGGTGCACGACGTGCCGAGGCCGCCCGTGGCGTTCGGGCCGGGGACGCAGCGACCTTCGATGCAGGCGTCGGTGTCGTTCGGGCACTCCGACGCGCTCGTGCACGGCGGGCCGATGTTGACGGTGATCATCGACGTGTTGATCGTGCCGTGTGCGTCGGTGGCGGTCGCGACGACGACGTGGCTGCCTGCGGCGAGTCCTTGTGGCGCGTTGTACGCGAACGGCGGCGCCATCAGCACCGGCGGAACGGCGGCGCCGTCGATCGTGATCGCGACTTGCTTGATCATGCTGTCGGCGGTCGCACTGACGTTCACGGGAAAGCCCTGCTGGACGCTCGCGCCGGTCTTCGGGTTCGTGATCGTCACCGTCGGCAGGACCGGTGTTCCGGGACCGAAGAGTGAGAGGATCGACGCGTACGAGTTTTGAGTCGGCCCCTCACTGGGCACGCAGCACGTATGGACGTTGTTGGTGCACACGTTGCCCATCGGGCCGTGTCCGGTCGAGTCGCAATCGCTGCCGCACGTGTCGGCCTCGTTTTGGAAGTACCTGCGACCCGAGAACGCGAAGTACGTCATCGGATCTTTGTTGTTCGTCGAGTGGTCGAGCCCGAACGAGTGACCGATCTCCTGTGCTGCGGTCGAGCAGATGTCCTCGATACAGGCCGCGCCGCACGTCGTCGTGCTCGCGCTCCAGACATTGGCGAAATCAAACACGACGGCGTTGTTGAGATATGCGTTCCCACAGCCATTGGTGGAGACGCCACCGACATTCGTGCCGAAGCCGAGATCCGTCGGGTTGCCACCGATCATGATCTCGAAGTGGCTCGCGCTTCCCGGGTCGACGTCCGTGATGTTGGTGTTGAACGGGGAGAACGTATCTCGCACGCATGCCACGACTTGGTTCCACGCGTCGTCGCCGTATGTGAAACGCGTCAGCACGCCTTGTGTGTTGACGATCGGCGAGGTGTCTGGAACCGCCGTAGAGTTGTTGCCGCCGGGCCGAACACTGCAGCCATTCGCGCAACGGTTGAGAAAGATCGTGTTGTACGGCGCAGCACCTTCGGTGACCGGGCCCCCGGGAACGGTGATCGTCAGGAGCCGCGGCCGTTCCGCCGCAGCCAGACTCGTGAACCCGACGATACAAGCGAACGTGAGCCAGGCAATACGGCGCATGAGTCCAGCTAGTTAGCCTGATCGTGAACCGCGCTCCTAGGGCAATCGCCCTGGCCGCTGCTGCCAGCAGCGAGGTCCGCGCACCGCGCCCTAAGAACGCTGCGTGCCAGCGGATTTGCGCAGGCGGCCGCGTGTGATCCACACCGCGGCAAACCCCAGCCCGAACAAGATCGACCCCCGGCTGTCGCCATGGCCGGTCTCGCAGCAGCCGCCGCTCGAGCTGTCGGCGCCGAGCCAGCACACGCCGCTGGTGCTGCCGGTGCCATCGTCGAGACACCCGAAGCCGGCCGGGCAACTGCTCATCGTCGTATCGCACGGGATCACGCAGAGCGATTGCGTGCCGTCGTTGCCGCACTGGCCCGATGCGCAATCACCATTGCCGGCACAGGTCGCGCCGAGTCCCTTCGATGCACCGGGGCCAGCGATGCACGCCATCTGATAGCAGATGTTGCCGTTGCCGCCGCAGTCGGCGTCGACCGCGCACGTGGTGCCGAGGAGCACGTCGACCTTCGCGCTCGTGGTGGCTTGCTTGGTCGTGCCGCAGATCACCTCGATGTGGTGCGGCCCGGCGGCGAGCGTCTTCGGCGCCATGAAGCTCGCCGGTGACGTCGTCGTCATGCCGGCCATGTTGCCGTCGACGTAGAGGTCGATCTCTTTGAGGCCATCGGGGCTCGAGCACGTCGCGGTGATCGCGAACGCCATGCCGACCTGTTCGCCGGCACCGTTCGCCGGCGACGTGATCGCGAGGGTCGGCGCCACGGCGCCCGCGGGGCCGAACAACGCCATGATGATGTCGGACTCGTTCTGCGTCGGCGCGTTGTTCTCCATGCACATGTGCGTGCCGGTCGTGCCCGTGCCCGCGCAGACGACGCCAAACGAGTTGCAGGTCCCGGTACCTCCGGGGCAGCTGTACTGGCAGTCGCTGCCGCACGGTGCTGCGTTGTGGAACGTCAGCGGCGACGTGTAGTCCTTGTACGTCATCGGCGAGCTCGCGATCGTCGAGTGATCGAGGGTCCAGCCGTGCGCGCTCTCCTGCAGGCCGACGCCGCACATCAGCGTCGCGTTCGTATATGCGTTGGCAAACGCGAACGTGATCGCGTTCGGGATGTACGAGCCGCCGCATTGACCCGGGGCGCCACACAGGTACGGTGCGACGCCTTCGAAGTTCGCGTCGAACCCGATCTCGGTCGGCTTGCCGGCGATGATGATCTCGAAGTGCTGCACGCTCGGTCCCGGATCGACGTCGGTGACCGTGATGTTGAACGGCGCGAGTGCGGTCGCCATGCACGACTTGATCGTGTCGAAGTTCACGACCGAGGTCAGCGCGCTGAGCGTTCCGCTGTGGGGAGCGATCTGCGAGTGGTTCGTCCGCGAGTCATCGCCGGCGCCGTCGGCGACGATCGCACAGCCGTTCGGCCGGCAGTTGTTGAGGAACAGGATGTGGCTATTGATCAGCTCGGGAGGCTGTGCCGCCAGCTTGACCGCGACGACGGCGGGGTGGGGCGGTAGTGGAGGTAGGTCGTTTTGCGCCCAACCAGGCGCCGCGAGACAGACCAACCCGAGAACACCGACGATGCCGACGACGGACGTACGTCTCATTGCCTCCACGGTATCGGGCAAGTGTCCGAGGCCGCAAGGGGGACTGCCGCCCCACCCTTAGAACTAGCTGACGCGCGCTCTCCGGCGCCGGCGCCCCGTGACAAGCACGACACCGAAGCCCAAGCCCGTGAGGATCACGCCGCTATCGCCACCGCTGTTGCAGCCACCGCCACCACCGTTGTCCGCTCCCGGCCAGCACACACCGGCACCCGGTGTCGTCACCAAGCAACCGAACCCACCGGGGCACGAACCGCCCATCGTGGGATCGCATGGCTCGACGCAATACCGGTTGCCGGCGCCGTCATCGCCGCAACTGCCCGACGTGCACGTCGTGTTGTCGGTGCACGGCGAACCGAGGCCGCCCGGCTGATCGGGGCCGGCGACGCAGTGACCGTCGACGCAGACCTGCGTCGAGTCGGTGCAGCCACCGTCGGTGCACGACTGGCCGTACATCACATCGATCGCCGCGACCGCGGTGTTGTTCGAGAAGTCGTACGCGGTCGCTTCGAGGTGGTGTGCGCCCTGCGACAGGTTGGTGGGTGCGGTCGCCTTGAACGGCGACGTCGTCGCGGTCGCGAGGATCGCGCCGTCGAGCTTGAACTCGACCTTCGTGATGCCGACGTCATCGGCGGCGTTCGCAGTGATCGCGAAGCCCGGCATCACCGAGCCGTTGTTCGACGGCGAGGTGATCGAGACCGTCGGCGCCGTGGTGTCGGGGACGCCCGAGCCGAACGTCGCCATGATCAGCGCGTACGAGTTCATCGCGTTGGCCCCGGTTCCGGGATACGCGCACGCACACGGACGCGCGTTGTATTCACCACACGAACCTGCTTGGTTCTGGAACACCTTCTGAATGGCGCCGTTCTCCACGTACGTCATCGGATCGAGCTTGTCGAACTTGTGATCGAGTCCCCACGAATGCGCCGTCTCTTGCGAGACGGTCCAACACATCTCGACGAGATGGTTTTGAAGGTTGAGCATCGAGTTCGCGAACGAGAACGACATCGCGTTGGGGATGTACGAGCAGTTCTGCGAAAACGGAGACACGCCCAAGACGCCGTTCGGTTGTCCGCCCTCGCTCGCGGTCCCGGCGACGATCGCATGGTGAAACGCGCCCGATGACGGACGCTGGTCGGTGATCGTGACGTTGAAGGGCGCATACGTCGCACGGACGCAGGAGACGACCGCGTTCCAATCCGCATCGGTTCCACCGAACGCACTGATGTGCGTCGTGCCGGACTGCGAAACGATCTCCGATTGATTCTGGGTGCCGTCGCCTCCGTAGGTGAGCGCGCATCCCCCGACGCAGCGATCGAGGAAGATCACGTGAGACACCGTCGCAGGCGTCGGCAGCTTCCATTCTGTTCCTGCCGCGATCGGACCGTTCGTGATGTAGCCGCGCTTGGACACGTCTGCATGCGCCACACCCGCGAACCCGACGATCGTTGCCAGCACAGCCCAGGTGCGTTTCATGTCCGCGACCGTAGGGCAAACTGCCCCCTGTCGGAATAGGGCGACGATAGCTCCCGCTTAGCCGGGTGATATCGCCACGTCACAACTTGTGGGAGGGGCACGCATCAGCCACTCGAAGTAGTCAGGTCTACTCGGGTTCGAGCATTCCCATCGACACGATCGCGCTGATGATCGTGCTCGAGCTTTGGGCGAACGTCCCATCCCTCGTCTTGATCGCGAGTCGTCCAACCGCGCCGCCGCCGCCGCCGCCGCGAAGCGATGTTGTATCGGTCTGGGCGTCTTCTGGCAGTTGCGTCTTCGTTCCGCCGGCGCCGGATACCGCGGGGCCGATTCCAGTTGATCCCATGCATCCGCCGACGTGGGCGGCAGGGCTCGCATCGAGCGTCCCGTTGTTGCCTGACACGCCGCACGCTCCCCCCGAGCCGCCATTGGCGACCACGCGACCCGAAAGATCGATCGCAGGTGCTTCCAAAAGGACCGTACCGCCCGAGCCACCGCCCGAATCATCGGCCCCCCCGTGGCCTGCAGCGTTGATGATTCCGGTACTCGTGACCGTGATCGCAGTTGAGGAGACGAGCTCGAACGCGGCGCCGCCCTGGCCACCCAGGTTGACGTCGCCATCACCGCCGCCCGGACATCCGCCGACGAGTGGCTCGAAGAGGTTCGGCTGCATGGGACCACCGGCAGCACCGGGCGCCGGTGGCAATTGTGCTTTCTGCGAGCCTCGTCCGCCAACCGTGCCATTCCCGCCGCCGCCACCGCCACGTCGACCGTCTTCGCCGGCGCACGGTGCGCCGATCGGTTGGTTGCCCGGTGCATAGAAGCGAACGTCCACGCCCCCATCGAGCTTGCCGTCGATCGTGATCGCTCATGTGGCCACGAACGCGATCGGATTACTGCCGGCCTCCTTCGTCGCGATCACGAGCGCGTCGTGGATCTTGAACGATCGCGCGATATAGACGCGGATCGCTGGAACACCAACCTGCGAGACCAGGATGCTCTTGATAGGGATGATGAGCCCTGTGCTCTCATTCTGAATGTCGCCGGCATCGTTGATCGTCGCTGTAATCGGTAAGTCGGCGTCAGGTTCGGATGCGGCCATTGCGAGCGCGGCCGCGAGTCCGTTGGCCGGAGCGAAGTTCGCACAGCGCGTACCATCGGTGGCGCAGCCGAGCGTGCAGTCGGTCGTGGTTTCCGTCGTGCCGTCGGCGTTACAGACGCCAAGCGTCGTCGCCGCGCAGCGCTCCGCACCCGGCGTACAGCCACACCGTTCTACCGGGCAATCGGCGGGCACCGGTGTGCAGACATTCTGATCGCCACCCGACGCCGGGTACTCGCCGTTGACGTCGCAGAACGACAGCGATGGATTCGCCGTACAGTCCGAATCCATCGTGCATTGCACGATCGTCTTCGTCCCACACGCGCTCAGAGCAAGAACACAGACAAGTAGACGCTTCATGACTCCCCCTATCGGACCTTCACCGTTGAAGTTGCGTCCTTCTACAACAAAGCCGTGCAGACGATAAAGCCAATATAGGCAGCAACGAGCATCGCGCCCTCCCAGCGCGAGATCCGGCGGGACCCGCGCAGCACGAACACGCCGAGCAGCGTGATCACCACCAGGCCGACGAGATCGACGGCGTGCATGCGCTCGCCGAGCCGGATCGGGCTCAGCGACGCGGTCACGCCGAGCACGAGGAACACGTTCAAGAGGTTCGAGCCGATCACCGAGCCGATCGCGAGCTCGGAGTGGCCGCGCGTCGCCGCGACGACCGAGCCGATCAACTCGGGCAGCGCGGTGCCGATCGCGATCACGGTGAGGCCGAGCATGCGCTCGGACATGCCGAGGTCCGCGCCGATGCCGCGACCACCACGGACGAAGAAGTTGGAACCCGCGACGAGCAGCAGGAGGCCGAACGCGGACATCAACATCGAGAGGCCGCGCGAGCTCCGTGGATGGGCCTTGCCGCCGATGCTGGCGCCGGCTTCTTCGGCTTCTTCGGCGCGCATCGCGGCGAGGTTGGTCGAGCTGTCGACGTGGTCGTCGTCGACGGGATCGCGGCAGAGCTCGTCGTTGGGATCGAGGCGCGCGGCGACGGTGAGCGTCGCGATCGTGAAGACGATCGCGCACGCGACGAGGAGGTAGCCTTCGAAGCGCGAGAGGACGCCGTTGCGAAACAGGATCGGGACCGCGATCGCGGAGCCGATCAGCACGGGGACCTCGCGACGGATGATCCGGCGATCGACCTTCGGTGGTGAGATCAGCGCGGTGAGGCCGAGGATCAGCGAGATGTTCGCGGCGCACGAACCGATCACGACACCGAGCGCGATCGGTGGATGGCCGGTGAGCGCGGCCTTGGTCGAGACGGCGAGCTCGGGCGCGGACGTGCCGTACGCGACGACCGTGAGGCCGATGACGAGCGGCTTGACACCGAACGCGCGCGCGATGCCGGCGGAGCCGCGGATCAGCCACTCCGCGCCCCAATAGAGGATCGCGATGCCCAGGATGACCTGGCCGAGATCGAGCATCGGGAACATCGTTCCCGCAATACTACTTGGAGATACGAGCCAGGTAGCGCGCGTCGCGGATCATCTGGTCGAGACGGTGGATGTCGTTCGACTCGTACATGCCGCGAATGTGCAGATCACCGTCGACGAGCATGAAGTAGCCGCCGTGCGCGATATTCGGGATCCCGTCGGGCCGCGGGGCCTCGGTCTCCATCGAGGTCAGGAACGGGCCCTCGACGAGGTTCTTGATCGCGTCGGCCGGGCCGGTGACGAACCGCCAGCGCCCGGGGTCGGCGTTGTACTTCTGGGCGAACGCGGTGAGCCGTGCCGGCGTGTCGTAGGTGGGGTCGACGGAGATCGAGAGCAGCTTGATGTGCTGCCCCGCATCGAACGTCTTCTCCTGGATCTTCTCCATCTTCATCGACGTGATCGGACACACCGTGTCGCACCGCGTGAAGATGAAGCTGACGATCGTGGGGTGGTGGCGCAGCGCTTCCTCGGTGAACGGCTGGCCTCGCTCGTCGACGAGCGTGAACGCGGGGAGCGTGCTGAGGTCGCGGAGCACGGGCGCCTTGCCACGGCTCCACAGGATCGGGATGGCGACCAGCGGAACCGCACCGAGCACCACGATCGCGAGCATCACCAGCAACACGCGCTTGCCACGGATGCGCGACGGCGTGATCGGGGCGAGCGACTCGGGCACGGGGGGACCGTGGCAGATCCGGGGCCGGATTGCACGCCGCTTCACCTGCGGTAAATCAGCCCAGGTTACAGGGCGGACCAGTCATTATCGGCGTCGATCATGCCGTCGGAGAGCGAGTTGAGCCAGTGCCACGCGGCGCGGCGCTTGTCCCCTTCTTTGTCTTCGCGATCGACGAGCAACGAGAGGTGCGCGATCGCGGGCTCGCGATCGAGGATCACACCGCCCTGCGTGGTGGCGAGGATCAGCTCGGCGAGTGCGTTGGGATTCCGGTCGTGAACCTGGATCTCGATCGCCATGCAGCGGGAGTAACACACTAGGAGCGAGCACGGTGCGCGGCGAGGTAGTGCTTGCGCAGCTCCGGATCTCGCAGCTTCTGCGCCTTGGCCTCGACCTCGGCATCGGCGAAGGCGAGCTCGGCCTTCGCCGCCTCGAGCTTGCCGGCCGCTGCCAACACCTCCGCGCGCCAGCGATGGAGGTGCTCGATGCCGTCGATCCGCATGTTGTCCTGGCGCGTGACCGCGATCGCTTCATCGCTCGCGGCGAGCGCTTCGGCGTGGCGACCCATGCGCGAGAGGGCGAGCGCCTGGAACGTCAGGCCGTAGAGAATGCCAACGAGCATCGGCATCTTGCGCGCCCACTCGGTCGCCGACTTCGCCATCTCGAGCGCGGCCTCGGGCGGATCGCCGGCGGCGAGGTGCGCGAGCGCGATGTACTGCAGCGCGCGGACCTCCTGGTAGCGCTCGCGATTCTCGGTCGCGAGCGTGAGCCCGCGCTCGAACAGTTGGAGCGCGGCGGGGGTGTCCTTGCGCTGCATCTTGGCCTGGCCCCACGACACCGCGACATCGGCGGCGGCGGAGAGATCGCCGGTCTGTTCGGCGACCTTCAGCGCGCGGCTGAGATAACTCTCCGCGCGATCGAGATCGCCCAGATCGGAGTAGCACTGGCCGATGTTGCCGAGCTTCAGCGCGAGGCCGGAGCGCTCGCCGAGCGCTTGGTCGATCTTGAGTGCGCTCTTGTAGTGCGCGAGCGCTTCTTCGTACTCGCCGAGCGCGGCGAACACGATGCCCATGTTGTTGAGCGCGCGCGCCTCGTGGCGCTGCATGCCGATCGCGCGATAGATCACGAGCGCCTCGGCGTAGCTCTCGATCGAGAGCTCGAGCTTGCCCATGTTCCACAGCGTGGTGCCGCGCTGGTTGAGGATCGTCGCGCGCGACATCAGCACCGGCGTCGGTGCGCGCTGGCCGGTCTCGGTGACCTTGTTCGCCGCCATCATCTGATCGACGAGCTCGAGCGCCTGCTCGACCAGCCGCAGCGATTCTTCGCCGTTGCCGACAAGCCGCGCGATCGCGGCGCGCAACCGCAGCGCCTCGGCTTCGACCAGCGTGTCGCCGGCATCGCGCGCGTATTGCAGCGCGGGTGCGACGGCACGCAGCGCGGCCGGTGCCTTGCCGACATCGATGTAGAACTGCGCGAGCGCGTTGTGCGCGACCGCGAGCTTGCCGGCCTCGCCGATCAGCTCGGCTTCTTTGCGCAGCGCGTGGAGCTCGCGTAGTTGCTGCGGGCGCTTCGCGAGCCGGCGCAGGATCTCCTCGCGCTGGCGGTGCGCGTTGAACCGGCGCTCGTGATCGGCCTCGGCGACGAGCTTCAGCGCGCGTGTCAGTTGCCGGAACGCGTCGGCGTTGCCGCCGAGCTCGACCGCGTGACCGGCGGCGCGCATGTAGCGATCGGCCGCGGGGACCGCATCGCCGGCGAGCTCGAGGTGGCGCGCGATCAGGGCGTCGTCTTGACCGATCCGGTAGCCGACCGCGTTCGCGATCCGCGCCGCGACCGAGCGATGCATCTGGATCCGGACCTCGTTCGGGATCATCCCGTACGCGACCGTCATCGTCATGTCGTTCTTGAACCGGTACTCGCCGTCGTTCGGCGACAGCAGGCCGCGGCGCGCGAGCTCGTCGAGCTCGAGCCGCACCGGTCGACCGATCAGCGCGGACAGCGCCGCCGCCGGGACGTGGCGGCCGAGCACCGCCGCGTGGACGATCGTCTCGCGTTCGGCCGGCGGCAGGTTGTCGATCCGCGCGAGCACGAGATCCTCGACCGACGACGGCACCTGGATCGGCGCATCGCGCTGGACCCAGCGCAGCAGGCCGGGGAACTCGCCGGTATCGGCATCGGCGACGATCACGGCGCGCTCGATCAACATGTCGAGCAGCTCCTGGATGAAGAACGCGTTGCCACCGGCGCGCGCGGCGACCTGCACCACCAGATCCTCGATGTCGTGGCCGGGGACGAACCGCGCCGACAGCATCTCGCGCCGCGCCTCGTCGGTGAGCTCCTCGAGCAGCACGATCTCGGTGCCGAGCTCCTTCGCCATCTTCAAGATCCGTGGCTCGGGCCGGCTCGTCATGATCCCGAACAGCGGGCGCGGCGTCTGGATCTTGAGCAGGTGCCCGAACAGCTCCTGGCTGTCTTGATCGGCCCAGTGGATGTCTTCGCCGACCAGCACGATCGGTTTGTCACCCTCGAGCTTGCTCTCGATCCGGAGCAAGATCTTCATCAGCGTCTGGCGCCGAGCATCCGAATCGATCGCCGCCTGCGGCGCGAGGTGGCGCGCGCCGAGCAGCATGCCGAAGATCTGCAGCGCGGCGCGGGCCTCGGTGCCGTTCTCCTCGCCGGGATAGATCAGCGGCAGCACCCGGAGCAGGCGGCGCTCGACCTCGTGCGGCTCGGCTTCTTCGGCGAGCCCGAGCACGTCGCGCCCGAGATCCGCGATCACTCCGTACGGCGTCATCGCGGTGCCGACCCGCGCGGTGGTCCGGATCACGACCGCTTCGCCGGGCGCGAGCCCCTCGAGGAACGACCGCACGAGCGTGCGCTTGCCGACGCCGGCATCGCCGACGATCACGAGCTGGCGCTTGCGCTTGGTGACCAGCACGTCGCGCCACGCATCGCGCAGCGCCTTGAGCTCGATCGAGCGCCCGTGGAGCAGCGAGTTCGGCGCGAGCGAGCGGAGCTCGCGGATCCGCTGCGCGCGCTCTTTCGGGCCACGCAACCGGAACACGCGCGCGCGCTTGACGCCCGGATCGGTGTCCTCGTCCACGTGCGGGCGCGAGGCCGCCGTGCCACCGGGCGACTCGTCGGGCAGATCGATCGCGGGCAGCGATTCGAAGTTCCACTCGCCGCGCGCCGCACGAAACACGCGTCCACCGACGAGGATCTCGGCACCGCCCGCCTGCCGCGCGAGCTTGTGGGCGAACTGCGCGGTCGCATCTTCGATCTCGAACGTCATCCCGGACTTCTTGGTCTTGTCCGGCGGCACCACGATCGCGACGCCGCGCTGCACCGCGAGCGCGAGCCGGAGCTCGGGCTCGACGTCCGAGCCGATGCCGTCGAGCGTGTCGACCAGCGCGAGCGCGAGCTTGATCGCGCGATCCGCATCGTCCTCGCTCGCGATCGGCAGGCCGACCACGACGCGCAGCATCGTCGTGTCGGGCTGCGCGATCACGTCGGTCACCGCGATCGCGGTGCCATCGGCCGGTAGCTTCGGCAGATCGAGCAGCGCCTGATGCTTGAACGCGACATCGCGCGCGACCTTGTAGAACTCGTTGACGAGGCGCGCGGCACCGACCGCACCGACGCGTTTCTCGAGCGCGGCCATCCCGCGCAGCACGCCCTCGAGCACGAAGACGTACTTGCGCTCGCGCGTGTCGCGCGGCTTCTCGGGCTCCGGCGTCGGCGGCCGCGCGTACTTCGCGAGCCCTTGCGCGATCGGCGCGCCGGTGATGCGGCCACTCGCGAGCCCGGCGATGTCGACCGGCGCCGAGCCGTGATCGACGAGCGGCTCGGGCACGCCATCGGGTTGCGAATCCTCGTGATGGCTCGGCGGCCGCTTGCTGCGTGCGGCATCGCCCTCGGCCGGCGGCCGTTGCGACACCACGCGATACTCGGATTGCACGAGCGTCACGAGCTGCTGCGCGAGCGATCCGGAGTCGATCAGCGCGCCGGTCTTCTGTCCCCACTCGAGCTGGAACTTGCCGAGCTCGTGCTGCAGATCGCGCGCGGTCTGAAACCGATCCGCGCGGTGGAACGCGAGCGCCTTGAGGATCGTCGCCTCGAGCGACGGCGGCAGCTCCGGCGCGAAGTCGCGCGGCCGCGGGATGTTCCCGCTCTTGACCATCTCGAGCGCTTCCTTGCCCTTGCCGTGGAACAGCGGCCGCGCGCACACCAGCTCGTAGAGCACGATGCCGGCGGCGAACACGTCGGACCGCGAGTCGACCGCGTCGCCGCGCGCTTGCTCCGGCGACATGTACGCGAACTTGCCCTTGATCACGCCCTGTTCCTCGTGGACGTCGCGCGCGCGCGCGATGCCGAAGTCGAGGATCTTGACGCCGCCGTCCCACGACAGGAGGACGTTCTGCGGCGAGATATCACGGTGCACGATGCCGAGCGGCTCGCCGAACTCGTCGGCCTTGCGGTGCGCGTAGTCGAGCCCCTTGACCATCTGCTGGACGATGTACGCGCTGATCCCGTAGGGCAGGCGGACGCGGGCTTTCGCGGCCTCCTGCAACAGCTTCAGGAGGTCGATGCCCTCGACGTACTCCATCGCGAGGAAGTACGTGTCGCCGACCGCGCCGAAGTCGAACACCTGGATGATGTTCGGATGGTTGAGGCCGAGCGCGATCTTGGCCTCGTCGACGAACATCGCGACGAACTGCCGGCTCCGCGCGTACGCGGTGTGGATCTTCTTGATGACGAGCGTCTTGTTGAGGCCTTGTGCCACGCTCGTGCGCGCCAGATAGACCTCGGCCATCCCGCCGGTGCCGATCTTCCGGATGAGCTGGTATTTCCCGAACTGCTCCAAAGCCCGACGGCGATTTTAGCTCAGAGCGGCGTGACGACGAGGTTGTCGAACCAGGTATCCGTTTCCCAGTTGTTGAACCCGAGATATTCGTGCCCGGTATTTTCCAGGGGGCGTGGGTCGTCGTAGACGAGGAACAACCCCCCATCGATCGACGCCGCACCGCCCGGCGAGGCCGGGCTCGTGATCCACCAACTGACCTTGTGGCCGCGCCGTTCGACCTTCCAGTGGTAGTGCAGGTTCGGCACGACCTTGATGTCGGTGCGCGCGGCCATGTCGTGGCCATGCTCGTCCATGCGCGCGATGATCGACTTCTG
>JBDTJY010000198.1:0-21943 GCA_039935615.1 Kofleriaceae bacterium
CGACCATTGGTTTGTGACCCTGAGCGCACGTCGTATCGAACGACGTGAGTCTCGCGCAGCCAATTCCGGCGGTCACTCTGCCGCTTCGGTAGCTGTGTCCGGCCGCATCTCGTTCCAACGTTTCGCCGCGTAGCCGACGAGCTCAGCCGAAAGCCGCTCGCGCAACCGCGGATCGCGCGTGAGGTCCTCGACCCGCTCGAGCGCGGCGATCCGCACGCGTTCGCTGTCGACCGGCCACAGGATCCACGGGCCTCGGCGCCGCGCGGCGAGCTCGTCGCTCCAGCGCTCGCCACGACACGCTGCTGTACCCCGCAGGTGCGCGAACATCGCATCGATGCAGGAATCACAGAGCTGATCGCGCACGCAGCTGCAGGTCACGCGACAAGGTACCGCCATCCGATCGTGAGCTCGCCTGCTTTCATTCGCGAGTTGCGCAAGCGTCATGTCAGATTGACACCGACCGAAAATCAAAAACGGGACGCACACGGCGTCCCGTCGGTTCGATGTCGTCTCTCGTTCAGTTGCGACGCGAGCCGAACAACGAAAACATAAACACCATAATGGCGCCAAAGATCGTGACGCTTCGCGCACGCTGCTTTCGTGCCTGCCGCGCCACGAGATCCTGGCGAGCACTAATTAGATCGGCGCCCTTTTGCGGCGTAATTCGTCCCTGTCGAACGAGGTTTTGGATCATCGAAGCAGCGTTCATTTGATTTTCCATTGCGACCCCCTTGCCTGGGACTGCCTTGGCGTTGGTCATCATGATCTTTCAGGATCTCTTCTGCAAGCTCGAAGCCAGCAGCTGGACGTACGGGCCCAGATGGGTAGGCAACTCTTCGAAATAACCGTCGAAATGGTACTTTTCTTCACTGTCGATAGACACGACTCCAACGACCTCGTCTCGGAAAATTATCGGTAACGTCAGGATGCTTTTGTACTTTTTATCGAGCGGAGTACTCGGAATCGCTTCCTGTAAGTTGCCGGTCATCTGAGCGCTTCTGCTCTCGAACGCGCCCCACACAAGCGTGCATTCGTCCCGCGTGTAGCGCTGGCCGATGGGACGGTTGTTATCTGCACGGGCAATGACCTTCACGTGTTCGATGCCGTCTTTTACGAGCAGGTTGGCGAATAACTTCTTTCCTTTGACGTCGGACCGGTGATCTCGGATGTACGAAGCGATCAACACGAGTGCGTCCGTCTGAAATTTCAGGACCTCGCGGTCGTTTGGCTCGACCAATTTCCACTGCTGAACAGTGTGCAGTAGGCTGACCAATTGGAGCTTCCGTTCCGAGTAGTTGCGACGGATCGCCTTGATGTGATCCGGGTCGAAGTCCATAAGGACCTTCCTACCTTTCGCCACGATCAGGATGCCGGCCGCAATGATCTCGTGCAAACCGAACCCGAGCCGCAGCGCAGCTTTGACCGGAAGCCACAGATACGCGACGGCGTAGATCAGACGCTTCACCGGATGTTCGAACGACCATGCTCTTACGATCTGGTGCCATCGAATCGTGAGCTCTCGTCGGATGTGTCGCTTTGTCTTGGCAACGAGACTCGGAGGTGGCGCGCTGATGATCAGCTGGAGTTCCTCGTCACTGACGGGACCCTTACTGAGCTCGTCCAGACGGTGAAGTCGATCGCCGTCCGACAGCTCCGCCTTGCGCTCCAACAAGGCGTACCAGTCGGCGTTCGCCTTCTGCGCTCTCGCGCGCGCTTCTTTGGCAGCCTTCCTCAGCCGCTCTTTTTCCTCTTTCTTCCCCACCACCATCACCGTCGCTAGCGCACGTCTCTATCAACGAGTACGCCGATTCGCAATCTCATCATCGCATTCTGGGGAGGGATATGGGGTAGTGCCGGGATAGGAGATCCCTCGACCAACGTGCTCCATGCTTTGACGACGACTTCGGCAGACAAGTCGAGATCCGTGCGAGCCATCCAAGGTGATTCGGTTACCGCGTCGAGCCGCGCGCGATCGCGAGCTCTATTGCCGCCTTCACCGTCTCCTTGATCGTCAGCTGCTCGCGTTCGGCAAGCTCATGAAGGCGGCGGCGTTCGCTGGCGGTGAGGCGCAACTCGAGGCGGATCCTGTGACGCATGGCAGCGCTATCGACCTGTGAGGGCTATGGTTGCCTGAATAGAACTAGCCGATTGAACCCGAACCGAATCGAGATCCTCGAGCTGCCGAGCGGCAAGTTCTCGTGGCTCACGCATGCGCCGGACGGGATGGTGTACTCGAGTGTGATCGAGCACGACAGCACCCTCGACGCCGAGCTCGACGCGCGGCTGTTCACCACGAAGAATCACCCAGGCGTGGTGTTCGCGGTGGAACGCCACACGCAGATCTATCCCTCGAACTAAGCCGCGTCTCGATTTCAGGACCAACAGATCGCACGCTCGCGCTACGGATCTCCGAAGATCCGCTTCTCGACTGCACGTATCCCAGACGTACCTGAGCCAACGCGCAAGCGGCGTAGCTCTTCGCGTACGGTGCGAGCGGGCGGCGTTGGCGGCGGGGTGTCGTCGATCGTCCGTCTCAATTTGGAGAGGCGATGTCTGAAGACGACAATGAATGCACTGCGACGACGAAACAGAAGCGAGCCGCTCGTAGAGCCGTGCTCGCTGGTGCAGCGACCCTGGTTTTGGGCTACGCATGCGTAGCCCCCATCACCAACAGCACGGGCGAAAGCACGAAGGCAATCACCGCCTCGCAATCGTTGCAACGATGCAACGATCTTCGTTCTGATCGAGACCTTTTCAGAGATGTCGCGGCCGGCGCGAGTGTCGTCGCGGGCGCTGGTGGAATCACATCGCTCGGATACACAAATCCCGACCACCAACGCTACGTGGCAATTGGCGCGCTTACGATGGGTGTCCTTGGCGCCGTCTTTGTTGCGCTCGGAACCAACACGGCGAATGCATTCACCGACGAAGGCTGCACCGAACGATTCGAGGCGCTCAGAAAGGAAGTCGCAGCAACCGTCAAGGACGCCGGGCCGGCTGAGGCTGGCGGTTCAGGTGGTTCAGGCGGATCAGGTCACGCGAATTAACAACCACGCATCACGTCGCCGTGAGCATTCCCGATTCCGGGATAGCCCAGACGTAACTCACGCGCTTGCCTACCGGATCTACCGTGTTGCTGGGGCGGCGTTGGCGGCGTTTGGTCGTCGACTTGTCCGTTCGAAAGGCCGGACATGCATACGTTTCTCATCAGCTACGATCTTCGAAAGCCGGGGCGGAAGTACGACGAGCTGTACGAGGCGATCAAGAAACTCGGAACGTGGGCGCGTCCCTTGGAATCGGTCTGGATGGTGCGATCAGGCTCTACTTCCTCACTCATATGCGACGAGCTGAAGAAACACGTCGACGCCACTGACGGCCTCTTGGTCGTGATGCTCGCTGACTTGACGTGGTCAACTCTGGGCGTCGATCAACCGGTGATCGATTGGCTCAAGCGCAACCAGGTTTAGAGTCTCGGGTTCGCGAACGAGCACGCTCGAACGCGACATCATCCAGGTTCCGAAGGGCAAGACCGTCGGCCGCCCGATCGCGATCCATCCCGTGCTGAGGCCGTGGCTTGAAGGTATGCACGAGGGCTCCGGCCCGGTCGTCGAGCCATGGAGCAACGTCGGCCGCGATCTTCCGCTTGCTGCGAAGCGCGCAGGGCTCGACAAGCACATCACACCGAACGATCTGCGGCGCACCTTCGCGAGCTGGCTAGTGCAAGCCGGCAAGTCGCTGTACGTCGTGTCGAGACTCCTCGGCCACACCAGCACGCGCATGGTGGAGCTCGTCTACGGGCAGCTTGACGATGCGACGCTGGCCGATGCGATCAACAGCCTGCCTGGCTGTGACGCCGGTGTGACGCAAGGTCTGCCGCGATCGGGCACCGCTGGCACAACAGGACACAGCCCGTCAGCGCCGATGATTCGTAATTCCGTCGAGGAATCGTTTACTTCGACGGTGGCTGTCGTGCCCGGGGACGGAGTTGAACCGCCGACACGCGGATTTTCAGTCCGCTGCTCTACCAGCTGAGCTACCCGGGCTGGTAACGGAGCGGCACTCTACATAGCTGAAACCGACCTGGCAACTGGTGCGCCGTTGTTCCTACTGGCCAGCTCGCGAGCAGATCGCAAACATTCCAGACACGTAGAACCGCAAGGAATCCCGAGGGGTTGCTAGGCGGAACCATCGGCCGATGGCACAATAGCGGCGCACGGGATGGCACGCAGCGACTCGGATCCGGCTTCGCTCTTCCCCGAAGACGGGGATGGTTCGGAGTTGCTCGGTACGGTAGTCGACGGCCGTTATCGTCTCGACGACACGCTCGGTCGTGGCGGCATGGGACTCGTGTACCGCGCGACGCACATCGGTCTGCGCCGGCAAGTCGCGGTGAAGATCCTGCACCCGAGCCTCGCGGCATCGCCGGATGTTCGATCGCGGTTCGAGCGCGAAGCCCTCGCGGTCGGCAAGGTCGATCATCCGAACTGCGTCGCGACGTACGACGTCGGGCGGCTCGCCGACGGTTCGCTGTATCTCGCGATGGAGCTCCTCGAGGGCCGCTCGCTCGCCGACGTGTTGGAGCAAGAGGGCCAGCTCGCACCCGGTCGCGCGCTGCACATCCTCGGGCACATCTTGCGCGGCCTGATCGGCACGCACGCGGCGGGCCTGATCCATCGCGATATCAAGCCGGAGAATATCTTCCTGATCCGCCAGGGCGACGACCTGGACTTCGCGAAGATCCTCGACTTCGGGATCGCGAAGCCGATGGCGGGCGAGCTCAGCGATGACGGCGTGCGCCTCACGCAAGCGGGCATGGCGTTCGGCACGCCGATCTACATGGCTCCGGAGCAAGCGCTCGGCAGCAAGATGGACGGTCGCGCCGATCTGTATGCGGCGGCGGTGATGGGCTACGAGATGCTGGCCGGGCAGCCGCCGTTCTATTCGGACGACAAGCTCGAGGTGATGTCGATGCACACCGCGAAAGCGGTGCCGCCGATGCGCACCCGGTTGATCAAGGGCGGCCGGCCGGTGCCGTCGTCGATCGAGCGCTTGATCGTGAAGGGCCTGACCAAGAAGCCGAGCGATCGCTATGCGTCGGCCGAGGTGTTTCTCGCCGCGGTCGAAGCCGCGCTGCACACGCCCGACGGCGGCGTGACGGACGTCAGCTTCGAGCGACCGGGCGACACCGGGAGTCAGCCGCTCGTCGACGATCTGGGCGCGGTCGACATCCAGAACGAGATCGCCGATGCGATCGACGACGTGCTGCACTCGACGCCCCCGACGGCCCTGCCGGTGGCGCGGCGGAGTGTGGATACCGGCGCGCGCGCGGCGACCAAGCTCGGCGTCGCGGAGCCACCGGCACCGCCGCGCATCGAACCGGCGCAGCTCGCGGCGGCCGCGGCGAGCGTGCCGCAGAAGGGTGGCGTCGGCATCGGGCTACCGTTTACCGGCCCGAGTGGCGAGCCAATTTTCGGGCTCACGCCGGAGCAACGCCTCGCGCAGGTGCCGCCGAAGAACAAGCACCGGCTGCTGTACGCGGCGATCTTCGCGGCCGCGTTGGTCGGTGGGATCCTGATCGCGTTCGTCACGACCCGCCATAGCTCGAGCGATGACTCGACGACACCGGCGACCAACGATCCGAAGCTCGATCCGAACACGACCGCGGGCCAAGCGGCGGACGCGCTCGAGCACGGCGATGCGAAGCGCGCGATCGACACGATCGAGAAAGATCCGGCCGCGAAGAACGATCCAGATGCGCAATTGTTGCTCGGCCATGCCCACGCGGCGCGCCACGAGAGTGGGCCATCGCTCGCCGCGTACAACCGCGCGTTGCAACTGAACCCGGCGCTCGCCGCGAACGCGACGTTCATCGCGAACCTCCACGCGATGGCCGCCGACAAGAATCCCGACGTGGTGACCAACTCGTTCGATCTGTGGCTCGGCCGTACCGATGACCTCGAGGGTCGCGACGCGCTGATCAAGGCCGCGGTCAGTCAGAACCTCGATCGCCGCCACGCGGTCCGCCCGGTGATCGATCGCTACAAGCTCGGCGACTCGATCGATTGGCTGACCGCGTATAGCCTCGACCTCGATCAAGAGGTCACCTGCGGGAAGCGCCGCGAGGCGGTGATGCACCTCCGCGCGCTCAACACGACCAAGGCGATCGGCGCACTCGAACGCGCGGTCGTCAAGAAGCAGAAGTACCGCAACGCGTGCTTGATCGACGATGCGACGTCCGCGATCGGCGCGCTGAAGGCTCTCGAATCCGGCTCGGGTCAGTGATCTCGGAGCTGCCCGATATCCCGCGCTGGGTCGAAGCGAACGGAATCGCCGCGGACCGCGACGGCTGGCGCGCGCCGGTCGGCGGCGGCTACGCCCTCGGTCACGACGCGGCGAAGCTGATCGTGCTCGCCGGAGAGCTCGATCCCGAAGATGTCGCGCGGTTTCGCACCGGCTATCCCCACCACACGTTCCTGTTCTCGAGCGACGAGCTGCGCGGCGCCTTCACGCGCTCGACCCGCGCGATCCTGCACACGCTCGAGGATCCCGACAGCCTCCCCGCGTACGAAGGCGCGATCGTGTTCACCGGCGAGCCGCCGGATCCCGAGCTCGCATGGGCCGCGACCCGGGGGCCGATCTGGACGACCTACGTCGATGACGTCGCGTCGGCGTTCGCGTACGCACCGTGGCGCACCGCGAAGCTGTTCGACGTCTCGATCGATGTCATCCCCACGGCGCGCCAGCTCGGCCTCGGCACGATCGTCGCCGCGGCGATGATCCGCGACGAGTGCGCGCGCGGGCTCGAGCCGGTGTGGGGCGCCGACGAGGGCAACATCGCGTCGCTGCGCCTCGCGAAGCGGCTCGGCTTCGTCGCGGTCGACGAGCTCTGGGTCGCGCCCCCGTGAAGGCGCTCGCGATCCTGCTCGCGCTGTGCGCGGCCGCGCACGCGGAGCCCGACAATTCGACGCTGGTCTATGTCGGGATCGCGATGGCGCCGGTCGACTACGTCGCGGGCACCGCGCTCCACGAGGGCAGCCACGCGCTCGCCGCGAAGCTGGTCGGCGCCGAGGTCGACGAGCTCCACGTGTTTCCACCCGGGCGCGACCCGCACGCGAACGTGTTCCGGTTCGGCTGGACCTACGTGCACGGCCTGCACACCAACGCCGATCGGATCACGTTCCTGATCGCGCCGAAGATCACCGACACGCTCTTGCTCGGCGGGTTCGCCGCACTCGCGTTCACGAGCGCGTGGCCGTCGAACAAGTACGGGCAGCTCGCGCTCACGGTCGTCGCGACCGGCCTGTGGGTCGACTTCGCGAAGGACGTCGTGCTGTTCGCGCCGCAGAACGACGTCACGAAGATCTTCAACCTGTGGTGCCTCACGGGCTGGCGGCAGGTTCCCGCGCGCGTGATCTACGCCGCGATGGACGTCGGCCTCGGCTACGTCGTGTTCCACGGCTACACCCGGCTGTTCGATCGCAACGACCCGGTGATCGTGCCGATCACGCGCCTGGCGTTCTGAACGGGTTAGCGCCGAACGATGTTGACCAGCGACGCAAACAGCGACGAGCCCCTGCGCCGGCGCTCCGGGATGCGCAGCGTCGCGATCGCCTTCAACATCTCGGTCCCGGCGGGGTAGCGCTGATCCGGATCCCTCGCGAGCGCCCGCGCGAGCACGGGTCGTACGCGCATCGGCGCGAGCTTGATCGCCGACCGATCGCGGAGCTCGCCGAGCAGCATCTCGAGCAGGATCACGCCGACCGCATAGACATCGCTGCGCGCATCGCCACCGGCGATCTGTTCGGGCGCCATGTAATCGAGCGTGCCGCCGTTGCGCAGCCCCGCGAGCCCGAAGTTCAGCACCTTGACTCGCCCATCGCCGGTCACGAACAGGTTCGCCGGCGTCAGATCGAGGTGGACGATGCCGGTCTGATGCATCGTCGCGACCGCGCCGAGGATATCGGCGATCACGCCCAGCGCTTCGGTCGGATCGATCGCCCGTCCGAGCCGGGTCGCGAGCGGCTCGCCCTCGAGCAACTCGCGCACGAGATACGGCAGGCCTTCGATCGTTCCGGAATCGTGCAGCGCGACGAGCGCCGGATGCTGCACGGTGGCCGCGATCTGGGTCTCGCGTTCGAACCGCTCGAGCGCCTCGCGGGTCGGCTCGTCATGCATGACCTTGATCGCGACTTTGCGACCGACCTCCTCGTCACGCGCCTCGTACACCATCCCGAACCGCCCCCGTCCGATCACGCGTACGAGCAGGTAGTGCCCGATTCGATCACCCGGTTGAAAGCTCACGGGGTAGGAACGTCGGCCCGTCCCGATCTTCCCGAGGACTACTCGGCGACGCCGTACTTCTTGAGCTTGTCGTACAACGTGCGCTCGCCGATCCCGAGGAGCTCCGCGGCCTTGCGACGATTGCCCCCCACCGCCTCGAGCGCGGCCAGGATCGCATCGTGCTCGAGCTCGGCGAGCGGGCGAATGCCGCCGCCGCCGCCGGACTTCGGCGCCGGCGCTTCATCGACCCAGATGTGGCTCGCGTCGATCGGCGCACCGTCGGCGAGGATCGCAGCGCGCTCGAGCGCATTCGCGAGCTCGCGCACGTTGCCACGCCAGCTCGCCGCGAGCAGCCGCGCCTCGGCATCGGCGGTGAGCTTCGGCGGCTTCTGTTTGAGATCGAAGCCGATCCGCTGGAGCAGCGTCTTCGCGATCGGCAGCAGGTCGGTCTTGCGATCGCGCAGCGGCGGCAGCTTGATCGGAAACACCGCGAGCCGGTGGTAGAGGTCTTCGCGAAACGTGCCCGCGTCGATCATGGCGCGCAGATCGCGATTGGTCGCGGCGACCCAGCGGACGTCGACCTCGAGCGTGCGACTGCCGCCGACGCGCTCGAACCGGCGCTCTTGCAACACGCGCAACAACTTCGCCTGGAGCTCGGCCTTGAGCTCGCCGACCTCGTCGAGAAAGAACGTCCCGCCATCGGCGAGCTCGAGCCGGCCGCGCGTGCGCTCGGTCGCACCGGTGAACGCGCCCTTCTCGTGACCGAACAGCTCGCTCTCGAGCAGGGTCTCTGACAGCGCGGCGCAGTTGATCGCCATGAACGGCTTCTGTGCGCGCGGACTCTGCATGTGGATCGCGCGCGCGGCGACCTCCTTGCCGGTGCCGCTCTCGCCGAGCAGCAGCACGGTCGCCGAGGTCTTCGCGACCTTGTCGATCGCGCCGACCACCGGCTTCATCGCCGGATCGCCGTAGGTCAGCGGCGGTCCGGCGCTCAGGCCGTGCGCCGCGCCGTCGACACGATCCTTGAGGCCGCGGCGCTCGACCGCGCGCTGGACCAACAGCCGGAGCTCGTCGGGCCCCGACAGCGGCTTCTGCAAGAACTCGAACGCGCCGAGCTTCATCGCCTCGACCGCGTTGTCGACGTTGCCGTGCGCGGTCATCACGATGACCTCGACCTCGGGCTGCTCGGCGCGGACCTTGCGCAGGAGCTGCATGCCGTCGATCCCCGGCATCTTGAGATCCGTGATCAACAGGTCGAAGCCGCGATCGTCGAGCAGCTTCGCGGCGGCGCGACCGTCGGGCGCTTGGACGCAGACGTGCGCGTCGAGCTCGAGTGCATCGCTCACGAATTCGCGAATTCCGGGTTCGTCGTCGGCGACTAGGATGCGTGACATGGATTCTCTCAGCTCTCTGGTAGGGCGATCCGGAACCGCGCGCCGCCGCCGGGCGCATCGTCGACCGTGATCGTACCGCGATGGAGCTCGACCAGGCGCTTCGCGATGGCCAACCCGAGCCCGGTGCCATGCGTCTTGTTGGTGTGGAACGGCTCGAAGATCTTTTCGCGCTCGGCCGCGGGGACGCCGGCGCCGTGATCGATCACCTCGTAGATCAACCATCCGTGGTCGACCGTCACCGTGACGCGGACCGGCGGTCCCGCGGCGATCGCGTTGTCGATCAGGTTGACGAGCACCTCGCGTATGCGATTGCCGTCGAGCTGGAACGTGCGCAGCGGCCCGGCGACGACCTCGATCTCGCCCTGCACCGAGCTCGCGGCATCACGCGCGAGGATCGCCGGATCGTACGCGCTGCGCTCGATCGTCCCGGTGCGCATGAACGCGAGCAGGTCCTGGATCAGCTTCTCCAATCGCACCGCCTCGTCGACGACGCGCTCCGCTTTCGCGCGCGGCTTCTCGCCCGCCGGCAGCGAGCCCGCGAGCAACTGCGCGTTGCCCTTCAACGACGCCAGCGGATTCTTGATCTCGTGCGCGAGCACCGCCGACATCTCGCCGAGGCTCGCCAGCCGGCGCTGCCGTTCGCGCTCGGCCTCGTCGGCGGTCCGTCGCACCTCGCGTCGCACGACCGCGATCGCGACGCCGAGCATCGCGAACGCCGCCAGCACGCCGATCAAGAACGTCCGATCCGAGGCGGCGCGCAGCTCGTGCGCCTCCGACGGCTCGACCTCGATCACGATCCACGACGCCCGGGTGCCGCCGCCGTTCCAGCGGCGGCGAAAGCTCACCGGTGTCTCGATGCGCAACCGGCCATCGATGTGCACGACCTCGACGTTGCGCGTACCGCGTGGCCGGTCGGTGCGAGCCACACGCGCGCGCTGGCTGAACACGCCCTTCGGATTGCCGGCCTCCGCGATCACGAGCGCGTGGTTGTCGAGCATCGCGATGTAGCGCACGCCTTCGTCGTGGTGGTCCTGGAGGATCACCGCGAGCTCGGCGGAGGTCGGAGGAGCCTCGAGCTCGCCGATGTCGGCGCGAACGGCTTGTTCGTCGGTCAGCGCCTGGCCCTCGCCGACGACCGTGAACGCCTCCCCGACGGTGTGACGCGTCGCGAGCACGGTCGCGACCAACGCCGCTGCCATCAGCGTGAACGCGATGGCTAGCGGCGGTAGGCGACGAAGCGACACGATCGTGGTCAGCGTAGCTCAGGGTTGGCCGCCGCCGCTCGAGCCGGGCGTGAATCCGCCGCGCGTGCCCGCTCCACGGTGATGGCGATGACCACCACGACCCTGCTTGCCGTCGTGCTCGCGCAGTTGCTTGAACTCGTCGAGCGACAGCTGGCCGTCGTTGTTCTTGTCGGCGGTCTTGAACGCGAGCTCCGCACGCTCGTTCTTCATCACGGCGCGCTCGGTCTTGTCGAGCTTGCCGTCTTTGTTGAGGTCGTACTTCGCGAGCATGTTCGCTTTCATCGCTTCATGCTTCGCCTTCATCTCGGCGCGCAGCGTCGCGCGTTCGCCGTCGTCGAGCTTGCCGTCGCCGTTGGCGTCGTACTTCTGCATCGCGGCCGCCTTGCCGCCACCACCACCGACACCTTGTGCAGCGGCGAGGCCGCCCACGAGCAACGAACCACACAGCGCGAGAGCAACTTTCATCTTGGTCAACATGGGGACCTCCTTGGTCTTGGAGATCCATATTGCGGCGCTCGTGCCATCCGTAACCGATGGTAATTACGTCGAGATCTCGCGAATTGACCTGCAGCATCCGCAGGCGTGGCTGCAGAATCCGCGTACGATCGGCGGTGCGGTGCTGTTCCACATCACGACGCGCGACGCCTGGCAACACGCGGTCGCGACCGGTGAGTACCGGCCGCCGTCGCTCGAGCACGAGGGCTTCATCCATCTCTCGACGGACGCGCAGTGGCCGCGCACGCGCGAGCGGTTCTTCGCGGCGACGCCCGATCTGTTGTTGCTCGTGATCGATCCGGAGCGTGTCGAATCGGTCCACTGGGAAGCCGCGGACGGCGAGTCGTTTCCGCATCTATATCAAGCTCTCGCGATCGGCGCGGTCGTGGAAGTGCGCGAGCTGTAAGCCGAGCGCACACGCACACGCGAAAATATTTGGGCACGCCTGACGTCACAGCGTGGTCGCGTTACTGTCCACGCGAGTCAAAGGAGAATCATGCGATCACGTAGCTTGTTGTCGCTCGGCTTCGCGAGCGTGGTGCTAGCTGGCACTGCGTTTGCCCAACCCGCGCCCCGAGATCATCGGGAACCAACGCCCGAGATGAGGCGTCGTCCACCACCGCCGAACCCGACCACCACGGGGCCGACGGAAGCACCACCCACGCCGCGCGAGGAGCATCAAGCCGCGCGCTCGGGCTTTGTCTGGATCCCCGGCAAGTGGGACTGGAAGGGCAAGTGGGAATGGACCGCGGGTCATTGGGAGCGCGAGCGCGCCAACAAGCAGTGGCGCGGAGGTCACTGGGATAAGAGCGGCGCGTCGTGGTCGTGGACCGAAGGCGATTGGATCGATGGGGGCGCGGCGATGCCGCCGCCGTCGAACGATCATCATCCGCATCAAGCGCCGCCCCCGCCGCGCAGCGAGACGCCGTCGATGAAGGCGGGCTTCAGCTGGATTCCCGGCCGCTGGGACTGGAAGAACGATCAGTGGGCGTGGGTCGATGGTCACTGGGAACGCGAGCGCGCCGGCAAGAAGTGGCGCCCGGCGGAGTGGCAGAACCAGAGCAGCACGTGGGTGCTCGTCGACGGCGATTGGATCGACGCGAGTGCGCCGATGCCGCCGCCCGGCGCGGGCATGCAGCCACCGCCACCGATGCCCGGCAACACCGGCATCGTGCCGCCGCATCATTGGAGGGTCGAGCGTCCGACCGTGTCGAGCTACTGGCCTGCGAAGGGCAAGGCCGGCTCGCGCGTCGTCATCCGAGGCCGCAACTTCTCGCAGGAGACCCGCGTGATGTGGGGGCCCGATGAGGTTCGCGCGGCGAAGGTCCGTGACGACGAGATCGAGTTCCGCGTTCCGGATAACGCGACGACCGCGACGATCCTGCTGAAGGGCGAGCGCGGTCGCGATCTGATCGTCGGCAACTTCGAGGTCGCGAACTACGATGCCGCCGCCGAAGCGAGGCGGATCGAAGCCGAGCGGCAAGCGGCCGCGCAAGCTGCGTGGACCGCGAGCCAGGCCAAGATGGCGAAGGATTCCGCCGCACGGCAGGCCGCGCTCGACCACCGCTGGAACGAGCTCGACTCGAGCCGCGAGCACCGCCGCGGGCAACGGGTCCAGGAGATCCGCGCGAAGTGGCAGGCCGCGTTCCTCGGCGATCCCGACACCCAGGACGAGCTGACGATGCACGCCGAGCGCGTCGCACAGCTCACGCGCGCGAAGGACGTCGCCGGCGTGACCAACAACCAGAAGCTCGGCATCCGGATCGATGTCGCGCTCGCGAAGGAGAACGATCGCCATGATCAGCGGATGGCGGCGCTCCAGACAGCGTTCTCGACGAAGGGAGGCCACTGATGAAGTACCTGATGACGCTCGCTCTCACGGTCGCGCTCGCGGCGTGTGGCGGCAAGAAAGACGAACCGAAGCCGACGCCACCGCCCGTGGGTAGTGCGGCGACCGGTAGCGGCAGCGCGGCGATGACCGGCAGCGGCAGCGCCGGCAGCGCGGCACCCGCGGCAGCGGTCGACGTTCCGACGGAGATGGACTTCGAGCAGCAAGCGAAGACCGACATCACCGACAAGAACGTCGACACCGAGGTCAAGAAGATCGAAGCCGACCTCGGCTCCGGCAACTAAGCAGGTCTGTTCACATCGGCGGGGCAATTCTCATGTGGGGAGTTGCCCCGTCGGCGTTCGCGCACGCCTCGTCTCTCGATCCGGCTACTGGTTGACGGTGTAGTCGATCGTGCCGGTCATGCAGATGTCGACGTCCGCGGTCCAATCGGTCGCCGGCGGCGTGCCGGTGAAATCGATCGTGACGACCAGCGAGCCGGTCTTCATGTAGTCCTGGACCTCGGAGCTCGTCGCGTTCGCGACGTCGAGCGTGGTCGTCGCATTGCCGCATCCGTCGCAGCCGAAGATCGACAGCGTCGGCAGCGTCGAGTTTGCATCGCCGCTCGCGATCGAGAGCTCGGCGTGCTGGACGAACGCGAAGCTCGGGACACCGCTCGTCGCGCGAACTTCCGCGTGCGTGAACGTCAAGTGCGCGTCGGCATCGGCGAGATCCTTCGCGCCCTGGAGATCGTCGAAGTCGAAGCTCTGCGAGATCGCGCCGCCGACCGGGACACCCGGAATCGTGACACCGCGATACGTCAGGCAGACCTCCTGAACGTCGGCTCGAACGTTGAGGAGCGGACACGCCGGAACGAGCGTGACGAGACCGGCGAGCAGAAACGACGTGCGCAACATGCAGCTCCTAGTGAACGTAGACGATGAAACCGAGGTTGGCGGACACGCCCCATAGCGTGACCTTGGGATCCGTCGAGGTGATGCTGACCATCGAGTCTTTCGCGGTCTGACTCATCGCGACTTGATCGAGGTTGTGAACCTGACCGGTCACGCGGCTGACGCCGGCGTGCAGGAAGAACGTGACGTACTTGCGGCCAAACTCGAGACCGACGCGCGCGTTCGCGAACTCGTAGCCGACCTTCTCGAGCAATGGCGAGGTGAACGAGTTGTCGCCGGCGAGTTGCTGCGCGATGGCGTTGGCGTTGCGCTCGAAGTAGTGGCCGTATCCGACGCTGAGGACCGGGGTCGCCCACGTCGCAAACGGGATCCAGGTGACCGTGCCGCGCACGCCCGGGCTGACGAGGTTGTCCGCGACGCCGGCTTCGAGGCGCAGCGCGCGGGTCGGACGCAGGACGAGCGAAGCGACCGCACCGTCGGGAACACCCAGGTCGACCATCACGCCGAACGTGCCGCTGTCGTTCGACGGTGTTTGGGGCGCCTGGGACGGCGCCTGGACGACGAGCGAAGACTGCGCCGCTGCCGTTCCCGCCCACCCCATCATCGCGATCGCGATTGCCCTGCGCATGCAGAGTGTGAATCGACGACCGACGTTGAATATCGATAGGCGTTACCCCATGCGGCACCCAGATCGGGCGCACCTCACCGCACGTTCAGGCTGGTGCGCACATGCAGCGCGCGACGGATCCACACGAAGCGGAGGATTCCGGCGAAGCCACCGACGAGCGCGACGATCCCCACCCCGACCGTGAACACCGACGTCGCCGGCAGCACGTCCCACCGCGCGTGGATCGACGGTCCGAGGATCGGCGTCAACCCGGCGACCAGGGTCAGCACCGCGGCGCGCTCGTGGCGCCGCATCAGGCCGCGCGGCACGTCGACCTTCAACGCCTCGGCCTTCGCGCTCGCGTAGCTGATCATGTAGCTCGCCTGCATCGCGAGCAACGCGATCGCGACCTCCCACGGCGAGCTCCGCGCGTAGACGATGAAGCCGGCCATGAACGCGAACTCGGTGTAGCGATCGACCGCCGCATCGAACAACTCGCCGACCTCGGAGCCGGTCTTGGTCAGCCGCGCGACCTGCCCATCGAGGATGTCGCAGATCGTCGAGACCGTGGACAGCAGGCACGCGACGCCGAAGTAGCCGAACCCGATCGCGACCCCGGCACCGATCCCGAGCACGAGCGCGAGCGTGGTGACGCCGTTCGCGGTGAAGCCGATCGCGACAAACCCGCGCACCACGGGCCCGACCGCCCAGTACGTGGCCTGCATGATGTTCTCGCCCATCACGGCCGTGCCGCCGATCCCATCGACGCGCGCGCTGTGAAATTGGCCGAACCTCGCGACCCGCACCGCATACGCGGCCAGTAAGACGACCCAAACCCCGCCCGTCACATACGTCGCTAGCGCGTCGCTCATACGTGAGCCCGCATGAGAGCAATCAGCGCGCCAGACCTACACGTCGATCCGAGCGTCCTCGCGGGTCGTTTGTCGGAATCCCGGCGGCGCCTGCTCAGAACTTCGACAGGCGATCAGTCCTTCGTGATCGTCAACACGTACTTGCCCATCTCGCCGTAGCCGTCGACGACGATGACGACGAGCTGCCCACTGGTCAACGTGACCCTGGTCCTGGACAGGAACGTTCCACACCCATCGTCGTCGCACGCGAGCCGCGTCCCCGTGCAGCCACCGTCGTACACGGTCAGCGCGGAGTCGAACGACTGATCCGGTCCGTTGCAGACATCGATCGTGTACTGGCCGGCGCTCGGTGCGGTCCAGGCGTAGCTGACATCGGGAGAGCCAGCGCCGCCGCACGTCTTGTAGGTATCGGGATGGCCGCTCGTCGATCCGGACGCGACCGCGCCCAGCGTCGAGCCGAGCGAGAAGTTCGCGCAGCTCGCCGGGCCGTCATCGGGCGGTAGGGCCGCATCGATGCCGACCGTGCCCGGCGCATCGCGATAGTCGGCATCGACGAACGGCAGGTGGCCGTCTTTCGAGTGGCCACCATCGTGGTCGCTGTTGAAGCCGTACCGGCCGCAAGCGCTCGCGAGCGGGAGCAGGATCAACAGGCGCACGCACGTCCAAGTGTAGCGTTTCCGCCACCGTCCTGTCCGCCGCTGAAGTTGTGCGATCGGGGGGACTCGAACCCCCACACGGTTAAGTACTGGCACCTGAGACCAGCGCGTCTACCAATTCCGCCACGATCGCGAAGCGAGGCGACTAGTTGCCATAACTCGCTCGCGAGTACAAGGGCCGAACGTCGTCTCCCTCCCCGTTTTCCCTGTTAGCCCAAGGAGTTGTCGTCTGCGCGACTTTACTCGACAGGACGCCCCGACGTACGATTCCAAGAACGGGTTGGACTGCGATGGCCAAGCTGATCGTCATCTCTGGAGAGGAACGGCAGGAGTTCGAGCTCGCTGCGTTCAACACGATCGGCCGGCATCCCGAGAACACGATCCAGATCCTGGATCGCATCATCTCGAAAGAGCATGCGCAGATTCAGCGCGCGGCGGATGGGCGGTTCTTGCTGCGCGATCTGCGCTCGTTGAACGGCACGTTCCTGCGCGGTGAGCGCGTCGCCGATCACATCCTGTCCGATGGCGACGAGTTCACGATGGGCTCGACCCGGATCGTGTTCGTCGACAAACCGAAGGCCGACGACGCCTTGCAGCGCGTGACGATCGCGCCCGGCCTCACCGAGAGTCACATCCGCGGCCGGATCCAGGCGAACACCGGCGACTTCATGCCGGAGCGCCAGATCGCCGACGACAAGATCCTGCGCCGCGACTACGAGCGCCTGCGGATCGGTCACGAGCTCGCGCGCGCCGTCGGCAGCGAGCTCGATCTCGATCGGCTGCTCCCGAAGATCCTCGACAAAGCGTTCGAGCTCGTCGGCGCCGACCGCGGCGTGATCCTGCTGCGCGACAAGACCGGCACGCTCGTGCCGCAGTACGTGAAGACCCGCTCGGGCAAGAGCGATCCGAACATCGTGCTGTCGAAGACCGTGATGGCCGAGGTCGAGAACAACAAGGCCGCCGTGTTGTCGTCGGACGCGACCATGGACGCGCGGTTCTCTGGCGCCCACTCGATCATCATGCAGGGCATTCGCTCGACGATGACGCTGCCGCTACTCCACGCCGGCGACCTGCTCGGCATCATGCACCTCGACTCGCTGTTCACGTCGAACGCGTTCACCGAGAAGGACCTCCAGGTCTGCACCGGCATGGCCGCACAGGCCGCGATCTCGATCCAGAACGCACGCCTCGCGACGCGCATCGAGCACGAAGCTCAGACCCGCGCGCAGATCTCGCGGTTGATCCCGGCCAGCGTCGTCGAGCAGGTCATCCGCGGCGAGCTCAAGATCGAAAAGGGCGGACGGCTCAGCGAAGTCACGATGCTGTTCTCCGATATTCGCGGGTTCACGACGATGTCGGACGGTCGCCCCGCGCAAGAGATCGTCAACACCTTGAACGAGTACTTCGAGGTGATGGTCGACATCCTGTTCAAGTACACCGGCACGCTCGACAAGTTCGTCGGTGACGAGATCATCGGCTTGTTCGGCGCGCCGATCGAGATCGAGGACGCGCCGTTCAAGGCCGTGTCGTGCGCGATCGCGATGCTGCAGGGACTCGAAGAGTTCAACCGCACGCGCGCCGCCGAGAATCAGTCACCGATCCGGATCGGTATCGGCATCAACACCGGCAACGTGATCACCGGGTCGATCGGCTCGACGCGCGCCTTGCAGTACACCGCGATCGGCGATGCGATGAACGTGGCGTCCCGGCTCGTCAACGTCGCCGCGTCCGGCGAGATCATCGTCTCGGAGAGCACGTACAAGGCCGTCGCCGGCCGCGTCGAAGCGACCGCCCTGCCCCCCGTGAAGGTCAAGGGCAAGGCCGACGAGCTCAAGGTGTTCCGCGTGACCGGGCTGCGCAACTTGCTCACGCCGCAGCCCGGCGAGTGGACCGGGCCGACCAACGCGTAGTACACCCGCGGTTGGTGGCCATGATTCGTCGTGCTCTTGTCGTTTCGCTGGTAAGTGTGTTTGCCGTTCCTAGCGCGCATGCGCGCCCGCTACGGCACTCGAAGCCGGCGGTCGTCGCCGACCACGACGAGAAAGACGACGACGACAACGACGGCAGCGACGCCGACGAAGAGGCGAAGGCGAAGGCGAAGGCGGCCGAGCACTCGGACGACGACGACGACGACGACGACGACGACGCCAGCGACGCCAGCGACGCCACCACCAAGAACGACAGGGACGACGACGGCGACGGCGAGGACCCGGCGGCCTCGCGAGAAGGCGAGGATGGCGAGCCGCCGCGGACGTCACACGACACGCAGCACGCGAGCGACGCCGAGGATGAAGACGACGGTCAGGGCGAGGATCCGGACGAGCATCGTCATCACGGCCACACCCATCACGAGCCCGGCCTGGGCCTCGAGTGGATCGCGTCGCGCGCACGGCTGCGCCTCGGACTCGTCGTGCAACCGATGGCCCGCTACGGCCACGACAGCATCCCGTCGGCCGATACGATGGACCTCACGATCCGGCGCGCGCGCGTGTCGTTCGACGCCGAGGTCTCGCACGGCACCGGATTTCACCTCGAGCTCCAGGCGAAAAACCTCCAGGTCGGATTCGCGGATCTCTACGGACGGTGGGCGCTCGACGAGCACATCGAGATCCAGGCGGGATTGCTCCACGCGCCGGGCGGACTCGAGCGCGACACGAGCCCGTTCGATCTGCCGTTCCTCGAGCGCAGCTCGCTCGCGAGCATGACGCGCGATCGCGAGATCGGGCTCAAGCTCGTCGGTCATCAAGACGTCCAGTTCTGGCAGGTCTCGATCACCCGCGACGCGCCGCTCGGACTCGGTGGCGATGATCCGGACTTCGCGATCAACTATCCGCGCGGCGTCGATCCGACGGAGGTCCAGCGCTCCGCGACGACGTGGAACCAAGCCGCGCGCGTCGGCACCGCGCCGAGCGACGAGTTCGCCGCCGGGCTCGATTGGACGCTGCGCATTCGCAACAGCCAGCCGGACTACGGCGACCCCGCGTACGCACCGGGTAGCTCGATCTTCCTCGACGCGCGGCCGTTTCGCGGCACGAGCGTGCGGGTCGGCGCGGACGCGGCGATCTCGGAGAGCCACTTCCGCGTGCTGATGGAGGCCGCGTTCCGCCGCGATGGCCAGCAGCTCTCGTACAACGGTCAGTCGGGCATCGAGAGCCGGTTGCCCGGTCACGAGTGGTGGACGGGCGGCTATCTCACGGTCGGTTGGTCACCGTACGGCGGCTACGGACGTGCGGTCGACGGAGCACCGCTGCAGTACGGGTGGGAGGTGCTCGGTCGGTTCGAAGCGATGCGCGTCAAGCCGGTCGATGCGTTCGGCGCGACGGTGTACAGCGAGACGCTCGGGTGGAACTGGGTCGCGACGCGGCAGATCCGGATCCAGCTCGACGCGACGCTGCAGAGTTTCGGCGAGTTCGATCAAACGATGCTGATGGACGACGCCAACGCGACCCGGTTCTACGGCGAGCTGTGGGCGACCTGGCGGCTCTAGTTTCGGCGACGCGGTAGCGCACGCTCGATCTCTTGTTCGAGCGCCTGGATCTTGAAGGGCTTCTCGAGCACGCACGCACGCGCGCGCGCGCCGGTCGAGACCAGCGACTGCACTTCCTCTTCCATCGCGTAGCCGGTGGCGATCAGCACCTTCACGTTACTGCGCGCGCGCAACGCCCGGAACAGTCGGCGCCGCTCATCCCGGGCATGCCCATGTCGAGCCCGAGGCCACGCTCTTCGGCAGCGTACGGCAGAGCAGCGCGACCACCTCGTCGACGATCTCGCCGATCCGCAGCACCTGCGTGGCGGTAGTGGCCGCGCCGGCTGAACGTCAACAGGCCGCGCGTGAGCTCCGCGAGATCGTCGAGCGTGGCCAAGCGAGGGCTCCACATCGGACGATCTTAACGGCGGTTTCACACCCTGCGAGCGCCCTGACGGGGCACGCTTCGGGAATTCCGTCCAACCCCGCCAAACCCGCTGTCATCGTCGCCACGGGCCCAGGTCCGCGCTGGCTGCGGATCGCGCTCGGGTGGCTCGCGGCGATCTATCTGGTCGCGCTGGTCAAGCACCCGCCGCAGTGGGGTCGGTTGCACGCGGTGGGGATTTTCACCGAGTGCACGTGCCTGTTCCCGTCCGCGGATAAGTACTCGATCGACTTTCGCCTCGACGGCTGGTCGTGCTCCGACAAGAAGTGGGAGCCGATCGATCCTCGCGCGTACTTCCCGATCCAGGCCGACGACAAAGAATCGCGGTTTCAGCGGTTCAGCTATTTCTACGCCCACAACCAGCCATCGATGCTGGCGCTCGAGCGATGGATCGAGACGCTGCACGGTGATCGCGACGACGGCATCACCGGGTCGATCGGCGGCATCCGGATCACGAAGTGGACTCGCACGATTCCCGAGATCGGCTCGACGGTCGAGCGCTACCAGTACCGGCCGCTCGACAAGGTCCCGAAGGACCAGCGCAAGGATCTGTGGTGGACCCAGGGCGCCGAACGCAAAGCGCGGTGCGGGCCGTGATCCCGTTGCTCGAACGCGCGTGGGCGGCGCTGCGAACGCGCCTGTTCGAACCCCAGCCGATCGCGCGACTGGTGTTCCTGCGGATCTTCGTCCCGCTCGCGATCCTCGCGTTCCTCGCGTCGCGCCTGGTCCACGCCGACGATTGGTTGTCGACCGCGGGCTTTCATCCGCCGACCCTCGTCGACGATTGGCGGCAGCCGCTCAGCATTCCACCGCTATCGCCGGCGCTGGCCTGGGTCGTCGCGATCGCGCTCGTGGTCTCCGGTCTCGGCACCGCGCTCGGCGCGGCCACGCGCGTCACGACCGCGCTGTTCGCGGCGCTGCTCGCGTACACCACGCTCGCCGATCGTCTCGAGGCGTTCACGGTGTCGAAGCTCGGCACGGTCCTCGTGATCGCGCTCGCGTTCACGCCCTGCGGTGCGCGGTGGTCGATCGACGCGTGGCGGCGTCACCGGCGCGATCCGAAGGCGCCACGTCCGACCCACTGCAGCGGCGGCAACGTGCGGTTCTTTCAATTGCTGATCCCGATCTTCTATTTCTCGTCGGGGATCTGCAAAGCGACCGGCGACTGGCTGAAGAATCCGCACGTCCTTTACAGCCATCTTCACGACTCGTATCAAACGCCGGTCAGCTACTTCGCGGCGAACCACGTGCCGGCGTGGATGTGGGCGGTGATGCAGGGCACCACGCTCGCGTTCGAGGTCGCTGCGCCGCTGTGGTTCGGCTTGCGGCGGACGCGGCGGTACGCCCTCGCCTACGGCATCGCGATGCACACCTTGATCGGCCTGATGTTCGGGCCGGTGATGTGGTTCGCGCTGCTGATGATCGTGCTGCTCGTCGGTGGCTACGCGAACGAACGCCTGCTCGCCACGCTGTTGCCCACTACGAAGATCGCTAGCGCCGGGCGTTAGCGTCACGCCGGCACGCGGTGCCGCGGCAGCGATGTCCCGTGCGGCATCGCGCGGCCGTGAGATCCGCAAGATCGCGATCCGACGGCTCGGGAGTTCTCGCGTACGGGGCGGCCCATCGCCTGCAATGTCTCCCTTCATCATGAAACGTATCCTGATGTCCCT
Source organism: Kofleriaceae bacterium (assembly GCA_039935615.1). Taxonomy (GTDB): domain Bacteria; phylum Myxococcota_A; class Polyangia; order Haliangiales; family Haliangiaceae; genus JABFXX01. Next base: position 21,872 of record JBDTJY010000198.1, read on the forward strand.
CCCCTTCCTATTTGCACTCGCGGTCGCCGGCGCCGGCTGTGGTGTCCATGGTCATGTCGGGCCCGCGCCCGC
>JBDTJY010000199.1:0-14278 GCA_039935615.1 Kofleriaceae bacterium
GGACCGGGCGCTTCGAGCGTCTGAAGCGCGGCGCTCAACTCATCCCAGAACTCAGCGCCAAGGCCCTCTCGCTCCTCGTCGTAGTGTTCGATCGCGTGCGCGATCTCCTCTTCCGCCTCCGCATCAACGCGGATCAGTTTGGTCATCGGCTTGCGACACGAGCTGCCAGCCGTCGCTGGACGACATCCCATGCCTCGCCACCATTAGGATCAGCGAGCGCACGGCGTGCGCGACGCTCGAGCTCTGCGAGCCATTCAGCATCAGCAGGAAGGCTCGACATCAGTTGCTCCGCGAACTCGAGGCGCTCGTCATCGGAGAGCGTCAGCGCATCTTCGAGCAGTTGGCGGGCGCGGTTGGTCATCGTGGGATCCTAGCCGTCAGCGGCCCTGTTGCCAACGCTCGATCTGCGTGCCGCTGTTGACGAATATCGCGCGCAACCGCAGCGGAGGGTGGTCGATAACGGCCCGCATGAATGATGCGAAATTTCGAATGGGATCGCGATCGCTGACACCTTGTGCCGTGGAGGTCGTATGAAGAGCAGATGGGGGCTACCAATCGTGGGCGTGCTGGTGATCGCGGCAATGACGCGTCTCCTCTACGCCGACGCCCGCGACGATCTGAGCCACGTAAAGAGTGACTATGACGCCGTCAAGACGCACTACGACAACGCGAAGTCGAAGTTGGACACCTACCTCGACGAAAGCGTGAAGCTTCGCGCGATGGACAAGGATCAACTGACGGACCTGATCACTCAGATCTGCAAGCTCGATGTCAAACGCGACGACGATGAGGCCGATCGCCTGGAGAAGGATCTCCGAGACAAGGTTATCGATCGGGTCAAGCGTGAGTACGAGCGCACGGTCGACGACGGGTCAAAAGTCTTTGACGATCTTGGTCGTCTCGAAAGTGAGGCGAAGTCGGCACGCGAACGCGCGAAGGATCTCGAGGGCAAGGACGACGTCAAATCCGACGCCGCGCAGCTTCGCCAGGACATCGAGAAGACGCAAGATGCGATCTCGAAACTGTTCGAGCGGCTCAAGAGCGACCGCAGCACGCTCGATCGGGTCAAGGAGGGCGTGATGTATGGCTCGAACAATCCGACGATCCGCGCACGCATGGACTACGGAAGCAGAAGCACAAGGACATGCAGTCGTCGTTCAGCTGCGATGAAAAGGAGATCGTTCTCTCATCTGGTAAGCCGGATTGCGTCAAGTTCGATCAAGATGACTGCAAGGTGATCGAGTTCAAGCCGGACACATACAGCGAGAGCGATGCGAGGAGCCAAGCCTCCAGATATCTAAGCGATGTCCGTGATCGGTTCAAAAACGACGAACGGGCCAAGCGTTGCAAGCAAGACAATGGTCCCGTGTTCCGCGCCGTCGGTGAGCTCTACAGAGCGTGCAGACCGTGACGAGCTCAGCATTTGCCACGGCCTTCTACTTTGACGTCGAGTTGGCAGCGGATGTTGCGCCGTTCGCCCGTGTCGTCGAAGCGCTGTTCTCGCGGAAGCGTGGCCTTTATCAGTTCCTCATCCCCGTCGAAAATACCAAGGCTCAACCACCCAAGCCGCTAGACCTCGGAAAGTTGTTGGAGCGGATCACCGATGGCGGGGTGTCGGTTGCGGCGGTAGAGACGCCGCCGAAGACGGCAGATCCGGAGCAAATGAGGGTCTCGGTGAGTACGACCCCGATCGCAAACCGACCAGAGCGCTTTTCGCACACCCGATGCCGATACGCTTTTGATGCACAATTTGGCGCAGCGTCGATGGACGAGCTCGGAGCGCAATGCGTACTCGATCCCATCGTTGCCTTCGCAGATGCGATGGGCGCACGTGCAGGGATCGCGTTGTGGGCCGATACAACGATCTTTGCGTCAAGCCTGGTCACGTGTGGCGGAAGCTCACAGCTCACGCGCGAACAGGATCGACGTGTTCTTGCTCTGATGGACGGCCGATCGCGGTGGGGCGAGGTAATCCGCGGTCCTCAATGGGGGACATTTCTCGGTCGCACACACGTTGAACAGCTCGGCGGAATCGCTCGTATCGAGCGCGAATCCGGCTGTGCGCGAGTGGTCTCGTTGGCCTCAGGTGGTGCGTTCCTGCAGACGACGACGATCGACGCTCCGATCGTCGAGGGTCATGATGATGGCAGCGTGCTCGCGCGACTCGCCCAGTTCCTTGCCCCAGTGATGTAAGGCGCAGGGAACGAATGCGGGTGTGGTGCTCGAAATCGAAGACCACCTCTAGAACTTGCGGAACGTTGCGCTCACCCCGAAAACGAAAAAGGCCTCGCAACTCTGCGAGACCTTTTCGTTACCTGGTGGAGTGTAGGGGGATCGAACCCCTGACCTCTAGAGTGCGATTTTAGATGCGCCGTGCAAATTCGAAGGCTTGAGGTAGCGAATCGTTTCCGGAATCCGAATCGTCGTCGAAAAAGCTAGGGAACGATTCGCCGGTGCGTTGCAGCTGGCGAGAGCGAGAGTGATCTCGTGTGGCATCGTCGACGCAAGAATTCTTGCCAAGGAGCGACGGCCCGCGCACGCTCGACGTCGTGAGTGAAGCGCACGCGCGGACCGCGCCGCAGGTATCGGAATCGTTGAGCTGGGCGGCGATCTGCGATCGCTACAGTGACCAGTGGGTGGCGCTCGTGGAGATCGAGTGGGAGGACGAGGACGTAGTGCGTGCGGCACGCGTCGCCGGGGCCGGGCCACGGCGCGCGGATCCGCTTGCGCAAACGAGGGCGCTGTCGACGCAATACGAAGAGATCGGCCACCTCTACACGGGACGAGTGTGCGCGCCGCTGCGCGGCTTCTTCGTCCCGTGAAGGTTCGCCGCTTCGATCCCGCCGATGATCCTGATCATTGTGAGGGCTCGGCTCTATGGTCACTCGCGGTCATCGCCCGGTATCCCTCGCGTTCGATACCGCCGCATCCGAAACGCACATCGTGCCCGAGATCATCGATGACCTCGGTTACAGCCCGCGGCAGGGCGAGCAGATCACGTCTGTGACCTCGGCGATCGGGAAGGAGCGCCGCTAAACGGACCCGCGCATGCGGGGGATCAAGACGACGTCGAACGTTTCTTCACGCGTACCGCGCGGCATGCGCGTCGTGAAACGCCAAGACGGTCGGGCATGGAATGCGGCGACGCATGATCTCGACGATCTGATCGCGCATCACTTCGCCGCCGCTCTCTATCACCCCCATCAACGCCGTGCCGGCGGAATTGAGTGCCTCGTCGTCGAATCCAAGGACATTGTCTCCGGCCGCTTCTGCGGCGTTGAGGAACGCTTCGGTCACCGAGTCGACGACGTGAATCCTCGCCGCCGACCTAGCATCCCAGACATCGACGAGCGACGCATCGCCGCGCGAGTGATGTTCGATCGTGTCGAGCATCGCCGTCATCTGTGCATGATGCATCCTCGGGACGTGATCGAGGATCATGCGGACGCATTCGCCGACGGCGCCTGCGATGACTGCCCTCGAGCACCACAAGATCGCATTGCCGACGATCTCGACCGGGTCGCGACGTCGAAGCACTTCGTGCCACATCGCAGCGAGCTCGGTGTTCGCCCTGTCAGGCGCTTTGTGCAACACCGCTGCAAGGTCCGCCGACTCACGCGTCTCAAGATCCTCGTCTAGCGTCGGCATTACCACCATGTACCCCCCTTTCCGAGACTGTGGCATCGGCGCCATAGTCTGTTCGAAAAAAGGAGGTTGTGGCAATGGGGGACGCAAAGCTACCTGCACCACCGACACGTGCACCTGTACACGCGACGGTGGAAATGCCGAAGCCGGCACGTGCGCGTGAGGTTTTCGTACCCGACCTCGGACACCTCGCGCGCTTCGACGACAGACTACAACCAATCACGCCATCCGTTCATGCGCCACATCTCCTCACCGATGAGACGAGGCAACAGTTCATCGGCGACCTGCGCGACCAGATTCATGCAGCCGCCGAAGAGAACTCGCTGGAAGCGGATGGACGGCCGAACACTGCCCGTACATCGCGCACTGGTTCGGATACTACGATCGTCGCGGTGTCGGCGACATCGAGGCCGCGCTGCGTCGGTACGCGCCGGGAGCGACGGCTGCGACAACAGCGACTGAGTATCTGCCATTTGTTGTGGACCGCGTACGGCTCGCGATCCGGCGGTGGCGGGCCACGGCCGAGGTCGACGCTCCGAGCCTGCCGGCGCTCGACACACCGGCGGCCATCGAAGCTCGGTTCCCCGACGCCGTGCCGTTGCCGAGTGACGTGCGAACGCAAATGGAGGGTGCTTTCGAGCGCAACCTCGGCGACGTTCGCGTCCATACGAGTGGACAGGGGCTGACGCGCGCGGGGGAGACGTCGGCACGCGCGCTCGCCGTTGGTCAGACGATCGTGTTCGGTCACGGGCAGTTCGATCCGTCCCGCACGGTTGGCAAACTGTTACTCGCCCACGAGCTCGCCCACACGCAGCAGCAATCGCGCACGGAAGACACCACGTCGCCGGTCGCTGCGGACGAAGCTCACGCCGATGACTTCGCGATCGCGGCGGTCGCGCGGGGCAGGGCATCGCGATGCCGCTTCCCGCGACGGGCGCGAAGCGCGGCCTGTCGCTGCGTCGCTGCAACAACTTCAAGATGCCCGAGAAGACCGAGGAGGATCTCGAGAGCGACGCTCAGAAGCGAAAGGCGGTTGGAAAGGCTGCGAAGGATCCCGCGATCAAGAAGCTCGTCGCGGACAAAGGGACCGTGCCACAGCTCGACAAGAGTGACGTTCGTCCAAACAAACCCGAGGACTTCTTTCTCACGACGGTCAACGGGCAGGTCGTCGTTCTGCCCGCCGCTGATCTCTTCTACGAGCTCCTGATCAAGCCACAGGAGATCCCGAACCAGAATATCTTCGGCGTACCGACGGTCGGCAAGGAAGGACTTCGACTCGTCAACATCGGCGGACGCGAAGCGATCCTCATCGAATCGGGCGGCACGCCGGTCGCGTTGATGCCAGAGGCACTCCGTCTGATCAAGGCCGCGCTCAATGTCGATAAGATCGTGGCGCTCAACACGCTACACATTCACAAAGACCACATCCGGAATCTTGAGGACTTCATCGTCCTGAACCAGATAAAGCCGGAGGGCCTGCGCTTTCCGCGCGAGTTCACGAAGTCCGGGAGGGACTTTGCCAAGATCATCGAACGACTCCGGAACACGACGACGCCAGAGCTGGTGAAGCTCGGCTTCGGACGTGGCGCGGCGACACCGTTCAGCATGTGGGACGTTCCGGGCAACGCACGGTTCGCAAGCTATCAGGTCGGAGACGTAAGATTCGACGAGTTCGGCATCCCCGCAGCCTTCAAGACGGTCGCAGGTGGCAAGGCGAAAAACAACGAGATCGACGAAGCCTCGACGCTCTTGCGGATCACGGATGTCCCGAGTGGCGTCCGCGTTCTCGTGGTCGGCGATCCGCGTGGCGAGGCGCTCGACAAGTTACGCGCGGAGATGGGTGACCGCGCCTACGGCGAGATGTTCGAAGGTGTGACGGTGCTGAGCGGCATCCAGCACCACACCGGCGTGCTTAGTAGCGCGAAGGACCGCGCGGGCATCGAGCAGTTGCTGATCGAGATCCTGTCGCGGAACGGCGAGCTCACGGTGGTCGAGCAGAGCAAGATGACCTTTCACGGCGGGCGCGGACCCAGGATCCCGTACATGAACGCGAGCTTGGTTGAGGCGTTGCGTCAGCTGGGGATCACGCACAAGGCAGCGCTCGAGCCGACGGAGAACCAGCCGAAGACTCTCGGCACGATCAAAGTCGATCGGACCGGCGCAGTGAGCGCCGTCGGTAGCAGCATCGCTGAGAGTCTCGGTGAGCCAGAGGTGGCTGCTCGGTTCCAGACGTACACGAAGCTCGATCGTGCAGTGCGCACGCTTCGCACGTTCCAGGCGATACTCAAGACGGAGTCAGGAACGAAGTCGATTGGTGACTTCATCGCGGAGCTCGACGCCAGCCGGATCGATCTCGGTCGCGCTCTCGGTCTCCTGCCCCGCGCGAACGGAGAGCGGTCGGGGTTGATCCAGAGCGCTCTCGCGGGCGTTGGCACGGGCACGGCGCAAGCCAGACCCGCCCTGACAAACCAGAGCGATGTCGATGCTAAGAAGGCGGACGCAAAGCTGCGCGTGGGGGCAGAGACCACGGTCGAGAATGAAGAGTTTTCGAAGTTCGTCGAGATGCTGGACACGCAAGGTCCGTTACTACTGCGCGCAAATCGTCATCTCGAGGAAATGCGCAAGACGGGCGAGGTGACCGAAGAGCTGATCCGTGACCTGATCCTGCTCAACCCTGAACTGGCAAGCAGGCTCCTAAAGAGTGCTCCGATGAATCCGGCCTCGCGAAGCATCCTTGAAGGGGAGATCGAGAAGGCCAATCTCTCAGGCGCGCGAGCGTCATATCCGAAGACCGCGGGTGTTTTGATCGCGCTCCAGCTCTGGAACGACATCATCGGTCCAGCGTGGGCGCTTCACAGGCAAGCGAAAGAGACAACGAGGAACAAGTTCTTGAACTTGATCCTGTGGTGGCAACAGCGTGGCGTCGTGCCAAAGATCGATGCTGCAGACAACTCTTGGTTCGCACGAGATACACGCACCCGAGACCCTCGCGTGGTCTCGGAGATGATCCGTCAGAACAAGATCGACTACTTGGTGCTCGAGAAGATCGAAGGCGACCACAACTGGGATCGCTTCAATTTGTGGATGGCGATGCACGTCCTCAACATCGACGACTTCAATACGCTGATCCGAGAAAAGCCCGAGCAGTGGTGCTCGGCGCTTCGCATGAAGCCCGGCGGCGACGGCTCGCAGTGGGAGTACCGGTCCGGCGATCTCAGTGCCGGAACGATCTACGACTACAACGTCACGGAGCGCTGGCTCAGCGACCCGCGGCTCGACATCATCATGAAATCGACGATCGCGCGAATTCAAGGGACGACCGACAAGCAACTTGCCGATGCGTGGACGAACCGCGCGACCGCAAAGAAAGCGCCTGACCATCCGTCGATGGTGGACCCCGATAGCTACACGCCCCAGCAGATGCTCGCCAACCGCGTTCCTCAACGGCGCGTACGGTTCAAGCCGAACGCAAGCGATCGCGGCGCCTACACGGTTGCCGAGAAGAGTTACGTCATCGGCCATATCCAGGTCGTCCAGGCTAGCGACTGGAAGGACCCGACGTTCTACGTGTTCGACAACGGCGCAGATCCGTTGAACGCGGATGAGATCGGCGCTTCCTATCTGCTGGTCACGGGCGCCGACTATGAGACGTACCTCCACCTCTCGTCCGTGATGGAGCTGCGTTGGAGGGGGAACGGTCCGAACCTCAAGGTCCTAAACAAGATCGCCGGCAACCAAACCGACTTCGTCCTGATCAAGAAAGACTCGGTCGTCGATTTCTGAGCGACGAAAGGTCCGGCATCAGTCTGCAAGCCCGACCGAAAATGAATGGAGTGTAGGGGAGGCGCAGTAGTTCTCTAACTCGCGTGGAGCAACGCACTCGCAATCGTTCCCCGAGAATTTGGCATCTGATCCAAACGAAAAGGCCTCGCAAACTCGCGAGACCTTTCCGTTACCTGGTGGAGTGTAGGGGGATCGAACCCCTGACCTCTAGAGTGCGATTTTAGATGCGCCCTTAGAATTCAATGGCTTGAGGTAACGAATCGTTTCCGGAATCCGAATCCTCGTCGAGAAAGCTGGGGAACGATTGCTCGACGTTCGCCGAGATCCCCTCGCAACCCGCGCTTGCGGCAGCGTTCAGATGCATGCCACCAATCTCTCGCGCCCGGCGGCGGCGATCTCGGGCGGCGTTTCGTCGGCGGTTGTCAGGCGACGCGGTTCACACGCCTCGAGTTCCGCAGTTTCGCCGGCCGAACGGTGTACGCATCTCAAGCTCCAAAGCGTCCGGCGACGCTAGCGATCGCATTCGGTTGAAACCCGGGCTGCGATCTCTATAATCGTCACCGGCGGCGTGGGGGACTCAACGAAGTCAAAAGGGCGGATCGAGGGGCAGCCTGCCGAGGACCCGGCCACGCAGCCGCAACTCTCCTCAAAACCCCGCGGGCTGTGGGAGCGCTTCAACGGTGGGTCCCCTGAACCCGAGAACAAGCCGCGTGGGATGTGGAATTGGGTGGGCGAGCTCGCGGTGCAACGCAAGAGCGAGGCCGCCGCGACCACATCGGATCCGCAAGCGGTTGCGACCGCGGGTGTGCAGTCGGCGAGCGAACGGCTTCCGCATCACGATCAGATCCAAGCGAGCTTCGGCGGGCACGACATCTCCGGCGTGCGGGCCCAGACCGGTGGTGGCGCGGCGGAGGCGTCGCGCGGACTCGGTGCGACGGCATATGCGGTCGGCAACCGCGTTGGCTTCGCGCAGAGTCCGGATCTGCACACGGCGGCCCATGAAGCTGCGCATGTCGTGCAGCAGCAGGCTGGCGTGCAGCTCAAGGGTGGCATTGATGGCGGGAAGGGCGATCCGTACGAGCAACATGCTGATGCCGTTGCCGACAAGGTTGTGAAGGGCGAGTCGGCGGAATCGCTGCTCGACACGATGGGTCCGAAGCGTGGCGGAGGTTCGTCGGTACAACGCAAAGAGGCCGACGACGCGGGCGGTGAGCACACGACGACGAACCACGACTTCGTCCGCGACAACTTTCTCAAACTAGTCGGTGCGATCATGGATCGCGTCGAGGCAACGCCACTCACGCAACCTCATCCCCGGCTGGGTTGGCGTAACGAGGCTGCGAAGGAGCACATCGCACTCGCGATCTCGGCGCATCTTCGCGCGGCCGATGCGAGCGTCGGTCTCGCGCGGATGTCGCAGCTCGTGTACCCGGCGAACTTAGAAGCGATTGTCGACCAAGTTCGTCGCGGCCCGCAGGGCAGCCGTTTCGAGCAAGTATCGCTCGCGCTCGGCGCCGCGTTCGATCGTCCGCTCGTTAGCTCGATTGCGAGAATGGGAGCTCGCGCTGTTGTTCAGTGGGACAGCAACAAAGGAAAGCCGGTCCACGCGAGTATGGTCGTTGCCAGCTCTCCGCTCGATCGAGTGATCGGCGAGCTGCTGGTGGACCCCGCCGTCGTTGTGTACACGGCAAAAGGAAAACGCGAGGACACCGGCGGAAAGCCGTTCGAGAAACCACTACAGATGGTCTGGGGGGAATGGCAGGGGGAGAAAGATCCGAAGCTGTGGAATTGGATCAAGGTCACCGATCCGAAGAACGCCACCGTCGAAGACGTGGCCAATACATTCGCAGGCGAGTACGGCAGCGCCCAGGAGGCCTATCGCTTTGCGGCGAGTCCTCCATTCTTCGGCCTGCCGGTCGACATCGCTCTCCACACCGACGGAGCGCGTCAACACGCGCCTGACGATGCGACCGCGAAATCGAAACAACCGGACGCGGTGGTAGTCGCGGCACCGGACGCTCTCGCCAAGAGTGCGCAGTCGGACGATGCAGCGAACGCGCAGGCGCCGGCGGCATCGCACGCCGATAAACCTGCTCCAGACTCGCTCGGGCGCATCGCGCGTCAGCTCGATTTTATCGACGCGACCGTGGCGCCATGGGGTGCCAACGGTCCGCTCGCAGCTGCGGAACAATTCGTCGCTCGCCGCAACAAGGAGTTCGCGGCGGACAAGAAGAGCACGACGAAATGGACGAGCGTCCTGAGTCAGCAGGAACGGACGCTGTTCGACACCTCGTCCGAGCTGGCTAAGTTTCTCGGCGATCTCGAAAAAACCGGAGCGACGCCGAAAGACAAAGCTGGCCTCGGTCCCGTGATGCGTGTAATCGAAGCATACGTTCGTACTGCGTCGGTCTCGCATCTTTTCGTGCAGAGCAACGCGGCGTTGATCGATGCACGCAGGCTCAAAGCGCTGCTGCCGCTGGAGCTCGCGCAACAGCAGATCAACGTAGCGCGCGGTTCTGTCGCGGAACAGCGCAGGCAAGAGAAGGACGTGTCCGAGCTGGAGCCGAACGCGGCGGCGAACCCTCCGGCCATTTACGATCAAATGAAGCGTGCTGCGGAACTCCAGCTCCAGGCTGCTCACGGTGAACAGGTCGATCCGGATGCCATCGAGGAGTTGGGTGTCGATGCCAGCGAGACCGCGATTCGCGCGAAGCTGGTCACGCTCGGCACGCAAGCTCACAGCGTGATGCGTAAGGCGGACGAGGTCGGAGTCGACAAGGGCAAGTCTCCATACGGATCGTGGTCCGTGCACATGGTGTGCGAGGACATGCTGAAAAAGCTCAATGGATCTTCGACGCAAGTGAGCACCGACAAGAACGATCACGTCGCCGGCGGTTGGCACGAGATGCTCGACTCTGCGCACACGTTGAGCATCTCTGCGAAGGACCCAAAGAGTGGAAAGCAGAAGGTTCTCGAGCAGCGGCGCCATGCGATCAAACGCGTCACGGACCTGCTTACCACCTACAAGGACCAGCTCAATCTCGAGGCATTCCTCAAGTGGGCATACAACGAGATCAGCGATGCGATGCTCAAAGCGTTGCTGAAGGATATGGCGATCCAGATCGGCGTTGCGGTCGTCACCGGCGAGATCATCGGAGCCGGCTTTGCCGCCGTCCGTGGCATCGCGCTCGCGGGTGAGATTGGATCTGAAATTCGCGAAGCCGGCCTCCTTTATAAGGGAGCGGAGGTCCTCGCGACCGCAGCTGCTAATACAGGAGTGCAGGGCGCGATGGGCGGTGAGATGAACAAGCAGGCGTTCGCAGAGAACGCGCTCGCGATGGTGCTTACATCTGCCGCACTTCGTCCGTTCCAAGGACTCCTCCACGACTCCGCAGCCGTGGAGGGTGAGATTCGAACGTGGGGCCAGGGCGCGGGCAAGGTCGGGAAGGTCGCTGCCGAGCTCGTGATCGACACGGGTGCAAGTATCGGCGCTGCGGGCGTTGCCCACGCGATGACCCACGGCGGACAGATGGACGAACAGAGTGCGCAGAGCTGGGTGACGATGGGACTCACGATCGCGACCCAGCGGTTCGTGCACCAGCGGACGCAGGCGATGCAGCATCGCATCGTCGAGGCGACACGCGAGTTAGCGACGAAGGATCCCGGCCTCGATGCGCTCCTCAAGAAGTCGGTCGCGCTCGAGCACCGCTCCAACGCAAAGGGCGACAAGATTCCGCCAGAGGAGGCGATCGCGCTGCTCGTCGAGCGGAGGACGTTGCTCGTCGAAGAGCGCAATCTCTACGCGAAGGATCCGAAGGCCTCGAAACAACTCACGGAGACCAAGGCAGACCTCGATAAGACCGGGCCGCAGTTCATGGAGGTACCGCTCCAGCTCTCCCACTTGAGCCCAATCGTCGAGGGTCATATCTACGAAGGATCGAGCAAGCAGGTTCACGACGCGTTCGACGCGGCCGACAAGATGGGCGTGGTGATCGGGCGCGAGTGGTTGGCAAATGAATCGAAGTGGCGGCTACGGTCCGGCGACCGGACGATCGAGATCGTCGAGAAGGGACCGCACTCGGACAAAGAGGCCGGGGCGAATAGAGGCAAGGACGTCTATGCCGAGAACACGTACGAGGACGCTGGTGCCACTCATCCGGCGAAACTCAACGAGAAGAAGCTGAAAGACACGGTCGCGGGCTCGAAGAAGTCACCACCTCCGGGGACGAAGATCGACGTCGTCGGTGTATCCGGGAAGACCGCGACGCTCACGATGGGGGTACTAACGGGGACGATAGTTGCCGAGGTCGCTGTGCACGTGACCGTGAAGCCGCGCACTGAACTTGCTGTCTCGACGGTCCATGGCCCGGATGCTGGCACGGCACGGCTCGAGCTCACGCGCGATGCAGCGAGCGGCAAGTGGATGGCGAAGGTTGAGGTCTCCGAGACCATGCGTCCTGAGGATGCACAGTTCGCGATCGATCACGAGCTCACCGAGGCGGCAGAGTTGGTGAAACGCAACCCAGGTGGCGAACCGTCGGCTGGCTTCGGCAAGCAGATGGAAGCCGGCGTCATGAAGGCCGGCGCCACAACTGATCAAGTAACCGCGCACGACGTGGCGGCAGCCAAGGAAGTCGTCGACCTGTGGAAGGACCACAAGAACCTGGTGAAGAACAAGTCGCCGAAGGCAGCCGCTCGCAAGGGCGTGCTCGAACGCGCGATCGAGGCACAGGGCTTGAACGATCCTTCCCAGGTTCCGGCGAAGCTCGACACACTGCGAAAGGCGGGCGCACCGGAGGAGATGCTCGCCGATCTCAAACGGCGCGAGGCCCAACGAGTCTTCGGCGAACATACAACGAGCCTCGGTCGACCGTCGACGTTCGATCCCTCCCTGGTCGAGCACATCCTGTTCCCCGAGCCAACCACACCGACTGGTGAGTTCGGCGTCAAGGGCGGGCATCATACGATCGAGCTCACGAACTTCGCTGACGCACCGAACAAGTTCCAGGTTGCCGAGAAAGGAAGCCCCAAGGCACATGGCGGAACGACCTACCATCGGTTCGAGCAGTGGGGATGGAAGGGCGACGTTGCGACGAAACCCAAGCGGGGCACATCCGAAGCGCCCGGTGGCGCGAGCTTCGATGCATCGAAGTGGAATATGAACTCCGACGCGAAGACGACGTTCGACGATCCAGCAGCATTCATCGGCGACGCCGAGAAGGGCTATGCGGCCTGGCTCACGACTCACGCCGGCACCGCGACGACCCAGAAGGTCACGTTCACCACCCCGGGCGGGGTCGATTTGATCGGATACCTCGACTTGGCGAGCGGACCGAACTACAAACTCTTCAGCATCTTCCCGGACGGCGCATGGATTCCGTAGTTCCCAGCTTTCTCACATCAGGTGGCGTGACCTTTCCGCTTTCCGCGACACCGCTCTGGGTTGGCCTTGGCAAGGGGCCGGACGAGCTCGTCGCACTCGGTGCCGCGCTCGATCACCTGGTGACCGGGGACGGTCGCGAGGTTTCCCTCGAGCAGATCAGCCGTGCAGGGTTTCGTGTCCAGGAGCTCTCGGCGGTCCCGATCGAGCCAACTCGCGAGATCGCAAGCTTGATCGATGGGCCCATTAGTTGGCGGCGCCTGAGCGGGCAGTGGCCCGATCTCGGCGACGCGTTCATGGTAAGTGCCGGGTTCGCGAGGCGAGAGCTCGTGGTGCCGCGCGCAGTAGTGCTCGACCTCGTCTCGCGCTTGCGAGCGTTGCGCGCCGAGATCCTTGCGGGAACGCGGCAAGGGCGCATAGACGATATGCCAGTGCCGCCACCACCTCCTCTCAGTCCCGAGCTGGAGGAGTACGAGGAGCTATGCCGCACCTCGGCGGCAGAGGCCGAGGCATTTCGCGAGGAGCTACGCATCCAGCGCGGATGATCTCCGATGCAGGTCGATGATGATCAATTTCGCGAGATCGCCGAGCTCGCCTCACGCGTCGATCGGCTCGATGCTGAGGCGAGCGTCGGTGTCGAGCCATATTCTAACGTCGAGCTCGACGCGCCGCTTGTCGCCAAGCGAGATCGACTGTTGCTCGAGCTCGAGGTCGCGGACGTACTCGGCGGTCGCGAGCGCGCACGGCTCGAGCAGCTCGGACTGACCGTGCTCGTCGGTTACAGCGATGCGGCGGTTGAGATGGACCGCTATCTCACTAGCGCTAGCTACGCGCAACTGGTCAAGCAGCCGCATCCGCCCCGCATGCTCGATTCGCGCGTTTCGCTTGACTGGTTTCGAAGGGCCTCTGGCTATGTTCCTACCGGCATCGACGCCCACGACTGGCTCGCGCTTTGCGAGACCAACTTCCGCGCGCACGAACGACCGCGGACGGGGAGCATGTACTGCCGGCTCGAGGGTTCATTTCACCGGCTGATGTTTCGCACAGAGCTCGGCGCGCAACGCCTCTATCGTGCGCTACCTGGGTAAGTCGATTGGGTCCGAGACAACATGCTCGCCGACATCATGATCAACGCAATCGCAGGCGAATTCGATCTCGTACGAGCGACCGCGAGTGAAGGATATCAGCGGGCGTCCGTCTCGAACGTTCAGCTGAGACATACAAAGAGATCTGATCGCGGATGTCGATCTTAACGCGGACGCTGCCGAGCTAGACGAATGCGAATGCGGCCAGAAGTCATCGAGCTGAAGGACCAACGGAACGGCCAGCCTGGTCCTTTGCCGGGGTCGTGTCCCTATAGTTGTGTAGAAGCCGTTTTCTTGGGCGGCAAGAAAAGCCGAGAGAGCCTCCGGGTTGCGACACCCAAGGAGACCTCCCGTGAAGCGACCAAAACGATCCCTTCGACTCGAC
>JBDTJY010000200.1:0-6712 GCA_039935615.1 Kofleriaceae bacterium
CCGTCTGTTCGCGGGCGTGCGAGCGCGGCGCGACGCTCTCGTGTCCACACCCCGAGACCGCCAGCGCCCACAGCGCGAGCGTCCAGCCACCGCGCCGAGCCGTCGATCGGGCCATCATGTCCACCCCGTTCTTCTCGCGCGATCGAGCGGCCGGAGCAACGAACGTTTCGGGGTGAGCCCTCAGATCGTGCCAGCTGCGAGCTGGCAGCGTTTCGTCGGCGGGCTCGAGGACACGAGCGTGTCACTCCTAGACCGGGAGGCCGGTCCACTCCGCAGAACGCCGCCACAGCTCGACGGCGAGGTCGGCATCGAGGGCGAGCCGCGACGGCGGACGCTCGCTGCCGTCGGCGGTGTAGTAGCGCCCGGTCTCGGCGGCGAGCGCGGGGTCGGTCGCGGCACGCAGCGTCGAGCGCGCGCCCTCGACGGGGGTCAGCATGGTCCGCTTGAACGCCCAGCGCAGCGGCGCTGGGATCCGCCGCCACGCGTCGGTCGCGACGCGGCCGGGGTGAACGGCGTAGACCGTCACGCCGGTGTTCGCGAGCTGGCGTGCGAGCTCCTTGGTGAACAGCACGTTCGCGAGCTTGGACACTTCGTACTCGCGCAGGCCGACGAGCGAGTGCGTCGGCTCGCGCAGCGTGGCCCAGTCGATCCGCTTGGCCTGGTAGTGCGAGCCACTCGCGACGTTGACGATCCGCGCGCCGGGCGTGGCCACGAGCCGGTCGAGCAGCAGCCGGGTGAACAGGTAGTGGCCGAGGTGGTTGGTGCCGAACGCGAGCTCGAAGCCATCCTTGGTCGAGCGGCCGCGCTGCCCCGGGAGGCCGGCGTTGTTGATGAGGCCGTGGATCGGCAGGTCCTTCGCGAGGATCTCCTCGGCGGCACGCCGCACCGAGGCGAGGTCGCCGAGATCGAGCTGGACCAACTCCGGCGCATGGCCGGTCTCGCGCGTGATCTCCGCGATCACGTCCTGCGACTTCTCCTTCGAGCGGTTCGCGAGGAGGACGTGCGCGCCGCGCCGCGCGAGCTCGGTCGCGGTGACCTTGCCGATGCCGGTGTTCGCGCCCGTGACGATGAAGTTCTTGCCCGCGAGGTCAGCCATGAGATGGCTCGCCGAGCCAGACCTCTTCCGGAGCGAGCACTTCAGCGAGCACTTCGACGATGCGCTCGAGCACTCCGGGAGGGATTGCGACGGGATCCATTGCGGTAGCGTACCGAGGTTTGGCTCACGCGACAACGAACGTCGAGCGGACGGTCGGTGAGCAAATCCGAGCCTGTTGATTCACCTCGCTTAGGTCATGCGATACGTCAATGCGCGCGTCCCGCTCGTTGCGTTCAACCGGCCGGCCCGGTCCGTCGCGGAGACCCGGAACGGCACGGGTGGCTTGCAGATGCGCATCAGTCGGCGCGGGTCATCGGCGCGCTCGTGATCGTGCCCGTGATCATCTTCTGGTCGGCGCCTGTCGCGCGGGCGACAACATGGGGTGCGAGGACATCGTCACGCGCCGAACGCGCACCAGCCGCGACGGTCGCGTATCGTGGTCACGGTGAAGCCCTTTTCGATCGTTGTTGGAGGCGCACTCGCCTTGTCCGCATGCTCGTTGCTCAGGAGCTCGCCGAGCACGTACCCCGAGTACGTCCACGCGCTGGCGAATCATGATCGCGAGCCCGACACCGCGCGCTTCTACACGGGCCGGGTTCCACGCCACTTCGACAAGTTCACCGATGACGACAAGCGGTTTCGTTCGTACGCCCGGTCCGAGCGCCGCGCGGCCGCGTCTCTCGACTTCACGAGCGGCACGAACGGACAGATCTGCTTCCTCCGCAAGTGGAAAGAAGACGTGTCGGACGTTGGCGCTGCGGAGCAACAGCGCGTGAAAGACCTCGCGATGGCGTACACGTTCGCGGTCGAGACGATCGAGCACGTCGACGCTCCGGAAGTGAAGACGCGGCACACCTGGCCGAGCGTGCCGGTCCTCCTCGAACACGACATCCTCGACGCGAAGGCCGGGCACTACCCGCCGGGTTCCGGACGGCGCTGGCCCGACTACATCGAGGTGGCGGATCGGCTCTGCGGCCCGCTGCCTGCGGTGACCGATCAGACCGAGCTACTGGTCGTGACCGTCAAGCCAGGCCCCGGGATCGAGCTCGAAGACGATCCTTATCCGCTGTGGTGGAGCTTGACCGACGACGATGGCAAGTCCGCGCTCTGACGACCGACGTGACATCGGAAACTCAATGACTGAAGAACGGAGGGTGGAACGATGACGGACCCGCTTGGCGTGGGGCTGCGCCGCCGCACTAGCCGACAGCTGCTCGTCGGCGTGCCACTGGTGCTCGGCTGGGCTCTGTTCGCCACGAAAGGCCCGGCATGGCTCGTCGAGCGTGGCGAGAAGACGATGAATGAGTGCCTCGGCGACGCGGCGGAAGCACACAACAATGCATCGAGCTGTCGGCCCGGGGCGGGATTCGCGGTCGGCAGGCTGTTCCCGGAGGTGAGGTCGCACGCAGAGGACATCGAGCACGATTTCGTGCAGCGGCGCGCGTTCCTGGCCTTCAACCACGTCATGGCGAGCAAACCGAACGCGGCGCGGCGCGATGCAGCCGCTGTGCAGATGATGCACGACGCCAGCGATCCCCCGAGAGCGGTGGTGGACGCGGCAACCGCGGGCGCCTTCGGACCCGTGGCTGCGGCGGACCTCGGTTCGTCGTCGATCTACGGCCGCCTCGAGCCGGCGTTTGCAGCGATCGCAGTCGGCGATCTCACGGCAGCGCGGGCCGCGATCGCACGCGGCGAGCCCCGTGGTTTCGACGGCACGGTGCAGTCGGCCTCCCTCGCGTGCCTGCTCGGCGAGCGGGCCCGCGGACTCGCACTACTGCGCCTCGCCGCAGCCGAGCGCGAGCGTCTATCCGGCACGCCGGATTCGGAGGTGCGAATCGCGGCGCAGCACTGCGGTGGTACCGTCGACAACGTCGGGTTCGATCCGTACGTCGTCCCGTCGTTTGGCAACTTCGGTGCGGTCGTCGCACGGCTGTTCGATCCCGCGGTCGAGGCGGGACGACGCGCCGCGATCGGCGCGATCCTGCTGCGCCAGTCGACGATCTTTCGGGCCAACTGGATCGCGGCGTTCGCACTCGCTGCCGACGGCGCGCGAGAAGCCACCCCCGTCGAGCTCCTCGAAATGATCGCGTCACCTTACGCTCACGATCTCGAGCTCGACGGGATGTTCGACGTGACCCCGTGGTCGATGTGGGGCGCCGACCACGACAGGGAGTTCGCCGATTACGTGCCACCACCCTGGCTCGAGCTCGCCGCGAGCCGGTATGCGCACGCCGCGCTACTGGCTCCCGCACGTCTCGATCCGGACGAGGTGGAGATCTCCGAGCCTGCAGCGCTGGCGCCGCGCGAGACGCTACGCGCGGCGGCGGCGCTGGCCTATCAATTCGCGGCCGGGTATCGGCTGCGCCGGGGCGATCGCGCGGGTGCCCGGTCCGCGCTCGAGATGTGGCGCGCACTCGCCCCGGGCGACCGTCGCCGCGCACCGCTCGAGGTCGAGGTCGGCGATCCGGCCATGGCGCTCGCGACGCTCGACGCGTGGCACGCCGCACAGCACGGCGCGGCCGATCCTGGCCTCCAAGAGCTCGCGGATTTCACGCGTGTCTTCGCGCTCGCCGCGACCGGCGCGTACGCCGACGCGCATGCGCTCGCAAAAGCGCTGCACGGGCGCGCGGCATCGTGGCTGCTGCTGGCGACCGCGATCGCCAGCGGCGCCCCGGTCGCGGGCTTGTTGTCGAAGCCTGCCGCGACGGGCGGCGACGGCAGTCCGGAGAGCCTGCTCGCCGCGATCGAGGCGAAGCAGCCGGTCAACGAGGTCGGCTACCTCGGCCCCGAGGACCGTGCCGCGCTGCCAGCGGTCATGGTCGTGATCGCGCACGCAGCGCAGGTCGCTGGGCAAGATCCCGAGGTCGTGCTCGACCGAGCGTTCGCGACGCAGATGCCGAGCCGCACGATCGCGCGTGCTCGCGCCGAGGCGGCGCGCTGGCGCAAAGATGTGGCGGCTGCGCGGCTCTGGCAGACGCGTGCGGAGGCCATCGAGAAGTTGTTCGTCGACGATCACGCCGTGGTGCTCGCGGGGATCGCGAGGCTGTGGTGAGCGCGTGGTTGCGCCGCAACTCGGTGGTCGTCGTGCTCGCGGCGATCTCGATCGGGATCGCCGCCTGGGCATTCACGCGCTCGCCGTCGCTTGTGCGGGAACTACCGATCGCGCGTGCTCGTCTATCCAAGTGCATGACCGGCGAATCCGTCACACACAACGGACCTGACGCCACACGGTTGCGCGCGATCCAGCTCGCAGGTGCCGCGGACTGGCCGAAGCGCTGCGCCCCGTACGCGGCCGCCGTCGAGGGCGCGCTCCGGCACGAGGGCGGCAGCCGCCACGACGAGGGCTCGCGTCAGCTTGCCGACGGCAAGCTGTTCGAGCACCTCTCGATCGACAGCGATGTCGAAGCGTTGCTGACGCCCGCGGCCGACGAACGGATCGTTGCCCTGGCCGACGTCGCGCGCGACGTGCCGGCGCCACCGGCCCCAACGCTGCTCGCACACGACGTCGTCACCGTCGCTTCGCGTGCGTCGCAGCTCACCGAGCTCGGCGATCACGACCTCGCGTTGGTGCTGAGCGAGCAGGTAGCGTGTCGGTTCGCTGCGCGTGATGGCGGCCTCGACCCGGTCGCACATTGCAGCTATCCGGCCGACGCCTTTGCGCAGCCTCGCCGATGGTCCTTGGTGAGGACGACGACCGCAGAGCTGCAGGTGGTCGCGGACGATGGCATTCGCGCGTTCGCGACCGGCGAGCTCGTCTTGGCAACGACGACCCCGACCGCACAGGCCTCCGACGTGGCCGGCTCGCTGTTCGTGTGGCCTCGAGATGCGACCCGCACGTCGGTCCTGCGCCGAGCGCCAACCGGGGCGACGACGATCCTACCGCTACCGCACAAGCTCGACGGCTCCGCGACCGTCGTGCGAGATCAGCTGCTGTGGACCGAGCACGGTCGCGTGGTTGGCGTCGATCTCTCGGGACCAAAGGTCGGCCCCATCTACGTGGTCGCGAAGGCGGCACACCTACCGGAACCGGTCACGTGCGCCACGACCGAGATCGCCGCTGCGCTCGTGGTCTCCGGCGATGATACGTATCGCGTCGCGGTGCTCGCGAACGGCGCGTGGCAACTCAGCGCCACCGGCCCGCGCTACGACCTCCACTGCTCGGGCGCGACGGTCACCGGCCTCACCGCCGAGGCCCGATCGTCGGGCCTGGAGATCGCGCGCCTCGACTGTACCGCTGCGGGTTGCACGCCGAGTACCGCGAGGATCGGACACATCGCGGGGCCGTTCGCGGTCGCTCCGATCGGCAGTGCCACGATCGTCGTCTGGGTCGACGATCTCGTACGCGGGATCAGCGGTCCGCTCTCCGGGCTCGCGACCGCGAAGCCATTCGCGATTTACGATGGTTCGCGGTTCGAGCAGCTCTCACGCAGGCAGACCTCCGCGACGGAGCTGATCCAGGGAGTCGACGTCGTCGGGAGAGGCGCATCGGCGATCGTCGTGCTGCACGGCGACGGCGTCCGGCTCGTGCACGTGCGCGACGGCAAACCGGAGCGCGTCGACGTTGTGTTCGATTGACCGACGGTATGACACTGCGGCTCAGGCGGTGAGCTCCACGAACGGATCGATCGCGTCTACGAAGAACTGCTCGGCGATGGCACGAAGCTGCGTGATCGAAACGGCGTAACCACGAAGGAGACCAACGTCTACGCCGAAATGGGCATCCGCGAAAGCCTCGTCATTGGAGAGCAACGCGCGGATACCGGCGCCGGCACGAGCACCGAGACCAGCGATTTCGTCAGCGGGATACTTGGCGCGCAGCGCAGCTTCCCACGCGGCTGGCCAAGCTTCGACCTCGGCACGGTCTGCGAGACGTGCAAGCGCGAGCACGCGGCCAAGATCCTTCGCGGAGCGCAAGAGCTTCCGACCTTCGATCGGATCGGTGATTCGCCTTTCACCGATCGTTGGATGTGCCAGGAGGTTCGAGAGCGCCATCATTTCTGGCGCCGCATACTGAAGGCCTTCTTCGGAGGTGCGCTGCGCGAACCCGACGAGTCGGAGATGTTGGAACGCGGGAAGGGCGTACCAGCCATCAGCTAGCTCGATGGGGATCCATTGTCTTGGCACTTTCTGCTGTTCGTCTGGGAACGCCAACAGCTCGACGAAGTACGCCTCCGTTCCGGGTGGGTGGAGGGATGACCTGGTCCGCGTCAACACTGTCACTCGTTGCGGCTGGGACGCAGCCGCGGCGCCGGACCCATGCTGCATCGAGAAGCCGAGTTGCAATCGCCCTGCATTCATCGATTGCACCTGCCGGTTGAACCACGACATCAGCGTCCTTCGTGTTGACCGTGTCGATCCGGAGCCCGCTTCGATAGTGATAGGCGGCCGCCAGGCTGCCGATGATGAGGAGGTGATCATGAAGATCACGCGGAATCTGCGCGGCGATCAGGGCGAAGATCGCGCGGGGATCGAGCTGGCTCATCGAGATGCCTTTTCACGAACGCCCTGAACGAACTCATCGGCCTGTTCCGTGAGGCGAAGCTCGTGAAGGTCGAGTAGCACCTCAGCGGGATCGGCGAACGTAGCCCCCGTGGCACGAATGAAGGCGGGTTCCGG
>JBDTJY010000201.1:0-6886 GCA_039935615.1 Kofleriaceae bacterium
CGCGGAGCAGGTCGAGCGGGGCGCCGTCGGGGCCGAGACCGTGTAGTTGACGAAGATCCGTACGAACAGGGCGTCGTCGACGTCGGTGTCGAGCAGCGTGAGGTTGATGGTCTCGTTCTGCGCATCCGGTGCGGCCGGAAACAGATACGGCCCCGGCTCGACGAGCTCGAGGAGGTCGCTGCGCGCCGACGTGATCGACGGGGGCGAATCGATGCCAGCATCCTGGACGTCGACCGAGAGCGACGGCGGGATGATGCATCCCGTCAGCAGCACGCTCGTGACAACGGCCCCCACACGCGCGCGATGATGCAGCGCTCGCGCCAGCTTCGATCGCACGTGCGGCGATGCGGAGTTAGCGAGCTCGCCGACGATCACCGCACGCTCGGTCTCCGACATCTTCGTCATAGCGTTGCGATGACGAAGATCACATCGACTCGGGTGGCGCATCGTCGCCCTCCTTCTCGAGGTGACGGAACACCGTCCGCGGATCGACGCCGAGGTCGCGCGCGGTCTTCGTGCGGTTGCCGTTGTTGAGTGCGAGGACCTCGTTGATGTAGTCGCGCTGGAACTTGTCCTTCGCGTCCGCGAGCGTGAGGATCTGGGGCAAAGAGTCGCCCGTGAGCCCGAGGTCATCCGGCCCGATCACGGTCGACTCGCACAGCACGATCGCCTTCTTGATCCGGTTCTCGAGCTCGCGGATGTTGCCGGGCCAGTTGTGCTTGCGAATCGCGACCGCGGCGTTCGGCGACAGACTCTTGACCTTGGAGTCGTACTCGCGCGCGTAGCGCGAGATCAGGTAGCGCGCGATCACGAGCACGTCGTCGCCGCGCACGCGCAGCGGCGGCAGCTCGACGTTGACGACGTTGAGCCGGTAATACAGATCCTCGCGAAACCGGCCGCCCGCGATCTCTTTCTCGAGGTCGCGGTTGGTCGCGGCGAGGATCCGGATGTCGCACGACTCGGGCCGGGTATCGCCGACGCGAAACACCACGCGCTCCTGGAGCGCGCGCAGGATCTTGACCTGGAGCTCGATCGGCATCTCGCCGATCTCGTCGAGGAACAGCGTGCCGCCGTCGGCCGCCTGGAACTTGCCCTGCTTGTTCGCGACCGCGCCCGTGAACGCGCCCTTGACGTGACCGAACAGCTCGCTCTCGAGCAGGTTCTCCGGAATCGCGCCGCAGTTGATCGTGATGAACGGCTTCTGCGCGCGCGGCGAGCGATTGTGAACCTCGCGTGCGATCAGCTCCTTGCCGGTGCCGGTCTCGCCGGTGATCAGCACCGAGATATCGGTCGGCGCGATCTTCTCGACCTTGCGGAACACCTGCTGCATCGGCGGCGAGGTGCCGACGATCTCGCCGAACCGATACTGCTCGAGCCGGTCGCTCAGGCGCTTGTTGTCGTGGCGCAGCTCGTTGAGCAGCAGCGCGTTCGCGACGATCAGCGCCGCCTGTGACGCGAACACCGTCAGCACGCGCAGCGTGTCCTCCTGGAACAGATCGCGGATCGAATCGTTGCCGACGTAGATCAGGCCGAGCAACCGGCCGCGATCGAGCAGCGGAACGCAGATCACCGAGCTGACCTTGAGGTGCATGACGCTCTTCGCCGCCGAAAATTCGTCGTCGTGCATCGCATCCGAGATGATCACCGGCTTCCGCGAGCGAACCACTTTCGCGATGATCGAGTCGGATAACTGCGTGATGGCGTCGGCGATGTTCTCGCGGTTGAGGTTGCGCGCGACCTTGATGTCGAGCGTCTCGCCCTCGGCGAGGATCAGGAACCCCTTGTCGGCGTTCGTGATCTGGATGACCGCGTCCATCAGCGCGTCGAGGAGCTCGGTGAGATCGCGCACGTGCATCAGCCGATCGCTGAACTCGAACAGCTTGGTGTACGCGTCGAGATCCGCGACCGTGTTCGCGGCCTCCTCGGCGACCGGCGCTTGCTCGTCGACCATCGCGAAGCGCAGGTCACAACTGCCGATCACGAGGCGCTCGTCGTGGGTCAGCTTGTGCTTGCTGCGCTTCTTGCCGTTGACGACGAACTCGGATTTCTTCGGAGCGAACACCGTGTACGTCTGACCGTCGAAGTGCACCGCGAAGCCGTCGACGACGAGCGGGTCGGGCAACACGATGTCGTTGTCGGGGCCCGAGCCGATCGAGGTGATCTTCTTGTGCAGGTGAAACACCGTGGGAGGGTGACCGGGGGCGGTGAGGCGTAGCGACGGCATTTAGTTCTCCCAGGCAAGGCCGATGCCCGCGCCGTTCGGCACGAACATCGGCAACACGTGAAATGAGGTCTTCGGCGGCAGCTTTTTCTTCGCCGGTTTGTCGAGGTCGCGCAGCTCGATCGGTAACAGCGAGTCATCGATCTCGGCGCGGGTCTGCGGTTTGTAGTTGAGGTACGAGTCGACCGCGCCGAGCACCCACAGGCCGAGGAACGCGAAGCCGGTCCCGATCTCGACCTGCTGCAGGCGCAGGACGCTCGTGGCGTCCTCGGGCGAGACCCGGGTCGAGCGCACGCCGTAGGTGTTGACGAGGTAGCCCCAGATGCTGACGCTCGTGATCAGCATGACGCCCTCGGTGGCGGCGAAGAACGCGCCCTTCGCGTCCTGCTTGTTCTGAAACTGGCCGACGCCGAACGGGACGAAGTTGAGGTACAGCGGGTGCGATTCGAAGCCGATGATCGAGTCGCGCAACTTGCGGAGGTCGGCTTTGCGTTTGCGCTCGTTCTCGGCCGCGGTCCGCTGCTCGCGATCGAGCCGGGTCTGATTGAACGCGTCGATCGCGGTCTGATCGCTGACGATCAAGGGATCGATCCTCACCTCGGCATTGATCGCGAGTGCCTGATCGAACTCGCGCTTCGCGCCGGGCAGATCCCCGGTCTCGTAGCGACATACGCCGAGCGCCAGATACGCGTCCGCGAGGTCCGTGCTGCGCGCGAGCTTCGGCGGCGGCGGATAGAGCAGGGCGTTGAGCAGCGGCAGTGCCTTGGTGTACTGGCCGCTGCGATAGGCGGACTTCGCCTGATCGAGGTCCTCGCTCGGCGTCGCGTGCGCGGTCGCACCCGACGTGGCGACCGTGATCAGGACGATCAGTGCAGCGCGCACTTCACCTCGACAGCCTCGGTCGCCTTGACGTCCACGGTCTGCGCGTCAACTCCCGCATTCTTCCCACCGGTGAACACGACCCTGACCCGTTGCAACGACGACAGCGCATTCTGATCGAACGTGATGGTGCGCGTGGTGCCGAGCGTCCACGCTTCGCCCGCGATCGACACCGAGACATCCGCGACGCCCAGGCACGTCGGTGTCACGCGACCCGACAGGAACTGCTGGCCCGCGTTCACGTTCTTGCTGGTGCGATCGACCGTGACCGAGACCTCCTGACACAGGGGGTTTTGGATCGTGACCTTCAGCGGATGGTCGGTGACCGTGACCTCCAGGCTGTGGCCCACCACGGGAACGAACGAGCTCGTGCTGTCGAGTCGATACATCGATCCACCGAGCACGCTGATCGACACCTTCACCGGTTCGAGCGCGATCGCCGCATCCGGTTGCGCCGTCACCAACTCGGCCGCGTCGGGCACCGCCACGCTCGCGACCCGCGCATCGCGCGGCGCCATCACGACCTCGACGCGCGCGTCGGGCTGCATCGCCACCGCATCCGGCGGCCGCACTTCGTGCACGACTTGATCGCGATGCTCGAGCGCGGAGCTGCCTGGCGATCCGAGATCGATGTTCGGCGCCCCCGCGGGCAAGCCCTTCGAGCGCTCGTGGATCTCGTAGCCGCCGAACACCAACACGCCCAGCCCGGCGACGCCGATCAACACCATCCTCAGCCGCGCTCGGCGATTCAAGCGATCCAGGATCGCGAGCACCTTCTCGTTCTCGGGATCGATCGTCAGCACCCGATCGAAGACATCGAGCGCGCCCGATCGATCGTCGCCGTCGAGCTTCTCGGACCCGGTCTTGGTCAGCGTATCGAGCAGCCGCGTCTTGAGCGCCTCCTCGTACGACGCCGGTGCCTTGAAATAGCGCGCGAGCTCCGCGGGAATCTTGTCGTGCGCGAGCCCGGACTCGTCGAGATACGCCTCGAGCGCGAGCACCATCTCGCCGACCGCCGCGTAGCGATCGTCGGGCGCGGCGGCCATCGCCTTGAGGATGATCCGGCCGAGCCGATTGCCGATCCGCGGATTGGCCTGGCGCGGATCGATGAACTTGCACTCCGCGATCCGCTTCAACACCTCGTGCGGGTTCTTGCCCTCGAACGGCAGTCTGCCGACGGTGAGCTGATACAGCACGATGCCCGCGGCGAACACGTCGGTGCGAAAATCGAGCGGTCGACCCTCGACGTGCTCCGGCGCCATGTACGCCGGCGAGCCGAGCAACTGGCCGGTCACGGTCAAGCGCTCGAGGTCGACCATGTGCGAGATGCCGAAGTCCATGAGCTTCACGATGCCGTCGTGACGGATCATGATGTTCTCGGGCTTGACGTCGCGATGCAGGATCGATCCGGCATGGGCGTGCGCGAGCGCCCGACACACCTGCAAAATAATCATCGCCCCGATCTCCGGGAACGTGATCGGGCGCTCGGTGATGAACTGCTTGAGCGTCTGACCGTCGATGAACTCCGTGACGATGTAACTCTCGAAGCCTTCCTTCGCGGAGTAGTCGAAGATCTCGAGGATGTTCTCGTGACGCAGCTTCGCGACCGCCTGCGCTTCGCGCTCGAAGCGATCGCGCGCCTCCTGGTAGTCGGACAGGTGCCTGTGGAGGACCTTGACCGCGACCGTCCGCTTCAGCGTGCGGTCGATTCCGCGATACACGATCGCCATCCCGCCCTGGCCGACACGCTCCAAGAGCTCGTACTTGTCGAGGACCTGACCAACCTGGATCACTAGTGGCGCTTTTCCTGCCGTGACATGGATGTCAGGCAGGGTTCCCTACGTTCATCGGACCACGAGCAAGGCCGATAAGGTTGTCTAACACCTCAAGGATACGCTGGTTATCGCAGAACGGGCAACAGTCGCTGACATCAGCCACTGACGAAAATGGCGCACGCCTTGACTTCAGCCGCGCAACCCAATATCTACACACCCCTCCCAGGCACGTAGCTCAGTGGGAGAGCACTACCTTGACACGGTAGGGGTCAGGAGTTCAATCCTCCTCGTGCCTACAACAGTTTAGAATGGTCCCGGTGAACCTCTTCAGGCTCGCGGTCGTGGGCGTTCTACTCGCCGGCTGCGGGTTCAAGCCCGCGGCGGCCTCCAGCGACGACGACGACGCTCACCCGATCGATGTGCCCGGAACCGGCAGCGATGCCGCGATCTTCCTCGGGCCGTGCGGGACCGTCGGCGCGGTGCGCGACACCTTCGACGACAACCTCACCGCCGATCCATGGAACGTGCTGACGCCCGCGCAGGTCAGCGAGACCGGCGGCGAGCTCGTCGTGACGCCGGTCGCGGTCCCGAACCCGCCGGGGCCGTCGGTGGCCGTGTACCAGGGCTACCTCAGCAAGCACACCGTCGATCTCACGGCGAGCGCGGTGACGGTCGAGGTCACCGGCATGGTCGATCCGAGCTCGACCGACGCCGTCGCCGAGTTCGGCGTCGTCAACACGAAGTCGATGTACGCGTTGATCATCGTCGGCCACGGCATGATTTCGTTCCAGAGCCAAGATGGCCAACCGACCGCATCGGTGTCCGGAGCGATCCCGTACGACCCAGTCGCGCAGCGCTGGTGGCGGATCGTCCACACCGGCGGAACGCTCTCGGCTCAGGTCTCGCCCGACGGCATCGCGTGGACCACGGTCGGAACGCCGCTGCCACAACCGGCGTGGCTGACCCGCGTTGGCGTCGCGCTCGGCGGCTCGAGCACCGACCTCAACCCGCACGGCGCGGTGCACTACGACAACCTCGATCAGAACGTCGACGCGGCAGGCTGGTGCCGAGCGAGCAGCCTGACCGATCAGTTCCAGCGCACGCAGGTCGGCATCGATTGGAATCCGCTCTCGACGCGCCCGCCACCGCAGACCTGCACGCCGACGGTGAACGCCGGCGCGCACTTCGATCAGTCCGGCATGGGGACGAGTCGCTGCGAGCTCACGACGGCACAGGGCTTCGATCTCACCAACGATCACGTGATGATCTACGTCCCGTCGATCACGAGCACGCGCGCGGGCTGGAACCCGTTCCTTCGCGTGGTCTCCGACACGGTCGCGGACACGTTCTATTTGCAATTCGAGCACAATGCGACCGACCAACTGTGCGCGCAGGTCCACTCGGATCCCGAGCAGTGCAGGGACTACGACCCGGTACGCGATCTGTACTGGCGGATCAGCGAGACCAACCACGTGCTCGCGTTCGAGAGCAGCCCGGACACGGTGGTCTGGACCCCGATCGGCACGACTGCCATCAGCTTCGCGGTGATCGCGGTCGACATCGAGCTTGGCACCGCGGTCACGGCGACGTTCGCGCCGGCCGTGACCCTAGTGATCACGGGTTACAACGACAATCCTCCGCTTTGACCCCGACCTCCTGGCACGGGTTGAGGTACAACACGCGCCTGGAGAAGAATCGAAGCATGGAATTCGCACTATGAACGGTAGGCCGCCTGGCGGTCGTTTCGACCGCCGCCGCCCCGAGCAGGGCCTTCGCATCAATCATCGGATTCGGGTCCCTGAAGTCCGTGTCATCACCGAAGAGGAGCAGCTCGGCATCCTGCCGACGCATGAAGCGCTGCGCCTCGCCGAGGAGCGTGGGTTAGATCTCGTCGAGATCTCGCCGCGCGCGTTCCCGCCGGTGTGCAAGATCATGGACTACGGCAAGTACAAGTACGAAGAGGCGAAGAAGAAGCAGCAGGCTCGCAAGCGCGCTTCTACCGTCGAGACCA
>JBDTJY010000202.1:0-13323 GCA_039935615.1 Kofleriaceae bacterium
CAGCCGCAAGGCTCGGGTCGCCACGTCCGGCCGTCGAGCGAGCCGACCTCGTCGCCCGGCCTCGTGCGGCCGACCACGTCGCCGTCGGATCGCAACACGTATCCGCGCGGGGCCACGCCGGTGCCGGCGCGCGCGTCGTCGCAAGATGATCAGTCGCCGGGTGCGCTCGCCTCGGCGCTGCCGCAAGCGTCCGCGCTGCTGTTGCCGGAGCTCGAGCCGCCGACCAGCGTCAGCCTCAAGAAGAAGAGCGGCTCGCTGGGGCCGCTGTTGCTCTTGATCGTGCTGCTCGGCGGCGGTGGCGCGCTCGCGTACATGATGTTGAACAACGCCGACAAGACCTCGCCCTCGCAAGGTGGCGTCGACGAACAGCCGAGCAGCGCCAACGTCGGCAGTGCGCCGGCGGACTCGGCGACGCCGAACGCGCATGCGGTCGGCTCGGCGGGCAGCGCCATCGTGCCGCAGATCGTGCAACCCGTGCCGGCGGTCGGTAGCGACGAGACCCAGAAGGCCGACGTCCCACCGACTGGATCGGCCGGCTCGGCCGTGGTCGGGCAGAAGCCGAACGCGGGTTCGAAGCAGCATCCGACGTCCGCGACGGTCCGCCATCCTCCGGTCGCCACCGCCGACGACAAGCCCGAGTCGAAGGCCGTCATCTTGAAGCAGATCCAAGAAGCCGAAGCGCATGCCGATTGGAGTCAGTTGCGGATCGCGTATCAGAAGCTCGGCAAGGTGAAGGGCATGCAGGCGCAGGCGCTGTACGGCGAGGCGTTCGCCGCGTTCCAGATGAACGACCCGGCCGCCGAGGGCATCAGCACGAAGGCCGGCGCGATCGCGGGTCCGTTCCGGTTGAAGGCGCTGATGCTCCACGCCGACGTGATCTTCAAGCAGGGCGATACCAAGCGAGCGAAGGACAACTACATCTCGCTGCGCGCGCTCGCCGGCGACAAAGAGTTCAAGGCGACGGTCACCAAGAAGATCGCGCTCTGCAACAACAAGCTCGGCCTCGCCGAGCGCGACGGCATCTCGAACTAGACCATCGAGCCGGCCAACCAGTCGGCGAGCATGTCGACCGACGACAGCATCGCGTTCGCGCGGCGCAGCCGATCCGAGAGCGTCTTCACGACCTGCACGAGCAGCACGGCCGACGCATCCGGATCGTCCGCGATCAACTGGCGCAGCGCATCGTGCGGGAGCCGAAACAAGAACGTCGCCGACATCGAGGTCACGGTCGCCGAGCGAGGTGCCGGCTCGACGAGCGACATCTCACCGAAGAACTCGCCACCGGACAACGTCGCGAACGTCTGCGCGCCGCGATGGACGGCGACCTGGCCGGACAGGATCAAGAACAGCGCATCGCCGAGGCTGCCTTCGCTGACGATCGGCTCGTTCGGGTTGTAGCTCTCGACCTCACCCGCTTGCGCGATGCGCTCGAGCTGTTCTGGTGCAAGGTTGACCAGCAGCGGGTGCTTCTCGAGCAGCGTCGGGTTGGGCACGGTCCGAGTATATCGCGTCTCTGATCTGCTACCGTGCCCGCGGATGCGCCTCGCTCTGCCGTTTGCCGCGATCTGTGTCATTTCGAGCGTCGCTCACGCGCAGGTCGTCGACCGCCGCTATGCCGAAGAGCCGACCGATGGCCTGGCGCTGCCGGCGAGCTCGATCGCGGGTGAGTTCGGCGCGACCGCGACGGTGCTCAACTCGGCGGGGCTCGCGTTCATGCACGGACCCGAGCTCACGATGGCGCTCGATCTCGAGGACGCCGGCGTGGCGACCGGTTCGGGCCCGGGGTTCGGCATCTACGCCGCCAGCGACTTGTTCGGCGACCTGTTGCCGAAGACCGGGTTCGGCGTCGGCCTCGAGTGGCTGCGTCCGCCCCGCGTCGATCTGGCGCCGGATCCGGGCGAGCCGTTCCGCTTCAGCCTGTCACATGCGAACGCGATCGGTCGCCACCTCGCGCTCGGGCTCGCGTTCCACTACTACTTCGGCGGCGGTCCGCTCGCCGGCGTCGACACGTTCGATCTCGGCCTCGCGATCCACGCGAATAACTATTTCGGCTTCGGCGCGAACCTTCGAGACCTCGATACGTCGCCGATCGCCGGCGTTCCGGTGCAGCGGCGCTACGAGGCCGAGGCGCTGGTCCGGCCGTTCGGCACGGATGCGGTCGAGCTGTCGATCGGCGGTCGGATCGGCGAGATCCGCGGCGACGTCGACGGCTGGGGCCGCGCGATGGTGCGTGCGATGCCCGGCTTCTACGTCGTCGGCGCGGTCGAGAGTCGCGCGCTCCACGCGATCGATGACTCGCCGGCCGGCGTGATCGACTCGAATCTGCGCGAGACCCGCGCGACCGTCGGCGTGCAGCTCTCGTTCGGCGAGCTCGGCCTCGCCGCGTATGGCACCGGCCTGCGCGCGCCGCAGGGCGGCGGTAACCACGCGCTCGGCAGCACGTTCCTCTTGTCGTACGCCGCGACGCCGCCACCGTCGGTGTTGCCCTCGACCGATCACCTCGAGCGCGTCGAGCTCTCGGGTGAGATCGACGTCCGCGCGTTGACCAGGATCGTGTTGCGGCTGCGCGCGATCGCGCAGGATCCGAGCGCGAAGGGCGTGGTCATCGTGTTCGACGGCGCGACCAGCGGTTGGGCGGGACTGCAGGAGATCCGCGGCGAGCTGGTCGCGCTGCGCGCCCACAAGAAAGTGTTCGCGTACATGGTGTCGGGGACCAGCCGCGATTACTTCGTCGCGTCGGCCGCCGACAAGATCTACGTCGACCCGGCGGGTGGCCTGCGGCTCGTCGGGATGGCGGGGCAGACGTTCTACTTCCGGGGCGCGTTCGATCAGATCGGCGTGCTCCCGCAGTTCGAGAAGATCGGCGAGTACAAGAGCGCGCCCGAGGAGTTCACCGAGACCGGCCCGACGCCGATCGCGGCGCGCATGCACGAGGAGCTGTTCGACTCGCTGTGGCAGCAATGGGTGAGCGCCGTGTCATCGGCGCGCCACCTCACGCCGGCCGAGCTGCAGACGCTCGTCGACAACGGTCCCTACACCGCGGGCGAGCTCGCGCAGAATACCAAGCTCGTCGACGGTGTCGCCGCGCCCGATAAGGTCGCGCAGCTGATCATGGCCGAGCTCGGCGGCGTGTATCCCGTCGACGTGCCGCCGGTGACCCGCCCCGAGAAGTGGGAGCGGCCGGCGGTCGCGGTGATCTACGTCGACGGCGATATCACCGACGGCCAGAGCCAGACCGTGCCGCTGATCGGCCAGACGCTGTCGGGTGGCCAATCGGTCGTCCAGGCGATCACCGCGGCCCGCGACGATCCGAGCGTCGGCGCGATCGTGCTGCGCATCGACTCGCCCGGTGGCAGCGCGCTCGCGTCCGAGCTGATCGCGCGCGAGGTGTTCGCGACTCGCAACGTCAAGCCGATCGTATGCTCGATGAGCAACCTCGCGGCGTCGGGTGGCTACTTCGTCGCCGCCGGTTGCGACACGATCTTCGCCGAGCCGATGACGATCACCGGCTCGATCGGCATCTTCTTCGGCAAGTTCGATCTGTCCGGGCTGATCAAGAAGCTCGGCGTCTCGATCGATACGTTCAAGCGCGGCAAGCGCGCCGACGCCGAGAGCATGTTCCGGCCGTACACCGACGAAGAGCGCGTCGCTCTCCTCGACAAGCTGCGCTACTCGTACGGCCGCTTCGTCGGTGCGGTCGCGGAAGGTCGCAAGCTGACGAAGGATGCGGTCGATGCGGTCGGTCGTGGCCACGTGTACTCCGGCGATCAGGCGATGCCGCTGCGGCTCGTCGATCATTTCGGCGGGCTCGGCGATGCGCTCGACGAGACCCGGCGTCGCATGCACCTCGCGCCGAACACCAAGCTCGAGCTCCGCGAGTTTCCGAAGGTCAGTACGTCGGTGCTGTCGTGGATCGGCAAGTTGATCAGCTCGCCCCAACACGAGCTCCCCCTGACCGAGCTGCCGATGTTCAAGCAGCTCGTGCGCGGGGTACCGCCGTCGATCCTCGTCGAGCCCGACGCCGCGCAGATGCGGCTGCCGTACGTCCTCGAGATGACCGACTAACTTGGTTAGTTAGTCCTCGCCGACGAACGCGCCGGTCGTGTCGAAGGTCGCGTGGGCGTGCAGTGCCCCCGGCGGAAACGAGATCACGAAGTTCCGGCCGTCGATCCGCGCGCCGGCCGGGATGGTCTGCGGGTACTTGATCGCGAACGCGCGCATCACGTCGGCGGGCAGCGCGGCATTGCCGATCGTGCCGACCGCATCGACACCGCCGTCGCGATGCAGGCCGGGGAGCTCCATGCGCGCGGGGTTCTCCGGGGCCTTGTACGACTGCAGCCCGATCAGGATGTTGACGACGCCGATCGCGACCATGCCACCGGTCACCGGGATCCAGTACCGGCGATGCTTCCTCGAGAACGGTGCGGCGCGATCCTTCGACAACCTTAGCTACGTAGCACGTCGGCTCACGGCGTGACGGCGAACAGCCCGGTCGCGGTCGTACGGAGCGTGCCGACGGCGGGCGGCACGAGCGGCGGAAAATCGCCGGCACCCGTCGACGTCATCGCCTGGACCCCGCCGCCGACCGCTTTGCCTGCGACCATTTGAAGCGCCGTGTTCCACCCGGTGACGCCCGAGAGGTCGGGCATCGTGTAACTGCCGGCGTCACCGACCACGGCCGGCGAGAGCTGCGCGGTCCAGACGACCGAGCCGCCGGTCGCGAGTTGCGTCGCGCCCCACGTATAGCCGACCGCACCGGCGTACTTCGCCCACGTGCTGGTGACCCGCGGATACGGCGTCGTGATCGCGGTGCCGGTGACCGCGCCGATCGCGGGGACCTCGGTCCACGTAAGGTCGCCCGGCGTCGCGGTCGCGACCGACGACATCGTGCTCGCCGCAGTCGACGCGACGGTCATCTGCTGGTCGTAGATGTCGCTGCCGACCATCTGATCGGCCGCGAGCGACTCGGTCTCGTAGAACGGCGTCGCATCGGTGACCAGCTGCGCGGTCGTGCCGTTCGCGTAGAGCAGCGTGGTCGCGGTGTCGCGGGTTCCGCCCATCAGGTTGTCGACGCTGAACGATTGAACCGCTTCGGTGTTGGTGGCATCGATCGTGAGGTCCATCGCCGCGCTGACCGTGACGTTGCGGACGACCAGTGCGGAGCTCGCGATCGCGTCGGTGCCGGCGTTGATCGATCCGGCGGCGAGGAGCACGAGATCGTGGGTGCCGACCGGCGTCTGCAGCGTGAACGTATCTTGCTGGGTCACCGCGGCGGAGCGATCGCCGAACTTCACGACGTAGTTCGTGAGGATGGCGGCGTTCGTGATCGTGCCGTGGAGCGCGACCGTGGGGAGTGCGTCGGTGCAGCGCGCCGGCACGTCGACGAACAGCGACGTGCGCTCGCTGACCGCGAATTGCAGCTCGCTGACCTGACGCAGTTGGCCGGCGTTGCCGACGCACGTCCACGCCACGGCGTAGACCGGCGAGTAGATCGGTAGCGAGTAGACGTCGCCGCTCGGCGCGGGCGCGACCGTCCACGGCCCGGCGCCATCCTGGTACGCGACGACGAACGAATACATCGCCGCGTTGGCCGGGCGGTGCTTCATCGTGACCGTGATCGTCGTCGGCGTCTGTCCGTTGCCGCCGCCGTCGCCGGTGTTGCTGCCGCCGCCGTCGGACGTGCCGTCGTCGTCACCGCCGGCCGGTGACTTACTGCCACAGCCGACGATCAACATGCCGGCGATCACCACGCTCGAAGCCAACCTCATCCACCAACACTACACCAGGGCCCTTCACGTTGCCGAGAGATGTAACGTAGGCGCGTGAGTCGCTGGCAGCGCTACTGGTTCGCCGAGGGCGGGCGCTATGCCACCGCGATCGTGCGGATCGCGATCGCGAGTGCGATCCTCCTCACGCTCGCGCGCCTCGACAACAACGTCTCGACCGGCGATGTGCCCGGAAGCCATACGCTGTATCGCCCGGTCGGGATCTGGATGCTGCTCGGTCACACCCCGCCGCCGGCGATCGTCGTCGACGCGCTGTGGGTGATCGCCTGGGGCGCGACGTGCGCGATGCTGCTCGGATTGTGCACACGTGCGAGCACGGCCGCGAGCTTCGTCGCCGGCCTCGCGCTCGCCTCGCTATCGTTCTCGGCGAGCGCCCGCTGGTCGCATCAATACAACATCGTGTTCCTCGCGCAGGCCGCGTTCCTCGGTGCGCGCTGCGGCGACGTGCTCTCGCTCGACGCGTTGATCCGCGCGCGCCGCGGCCTGCCGCTGATCGATCGACCGCGCGCGTATCAGTGGTCGCTGCGGCTCGTGCAGCTCGCGGTCGCGGTGATGTTCGCGTGCGCGGCGTTTCACAAGATCCTGCACGGCCACTTCACGCTGCGCTGGGCGCTGTCCGACAACCTGCGCCACCAACTGCTCGTGCGGTTCGACCTCGCGGGCCTGCAGCGCCCGCCGCTCGTCGCGTGGCTGATCGACGATCCGTGGCGGTATCGCACCGCCGCGGTGCTCAACCTCGTGTCGCAAGCGGCGCCGCTCGCCGCGTGCTTCCTCGTGCGCCGGCCGGTATGGCGCGCGCTGTTCGGTGCGTTCTTCCTCGTCGAGACGGTCGCGCTCGGCTACGTCGTCGATCTGTGGAACCCGCACTGGCTGCCGCTCTACGCGGTGTTCATCGACTGGGACTGGCTGCTGCGCCGCCGCGTGGTCGAGATCGAACCCCCGCCGGGGTGGCAACCACCGCGCGCGACCAGGATCTACGTGCTCGCGTTCGTGATCTACGACGTGGTCACCGCGTTGATCCCGTCGCTCGATCAGCGCTTGAACACGTATCCGTTCTCCGGCTTCCCGATGTTCTCGACGGTGCTCGCGAAGGCACCGTACGGCGGCCACTCGGACTACGTCGTCACCGGCGATCACTTCGAGGTCACCGCCGCGACCCCGATCGACCTGCCGACCCAGCGCTGGTTCGATCACGCGAACCGCGGCATGTTCGAGGAGCGCGATCCGAAGCGCCTGCACGCCCGGCTCACGGCGATGTGGAAGCAAGCCGAGCGCCGCTACCCGAACGTCAAGCTCGAGCGCGTGCGGCTGTACTACACGATGTTCGTCGCACCGGCGTATCCGGCACCGGCGCACTTCGAGCCCCATCCCGTCGCGCTGGTCGGCGAGCTCTCGGCCGACGGCACGTTGCGCACGATGGAAGGGCCGTACGAGCCCGCTGCAGTCACGCCGCATCCCGAGAACGTCGATGCGACCGGCGCCGTGCTCGGCTACTTCCACGACGACGAGCCGACGCTGATCCCGTTCACCGGCACGCTCGCCGGCGATCCGATCGTGACGATCGCGACGACGCCGGATGGCACGCCGTGGTTGGTCTCGAGTCACGCCGATTGGAAATGGCAGTAGTCGATCGGGTTAGGAGCGAAGGTCGATTATCGACAACGTACCGTTCTCGTCCTGGACGAGTACGCGAGATCCGTTTGATGAGGCGGCGAGCCAACGTGCAGTGATCGTGGTCGCTGTCGCTGTCGCTGCCAATGGCACCAAAGCGATCTGCTCACCACAGTCGGCGGCGATCCAAGCACGCGTGGCGGCCAAATGTGCGCTGCTCTTGACCGGTCCGTCCCACGATCGCTTCGCGAGTAGCGCTCCGTCGGTCCCTCGCAAGTAGAACCCATGAAGGCCGCGGACGTCGGCGTGTGCAGACGAGTCCACGAACTGTTCGTCATCTTCGTCGTCGGGCTCTTCGTCGTCTTCCGGATCGCGAAACACGACGAGAGCATCGACACCACACGGACCCACAGCAAGCCTGTACGCGTAGTCGGCGATCGGCCGTTTTTTTCGGAATCGGGTGAAAAGCAGCTCAGGGGGAAGCGTCAGCTCTTCCGTTGGAACGAGAGCAAAAGAGTGCTTTCCTTCGCCGCGATAGTATCCAACCAGTGCGATGCGTGTCCCACCAGCAATCGCGACGCCGGTGGTTGCCAGGAATGTCTCCGTGCCTCCCCCAAAGAAGCGTTCGCAGCTTGGCAGGTCGAATGCTTCTAGCCGCGCCTGCGCCGATTCGTACAGCAGCACTTCGCGTTCGCCGAGTCTAGCGAACGCCGCGCCGACGCTGGTCTTCGCAATGATGGCGGCTTCGAACACGGGTTCGTGAGCTTCCCGAGCCCAGACACGTATCCGCTGCGGATCGATAGCAAGCACGAATGTCCCGGTCGCAGATATATGCACCGCCTTCGGTTCTTGATCGAGCGCCACCTTGTAGTCGGACGTAGAGCTGCTTCCTGCCAGTCGCAGAACCTCGAGGCTCGAGGCATCGGCCAGTACCAACTGATCGTCGCCGAATGCCGCCGCCGCGATTCGCCGGGAGCCGTCCTCGATACCTTGAATTGTGTGCAATCGGGGGGGCATCTCAGCACTTCAGCTGCTTCGGTTTTACAGCGCCGGGTTTCGCGTTCAGAAGCAACGTCTCGAGCTCCTTACGTTCAGCCTCGCTAGCAAGCTGGACTTCGGGATTTGGATTGCTTGCTGGACGAACGCTGTGGTGGGGCAGCTTTGCGGTCATGGGTTCCGCTGGGTCGCCTGGTGTCTTAGGGAAGGTGAGGCCATTCTGCTCCAGCTGCTCTCTTGAGAAGAAGCCCTGCGCGTCGTCCAGAGATCGTGATGACTCGTTCACTCGAGTCGAGAAGTACGTATCGACCTCTTCGCGTGAAGCAGTTTTCCAGACTGATTTGCCATCCGTGTCCTTGTCGGCAACGGTCGGCTTCTTACTGAAGAACCAGTAGAGTTCTCGGTCGAAATCAGGGAGATCAGGCGGTTTACCCTTCCCGTTGTGGACGAGGACGGATTTGTTGCCGATTCGAACGAAGTACGTGTGTTGTTCGGCGACCGTGAAGTTGTAGGTTGGAACATCCTTGACGACGTACGTCTTGACGGCGCCAATCGAGACGCGTTCTCCATCGACCGCGATCAACGTGTCGCCGGGAGCGAGCTCCGCCGCATCTACCCAACCCTGTCCGTCGACGAAGAACGGATGCGTTCGCGTGCACGTGACGTAAGCGTCGCCGACGTAGACCTGAATGAGAACGTCGGTGCGTCCCCTGGCGATGCCGACGACCGATGCACACACGGTCGCGGGCGCGCCGTGGCCCCGCGCGAGAACCTCGATGCCGACTTCGATCTGCTCGATCGGTACAGAGCCAGCGCTCGTGGCCACGAATGTACCCGCCACGAAACATGGTCGATAGGGCACTTTCGCGGGCGCCGGTTTCTCGTCCGGCGTCTTCTCTGGCGGAGCCTTCTCGCCTTCCGGGGGCTTTTCAGCTTCGGGTGGCTTCTCAGCTTCGGGTGGCTTCTCGCCTTCGTGCTGCGATCCTTTACCGTGGTGTTCGCCCCCCTCACGGTGGTGCCGGCGCGACTTCCAGCGCTCGACGAGCTTCTCAAGACCAGGAAAGGCCTCGCCGAGATCCTTCAGTACTTCGAGAAGGCGTTTGAACAGCTTCGTGCCCTTGATCGCAAGAGTCACCTCGGGCGCGACGAGCGATACGAGCGTCCAGAGCACCATCGGACCCGCGAGTTTGCCGAGTTCCTCACCGATCGCGTTGGGACCGCTCCCTGCAAGCGAGATGAGTTGCTTGTCGAACTGCTCGCCCATATCGGAGCCGAGCGCACACGCGATGTCCATTGAGCGAGGCGACCACAGGAGCGCGAGCATCTTGTTGGCTTCGTCGATGAGTCCGAGTGGATTGGTGATGATTTCCTTGATCGCCTCCGCAACACGGACGATCTCCTCCCCCATCCCGATCGCAACGCCCTTGTTGAAGCTGCCTGGAAACTCGGCGGTCTGCATCGGGTGCGACTTGAACGAGTCGAAAAGTGCCTCGACGCTCTTCCCATGGATGTGGGCGAACATGCATTCGAGAAACTCGAGGATCGTCGCGATCGGGCGCGCGACCGGTTCCATGACCGCGGTGGCGACCGGCACCGCGGCCGCGCGTTCGGCGACCTGTGCGTTGAAACGTAGCAACGGATCGTGGATGCGGTTCGAGTACTGGATCCGGTACGGCATCATGTGCAGTGGCATGAGCGCACTCAGCCAATCCGTTTGCCCTGCCTTCTTAAAGTTCTCTTGATCGCTGGCTGCCTTCTCCTGTCGGCGACGATTCGCATCGGCCGCCGCCCTCTCCTGGCGACGTGACTCGGCCTTCTGCTCGTCTGCGATCGTTTCCTCGAGGATCTCGCGCTTCCGCGCGGCGCCGTCGGCTACGCGTGTATCGAGCGCGAACAGGATCCTGCAGCGGCTTGAGGTCGACAGGTCGCCGAACTTTCTACCTGCCGTGCCGCGGCGCTGTTCGAACGCATCACGCACTTCTGAGGCCTCATCTGGATTGAGTCGGCAGATCGCGGCGTTGACGAGGTCGACATATTCCCGGGGCGAGTCCTTCGGCATATCGAGTGTCCGTGCGACCACGTCGAGTGCTGGCTCCGATCCAGTTCCGTTCGGTAGTTTGGCGTGATGCGTGCTCGCGCAAGGATTGCTCGGGACCTCGTAGCTGTCACAGCGATCGCGCCTGTTCTGCCTTTTGACGTGTGGATCCAAGCTGCGTTGCACACGTGGCCCATCGATGGACTGCTGCTCGACGTGGGTTAGTTCGTGGGCGAGCAGCGCATCACCCGAAATCGTGCCAGGCCGATAGGCTCCTTCGCCAAACACCACGTGTTGGCCGAACGCGAACGCACGGGCCTCGAGCGAGGCCGCCGCCGCGGAAGCCTCCGGACCGGTGTGGACGCGCACTTCCGCAAGATCAACGATCGTCGTGGGCTGAAGTCGTGCCGCGAGCGCGGGAGACAACGGCGCACCTCCTGACGGCACGAGCGAAGTTTTTTTTGGGTGGCACGCGCAAGAAGATGCGGCGCATGTGGCGCATCCCGTGTTTCCGTCCAGCGCGACAGCCGGCCTGACCCGCTCTGCCTGATGCGTCGCCTCACCGTCATGCTTGCGATCGCGGGTAGGCGGAAACATCGGAATCTTCGACAGATGGACGCCGACAGCTCCCGCGGTTGGCGGAGCCGCGCGACGTCTCGCGCTCGACGAAACCGATGACTTCGAGGCCTTGTCAGTCGAACTCGTAAGCTTCGTGCGCTGGTTCATTAAACGAAGTCGATTTCCGGAAACGTTTGCTCGTTGACCTTCTTGTATTCGGCCCGCGCGGCGTGAACGACGTGGCTCATCCCGATCGCGACGCGTTGCTCGGCCGCGAGCATGGCTGCATTGATAGCGATATTGCGAATGTGGCCACCGGTCAGTTGAAGCCGGGCGAGCTTGACGAGATCGAGCGCCGCCGTCGGTGCCGAGGTGGGGAACGCGCGACGCCAGAGCTCCATTCGCAGCTCGGCATGTGGAAACGGGAACTCCACGACGAAACGAAGGCGGCGCAAGAACGCCTTGTCGACCGCATCGCGCTGATTCGTGGTCAGGATCGCGAGTCCGCGGTAGGCCTCGATGCGCTGGAGTAAATAGCTGACTTCGATGTTCGCGTAACGGTCGGTCCCTTTTTCCACTTCGGCGCGTTTTCCAAACAGAGCATCGGCCTCGTCAAACAGGAGAATCGCGCCGCCCTCCTCCGCTGCATCGAATACGCGACGGAGGTTCTTCTCAGTTTCTCCGATGTACTTGTTCACGACCTGACTGAGGTCGATATGATACAGGTCGAGCCGGGCCTCCCGAGCCAGCACCTCTGCTGCGAGCGTCTTCCCGGTGCCGCTTCCTCCGAAGAACAGGGCCGCTGTGCCGAGGCCGCGACTCGCCCGTGCCGCTAGGCCCCATCGCTCAAAGACCTGGTGGCGGTGGCGAAGGTGGAGTGCGAGGTCGCGCAGCGTCGCGGCCGTCGTGTCGGAGAGCACGAGGTCGTCCCACGTTGCTTGCGGCGGAATGCGCCGAGCTAGTTCATCGAGCCTAGGGCGAGCCTGCGCACGACACGCGTCCCAGAGTTGATTGGCAATTTCTCGTGGCTCCTTGCCGTTGGCGTCGCCCACGACCTCGCAGGCCTTCGTAACGTCGGCCGGGGCAAGTGTGAACTGTGCGGCAATGCGATCGAGCTCGCCGTTGAGCCGACCCGCGAGTGGCCCGAGGGTGTAGTGCCATCGAGCGAGTCGATCTGCGCGCCCTTCGGTCGGGAGTTCGATGACGACCTGTGTTGTGCGTTGGAGCGCGAGCGGCTCGCGACCTGAGACAATGACGAGACCTCGGACCTCTTCGAGCAATGCGGTCGTTGCGCGAATCACATCCTGGGGCGCGTCGGGATCGAGTTCGATGAGCAGGGCGGCCTCGTGAAGGAGCGCCTCGCGCTCCCAGGCACGTCGGAAGACGAACCGCGCGGAAACGTCGGATGGTAGGTCTGCGGCGCGCACTCGAAACAGCTCGAGCCTCAGCTTTCGGCATGAGGCACCGGCCGCGGCGCGACGCTCTCCGACACTGGCGCCGAACAACGTTACGACGAGCGAATCATTCGTACGTTCCCGTGCACGTCGAATCCGCTCAATCTCCTCGGCATGTGCCCCGGTGGACGGCTCGTCGACTGCGACTTCGTGAAGGTACGGTTCGAGGCGCGGATCAATCGCCGAAATCCCGAGGACGTACTGGAGAATCCGCTCGTCGACGCTGATAGGGGCGTGGAGCATCGGGGCCGCGTCATCGTGTAGTTCGATGAGACGATGCCGCCGGAGTGGCGATGATGCGGCGAGCGCGGCGAGATGTCCTTGGCCGAACGCAGCGAGAGCGAGTGCGAAAGTCGGCCGGGTTCGAGTCTGATCATGGTGGGCAGTCGCGCAGCGCTGAGCAAACGTGGGGTCGATCTCGACCGCGACGCAAGCGATCAGGACATCTCGCTCGAACGGCGAGAGTCCGAACAGATCAGCAAGACGATCGAACGGTGATCGCGATGCATCGGTCTCCGCTTGATTGTCGATAGGATCCGAAGATGCCTCTACCGGCGGCCGCTCGCTGCCCCCAACGTAGCGATCAACTGCTGAACCGACTCGCGCGATCTCTCTTAGAATGTACCCACCGTCGCCGACCGTCATACCTTCCAAATTCGACCACGTCGTCGATGCGATTGTCCACAGTTGCATCCTCCAACCAGCCGTCAGGACTTGACTGAACATCCCTCGATACGCCCGATTGCCCTCGTGTTTAGGGGCCTCGAATGGATAAGTCGACTGGTCAACACGTCTCCTTGCGCGGCTTGACCACGTAGTTCCAGTCGCCATGGAAGTCGTCTCTCTCGATTTTTAGCGCGCGGAATTCCTTGGCCGAGATTTT
>JBDTJY010000203.1:0-64859 GCA_039935615.1 Kofleriaceae bacterium
CGGGTGAATGGCTCGGCCTCGTCGGCGACGACGATCAGATGCCCGGCGTCGCCGGCATCGGCGCGAAGGGTGCGACCGAGCTGCTCAAGGCGTATCCGGACGTCGAAGCGGCGCTCGCCGACATCGCCGCGATCAAGGGCCGCACCGGCAATGCCCTGAGGGCCGCGGGGCCGGAGGTCGTGCGCGTCGAGCTCGCGCGCGCGAACCTCGGAGGCGCTGCCGTACAGGCCGGCGCCACCACGTTCGCGCCGAAGTCACCGGCCGAGATGAACGCGCTGTTCGAGCGGCTCGGCTTCGTCGAGCTGCTCGTCGCCGATGGCGGCATGCTCGCGGTCACGGTGTGCGACACGGTCGAGGCGCTGCGCGACGCGCTCGCGGCGTTGCCACCACCGGTCGCGCTGCATCCGCTGTTCGATGCGGCCGGCGATCACGAACAGCTCGCGGGTCTCGCGTTCTACAGCACCGGCACCGCGCTGTACGCACCCTTCGCTGGGCTCGGGACCACGCTCGCCGGACCGAACGTCGTCGCCGAGTTTCTCGCGACGACGCCGACCCTGGTCCACGCGCGCGAGGGGCTCTGCGTCGCGCTCGCCCGCGCGAACCTCACCCTCGCCGACCTCGGTGATTCCGCGGCCGCCTCGCACCTCACCCAGCCGAGCAACTGGGCGCCGCACGATCTGCCGATCGTCGCGAAGCTCGTGCTCGGTCGCGCCCTCGTCGACGAGCCCGCGATCCTCGGTGTCGGCGCGCAGCAGAAGAAGTGGGCCGCGATCTCGACCGATCGCGCCGCGGCGTTCGCCGGCTCGTATGCCGAGAGCTGCGCCGGGGTCTGGCACGAGCTGGCGCCCGCGATCGCGCCGGAGCTGCTCGCCGAGTATCACGCGCTGTCGGAGACGTGCGTGCGGATGGAGCTCCACGGCATCGCCGTCGATCGCGCCGAGCTCGACGGTGCCGAGGCCGACTTCGCCGTGATCGAAGCGGAGCTCCAGCGCGAGATCGAGGCGCTCGCCGGTCACGCGTTCAACATCAACTCGTCGAAGCAGCTCGGCACGGTGCTGTTCGACGAGTTGAAGCTCCCGATCGTCAGCCACACCAAGACCGGGTGGAGCACGTCGATCGAGGCGCTCGCACGGATCGAGCACGCGCATCCGATCGTCGCGCTGGTGTTGCGCTGGCGCGTGCTGCGCCGCTTGCGCGACAGCTGGATCATCGCGCTGCGCGGCTGCATCGCGAACGATGGCCGCGTCCACTCGCGCACGCACCCGTCGCGCTCGTTCAGCGGCCGGCTCGTCAACACCAACCCCGATCTCTCGCGCGTCCCCGGGCGCACGCCGGAGATGGCGCGGATCCGTCGCGCGTTCGTCGCGCGCCCCGGGCACGTGTTGCTCTCGGTCGACTACAACCAGCTCGGGCTCCACGTGCTCGCGCACCTCACGAAGGATCCGGCGCTCGTCGAACCGCTGCGCGCGCGCACCGACATGCACGCGCTCACCGCCTCGGCCGTGCTCGAAAAGCCGACCGCCGAGCTGACCTACGACGATCGCCAGCTCGGCAAGGTCGTCAACTTCGCGACGTTCGCCGGCCAGGGTTCGTCGGCGCTCGCGCTCCAGCTCGACATCGGCGCGGCCGAGGCGAAGGAGCTGATCGCGCGCTTCGATCGGAGATATTCGCAGGTCCGCGCGTTCCAGGACGAGCAACTCCGGCTCGCGAAAGAGTGTGGCTTCATCACCACGATCGCCGGACGACACTGGCCGATCGGCGGACTCGAATCGCTCGACTCGCACGATCGCTCCTATGCCGAGCGCCTCGCTCGCCGCGCGACTCATGAAGGCTCGGTCTCCGATGTCTCCCGACGCGGGCTGCTCGACGCCGACACCGCGCTGCGCCGCGCGGGCCTCTCGGCGCAACCGCTCGCGCAGATCCTCGACGAGATCCTGTTCGAGGTCGCTGAAGCGGATCTGCCACGAGCCGCCGAGCTTGCGGCGGGTTCGATGCGACACGCCTTCGAGCTCGAGGTGCCGCTCGTGGTCGGGCTCGAAGCGGGACCGAACTGGGCAGATCTGAGACCGTTAGGCGCCGGTAGTTGACCGGTAGCTGATGGTGCAGATCTTGAACGCCGTCGTGAAAGAGTGGAGATGCAGTCACCCCCAGTACACGACGGCCGGTCGGTGACGTGTCAGCAGCGCTCGGTGTGCGACTGCGGCTGCGCTGAGAGCCTCGCCGCTCGCGACGAGTTCATCGGCGTGCTCGGCCACGAGCTCCGCAATTCGCTCGCGCCGTTGGTCCTGTTGACCGACCACTTCGAGCAGATGTCGTTGGCCCACGCCCCCCAGCTCGAGGCGCGCGTCGCGATGCTGACCCGCAACCTCAAGAAGCTGTCCACGACGATCGACCGGATCACGGAGGTCTCCGCGATCCGGAACGGCCAGATCGATCTCGACTACGAGCTGGTCGACCTCCGCGACGTGGTCGATGACGTCGTCCGCGAACATGGCGACGAGGTGAAGCGCGCGGGCGCGACGCTGAGCGTCAACTATGGCCGCGCCGTCCAAGGCTGGTGGGACCGCGCGCGCTTGAAGCAGGTGGTCGGCAACCTCGTCGGCAACGCGATCCGCTACGGCGACG
The DNA here is from genome assembly GCA_039935615.1 of Kofleriaceae bacterium. GTDB lineage: Bacteria > Myxococcota_A > Polyangia > Haliangiales > Haliangiaceae > JABFXX01. The sequence goes on from JBDTJY010000203.1 coordinate 2,626, forward strand.
GCTGCGCGATCTCGATCTCGACGACGATCCACGGCGCGACCGCCGAGCTCAGCGTCAGCGACGAAGGACCGGGTATTCCACTCGCGCAACGCGAGTTCGTCTTCGATCGTTTCGAACACCGCACCGAGAACCGCGAAGGCGGGTTCGGCGTCGGACTGTTCGTGGTCAAGGCCCTGTGTAACGCGATGGGCGGCACCGTCCGCCTGGACTCCAACCCTCGAGGCGCGCGGTTCTGCATCAAGCTCCCACGTGGTTAGCTCCGCGATGTATGTCCTCATCGTCGATGACGAGTTCGGCCTCGCCGATGTCACCGGCCGTCTCCTGGCCGATCGCGGCTACGAGGCCGCGATCGAGATCAACGGCAAGCTCGGCCTCGCGAGTCTCGCGAAGCGGCGCGCGGACCTCGTGATCGCCGATCTGAAGATGCCGATCATGGACGGCATCGAGATGATCCGCCGCATGCGCGCAGATCCGGAGCTCGCGAACATTCCGACGATCATGATGACCGCGGTGCCCGAAGCGGTCCCCAAGGGCGACCTCGGCCAGCACGATGCGCTGATCGTGAAGCCCTACAAGATCGCCGACCTGTTGGCGCTGATCGAGAAACTCACGAAGGCCTGACATATAGTGCGGGCCATGACCAAGGCCAGCCTGTTCGCAATCGTGATCGCGGTCGCCGCGTGCGGCGGTAAGAAGCCACCGCCGCCGGCGCCGCCACCGGCGCCCGTTGCCGAGAAGCCCGCACCGCCGCCCAAGGAAGAGCCGCCCCCGCCGCCGCCCGCCCCGAAGCATGCGACCGCGACGATGACCGGCACCGCGAAGTTCAAGACGGTGAAGGGTACCGTCGAGTTCAAGGAGACCGACAACGGCATCGAGGTCACCGCGAACATCGAGGGCCTGAAGAAGGGTGTCCACGGCTTCCACATCCACGAGAAGGGCGATTGCTCGGCTCCCGATGCGAAGAGCGCCGGTGGTCACTTCAACCCGGGCAACCACAAGCACGGTGGGCCCGAGGCGGCCGAGCACCATGAAGGTGACCTCGGCAACATCACCGCCGAGAAGGATGGCCATGGCACGGCCACGCTCACGATCAAGGGCGTCACGCTCGGCGAGGGCGACACCTCGATCGTCGGCAAGGGCTTCATCATCCACGCGAAGGCGGATGACCTGAAGTCGCAGCCGGTCGGCAATGCAGGTGACCGCGTCGCGTGCGGCGTGATCACCCTCGACACGCCTTAGGGGCCCGACTAGTTCACGGCGATCTCGGCGATCAGAAAGCCGGGGGCGCCTTTGATCGAAGGCGCGCCGAGCTGAATCCCGGCGAACGCCGGCAGCGGAATGTTGCCGAGCGCGCTGTCGGCCGCGTCACCGACGAGGCTCCACACCGTCGTCACGATGCGGGTGACGAGGTCGTCGGTGAGCGGGCGCGTGACGACGTCGCTCTGCGCGACGATCTGCGCGTGAATGTCGGGCGCGCCGACGGTGAGCAGCAGCTTGCCGGTCTGGCTCGGGCCGGCCTCGAGCGTGGTCTTCACCGACAGCGCGAAGGTCTGCACCGGCGTGCCCGCGTCGTCGAGCGTGGTCACCATCAGGTCACCGACCGCGAGCTCGAGACCATCGGCGCCTGTCGTGACGGTCGGCGGCAGCATCAGCTTGACCTCGACGGTCGTCGCGCTCGAATCGAGCACCGCGGCGAGTGCACCGAGCGACGCAATGGGGAGCGTCTTGTCGAGCGCGCCCGCGGCCCACAGCCCGGCGAACAGTTGGTTGACCGAATCGGCGGCGAGCGCGACACCGATGCCTTGGCTCTGCGAGATCAGGTCGTCGTTGATCGCCATCGGTTGCGACAGCGCCATCGCGCCGTCGCCGTCGGTGACCTTGACGGTGGTGTCGACCGCGACCGTGAGGCCATCTGCGGCGACCGTGGCCTTGGTCGGCGTGGCGGTGAACACGGTCACCTTGCCGAGCACGTTGACCGAGAGCGGCTTCGCGACGAGGCCGGCGAGCGCGGTGTTCGCGATGCCCGGCACCTTGTCGTGGATCATCGTGGTCAGCGCCGCTTCGACCTTGCCGCGGACGATGCCGTCGAACAGTCCCTCGACCGGACCGGGCACGCCGCCGACGTCCATCCCGAAGTTGTCGAGCGTGACGCTGACCGCGCCGATCGAGGTCGCGACTGCCTTGTTCGCGACCGCCACGCCGAGTGCACCGTGGAGGTGGGCGGCGCTCGCGGTGACGGTGATCGTCGTCGAGCCGCCGATGCACGCGGCCTTGAAGTCGGCGTGGAGCTTGACGACGACGTTCGAGATCGTGACGTCGGTCCCGAGCGAGCTCGCTGCCGGCGTCAGCGCGACGGCGACGTTCGACAGCGCGACGCTCGTGATATCGATCTTCGCGCCGAGGCAACCGGTGTTGTTGTAGACCGGGTTCATCGGCTGCACGGCGGCGGTGTAGTCGACCGCCTTGGCCGCGGTCGCCATCGCGGCGCCGATCGACTTCAGCGCGGTGGCACTCGCGTGCGCACCGAGCGGCGACTTCACGGTGCCATCGGTCGGTGCGGTCGTGCCGGCGAGCACCGCGCGGACGTCCTTGATATCGACCGCGCCGTTGATCGCGTGGGTCTCGATGATGTCGATGCCCGGCGTCGTGGTGACCGACGTGGTGAACGTGCCGTCGGCACCGACCGTGACCTGCGCGCCGTTGACGAACACCTGGTTCGCGTTGGTCACGGTGCCGGTCACGGTGACGGGACCATCGCTCGCGATCGTGCCGCGCGCCGGGCTCGTGATCTCCAAGGTGGGATCGGCGGGCTGGTTCGTGCCCGAGCAAGCTGCGACGAGAAGAGATAATGCGATGGCCCTCATGTCCGGCTGAAAGAGCAACACCGGTGCCGGCCGGACAAATCACGCAGGTAGCTGGATCCTTTCGCTAATGCGCTGCGTAACAGCCGGCCAATCCGCACGCCATCGAAGATCGAATCGTCAGGGGACGAAGTCGCCGCTGCGCACGCCCGTGTGCAACTACGCGGGGTCGACACGAGCGGCGAACCGCGCGCGGCGCTCGGGCGTGATCGGCGGCGGCTGGACGCAGCGGCGCGTCTCCGTGCCGGTCAGCACCGCACCGGCGCGGATCTGCCAGCTCACGACGTTCACGCGCTCGGTGGCGTGCTGGAGCTCGCAATCCCCGGTGGCCGCGCGCGCCGCGAGCACGTCGATCAGCGCGCGCCGCTCCGCGACCGTACGATCGTTGGACCAGGTCTCCTCGAACACGACGAGCTCGTGATCGTTGACCTCGGTCACCGAGTCGAGCCAGCGCTGGAGCTCGAGCGACTCGTACTCGTCCTCCGTGATCTGCGCCTCGAGCCAATCGCCGAGGACCTCCGCGGCGGGTCTGCGCGTGATGAAGCGACCGAACAACGTGTGCGTACCAACGCTCATGGCGCGGCCCGTGTGCATCATCGAGACCGCGACGCGCTCACCAACGATCGCTGGCTTGCGCGAACTTCCTGCGGACACGCGTGGGCAACGCACGCGATCGAGTGCGGGGTCGCGTCGACGGCTACTGGAGCTTCCGTGACAAAGCCAACGCGCCGCGATGGCGAGGCTCGATCTGCAACACCGCCGCGACGCGCCGACGTGCCTCGACGAGATCGCCGAGCGACGCGTAGGTCGCGGCGAGATCGACGAGCCCGTCGACGAAGTACGGCGCGAGCTGCACGACTTGCAGCAGCTCGTGTTGTGCCCCCGCATAGTCGTGGCGGCGGATCATCGCGCGACCGAGCTCCAGGTGCGGGAGCATGAGATGCGCCGTCGACGAATCGTTCGCGAGTCGGGTCAGCGCCATCTCACCGCGCGGATCGCGCATGTCGAGGAGCGCGAGCGCGCACGCGAGGCGGACCCGCAACGACGCATCGGCGAGCTTGCCGGCGACCGCATCGGCGGCGCTGCGCGCGTGACCATCGCCGAGCGCTTCGCACCCCTTCGCGCGGATCACGGTGAGCGGATTCGCGAGCATCGGCAGAACATCCGGTGCGGCGGCGGCGTGGGTCCGGCGCGCGAGCGTGATCGCCGCGGCGCCGCGCAGCGTCGGGGCTTCCTCGGTATCGGCGATCACCGCGCGCAACGCGGGGGTGCTCGACGCCGCGGTCGCCTCGTCGAAGGCGTCGGCCAGCCGCTCGCGTCGAGCCTGGCGCTTGCTCGCGTCGGGCCACCACTTCACGATGTCCGCGCTCAACACCGCGGGCGTGCGATCGGCGTGACAGACGCCGCACGCGTTGGGCACCTTGTGGTTCGCCGTCGTCGCCGGTGCCGGCACGTCGATCGTGTGATCGGCGAAGTGATCGAGGACGCCGCTGACGACCGGCGCCATGTGACACGCGATGCACGTCGCGGTCTTGTGGTGCGAGTGATCGGGCGCGAGGTCGGCGTGGCAGCTCTTGCACAGCTTGTCGGGCTCGGCGCGGAGCTCGGCCTTGCGATGGCTCACCGCATGCGGTGCGGTGTGACACGTCAGGCACGTCGCGTTGCCCTTGCGGTAGCAAGCCGATTGCAGCATCGCCTGGTACTCGAAGCTCGACGTCGACGGCCGGCCATCGGCGAAGAAATCGCTCGACGTGCCGCCGCCCGGCAACGTGATCACGACCGGATCGTAGGCCTCGTCGTAATCGTCGCCCAACCGGAACGCGTGATCGGCATCGAGCAACGGCCACAGCGGTTGCCGCGGCCCATGGCAGCGCGCGCACGCGGACACGCCGATCGCGCCGGCCTTCGCGGGCTGGATGATGTCGGCCTTCTTCGTCGTGTCGGCGTGGACACCGCTCGGGCCGTGGCATGACTCGCACGCGACCGTGAGGTCGGTCGCGGTGGTCGTCCATTTGCCGGTCGCGTCGTCGTGCGTGACCGAAAGGTTCGTGGTGTGGCAGTCGAGGCACTCGTGATTCGCCATCCGCCGCGCGTTGGTCCACCAGAATGGATGATCGGGAGTCAGCGCGCCTTGCTTGGTCTCGGTGTAGTCGACCCAGGTCTTGTCGGCGACGTGAAAGTAGATCGGCAACACCTGCCAGCGGCCGTCGGGAAACACCGTGACGGAGTCCTGCATGCGCTTGCCGCCGATCACCCACGCGACGTTGAAATCCGCGGGCGCACCGTCGGGGCCTTGCGTCCTCATCACGCGTTGGCTGCCGTGATGGAACATCGTCGCTTCGCTCGACGTCCCTTTGAAGTGCGCGTCGCCGCCGACCGCGAGCTTGGCGGTCGCGGGTGACAGCGCGCGCCAGTGCCAGCTCTTCTTCCAGCCGGCGAGCTCGTCGTCGTGGCAGTCGCCGCACGCGGCACTGCCCGTGAACTTCTTCGCCGGTGGCCGCACGTCGACGTACTGCGGCATGTCGATCGTCGGAGGTGGCGGCGGCGGCGCGATCGTCGCCGACTCGGCCGGCGAGCGCGTGAGCTTGTACACCGCGAACGACGACACGACGAGCACGACGACCGGGACGACGGTCCACTTCGGGATCGTTCGCTGCATCAGAAGGCGTAACCGACGGTCCCGTCGAGTTGGGGCCACAGCTCTTGAAATGCCGGACGTCCGCTGCCGCCGGGAATCCGCGCTTGATCGTATTGCGCGCCGACGCCGATCGCGATGTGCAGGTGCGCCCACGCGAGCCACGCGTAACCGAGCGAGGCCCCCGCGGCCCACACCAGGCCGCTGCCGCGACTCGCGCTGCCGACGCCGGCTTGCGCGAATGGCGACAGCCACCATCCGGTCGGCGCTTCGCCCTTGTAGAACACCGGTCGCACGCGCACGACGAAGCCTTGGACCTCGAAGAACGTGTCCTCCTGGGTCCACGGGGTGTACGAGTCGGCGTCGATCTGGAGGGCGACGTTCGGTGCGACGGTGCGCTGGTAGCCGATGCCGACGACGTGGAGCCCGAGGTCGGTCAGCACCATGTTCGGCGGTGGTTCGGCGTGGGCCGCGCTGGTGGCGAGCACGACCGCGACCGCGGCGATCCGTAACATCGCCGCCAGCATAGCCGGGACGCCGATCGAGCGGCTAGCCACCGGCGCCTAACGTCTACCGCACGTGACGGCTACGCGATCGGCCGCGCCGCGGCTTGAAACTCGTAACCGTTTGTCACGTCACCACCGGTAGACGGATGTTTGGTTTCGCCAGGTTCCGGCGGGCCGGACCTGGCATCGCTCTTGGAAGACGTCACGTCATGCCCTCCAACATCCTCCCGGAAATCGCCTCGAACGACCTCGCCAACATCGTCGGTGGCGTCAACGCCGCGGACGTTGCGGCGATCAAGCAGCAGGCGCAGCAGTACTGCCCGGTGACCGCCGCGAAGTACGCGCACGTCGATCCGTCGAAGATCACGCGCGCGCAGGCGACCCAGATGGGCAACTCGTGCGTCCAGGAGATCAGCCCGATGTTCCGCGGCATCGCCCGCGGTCGGATCGACGATCAGATCAACAAGGCGTTCCCGCAGCGCTAGATGATGCGGCCCATCTCGCGGTACTCCATGCGCGCGGCCTCGACGAGGTCGGCGGTGCTGACCGCGCGGTTGGCCTCGGCGGCGACCAAGGCGGCGCGCAACACCGCCTTCTTGATGTAGCCACCCGCCATCACGAACTGGCGCGACAAGATCTCCCAATCGATGTTGGGCTCGAGCGGCGCCTTCGACGGAAACATGCTCTTCCACAGGCGCGCTCGTTCGGGCGCCTCGGGGAGCTCGAAGCCGACGTTGAACCGGACGCGGCGCTTGAACGCCTCGTCGATGCCCTGCTCGAGGTTCGTCGCGAGCAGCGTGACGCCGTCGAACGTCTCCATGCGCTGCAGGAGGTAGTTGACCTCGAGGTTCGCGTAGCGATCGTTCGCGGACGTCACCGCGGTGCGCTTCGCGAACAGCGAGTCGGCTTCGTCGAAGAACAGGATCGCATGCGAGGTCTCGGCCTCCTCGAAGATCCGCGCGAGGTTCTTCTCGGTCTCGCCGATGTACTTGTTGACGACCTGCGAGAGATCGATGCGATAGAGGTCGTAGCCGAGCTCGTTCGCGAGCAACTGCGCGACCATCGTCTTGCCGGTACCGGGCGGACCGTGAAGGATCGCCGACACGCCGCGGCCGTACGGCAGCTTCGCCGCGAAGCCCCAATCTTCGAGGAGGATCGGCTTGTAGCGCGCGAACCGCAGCACTTCGCGCACCGAGTCCATCGTCTCTTTCGGCAGCACGAGATCGTCCCACGCGAAGCCGGTCGGGATCCGCTGGGCCATCGTGCCGAGGCGATGCGAGAACGTCAGGCGCGCGGCATCCGCGAGCTCGTCGAGGCGCACGCTCGGAGCGTTCGGATCGCGCAGCCGAGCGGTCGCTTCGGCGCGGCGAGCGACGCGCGTGATCGTCGAGCCGGTGAACGCGTAGCGCGCGGCGACGGTCTCGAGATCCTCGGGCGCGACGACCGGCGGCGGGAGCTCGCGCCTCCACAGCTCGAGGCGTTCGCGAAAGCTCGGCGCCGGGATGTCGAGCTCGACGAGATCCGGAATCACGTTGATCAACCACGACGGGTGCGACGACATCGTGAACACCAACGGCACCGCGAGCGTGGCGGCGCCGTCGGCGATCGCCTGCGCGAGGGCACGCGGGGCCTCGTCCTTGAGCGCGCTGCCGCCGTCGAGGATCGCGACCGCATCGCGCAACGCCGCTTCGCGCAGCGCGGCGCTCGTCCGATCGGCGATCCGCGCATCGCTCGCGATCGCCGCGAGATCGATCCGCACGACGGCGATCTCGCGCTCGGCGAGCAGAGCCTCGACGACCATGCCGCGGCCGACGCCATCGGGGCCCGCGAGCAACACGCGCGCGGCGGAGCCCCCCTGCCCGGCGAGCGCACGGCGGATCTGCGCGACCTTCTCGGGCGCCATCACGACGGCGGCGAGTGCGGCAGGCTCGTGGACGACTCGCACGATGCCGCGCACGAGCTCGTCGATCGTGTCGTGGCCGCGCAGGAACGACACGATCCGGTCCGCGAGCCGGACGGTGCGCATCGAGGACGGCGTGGTCTCCGAGGGTGCCGCGAGCGACAGGGTGTTGTGACGGCGGAGCGGAGCGGTCTCGTCGAGGCGCGCGTAGACGCGATCGATCTCGATCTCGTCGCGACCGCCGATCAAGCGGCCGAGGAAGCCGATGTCGAGGCGCTTGCGCGTGAAGTCGTCGATCGCGAACGTGAACGCGCGCTCGAGCTCCGGATCGAGCTCCGGTGCGAGCAGCGTCGCGACGATCGCGAGATCGATCTTGTCGAGCCAGAACACGCGCGCGAGCCGCGCCAGCGGCGCATCGCGAGCCGCGCCGAGGCTCGCGACGAGCTCGCCCAACGCGGTCGCGACCAGCGTGTCCTCGGCCGCCACATCGGCCGACATCTCGGTGAGCTCACCGCGCAACACGATCGCGACCTCCGCGCTCGACGGGCCGAACGCGCTGCCACCCTGGAGGCGGCGGCGATGGGCGTGGATCACGAGGAAGCGCGAGAGCAGCGCGCGCGCCAGGGCCGTTGCACGCGTGTTGACGCTGGAGACGGCCATGTGGCGAGAATACCTGAAGGAAGTAACGACCGCGAGCTGGCGTAAGATGCGGGAGCGCAGCATGTCCGACCACAATCAGCAGCACCAGCAACAACAGGCACCGCAGGGAGCGGTTCAGCCCAAGGCTCCGGTCGCGGCTCCCAAGCCGGGGCTCGCGGCGGCCGAGGCGATCCAAGGCTCGGGCGAGCCGGCCGCCGCGCAGATCGCGCAGATCCTCCGCGCGCATCCCGACGAGCGCGACGAGATTCACACGTGGCTGCAGCAGCATCGCGGCAACGCGTTCGCTCAGCAGGTGATGCACCACCTCGGTCAGGTCGAGCAGGCGATGCCGGCCGGCGTCGATCTGCAATCGGTGCGCGCGTCGATCATGATCCCGGGCCACAAGAAGCTCGGCGGCGACGGCTGGACGTACGCGGCCTCGACGCGCGAGGCGACCTCGATCCACGCCGAGGTCTCGACCAAGGGCGTCCAGGTCTGGGTCCAGCCCGGGCTGTATCTCGACATCACGTTTCCGGGTCGCGATTGCGAGCTCGAAGGTGCGAGCTTTGACTTCGCGACCGGCAAGGCGCACGCGAGTGTGAGCGACGGCGGTGGCATCGGCGTGATTCCGGTCAAGGGCACGGTCGCCGGCAAGGTCACCGGCATGATCGAGCAGGCGGTCACCGGCACCAAGCTGTCGAGCCACACCTACGATCCGACGAAGGATCCCGATCTCCAGGGCACGCTCAACCGCGTGATGATCGGCTTCACGAAGTTGTTCCAGACCACGGGTGACGCGGCGCCGGCGAAGGCACCGGTCAAGCCCGAGGAGATGAGCCGCGTGTCGGCGGGCGCGACGGTCTCGATGAAGGCCGGTGCGAACTTCATCAAGGACGGCACCGGGCTCCAGATCTCACCGGGTGCGCCGCTGACGATCGGTGTCGAAGGTGCCGGTGATCTCGCCCACGTGATGGGTGGTCACGACGCGCAATCGACGATCGACGCGATCAACATCCAGTCGGTCCACCTCAGCACCGACGGACTGACCGTGGTGTCGGGCGGCAAGCCGGTCGCGAAGCTCGGCGGGATCACGCTCGCGCGCGGTGGCGCGATCACGATCGACGACATGACGCCGCTCGGCAAGCTGGCCGATGCCGAGGCGATGGAAGGTGGGTTGTCGTTGCTCGTCGCGTTGATCGCGGCGCGCGGTGGCGATGGCAACACCGCGGGTGGTGCGCTGCGCAACGCGCAGAATCCGGTCGTCGTCGATGGGGTGTCGCGCGCGATGATCCAGCAGACGTTCACCGATCAGATCCACAAGATGATCCTGCAGTACCGCAACGCGGTGCAGGGCGTCGACCTCGCGCGCTCGCTCGGAATCGGCTAGTCCGGCCCCTAGCTCGTCGCGAGGCGCGCGACCGCGATGAAGTGGATCGCGCACGCGCCGATGATCACGAGGTGAAACACCTCGTGATAGCCGAACGTCGCCGGCGCCGGGTCGGGCCACTTGATCAGGTAGATCACGGCGCCGAGCGTGAACGCGACGCCGCCGATCAGGATCAGCCCGAACGTCGTCGCGTCGACCGCCGCGTGGAACTGCGGCAGATACGCGAGGACGACCCAGCCGGCCGCGACGAAGCACGTCGCCGTGATCGCACGCGGTGCGTGAGGCCACGCGAGCGCGCGGACGACGCCGATGCCGCACACGATCCACGCGAGCAGGCACAGCTTCGTGCCGGCGGCGCCACCGAGGCCGAGCAGCGAGAACGGCGTGTACGTGCCGGCGATGCACAGGAAGATCGTCCCGTGATCGGCGCGCCGCAGCCAGTTGTACATCCGCGGACCCCAATCGGCGCGATGCAGCGTCGCCGAGACGCCGAACATCGCGGCGAGGAGAATCACGTACGGCACGAGTGCGAGCCGGGTCCCGCCGTGCGCGACCGCGAGCAGGACCGTGCCGGCGACGATCGCGGTGTGAAACGCGATGCGATGTGAGACACCGCGATACTTCGGACGGACTTCCAAGTCACCACGATGCCATGCACTCTCCCTCGCGGTGTGTCATCGAATGGTCAGGGCGATCCGGATCAAGTCCTTGGGAACCGTGGTCTCGGGGATCGACCGCTTGCGCGTGAACCACGTACGGACGTCGGCATCGAGCCCGAGGCCGTGCATGTAGTTGTAGAGCGCCTTGCGCAGGCCGACGCCGAGCTGTTCGTGATCGGTACCGGTCGGATCGTCGAAGCCGAGGTCGTTGCGCGCGAAGGTGATCGGTGGCTCTTTGTGAAGGCGAATTCCGTAGAGCTCGGGTTGCTTGCCGATCGGGCTGTGCGCGGTGGCGGCGAAGCGATGCCAGAACGCCGATTGCACGCAGCCGGCTTCGAACAACTGGCGCACGCGCTCGAGCGAATCGATCGTCTCCTGCGCGGTCTCGCTCGGAAAGCCGTACATGAGATAGGCGTGGACCATGATGTTCGCGTCGCTGAACGCGCGGGTGACCCGCGCGACTTGCTCGACGGTGACGCCCTTGTTGATCAAGCCGAGCAGGCGATCCGACGCGACCTCGAGCCCGCCGCTGATCGCGACGCAGCCGGAGCGCGCGAGGAGCTGCGCGAGCTCCGGCGTGAACGTCTTCTCGAACCGGATGTTGCCCCACCACGTGATCACGACGTCGCGCGCGAGCAGCCGCTCGGCGAGGTGCTTGAGGCCGGCCGGCGGCGCGGCCTCGTCGACGAAGTGAAAGCCGGTCTGCCCGGTCTCCTTCACGATCGCTTCGATCCGATCGACCAGCAGATCGGCGTGGACCGGGTCGTAGCGCGCGATGTAGTCGAGCGTGATGTCGCAGAACGTGCACTTCTTCCAGTAGCAGCCGTGCGCGATCGTCAGCTTGTTCCAGCGGCCATCGGACCACAGCCGATGCATCGGATTGAGCATCTCGAACAGCGAGAGGTAGCGATCGAGCGGCAGGCCGTCGTAGGTCGGCGTGCCGGCGTCGCGCAGCGGGACATCGTGGAGCGCTGGATCGGTGCGCAGCACGATCGCGCCGTCGACGCGCACGAACGTCCGGAACAGCGGCTTGCTCGGATCGCGCAGGTGATCGATCAGCGCGAGCAGCGGGCGCTCGCCGTCGTCGAGCGTGATGAAGTCGACGTAGTCGAACACGCGTGGATCGGCGAGCTCGCGCAGCTCGGTGTTGACGTAGCCGCCGCCGAGGACGATCCGCGTGGTCGGCGCGACCGCCTTGATCGCGCGCGCGATCCGGAACGCGCCGTAGACGTTGCCCGGGAACGGCACGGTGAGCCCGACGAGCTCGGGCTGGTGCTCGGCGAACAGCTCGCGCGCGATGTCGTCGAGCGTCGCGTCGACCAGGGTCGGATCGCCCTCGAGCTCGTCGCGCAGCGCATCGAACGTCGCGGCGCTCGCCGCGAGATGCTCGCCGTAGCGCGACAGCTCGAAGTGCGGCTGGATGCCTTCGCGCACGGCGTCGGCGAGGTCGTCGATGTAGAGGCTCGCGAGGTGCTTCGCGCGATCGGCGACGCCGAGCTGGCCGAACGCCCAGTGCAGCGGATCGTCATCGCCGGTCCGTTGGATCGCCGCGAACCGCGGGCCCTCGGGCAAGAATGCGCGGGTCGTGATCCGCATCGCGAGCGCGGGGTCCCTACCCTGCAGGAACGCGATCACGGCGTCGATCGTGGCGATGTAGCGCTCGGCATGCTCGAGAAAGTGCGCGATCGTCGGCGGTGGGTCGCCGTCGCTGTCCTCGGCGCGCTCGGCGAGCTCGCCGGCGATCGCGGTCAGGCCCTCGCGCGAGAACACCGCGAGGAACAGCTCGATCGCCGGGTCGGCCTGGCGGACCTCGAGCCCCGGATGCTGGCGCAAGAAGCCCGTCAAGTACGCCGTCGCTGGATACGGCGTATTCAGCTGGATCATCGGTGGCGTCAGGAGAAGGATGCGCAACCCAGTCGCATGGTAGCCGGCTGAGGTAGGGTCGGCCCGGAGTTTTGACAAAGATGCGGCTCAACAAATATCTCGGCGAAAGCGGTTCCTGGTCGCGACGCCAGGCCGACGACGTGATCGCGGCCGGCCGCGTGACGGTCAACGGTGTCGTCGCGGTCCTCGGCGCGCAGGTGGCCGAAGGCGACGTGATCAAGGTCGATGGCGATGCCGTCGGCCACGCGCGCAAGCTCGACAAGCCGGTCTACATCGCGCTCAACAAGCCGATCGGTGTGATCTCGACGACCGAGCGTGCGGTCGAGGGCAACATCATCGACTTCGTCGATCACCCCGAGCGGATCTTCCCGATCGGTCGGCTCGACAAGGAGTCCGAGGGCCTGATCCTCCTGACCAACGACGGCGACATCGTCAACGAGGTGCTGCGCTCCGAGCACAACCACGAGAAGGAGTACGTCGTCACGGTCGATCGCGCGCTCGACGACGAATTCGCATCACGGATGGCCGCCGGCATTCGGTTGCAACCCGAAGGCATGACCAAGCGCTGCAAGGTCGCGGTGCTCGGCCCCAAGACCTTCTCGATCATCCTCACCCAGGGACTCAATCGGCAGATTCGCCGGATGTGCGAAGCGCTCGGCTACGAGGTCGTCGCACTCCAGCGCATCCGGTTCATGAACATCCTCCTCGGCAACCAGGCCGTCGGCCGCTGGCGCAACCTCACGCCGCAAGAGCTCGACGGCTTGCGTCCGCCGGCGAAGTCGGAGGCACGTTCGAGTCCCGGCCGCGGTAACGGCGGTCGTCCGAAGGCCGGGCGTCCGGCGGGTGGCGGTGGTCGTCCAACTCCGGGCTCTGGCGGTCGTCCAAATTCTGGTGGAGCTGGTGGCCGTCCGAATGCCGGTGGCGGCAGTCGGCCCACGGGTGGCGGCGGCCGTGCGACGACATCTGCGGGTGGTCGTCCCAGCACACCCGGTGCCGGTGGTCGTCCGAATTCCGGTGGTGGTTTCAGTGGCGGTGGTGGTCGTCCAACGTCCGGTAGTGGCTTCGGTGGTCGTCCGAGCACACCCGGCGCGGGTGGTCGTCCGAATTCCGGCGGTGGCTTCGGTGGGCGTCCCAGCACACCCGGTGGTCGTCCGAATTCCGGGGGGGCAGTCACGGGCGGTGGTGGTCGTTCGAATTCCGGTGGTTTCGGTGGTCGTCCGAGCACGCCGGGCGCGGGCGGTCGTCCGAATTCCGGTGGTGGCTTCGCCGGCCGTCCGAGCTCCGGTCGTCCGAGCGGCGGGCGTCCCGGTGGTGGTGGCCGTCCGAGCGGCGGTCGGCGCGGCGGTCGGTAGGATGTGACGTCGAACGGCGTGGCGATCGATCTGATCGAGGCCGAGGCTCAAGCGACGCGGCGAGCCTCCGCGCGGCGCTAGCCCATCGCGAGCGCGAGAAAATCGATGTCATCCAGCGACCCGAGGTTCTCCGGCGAAATCACGACGCGACCATCGTGCCGTACGAGCTCGTAGTGCGCGGTGCCCATGGAGTCGAGCAGCGTGACGTGCGCGACCGGCAGCGTCTCCGCGAGCCAGTAGAACCGCTCGAGCTGAGCGAGCGCGCGCTCGCGTTCGCCCTTGCCCGCGTAGACCCCGGCGCCGTACGGCAAGCGCAAGAACAAGCGTGAACGCTCGGTCGTGCGCGCGAGGTACACCGAGTGGCTGTTCACGCCGTGGCCCCAGAAGCCGGCCATGAAGTAGCCCGGCTTCTTCTCGAGCGAATCGCCGAGCTGGGTCTGCACGAGCGTCGGGCGCGTCGCATCGGAACCGATGATGGTCTCGTGGGGCACTCCGCCCTTGAGCCGGACGACCGAGTGGACGTGATACGTGGGCGGAATCTTGAACGGCGGCGGCGCCGACATCTCGAGCTCGAAGTACTTCGCGAACGTCACGGTGGCTTGCAGCGGTCGCACCGTCGGCAAGTGCTCCTCGCCGACGCGATCGTCGTTCGTCGTGATCGCCTTCGCGACCGCGGCCTCGGTCGCGGCGACGAGCTCGGCGCGATCGCGCCACATCGAGCGCAGGCAGCGCTGGACCAGCGAGTAGTGCACGGGAAGCTCGGTCTTCGCGCGCGCGGCGTCGCGAATCACGAAGGCGAGCTCGGCACGCGGCAGCTCGCCCGGCTCGTCGAAGCGCGCGAGGTCGGTCGACGCGATCCACAGCGAGCTGCCGGTGCGCAACACCGACCCGTTCCAGGCGTAGCCGTGCGTGCCGACATCCTTGCCATCGACGAACGTGCCGTTGCGCGATCCGGTGTTGGTGACGACGAAGTCGGGGTCGAGACCGGCACGCGCGTAGATCGTCGCGTGGTTCGCGCTGGTGCGGTCGTCGTCGGAGACCAGCTCGCGCCCGATCGTGAACGACTCCGCCCATGGAATCGGCACCGCGCGTCTGTGCGGCCCCCCCTTCGACCAAACCAGCAAGAGTCCCGGCTGCGACACTGCGCGAGTCTAGCGCAAACCGCGCATCAGGTTTCGACGTCGATCCAATGCTCTCGGCCATCACTGTGCAACGGAATGCGCAAATCCGCCTGTTCCACCGAATCGCTGACGACGCGCTTCACGTTGTGTCCACCGCCATTCTTCACGGTGATGTGGTGAACGGTCTGATGATGGCGATAGTGAATCTCGAAACCGGGCCAGTGCGCCGGCATCTTGGGCTCGATCCGCAGGCGATCGACCTCGAGGTGGATCCCGAGCAGCGACTCGAGCACGAGCCGATACATCCATCCGGCCGAGCCGGTGTACCAGGTCCAACCACCGCGCCCCGGGTATTGCGGATTGGTGTAGATGTCCGCGGCCATGACGTACGGCTCGACGCGATAGCGCGCGATCGCCTCGGGCGTGTCGCCGTGGTGGATCGGATCGATCGCGCGGAATAACTCCCACGCGCGCTCGGTGCGCCCCGCGGCCGCGAACGCCATCACGGCCCACACCGCGGCGTGCGTGTACTGGCCGCCGTTCTCGCGCACGCCGGGGACGTAGCCCTTGATGTAGCCCGGGCTCTGCGTCGATTTGTCGAACGGTGGTTCGAACAACTTGATCACCGCCAGCTCGCGATCGACGAGCCGCTGGTCGAGCGCGTCGAGCGCCTGGCTCGCCCGTTCCTCGCTGCCGCTGCCGCTGAGCACGGCCCAGCTCTGCGGCAGCGCATCGATCTGACACTCGTCGCGCGTCGCCGAACCGAGCGGCGAGCCATCGTCGTAGTAGCCGCGCCGATACCACGCGCCGTCCCACGCGTGCGATTCGAGGTTGCGACGGAGCTCGGCGACCCGCGTCGCGCACGTCGCGGCGAACGTCGTGTCGCCACGCCGGCGCGCGATCGGCTCGAAGCTGCGCAACACGTCGACGAGGAACTGTGCGAGCCACACGCTCTCGCCCCTGCCCTCGTCGCCGACCAGGTTCATGCCGTCGTTCCAGTCGCCGGTCCCCATCAGCGGCAAGCCGTGCTCGCCGAGGTGGTAGCCGTGCTCGATCGCGCGCACGCAGTGATCGTAGAGCGCCGCAGTCTCCTGCGAGCGCACCGGCAGATCGTAGTAGCTGTCCTCGGTCGCGTTGACGGCCCGGCCCTCGATGAACTCGAGTTTCTCGTCGAGCACGCCGGTATCGCCGGTCGCGGTGACGTAGCGAGCGGTCGCATACGGCAACCACAGGTAGTCGTCGGAGATCCGCGTGCGCACGCCGCGGCCACTCGGCGGATGCCACCAGTGCTGGACGTCGCCCTGTTGAAACTGGTGTGTCGCCGAGCGCACCAACTGGTCGCGCAACAGCGCGGGCTCGGCGTGCACCAGCGCGCAGGCGTCCTGGAGCTGATCGCGAAACCCGAACGCGCCGCCG
Source organism: Kofleriaceae bacterium (assembly GCA_039935615.1). Lineage (GTDB taxonomy): Bacteria > Myxococcota_A > Polyangia > Haliangiales > Haliangiaceae > JABFXX01. The sequence goes on from JBDTJY010000203.1 coordinate 18,986, forward strand.
GATTGATAGAACCCGCTGCGTCCCCACATCCGCGCCGCGAGCACCTGATAGATCAACCAACCGTTCGCGAGGTAATCGAGGGACTCGTCGGGCGTCTTGACGTGCACGGCGCCGAGCATGGTGTTCCAGAACTCCCACACGGCCGCGAGGCCCGACTGCGCCGCCGCCGCACCGCGATAGCGGTTGACGATGTAGCGCGCGTCGTCGAGGTCGCGCCCCGAGCCGAACGCGAACACGATCTCGCGCTCGACGGCGTCGGGCACCTCGATCATGCCGGTGTGCATCGCGAAGCACGGATCGAACGCGGCACCGACGCGCCCCGACAGCCCCGCGCGTGCGAGCGCCGCCGGCCGCGCCGCCGATCCACCGCGTCCGAGAAACTCGGTGCGATCGCCCGACACGGTGCGCACGCTCTCGCTGCACTCGAGGAACGCGACGCGCGACGCGAACTCTTCCCCGTAGGAGTTGTGGGCGAACAGCGCACCGGTCCGCGCGTCGATCTCGGTCACGACATACGGCAACGTCACCGCACGCTGCGTGCCGAGCACGAGCTCGAAGTAGCCGGCGACGGACAGCTTGCGGGTCCGTCCCGAGCGATTGCGCAGCTTGAGCTTGAACAGCTTGACCGGCGCATCCATGGCGACGAACACCGTGAGCTCCGAGCGCACGCCCGCATCCTGCGCCTCGAACACCGAGTAGCCGAAGCCGTGACGCGTCGTGTAGGGCAACGCGCTCGGTGCCGGCGACAGCGTCGGCGACCAGTACGAACCATCCTCCTCGTCGCGGATGTACAGCACCTCGCCGGCAGGATCGCCGACGGCGTCGTTGCTCCACGGCGAGAGCCGGTACATCTGCGCGTTCTCGCACCACGTGTAGCCGGCCCCGGTCTCCGACACGATCGTGCCGAAGTACGAATTCGCGAGCACGTTGATCCACGGCGCCGGCGTTCGCGATTCGCGCGTCGTCGCGATCACGTACTCGCGACCATCCTTGGTGAACCCACCGTGACCGTTGAACGCGGTGAGATCCGGTCGCTGCATCGGCGGCAGCGCGAGCGGGGTCCCGCCGCGCACCTTCTGCCGCTCGAACTTCACCGGCTGCACCGGCTCGTTGCGCGGCCGGCGATCGAGTTGCTCGGCGAGCGTGCCGGCGGTATCGGCGAGGATCACGCGCGCCACCGTCATCATCAGCATGCGATCCGGATCGGTCATCTGATCGGTGCGCCGGATGAAGATGCCGCCCTTCTGATCGACGAGGCTCGCATCGCCGATCAGCGCGATCGCCGCCGTGATCTGATCGTGCACATTCTGGCGATAGCCCGACGGGTCCTCGTTCCAGATCACGAGGTCGACCGCGAGCCCCTTCAACCGCCAGTACATGTGCGCGCGCACGAGCTGGCGCACGAGCTCGAGGTTCTCGGCCGTGGTGATCCGCACGATCACGATCGGCAGATCGCCGGAGATGCTGTACGGCCACAGCCCGGCCTGGCCGAGCCGGTTCGCCGCGATCACGCGCTTCGGCGCGCGCAGCGTCGGGTTCGCGAAGATCACGTGACCCGCGAGTTGTTCCCACAGCCGGACCTCGGCGTTGCCCGCATCGAGCCGGCGCTGGATCACCTGCGACTGCGCCCACGCGAGTTCGAACACGCGATCCGCGAGGTGACGCCCGCGGTACTTGTCGACGAGCGCGAGCGCGGCCTCGCGGGTCTCGGCGACGCCGGTCGCGACGTGCAACTGGATCGTCTGATCGGGTCCGAGCTCGACGGTGTTGCGGATCGCGACGCACGGATCGAGCACCGCGCCCTGCGAGTTACCGAGCAGCTTGCGATGCATCGCCGCCGGATCGGCGGGCGTACCATCGCGACCGATGAAGCCGTTGCGATCGGTCTCGTACGAGGTCGGCCGCGCCGTCCCACCGTGCACGACCATCAGGTGCAGCAACCACGGCGGTTGCTCGCCCGGCGAGCGCGGCCGCCGCGTGCACAGGATCGCCTGCTGGCTCTCGATGATCTCGGACTGCACGAACAACCCGGAGAACGCGCGATGCGCCACGTCCGCACCCTTCGCGTCGAGCACGACCTCGGCGAAGCTCGTGAGCTCGATCGTGCGCCGCTGCAACCCGTGATTCGAGATCGTGATCCGCCGCAGCTCGAGGTCGTCCTCGGGTGACACCGCGATCTCGACGTGCATATCGAGCTCGTCATCGCCGCGACGAAACTCCGCGCGACCCGCCGAGAAGATCGCCTCGTAGCTCGCGCTCGGTTGCTGGGTCGGCTGATACGCGGTCGACCAGAACTTTCCGGTCATGACATCGCGGACGTAACAGAACTGGCCCCAACAATCGCGCGTCGCGTCCTCGGCCCAGCGCGTGACCTCGTGATCGCGCCACCGGCTGTAGCCACCACCGCTGTTCGACACGACCACGTGATAGTTGCCGTTCGACAGCAACTGGATCTCCGGCGCCGGCGTGTTCGGCGTCGCGAACACCCGCAAGTCGCGCTCGACCTCGGTCGTCGTGCGCACCGCGCTGACCTCGGCGGGATGCGGATACACCGCTGGCGTCCTCGGCACGCGCTCGTGGAGCACCAGGTCGGTCGCGCGCACCGCCGGATTCGCGAGGAACCGGCGCTGCATCGGACGATCGAGCAACATGTACGCGATCGAGAGGAACGCCATGCCCTGGTGATGCGCCATGTACGACTTCACCGTCGCGAACGATTTGCCGGGCGGCAGCCGCGACTGGGTGTAGTCGATCGCTTCGTAGAATCCGAACGGCCCCATCTGATGCTCGGCCGCGAGCCGTTCGAGGTTCGCCGTCGCCGCCTTCGGCGCGACCATCAACGCCATCGCGCTCGCGTACGGCGCGACCACGAGATCCGCGGCGAGGCCGCGCTTGAACCCGAGCCCGGGCACGCCGAACGCGCGGTACTGGTAGTTGAGCTGCGCGTCGGTCTTGTTGTAGCCGCTCTCCGACATGCCCCACGGCACCTTGCGCTCGCGGCCGTACTCGATCTGGCGATCGACCGACGCGGTGTACGTCGCGTCGAGCAGCGTGCCCTCGTAGGTCGGCATCACGAGCAGCGGCATCAGATACTCGAACATCGAGCCGCTCCACGACAGCAGCGTCGGGCGGCCGCCCTGCGTCGTCACCCGGCGGCCGAGGTGGAACCAGTGATCCTGCGGCACCTTGTTCTGCGCGATCGCGACGAAGCTCGCGAGCCGCGCCTCGGAGGCGAGCAGATCGTAGAAGCTGTTGTCGAGGCGGTGATCGGTGACGCTGTAGCCGATCGAGAACTGGTGGCGGTTCACGTCGTAGAGGAAGTCGTATTCGAAATCACCGAGGTCGCCCGCGTGCTGCGCGAGCCGGTGGAGCTCGGCGACGCGCTCGGCGGCGTACGGATTCGTGGGCGCGAGCTGCGCGAGCGTCGGGATGGGTCCGTCGGCAACGCCGAGGCGATCGAGCTCTGCCACGAGCTCGTGGGTCTGGCGCGCCAGCTCCTTGCGCCACCACAGCTCGTTCGCCTCCGGCTCGCGCTTCGCCAACCGCTCGGCGCTGTCGGCCGCGGCGGCGAGCGCCGTGAAGGTCGCGCGCGCCTCGTGCATCGTGCGGATCGAGCCCTTCACGGCCTCGCGCACCGCGACGAGCCCCTCGAAGCCGAGCTCTTGCAAGACGTCGATCGTGTCGGTGAGGCCGAGCAACTGCGCCGGCCTCACGACCGGCTCGTTCGGCAGCTCGCGCAGCCCTTCGGCGAGCGTCATCAGATGCCCGGCGAGGTTGCCGCTGTCGACGGTCGACACGTACATCGGCCGCAGCGGCTCGAGCGACCGCGTGTCGTACCAGTTGTAGAAGTGGCCGCGAAACCGCTGCAACTGATCGAGCGTCGCGAACGTGCGCCCGACCCGCGCGGCGACCTCGGTCGACGTGATGTAGCCGAAGTCGTGCGCGCTGAGGTTCGCGAGCAGCGCGAGCCCGATGTTCGTCGGCGATGTGCGATGCGCGATGCCGACCGGTGGATCCTCTTGAAAGTTATCCGGCGGAAGATCGTGATCCTCGGTGGTGACGTAGGTCTGAAAGAACCGCCACGTGCGGCGCGCGAGCCGGTGCAAGAACGCGAGCTCGGCGACGGTCATGTAGTCCGAGCGGCGGGTGACCGGACGTCCCGCCCACCACACGAGCATCGGCGCGAACAGCCACAGCGCCGCGACCGACCCGGCGAGCCACGTCGCGTGGGTGTAGCCCCATTCGAGCTGTACGACGATCGCGGCCGCGGCGACCGGCGCCGGCCACATCGCGAGATACGTCGCGAAGAACCCGGTGCGCTTGCTGCGCTCCGCGTCGGCGGCGGTCTTCCACTCGAGGAGCTTCCGCTTGGTCAGCCACAGCCGGACCGACACGCGCGTGATCGCCCCGCCGCTGATCGCCGCATCCTCCGGCAAGCACGCGAACGAGAACAGCTCGCGCAGGAACGCACGGCCGAGTTGCCGGCGCACGACCCGCGCGTGCTCCTCCGCCGAGACCTCTTTGGGCCGCCGCTCGAGGTCGGTGAACGCCGCGAGCAGTGTCGGCACGATGAACGTCGCGAGCACGAGCGACAGCGCGAGCCACGCTACACCGTGCAGCCGCCAACCGCCGACCAGCAGCACGATCATCGCGATCGGCACGAGGCTGCGCCGCAGGTTGTCGAGGATCTTCCAGCGCGAGAGCATCGAGATCGGGTTGCCGCGACGCTGCGCATCACCGCGCGGGATCCAGCCGAACAGCCACCGCGCGATCTGCCAATCGCCGCGGATCCACCGCGCGCGCCGGCTCGCATCGACCGCGTACGTCGACGGAAAATCCTCGAACACCAGCACGTCGCTGACCAGGCCGGCGCGGCCGTAGGCACCCTCGAGCAAGTCGTGGCTGAGCACGCGGTTGTCGGGGAACGTGCCCTCGAGCACGTCGCGCACCGCATCGAGATCGTAGATGCCCTTGCCGACGAACGAGCCCTCCGCGAACAGGTCCTGATAGACGTCGCTGACCGCGCGCGTGTACGGATCGATCCCGGGCTCGCCGGCGAACATCCGCGCGAACCGCGTGCGCTGTGCGCTATCGAGCGTGATGCCGACGCGAGGCTGCAGGATCGCGTAGCCGTGCGTGACCCGACCCCGCCGCTTGTCGATCACCGGGCGATTGAGCGGGTGCGCCATCGTGGCGACGAGCTCCTTCGCCGCATCGCGGGGCAACTCGGTATCGCTGTCGAGGACGAGCACGTAGCGAGTCCCGGCGAGCCGATCGAGCGAGCCGACGATCGTCGCGAACCGTTCGCGCTCGCCGCGCAGCGCCGCATTGAGATCCTCGAGCTTGCCGCGCTTGCGCTCCCACCCCATCCACAGGTGATCGCGCGCGTTGAACCGGCGGTCGCGCTGCATCAGGAAGAACGGGACGTCGTGATACTTCGCGTCGAGCGCCACGATCGCCTGGGTCGCGTACGCGAGCAGCGCCGCGTCGTCGGGCATGTGCTGCTCGGGCGCGTCGCAATAGTCGCCGATCAGCGCAAACGCGAGGTTCGGATCGCGATTCGCCAGGAACCGCACCTCGAGCATCTCGACGAGGTGGTCGATGTTCGCTTCGCTGGTCAGCAGCACCGGCACCGCGACCAGCGTCTTGTGCTGGGCGGGGATGCCCTTGGTGAAATCGAGGCGCGGTAGCGACAGCGGCTTGATCGCGAGCGTCGCGCCCCACTGCACGATCGCGATCGCGAGCTGACTCGCACACAGCGCGACCGCGACCGACCACGCCGCGATCCACGCTGGATGATGATAGCGATGCGCCACCGTCACGTCGGAGACGACGACCGTGAAGCCCGCGGTGATCAGGGCGATCAGCGCCACGTACACGACGATGCCAAGACCGCTCCGCACGTTGCGGACGAGCGCGACCGGGCGCGGTCGCTCCTTGAGCGCGAGCTCGAGCGCACGCTTGCCATCGTCGATCAAGAAATAGCCGACATGGTGCTCGCGCCCGGCGGGGCGCGCCGCGGCCAGCTCGATCGCCTTGCGCGCGACCTCGGGCTCCGGCAGCTTGCCGCGTGCGGCGAGCGTCTCGACGACGTGGCGATAGCGATCGCGGGTCGCGAACTCCATCGCCGGATAGATCGCGTCCTGGCGCAGGATCGCCTCGACCGCCGACAGTTGTTCGACGAACTCGCGCCAGTCGATCGCATCGAGCGTGCGCAGGCTCGTGATGCTGTTGCCTACCGCGACCTGATCCGCGGCCTGACTCTGCGCGGCCGCTTGAAACGCTCGCTCGATCGTCTGGCCTTGGCCATCGAGCCGCTGCTCGAGCCACGCCATCGGCAGCGTCGAGATCGCGCCCTGCCCCTGCAAGCGACTCGCGAGCTCGGCGACGAACGGCGTCGTCATCGGAGGATTCTCGGCGACGAGATCCGAGAGCACGCGCACGACGCCGGAGGGATCGCCCGCGGCACCTTCGAGCAAGCGGTCGGCCCACATCGCCGCGCTCTCGCGGTCACGCCGCCCGGCCGTGACGCCCGCGATCACGCGCCGCAGGTTCTCGATCAGCGCGATCCGCAACATGATCGGAATCGCCCACAACTCGCCGAGCCGCAGCGGTTGGATCGTCTGATACGCCGCGATGAACGAGTGCAGCGTGTCGACATCGACGTGGCCGTGCGAGTGCGAGATCAGCTCGAGCGCGAGGTCGTAGACGCGCAGCGCTCGCCCGACGAGGTGCGGGAGTGCCTTGCTGTAGCGCGCCGGCAGGTGGCGCTTGGCCACGCGGATCTGCTCTTCGATCAGATGATAGTTGTCGACGAACCACTCCGCCGCGGGAGTGATCTGGCGCCCGCGTGCGACCGCATCGGCGAGCAACGCGTACGCATCGCCGAGGAACGTGTGATTGTCGGCCAGGCGCGCGAGCAGCCGCGCGTCCAGATCGCTCGGGCCGAGCTTGTGCTCCGACGCGAGCGACCTCGCGTGACTCTCGAGCTGGCTGGCGCTGAACAGCTCGGCGCGAAGTGGCAGCTCGGTGTGCTCGGGGCCCATCAATACGGCCACTTGAGCAAGCAATGTGCCGAGAGCTTCTCGTAGATCGTTGGGTTCCTTGGCCAGGTTTTCGAGCGGGGCCGCCCCATCGGGCGCGTGCGCACGAGTCCCGCTCGGAACGTGGCGGTACGATCCTTAACACGTGCGCTCACAACGCGGCTCCGTGGCGGTGTCCCGATCGTGACCGTGCGCGTGATGCACGTGGTCGTGGACGTGCGGATGCTCGTGGTCGGTCGCGTGATGGTGATGCGGATGTGCGTGCGCTCCGGTGACCGGCGGCTCGTGGGCGTGATCGTGATGGCCGTCGTCGTGGCGGTGCACGTGCTCGTGATCCTCGGCGACGTGGTGATGCGTGTGTTTGTGCTGCTCGCTGAGGTGCAAGTACACGCCGAACCCGAACAGTGGGATCGAAGCGAACGCCCACATCCCGAGCGTGCGCTCGCCGGCGAGCCACGCGACCGTGGCCCCGATGAACGGTGCGACTGCGAACACCGAGCCCGTGCGTGCGGCGCCGATCCGGCGCTGGGCGAGGATGTAGAGCGCGAGGCTGAGGCCGTAGGCGGTCGCACCGCAGGCGAGGAGCACCAGCGTGCTCGCGAGATCCGGCCACGCGTCGCCGAGCGCGAGGGCGAGGACCGCGGTGAGCGTGGCGCCGAGCCCGGCCTTGACGGCGACGACGTCGAACGGCGCGCGCTCCGAGAGTGGCTGCGTCAGGTTGTTATCGAGCGCCCAGGCGAGCGTGGCACCGACCACGGCGAAGGCGCCGAGCAGGCCGCCGGTGCCGCGTGCGGCGGCGTCGAGGGCGAGCGCAGCGCCGCCGGCCGCCATCGCGAGGACGGCGACCCAGACGCGACGTGCGATCAGCTCGTGACGAACGACGGCGGCGAGGACGACGGTGAAGACCGCCTCGAGGTTGAGCAGGAGGGATGCGGTGAGGGCGCCGGTGCGGTGGAGGCCAAGGACCAGGAGCGCGGGTGCGATCACGGCACCACAGGCGGCGATCGCGGCGAGGCGCGGTGCATCGGCGCGAGTCAGCGTGAACGGGCGGCGGGTGCGAGCGGCGATGCCGATCAGCGCGGCGCCGGCGTAGAGCAGGCATGCGGTCGCGAGGACGCCGGTGGTGCGGCTGGTCCACGCGATCACCGGCGCGGAGACGCCGAACATCACGGCCGCGACGATCGCGGTCATGATCCCGACGATGAACGGCGAGCGCACGAGCGCATCGTACTGCGGCGTCGGATTCGTCGCACGTACGAATCCGATCGCTCGCGCTAGGGCGTGGGCTTGGTTGCGTTGGCGAGCCGCGCGTCGACGTCGAGGAAGCGATCGGCGAGCGCCTTCACGAACTGACCGAGCCACGAGCTCGCGACCAGGCTCTCGAGCGCGGTCCGCTCGACGACCACGGCGCTGACGTCCTCGAGCGCGACCACGCTCGCCGAGCGCGGGACATCGGCGAAGATCGCGGTCTCGCCGAACACGTCACCGGTCTGGAGCACGCGCAGCGTGAAGAAGCGACCCGGATCCTTCGGATCGCGCTTGCGCACCTCGCAGCGCCCGGCGGTGATGATGAACGCGGCAGCGGCCGCATCACCCTCCCGCACGATCACCGTGCCGCGCGGGAATTTGTGGAGAGGGAACCAGTTTCCCCCGCGTAAGAACTGGCGCAGCGCCTCGGCGAGCTCCTCCGCGCTCTGATAGCGGTCGGCCGGACGCGCGGACATCGCCTTCATCACGATCTGGCTGAGGTGCGGCGGTGGCTTGATGCCCGCGCCGGTGGCCTCGTCGGGCGGCGGGAATTCCGCGCGCTGTGCAGCGGGGAGCGCGACCTCGAGTCGCCCCGGATACGGGCACGTCCCGGTCAGCACCTTGTAGAGCACCGCGCCCATCGCGAAGACGTCGGTGCGCGCGTCGATCTCGCTGACCATCCCGCGCGCCTGCTCGGGTGCCATGTACTGGATCGTCCCGATCACCATGCCATCGGGCTCGACGTCGCCGTCGACGATCGAGCGATCGCCGATCACCTGCGCACAGCCCCAGTCCATCACGTAGACCTGGCCGTAACTCCCGACCATCAAGTTGTCCGGCTTGAGGTCGCGATGGATGATGCCGCGGCTATGCGCGTATGACAGCGCGTCGCACGCTTTGATCAAGCACTGCAGGATGTGCTCGAGGTCGCCGCGGGTGCGCTGCGCCGAGATCAGTTCGGCGAGCGTCTGCCCCTCGACGAGCTTCATCGTGTACGAAGCGGTGCTCCGGTCATCGGCTTCGAGCTCGTGGATCGGGACCACGTTCGCGTGATCGAGCATGCCGGTGATCCGCGCCTCGTCGATGAAGCGCTGCGCCGAGAACGGATCGGCTCCGAGCTTGGGGTCGATGATCTTGCGCGCGAGGTGGCGGCGGAGCTCGGTGTCGTAGATCCGCCGGATCGAGCCCATCCCACCGCGTGCGATCTCACCCTCGTCGCGCAGCCGGCTCGCCACCTGCGGCCGCGGCGCCGGCAGGCGGCGCAGCGGCGGCGGTTTGGTCGTCGGCGCGTGGCTCTCCTCGAGCGCGCCCTCGAACCACGGGATGGCCGCCTGCGCGTCCGATGCGGCCTCCGGCCTCGGCATTCCGCCCGGCGCGGTCACACTCAAGCTGTCCTTGCTCATCGTTTCGTCTCCCAGACAGGCCACAGCAGCTTCGGGGTCGAAGGCATCGACGGTGCAGAGCACACGCGGATGTTCGCGACCGTGAGCCCGGCCATGTCGCCGCCGCCCACGAACGCGCGATTGCCGCCGCCTTGATAGCTCGACATCGTCTGCAGCCCGACTCCGTTCACCGGGTTCAGGACGTCGACCCACGTCACCGATGCGAACATACCGTCGTCGACGTAGCGCACGTGATAGAGCACGCCGAACGCCGTGGTGAACGGTGTCGGAATCGAGTCCGTGATCGTGGTGCCCGCGGCGAAGTCGACCGTGGCGGCCGACAGCCGTGCGCGCAGCGAGTCGGTCGGCTCGTCGGCATCGGCGGCCTGGCGCAGGCCCGAGCCGCGCGCACCCAGGAACGTGATGTCGGGCGCGGCATACATCACGTCGGCCTCGATCATCATCGGGTAGTGGACGTCCGCAGTGGTGTGCAGCGTCGAGCGCTGCGAGAACGTGACTCCGGCGGCCGACGCGGTGCCGACGCCATCGATCGCGAAGTCCGGCCCCAGCGGCAGCGCGGTCGCCGGCTCGAACACGCACGAGCCGGCCTGGCACGTGCTCGGCCCTTCACCATAACAGTACGCCCCGGACTCGACCGCACATGCCGGCGAGCAGCCGTCGCCGGCGAACGTGTTGCCGTCGTCGCATTGTTCGCCCGGATCGATGATGCCGTTGCCGCACGCGACCACACAGCTCGCGCCGACGAGCATGAACCCCGGCGCGCAGGACGTGCAGAAGTCGTTCGAGCCCGCACACGTGGCACAACTCGCCGCGCACGGTGCGCACACGGTGTCCTGGGTCCCGGCGCAGCCACCGATCTGCAGGCTGCCGTCAGGACACACCGAGCAGGGCGCGCACGCGAGATCCGCGAACGGCGAGCACGGGGCAACCTCGAACATGTCGCTCTGACAACCGGCAGAGCATGCGAGGCACACCGTGTCCGTCACCGGATTACACGGCGACGCGACGAACTGGGTCGGGGCGCAGACCGAGCATGCGGCGCAGTCCGCACCGTCGCCGGTGAAGCCCTGCCGGCACGCACAGAACGCCGAGCCGCCTTGATCGACGCAATCGGCGTTCGGGCTGCAACCGCCGTGATCGATCGCGCACACCCCCGAGCCGTTCGGGACACACGCACCCTGCTCGCAGGTCAGGCCGTTCCCGCACACCACGTCGCAGGCGCCACAGTGATCAGGTGCGATCCGCAGATCGAAGCAGCCATCGCCGCACGATGCGTGATCGAGAGGGCACTGGAGCAGCGTTGGCTGCGCGCAGGCGGCGATCGCGCACGACAGGACGAACATCCACGATCGCACGTACTCACTGTAGAACAGTCGACGGTGCGCAGTCAGTCGCGAACGTGATACAAACGAAGACCGACTAGCGCGAGGATCACCATGGCCGTAGGAACGCGAGTGCTACTTGTGCTGCTGACGTTGACGCTGCCTGCCATGGCGGGTGGCGAGACGCTGGCGATCGGTAAGGCCAAGATCGTGAGCGGCGCGGTGCTGGTGATCCGCGGCACCACGAAGACACCGCTCAAGGTCGGGGATCCACTCAACGAGCACGACGTGTACGAGACCGGCGCCGACGGCAGCCTCGGGATCACGTTTACCGACAACACCTCGTTCTCGATCGGGCCAAGTAGCCACGTCGCGATCGATACGTACTTCTTCGATCCGAAGAACCTCAAGGGCAACATGCTCGCGCAGCTCAAGAAGGGCACCATGATGGTGCGCACCGGCGAGCTCACGCGGCAGCAGCCCGGTTCGGTCAAGATCAAGACGCCGCGCACCGTGCTCGGTGTCCGTGGCACCACGTTCGTGGTCTCCGTCGACGAATAGCGTGCACGTGCGCGTTCGAGAGCTCGGCTGGCTCCTCGCAGCCTGGGCGTTGTACGGCGGCGAGCTCGCGCATGGCGAGCCCGCTGGTTATCAGATCGATCACTACGAGCCCACGCCCGCCGGTGATCAGTTCATGCTCGTGGAGTCGCCGTGGTACGCGTCGACGCGCTGGTTCGCCGGCGACTTCACGCTCGACTACGCGCACGATCTCGTGATCGCGCGGCACGTCGGCCCGGGGGGCGAGGTCATCTCCGACCCGGCGCCGATCGCGAATGCCGGCACCGGCCACCTCGACTTCGCGATCGCGTTCCTCGATCGCGTCGCGGTGTCGGCGAGCGTGCCGATCGTCCTCGATCAATCAGGCACCGCGTTCGCCGGCGTTGGCCCGAGCGGCAGCACCGCGGGCGACCCCCGGCTCGGCGCCCGCGCGCGGCTGTACAGCGGCGACGATGGCGCGCTCGCCCTCGACGCGTCCGCGTACGTGTGGATTCCGGTCGGCGTCGAGAATCAGCTCGCCGGTGACACGAGCGTCCGCGGCATGGGACGCCTCGTGGTCAGCGGAAATCCGAGCGACGATCTGCGGTGGGCGGCGAACGCGTCGTTCCTCGCGCGCCAGACCGCCGTGCTGTCGACGACCGCGGCGCCTGGTGGCAACACCGTCGGCAGCGAGGTCCAGCTCTCCGCCGCCGCGAGTTACCTCGCGCTCGATCAGCGCCTGAGCATCGGCCCCGAGGCGCTGGTCTCACTCTCGCTCGCCGATCTTCCGGCCGTGCAGGATCGCGCCACACTCGAGGTGCTCGGCGCCGCGCGGTTCACCATCGACGATCAGTTCGTGCTCGGCGTGGGCGCCGGCACCGCGCTCGCGGGATCGGGCGCGCCCGATGCGCGCGTGCTGGTCTCGTTCGCGTACGCGCCGGTGCGTCCACGCGGCTCGAGGTTCGAGCGCGTGATCGTGCTGCCCGACGACGAAGGCCACGTCGGCGCGGTCGAGGTCGACGACGGCCATCACAAGACGCTGCTCGACAAGGCGTATGCCTCGTCGGAGATCTCGCGCAAGACCAGAGAAGTCCGACCGGTGCAGAGCTCGCCGAAGGAGCTGCCGCCGGTGGCCACCGCGCTCGTCAAGTCCCTGCCGCCGCGCGATCGCGATGGCGACGGCATCGCGGACGCCAGCGACAGCTGCCCCGACCGCGCGGGCGTCGCGTCTGCCGATCCGGTTCGCAACGGCTGCCCGCGGTCGGCGGAGAAGATCGTCGTGTTACCGGACGAGGATGGCCACGTCGGTGGTGTCGAGGTCGATGATGGCCGCGGCAAGACCGTGCTCCAGACCGCGTACGCGACGGCCGAAGTCTCGGTCGACGGTCGGGTCGAGTCCGTGCCGGCTTCGACACCGAAGGCGGTCGACCACGCCGTCGCGGCGATCGCGCGCACGCTGCCGCCGCCGGATGCCGATGGCGACGGGATCCACGACCTCGATGACGCCTGCCCCGATCGCGCAGGCGTGGCGTCGCCCGATCCGATCCGCACCGGCTGTCCGGCCGGCACCGTCGAGCGCGTCATCGTGGTGCCCGATGTCGACGGTCACGTTGGTGGCATCGAGATCTCCGACGGCAAGACCACCACCGTGCTCGATCACGCGTACGCTGCGGCCGAGATCGGTCGAGACGGCCAGGTGATCGCCGTGGCGGCGACCACGCAGGGCCGCTCGATCGAGCGCGCGATCGCGGGGCTGTCGAAGGCGATGCCGATCGTCGATAGCGATGGCGACGGCATCGCCGACGCGCGCGACGCGTGTCCGGAGCGCGCCGGCGTGGCATCGACCGATCCGCTGCGCGACGGCTGCCCGCACACCGACGAGAAGGTCGTGCTCGTCCCCGACGCCGACGGTCACGTCGGTGGCGTCGAGATCAGCGACGGCACGACCACCGTCGTGCTCGACCAGGCGTACGCGACCTCGGAGGTCAGCGGTGGCAAGGTCACGGCGCAGCCGCCGTCGACCGCGCTCGCGCTCATCAAGGCGACCGTTGCGATCGCGCGCGACCTGCCGGTTCCGGATCGCGACGACGACGGGATCGCGGACGCCGACGACGCGTGCCCCGATCGCGCCGGCCCGGCCGCGCCCTCGCCGCTGCACAACGGCTGCCCGCACACGACCGAGCAAGTGGTCGTGCTCCCCGACGAGAACGGCGCGGTCGGCGCGGTCGAGGTCGACGACGGCACGTCCAAGACGCTGCTCGACAAGGCCTACGCCGCGACCGAGCTCGGCATCGACGGCCGGATCCGCGCGTTGACCACCGAGCCGAGCGACGTCTCGGCGCACTACGCCGACGCGCTCGCTGCCCGCCCGCCCGGTGCGCGCATCATCCTGTACTTCACGAAGGGCAGCGCCCCTGTCCGCGACGTCACGGGCCCGATCGACAACCTCGCCGCCGAGGTCAAGGCCAAGACCGGCAGCTACGAGATCGACGTCATCGGCCACACCGATCAGACCGGCTCCGAGAGGATCAACATCAAGCTCGGCCAGGAGCGCGCCCAGCTGATCGCGAACGCGCTGGTCGCGGCCGGCATCCCGACCGAGCACGTTCACGTGTCGTCGAAGGGATCGAGCGAACCGGCGATCAAGCGCAAGAGCACCAAGGTCGTCGAGCTGAGCAACCGCCGCGTCGAGATCTGGATCCGCTGAGCCGATGACCCGGTATCGCCGCGTGCTGTTCGTCGTGGCGGTCCAGCTCCCGCTGATCGCGCTGTGGACGCTCGCATTTCTCGTCGCACGCTGCGGCGACGAAGGCCGGCTCGCGAATACCTTCCTGCGCACGCAGCTGTATCCGATGACGCGGCGGATGGAGGGCCTGTACACCGACCTCAAGTTCAACAACCGCGGCGTCCGCCCGGTCGCGAACAAGATCGTGATCGTCGAGATCGACGACCGCGCGGTCCGCGAGCTCAGCCGCTGGCCATGGCACCGCGATGCGATCGCGGGGCTCGTGCTACTGGCCGAGGACGCGGGCGCCAAGGTGGTCGGCCTCGATATCGTGTTCCCCGAGCCGGATCAGCGCGTCCCCGATGCGGTGGCCGAGCTGCTCCAGGAGCACCAGCTCGCCGACCAGATCCCGTCATTCGAGACCGACCTCATGTTCCAGCGGGTCATCGACCTCTACAAGGACCGGCTCGTGCTCGGCTGGATGACCGACGACCTGTGCCGCCCCGCGTACGAGGGCGCCGAGACCTGCCCGATCACCGCGTCCGAAGAGACCGCGGCGCTGTTCGCGCCGTTCGCCAAGTTCGGGTTCTCGACGTTCGCACATGGCAAGCGCTTCGACGCCATGCACACACCGCTGGTGTCGACGTGGAGTCTCGTCGGCAACCTGCCCGGCTACGTCGAGGCGGCGAACCATTCGGGCTTCCTGATCAACGCCGCCGAGGATGCGGATGACGTCGTGCGCCGCGCGCAGCTCGCGCTGATCGTCGGCGGCCGGGCGTATCCGTCGCTGCCGCTCGAGATGGCGCGCGTCGGCCTCGACGACGATCTCGAGCTCGCGCTCGACGACGATGGCTTCGTGGACCACGTCGGCTTCGCGAAGAGCAAGCGCACGATTCCGGTCAATTCCAGCGGCGCGATCGCGATCAACTTCCGCGGCGGGGGCTATCACTTCCCGTTCGTGAGCGCGGTCGACCTGCTCGGCGAGAGCCCGATCATCCCGGTCCGGCGCGGCGATGCGCTCACGCTGCAGCCGCTGACCAGCGTGTTCAAGGATGCGTACGTGCTGATCGGTGTGACCGCCGCGGGTGCACGCGATCTGAAGCACTTCCCGCTCGGCCGCAACATCCCGGGAACCGAAGGCCTCGCGTCGATCCTCGACAACGTCCTCGCCGGCGACCCGCTGACGACCACGCCGCCCGGCGGGATGCTCACGCTGCTCGTGCTGATGACGGCCGGCGGCGTCCTGTTCGGCCTGCTCATGCTGCGGCTCTCGGCGCTACCGGCGATGCTGAGCTCGCTCGCGATCATCGGCGTGCTCGCCGCGATCGACATGGTCTGGCTGTTCGGCCGCGAACAGCTCGATCTCCACTCGGCATTCCTGCTCGCCGAGCTCGCGACGATCTTCATCGCGACCGTCGCGGCGAAGTATGTCCTCGAGGAACGCGGCAAGCGGTTCATCCGCAGCACGTTCTCGAAGTACCTCGCGCCCACCGTCGTCGATCAGATGTTGAAGGATCCGACGAAGCTCCAGCTCGGCGGCGAGACCCGGAGGCTGACGATCATGATGTCGGACCTCCGCGGCTTCACCGCGATGGCGGAGCGCATGAAGCCGGCGGAGGTGCTGACGGTGCTCAACCACTACCTCGGCACGATGGCCGACATCATCATGGACTACGGCGGCACGATCGACGAGTTCATCGGCGATGCGATCCTCGTGATCTTCGGCGCGCCGATCGAGGCATCCGACGACGCGCGTCGCGCGGTCGCCTGCGGGATCGCGATGCAGCGTGCGATGATCGCGATCAACGAGCACAACGTGAAGCTGCAGCTCCCGAAGCTCGAGATGGGCATCGCGCTCAACACCGGCGAGGTCATCGTCGGCAACATCGGCTCGCAGAAGCACATCAAGTACGGCGTGGTCGGCAGCCACGTCAACCTGACCGCGCGCATCGAGTCGAACACGGTCGGCGGCCAGCTGTTGGTCTCCGGCTCGACGCTCGAGCTCGCGGGCGACCACATCACGGTCGGTGAGAAGCAGCTGATCGTGGCCAAGGGCTTCCCCGATCCGATTCCCGCGTTCGAGGTCAAAGCGATCGGCGGCGAGCACGCGCTCGAGATTCCGGAGATCGAGCTCGGCCTCGTCGAGCTCGGCGTGCCGCTCGCGGTGACGTATCGCGTGATGCAGGGCAAGAACGAGGAGAGTGCCGAGCACTCCGGGCAGCTCGCCTCGCTGTCCGCACTCGGCGCGATGCTGGTGACCCCGGATCAGCTCGACACGTTCGCGAACCTCAAGCTCCGCGTGACCACCGGTCCGGGCGCGTTCGTCGACGGCGACCTCTACGCCAAGGTGATCGTGACCGGTGATGCGTATCGCTTGCGGTTCACGGCGGTGCCGCCGGCGGTCGCGAAGCTGATCACGCACCTGAGTAGCGCTAGCTGACGACGACGAACCGCGTGCCGTCCCAGCGTGCGCGCAGACCATCACGCGCCATCGACAGATTCGGGTGCGCCACGCCGTGACGCGCGAAGCTGGCCTCGATCGCGTCGTCGGTGCGCATCGGCCCGTGATGCGTGGCGACGATCGCCGTGCCCGGATGGCGCCCCGCGAGCTCTGCGGCATACGCGAGCGAGCCGTGACCGAACGCATGCTCGGAGAGCTCGCCGTAGTTGGCGTCGACGAGCGCGAGGTCGGACTTCGCGAGCAGCGTATCCTCGAGCATTCGGGTCGCTGCGATCGGCTCGTGGTCGCACAGGTACGCGATCCGCGGGCCACCGCCGTCGACCGTCAGGTGAAAGCCGAGCGTGTCGAGGTGACGCGCCGCGGGCGCGATGCCGCTGTAGTGATGGAGCTCGACGGTCGCGAGCGTCGCTCCCGGGAGCGTGATCGACGCGTTCGCGGCGACCTCCCGATACGCGAACGTCGCGAGCATGCCCTGCGCGAGCACGTCGAGCGGCACGAAGCTCGGTGGCTCGTAGCCACGACGGATCGCGTCGATCGCCTCGCCCGGCCCGAGCACCGTCACCGCGAGCCCGTTGTTCGTGGTCCACAACCACGCCGCATCGCGCAGCCCCTCCCAGTGATCGACGTGCGCGTGGGTGACGAGCACGTGGACGCGTTCGACGCCACGCAACTCGGCGATGCCGCGCAGCACGGCCTCGGCAAGCGCGCCGAGGCCGCGACCACCGTCGAGCACATAGAGATCTGCGCCCGCGCGCAGCGAGTAGCACGACGTGAGCTGGCCGATCCGCGAGCCATGCACGTTGCGCCCACCACGGCAGCCCCAGACGTGAAACCAGATCTCCGTCACGCGGAGCTACGACCACCCGAGCCGGTTACGGCCGGCACGCTTCGCGGCGTACAGCGCCTCGTCGGCACGGTGCATGAGCACCTCGGCGGTCTCCCCGGGGCGATACAGCGTGCCGCCGAGCGTGGCGGTGATCCGGATCCCACGATCGTTGCCGGGATGAGGGAACGCGCCGATCGCAGCGCGCAGCGTCTCGGCGCGCATCCGCGCTTCGTCCTCGGTCAGATCGGCGAGCAGGATCGTGAACTCGTCGCCGCCAACCCGGCACGGCAGGTCGCTCTTGCGTACGCCTTCGTGGAGGATCTTGCCGACTTCGCGGAGCACGAAATCGCCCGCGGCATGGCCGAGCGTGTCGTTGACCGGCTTGAAGTGGTCGAGGTCCATCGCGATCAGCGACAACCCGTTGCCGGTCGCGCCGGCACGCTGCATGAATGCCGCGAGCTCGGCGTCGAAGCCGCGGCGATTGTAGAGCCCGGTGAGCCCGTCGGTACGCGCGGTCTCCTCTTCCTGGGTCAGGCGCGTGCGCGTGAACTCGAGGTGCTTGATCGTGTCCTGGAGCTCGGCGTTACGGCGGCGCAGATCCGCGATCAAGTTGCGCTCGGCGTCGACGAGGAATGCGCACGCGCGGCGCAGCAGCGTGAAGATCGCCGTCGGGTGACTCGCGATCAGCGACTGCGTGCTGCGTTGATCGAGCACCTGGAGCGCAGCGTCGGTGGTCGCCACGATCGACGTGCTGCGCCGATGACCGGGGTTGATGAACGACAGCTCGCCGAAGTAGCTGCCGGGACCGTAGCTGCGCACGACCTTGCCCGTATCGAGCTTGGCCTCGGCCGTGCCTTCGATCAGGAAGAACATCGAGTCACCGGGCTCGCCCTCGGTGACGATGTGCTCGCCGGCCGCGCAGTTGCGCAGCGTGCCCGCCGCGAAGATCGCATCGACCTCGGCGTCGGTGAACGCGTGAAGCGGTGAGTCTGGGGCGAAGCGGATTGGCACGAGACTTCGAGCTTATCACCCTGCCCTGCTGCGATGGGCACGTACGCTATGGTCGGTGCGTGGCACATCCATGGGACGACCTGACCGTGTTGGTGACCGGTGCGACGGGTGGGCTTGGCGGGCCACTGTGTGTCGCGCTCGCAGCAGCCGGCGCGAACCTCCTCGTGCACGGGCGCGACCGCGCGCGCGTCGACGCTCTCGCCGCCCGGTTGCCGAGGGCGCGCGGCGTCGTCGCGGATCTGACGTCGCTCGCCGAGACCACGCGGCTCGCAACCTCGGCGGGTGCGATCGACGTGCTGATCAACAATGCGGGTGTCGGGTTCGGTGCGGATCGCACGAAGCGCGAGGTCAGCCGCGATGGCCACGAGCTCCGCATGGCGGTCAACTACCTCGCGCCGTTCGTGTTGACGAGCGAGCTGCTGCGCACCGACCAGGTGCGCTGCATCGTCAACGTCGCGTCGGGCGGACAGCTCGCGCTCGACTTCGGTGATCTGATGAGCGAGCGCAACTACGACGGGGTCGAAGCCTATCGCCACTCGAAGCTCGCGCTGATCATGTTCACGTTCGATCAGGCAACGCTCCATGCCGCGCCGTGCGTCGCGCTGCATCCCGGCACGTTCCTCGACACCGCGATGGTGCGCGATGCCGGCATCACCCCGGAAGGCACCGCGCAGCAAGGGGCGGAGGTGATCAAGTTCGTCGCCGAGCGAGCGCTCGCCGGCGACACCCGGACCTACTTCAATCAGAAATCTCCCGCGCGCGCAGCACCACAAGCCTACGACGAGGCCGCGCGGCACACGTTGCGCGCGCGCACGCTCGAGCTGATCCGCGGCTGATCCGTGCGTCAATGGACGAGCGCGGGGTGCTGGCCGAGCGCCGGCGCACGGCGAGGCGGTGGCGGCGGCGGTTGGCGAGGAACATCTGCCCAGATATCGGATTCGTCGAGCTCGATCACGTCGTCGGGGCCGTGACGTTTGCGCAGGGCGAGCATGGCCACCGACGCGACGGCGAGCGTCAGGATGAAGAACGTCATGCTCCCGGAAGAGCAACGCGCGTGCCGTTACTTCGGCATCGTGTTCGCTGCAGGCGGGACATCAGGCGTTGGCGTAGACGTAGGCACGGGCGGCGGCACGTCGTGCGGCTGCGTCGCGTGGAGCTGCTCGAGATCGCGCTTGAAGTTGTCGAGCTGCGTGCCGACGAAGAGCTTCTCGCAGCCATCGAGCTCCTTTTCGGTCGTGCCGGTGACGATGCACTTGCGAAGATCGACGCTCCATTTGTCATCGCGGCAGTGCTGCTCGAGGAGCGGGCGGACCTGGCCGGTCGGCATCGCCGGGTCGACGAGCTTCACGACGTTCGCGGCGACCGCCGGGCACGGCGCGGGATCGGCAGCAGCGACGGCGGGGTCGACCGTGGGTTTCGACGAGCCACCACATCCGAGCAGTGCGAGGACGACAAGGCTACGCATGGCTACAGAGTGCCACGATCCGCGATGACAGCCCCCTTCGCTATGATCGATCTGTGGAGCTTGTAGTCGCCGAGAAGCCGTCCGTCGCGCGGGAGATCGCGCGCGTGCTCGGCGTGCGACCGAGCGGTAAGGACGCGTTCGAAGGCAGTGACTACGTGATCACGTGGTGCATCGGCCACCTGGTCGAGCTCGACGAGCCGGCGGCGTATGACGCGGCGTGGAAGTCGTGGCGGCTCGAGGCGCTCCCGATGTTGCCATCGCCGTTCCGGTTGCGCGCCGCGCCGCATGCGGTCGGGCACCTGCGCGCGGTGCGTGCGCTGCTGCGCGATCGCCGGTTCGTGGGCGTGATCGACGCGTGCGATGCCGGTCGCGAGGGCGAGTTGATCTTTCGCTACGTCTATCAGTACGCGGGCGCGCGGCTACCGGTGCGCCGGCTGTGGATCTCGTCGATGACCGATGAAGCGATCCGGCGCGGCTTTGCTCACCTGCGCCCGTCGGCGCAGATGGATCCGCTCGCGGATGCGGCGCGGTCGCGCAGCGAGGCCGATTGGCTGGTCGGCATGAACGCGACCCGCGCGGTGACGGTTCGCAATCGCGCGGGCGGGCACACGTCGCTGTATTCGATCGGGCGGGTGCAGACACCCACGCTCGCGATGATCGTCGCGCGCGAGCAGCAGATCCGCGCGTTCGTCCCGCGCGACTATTGGGAGGTCCGCGCGCAGTTGGTGACCGCGGACGGTGCCACGTTCGCGGCGGCGTGGCGACGCGGCGAGGCCGCGCGGCTTGGCAGCGCGGCGCTCGCGGAGACGATCGTCGCACGCGATCGAGCCGCCGGGGATGCGGTGGTCGAGCGCGTCCGCGCGAAGACGGTGCGCGAGGCGCCGCCGTTGTTGTTCGATCTGACGTCGTTGCAACGCACGGCGAACCGGCGGTTCGGGTTCACGGCGACGCGCACGTTGGAGCTCGCCCAGGCGCTGTACGAGCGGCACAAGGTGCTGACGTACCCGCGCACCGACTCGCGGCACCTGTCGAACGACCTCGTCGGCGAGCTCGCCGAGAAGTTTCGATCGTTGGCGGCGGTCGCGGAGTACGCGCCGTTCGCCGAGCCGCTGCTCGAGCAACCCCCGCGACCATCGCGCCGCGTGTTCGACGACGCGAAGGTCCACGATCACCACGCGATCATCCCGACCGGCGCGACGATCCGGATCGACGCACTCGATCGCGACGAGCGCCGGCTGTTCGATCTGGTCGTGCGGAGGTTCCTCGGCGCGTTTCACGGCGATGCCGAGTTCGCGGTCACCGAGGCGTGGATTCGGGTCGCCGGCCCCGCCGGAGCGGCGCGACCGATTCCCGACGAGCCGCACCAGGAACCTGGCAGGGGTTCGAACCAAGCACCGCGAGCGAACCAACCCGCGAACGACGGGCCGGTGATCCTCGCGGTCGCGCCGCCGCCGCCCGACCGCTACCTCGCGCGCGGTCGCGTGCGCCTCGCCGCAGGGTGGCAAGCGGTCGCCGGGATCGAGCCGTCGGCGAATCACACCGGCGACGACGCCCAGGACGATCGTGAAGCGACCGCGCTGTTGCCAGCGCTCGTCGAGGGCCAACGGCTCGACGGCACGTACGCCTCGCGCGCGAAGCAAACCATGCCGCCTCCTCGCTACACCGAGGCGACGCTGCTCGGCGCGATGGAATCCGCCGGCAAGGCGATCGACGACGAGACGCTGCGCGCGGCGATGAGGGACAGCGGCCTCGGCACGCCGGCGACGCGCGCCTCGATCATCGAGACGCTGGTCAAGCGCGACTACATCGTGCGCGAGCGTCAACATCTCGCACCGACCGAGACCGGTACCGGCTTGATCGAAGCGCTGCCGGTCGCGAGCCTCGCGTCGCCGGAGCTCACCGGGACTTGGGAAGCACGCCTGTCGCGAATCGCGCGCGGTGAAGACTCGCGCGCCGCGTTCATGGCCGATATCGCGCGCTACGTGACCGAGCTCGTCGACACGATCCGGACGTCGACGCCGGCCCCACCGCCCGCGAACCAGCCGGAGTCCGCGTTCGGTGGCGGCGGTCGCGGTGGCCGCGGCGGTCGTGGCAGCGGCCGCAACGGTAGTGGTCGGCGCGGCGGCTCGCAAAGCCCGCGTTCGAATCAACCGCGCCGAGAATCATCGCGCAGGCCGCGTGGGCCGAACGCACCGGCTGCTCCGAATGGGCCGAGCGCGCCGTCGTGGACCCGACCTCCCGCCTCGCAACTGCCGCCGCCCGGTCGCGACGACCGTGCCGCGCGGGTGTCGCCGCCGATCGACGTCGCGCGCGCGGTCGCGGCCAGCTCGCAGCCCACGAATTCCCGGATCGATCTTCACCAAGACGCGTCGATCGTGGCCGCGCTGCGCGCGACATCGCGGAGTGACTCGCCGCCACCGCAGCCGCGTACGGCCGCGCCGGCGATGCCGCGCTCGGAGAAGGCCATGGGACCTAGCGCGGCGTCCCCGATTCGAACGACGGCAACCACAGCTCCTCCGCCGCCGCGGAACGCTCGGCGATCGGCCGCGAGCACAGCGAAATCAAAGGCGGCGCTGGCCGAGCTTACCTGCCCGCGCTGCCACGCCGGCACCTTGCTGACGGGGTCGCGCGGCTGGGGCTGCTCGCGCTGGCGCGAAGACTGCCGGTTCGTGATCTGGTTCGAGTACGCCGGCAAGCGGTTGACCAGGACCCAACTGCGCGATCTGGTCACGCGCGGTCAGACGCGCGAAGCCGAGATGATGATCGACGGGGTGAAGCGCGCCGGGTGCCTCGTGCTCGACGCCCGAGCCGCAACCCCGGTCGCGTTCCAGCCGCGCTGATCGTGACTACTCGGTCTCTTTCGAGTGCGCGTTCTCGACCGCCTGCAGGAACTCGGGCGAGAGGTGCTCGCGGAACAGGACGACCTTGCCGTCGTGCGACGACTTCACCGCCGGGCCGCTCACATTGAAGTCGCCGGCGTTCTCGACGTAGACCACGATGTGATCGTGCTCGACCTTGCGAACCGCGCCGAGCTCCTCGCCGCCTTCCTCGAGGTAGACCTGATCGTCGACGGAGACATTGAAGTTGTGTGCGGCCATACGCGCACTGTAGATCCGCGATCACCTCGATGCACGCGCGGTGCACCGCGATCGCGAACCCGACCGAGCGGCCGGAGCAACCTGCGCCCGATCTTCGTTTGCTCAGACGTTGCTGGGTGTTCGAGAACCTACCGGCGCCGCCGGGCGGGTCGCCGCACGGCTACCCGGGCGTCGCGATCGGTCGCACCTCGACCGCGACTCCACCCAGCACGGCATTTCCCGACAGCGGATCGCGCAGCGTCTCGTCGAACAGCGTGTTGAGGTTGGCGCCCGGCCGCACCGCCGCCACGCCTAACTGGGTCCCCGCCGCGTCGTGTCCCCAGCCATGCGGCACGCTGATCACGCCGGGCATCATCTGGTCGGACAGCTCGATCTCGACCGTGATCCTACGCTCGCCGTTCGCGATCTCCGCACGCGCCCCGTTGGCGAGCCCGAGCCGCTGCGCATCGCCAGGATGGATCAGCGCGGTGCAGCGAAACCGACCGGCGGCGAGCATCGGCAGGTTGTGCATCCACGAGTTGTTCGATCGCAACTGGCGCCGTCCGATCACGACGAGCGCCGGCACCGGTCGCTCGAGATCCGCGTGCACGCGCACCAGATCGCGAACGATCATCTCCGGTGCGAGCTCGATCTTTCCACTGGGCGTACGCAACACCTCCGGCACACGCGGCGCGAGCTCGCCGAGGTCGATGCCCTCGGGATGGTGGTGCAGCTTCGCGAGCGACAAGCCATCCGGCACCTGGCCGAACCGATCGCCGTACGGCCCCGCGCGCAGCGCGAGATCGAGCAGGCGCTCGGGCCCGCGCAGATCCGCGACCGCCTGCAACACCTGCTCGGCGAACGGGCCTGCGGTCCGCCGGACGTCGTCGGCGGTGAGCTCGTCGTCGAGCCCGTCGACCGACCGGCCGAGCGCGATCGCCGCGAGCCGCAGCAGGATCTCCCACTCGGCCGGGCGATCCGGACGCGGCAACACCGCCGGCGAGAACCGCGCCGTGTTGCGCCACGCGAGCTGCGGAAACGCGACGTCGTAGTGCGCGTCCTCGAGCGGTGACAATCCCGGCAGGATCACGTCGGCGTGCCGCGTCGTCTCGTTGAGATAGATATCGACGCTGATCATCAGCTCGAGCTGCTCGAACGCCTCGGCCAGGCGCGCGCCATTCGGCGACGACAACACCGGATTGCTCGCGATCGTGATCATCGCGCGGACCTGCCCCGCGCCCGGTGTCAGGATCTCTTCGGCCAGGCAGCCGGTCGGGAATTCGCCGAACACCTCCGGCGCCTGGCTCACACGACTGCGGCGTCGCCCGGTGGTGACGCCTTTGCCCCGCCCCGGCGTGCCGGCGGTATTCGCCGCGAACGCCGGCGCCTTCGGAAACATCGCGCCGCCCGGCGCATCCAGGTTCCCGGTCAGGACGTTGATCACGTCGACGAGCCAGCTCGCGATCGTCCCGTACTCCTGCGTGCACGTCCCGATGCGGCCGTACACCGCCGCCGACGTCGCGCCGGCGATCGTGCGCGCGAGCTCGCGAATGGTGACCGCATCGACGCCGCACCGCGCGGCGACGCGCTCCGGCGTGAAGTCGCGCGTCGCGGCCTCGACCTCGGCGACGCCGTTGACGTGCTCCGCGAGCGCCACGTCGAGCAAGCTCTCGGCGAACAACACGTTGACGATGCCGAGCAACAGGAACGCATCGCCACCGGGCCGAATGAACACGTGCTGATCGGCCATCGCCGCGGTCTCGGTGCGCCGCGGATCGATCACGATCAGCTTGCCGCCACGCGCCTGCATCGCCTTCGCCTTGCCGCGGAAGTCCGGCACGGTCCACATGCTGCCGTTCGACACCATCGGGTTCGCGCCGAGCACGACCAGGAGATCGGTCCGCACCAGGTCCGGCACCGGCACCGAGAGCCAATGCCCGAACATCAATCCGCACGCGAGCTGCTTCGGCATCTGATCTAGCGTCGACGCGGAGTACACGTTCGTGGTACCGAGTGCTCGGCCAAGCCGCGCTCCGTAGAGCAACAGGCCGAACTTGTGCGCCGATGGGTTTCCGAGCGACAGCGCGACGGCGTTGCGATCGGTCTTCACGATCGCCGGCAGCCTGCGCTCGATCTCCGCAAATGCCTCATCCCACGTGACTTCGACGTGGCTTCCGTCGCGTTTGACCATCGGCATCCGCAGCCGATCGGGATCTTCGTGGAGCTCGCCGAGGGCCGCTCCTTTCGGGCAGATGAAGCCCGCGCTCGAGACGTCGCGCTCGTAGCCCCGAATCGTGACCAAGTTCTGACCGTCGAGGCCCAGCTCTAAACCGCAACACGCCTCACAGAACGGGCAGATTCGGTATGCAGTGGTGGTCACGACGTCCATGATACGGGACGTGACTAAGCTCGTCCCACCTGTTGCACTTCTCGATCACATGCAGGGTCCATCGAAGGCCCCCGTCACCCTCCTGCAGTACGGCGACTACGAATGTCCGAGCTGCGGGGCGGCGTATCCGATCGTGAAGGCGGTGCAGAAGAAGATGGGCGTGAAGCTCCGCTTCGTCTTTCGCAACTTCCCGCTGGCGCAACATCCGCACGCGATGCACGCGGCCGAGGTCGCGGAAGCGGCCGGCCTGCACAACAAGTTTTGGGACATGCACGACATGCTCTACAAGAACCAAGCAGCGCTCGATGATCAGAGCCTGTTGGGTTACGCGATCGACCTCGGTCTCGATCCCGACGTGATCACGAAGGAAGCGTCGAACGAGAAGATCCTCGGGCGCCTGCGCGGTGATCTAAAGAGCGGCGGCGACAGCGGCGTGCAGGGCACGCCGGCGTTCTTCATCAACGGCCAGTCGCACGACGGTGCGTGGGATGAAGCGTCGTTGATCGAAGCGCTCGAGCGAGCGCTCGAAGAATAAACAACGCGCCGGCGGAGTCCTCCTCCTACCGGCGCGTCAGGGATTGCAGAGATCTCAGCTGCCGACTTTGTTGCCGGCGTGCCGGCCTGCCTCTTTGATCTTGTCGGCCACGTCGTGTGCCTTCTCGGACACCGTGTTCGCGCCGTCCTTGATCTTCTGACCCGCCCGCTCGGCGAGGTCCTTGGCCTTGTCGGCCGCGTTGTCGATCTTCTGTTTCACGTTGTCATTGCTCATGCCTGATGTTGTGCAGATCGGAGGCCAACCGGTCTCTCGCCCGCAGCAACGGCTTGGCCGACCCGAATCCGCGTCCTCACGTGCGCGCGCGCGCACCGTGCCGGTCAGCCTCACGCCGAGAACGTAGGCATCTCGGCCGGCTCGGGCGCGGCGTTCCGCGCTCGCGTGCTCGCGCGGTACGCGTGGTTGCGCGCACGCATCATGTTGCCGAGCGGTTTCATGTCCTTGCGGCAGTGCCACGGATCGAACGCGGCGCGCTCGATGTACTCGGCGATCACCTTGCCGCGCGCCGAATCGATGTCTTGCTTGAGCAGCGTGACCCGCGCGACCGGGATCAGCGCGCCCTTCCACTCGACGCTCGCGTCCTCGATCGGCGTCGCGTTCTCGTCGGTGAAGAACGTCACGCACAGGTCGTAGACGACCGGCCCTTCGCGCAAGCGCGCCGCGAGCTCCTCGCCGAGGTCGCCGCCTTTCTTCGCGAGCGCGTGCGGGTCCTGTGGGCGCACGACGTATTGGATCGCGAACGGCCCCAACTGGCTCGGCAGTGCCGCGTAGTACGTCGTCGACGCGAGCTTCGCGGTCGGCAGCTTGAAGCCACCGAGGGCACCCTTGATCACTTGCAGCGCGCGCTTCAGCCCGAGGCTGCCGATCAACTTGAACGGCAACAGCGCCGGCGTCTGCGCCGCGCGGACGAGCTTGATGAACTCCTCGGCGTCACGCACGGGTGTCGCCGGCGTGCGGATCGCGAGGAAGTCCTGCGTCACCGCCGCCTCCATCCCCGGAATCGCCTTCTCGCCGGCGACGCCGATCACCTTGATCGCGATGCCGCGCACGTCGGGCTTCTTGTCGTGCTGCTTGCGCGGCGCACCGTTCGAATAGCGCACGAGCGCGGGGTATTTTTTCGGCGTGTCGAACATGCCGTGGCGAGCATCGGCGGGCACGTCGGCGAGCACTTCGAATTCGGCCTCGGCGCCGAGGTTGCCCTTCGCGTGCAGTGCGCGCCCGGACTGCGCCTTGGCCTGGATCTCGGTCAGGACGCTCGTGAAGTACTCGAACCGCTTGTCCTCGTCGGGCGGGATGAGTTCTTTCCAGTCGGTTGCCGGCATGACCGCGAGAGTGGCACGTTAGACCGCTTTGCCGGCGAGGTCGCTGCCGGCATCGAGGCACAGCAGGCGCACGCGACCGGTCGCGCAGATCCGGCCCTCCTCGTTCGTCACCTTCGCTTCCCACACCTGCGTCTTTCGGCCGCGGGTCACGGGCGTCGCGGTCACGCGCAACGTGCCGCCGCGCACCGCGGTGATGAACGAGGTCGAGTTCTCGAGGCCGACCACCGATTGGCCGCGCGTGCCGGCCGCGACCGCCGCTCCCGTCGAGCACGCGGCCTCGATGATCCCGCAGTGCACGCCACCGTGGACGATCCCGTACGGCTGGGTGTGCTCGGGCCCGACGACGAGCTCGCCGATGCACTCGGTCTCGGTCGCTTTGACCCATTTGAGGCCCATTCCCGTGTTCCAACCACCGAGCATGCCGTTGAGCTGTGCGCTGAAGTCGATCGGTTCGGCCATGGCTCACGATAAGCTCGCCGTTCGCCATGGCCAAGTCGTTGTCGGTCAAGCTCGCTGGAATCGATCTCATCAATTCGCCGCGCCTCAACAAGGGCACCGCCTTCGACGATCGCGAGCGCGATGTGTTCGAGTTGCACGGCCTGTTGCCGCCGCACATCGGCAGCCTCGAGCTCCAGGTCCAGCGCCGCGTCACCGCGTTCGACGAGCGCGAGAGCCCGTTCCACAAGTACACGTTCCTGCGCGACCTCCAGGACGCGAACGAGACGCTGTTCTACGCGCTGCTCGTGCGCAACGTCGAAGGCATGTTGCCGCTCGTCTACACGCCGACGGTCGGGGAAGGATGCCAGCGGTTCAGCGAGATCTGGCGCAAGCCGCGCGGGCTGTTCCTGTCGTACACGAACAAGGATCGGATCGCGAAGATCCTCAGCCACCCGCGCTACGACGACATCAAGTGCATCGTGGTCAGCGACGGCGAACGCATCCTCGGGCTCGGCGATCAGGGCGCCGGCGGGATGGGCATCCCGATCGGCAAGCTCGCGCTGTACACCGCGCTCGGCGGGATCCATCCCGAGCATTGCCTGCCGATCCTCCTCGATGTCGGCACCGACAATCACGCGCTGCTCCAGCACCCGCTGTACATCGGTTGGCGACACGAGCGCGTGCGCGGCGCCGAGTACGATGCGTTCGTCGACGCGTTCGTCGTCGCGGTCAAGCAGCGCTGGCCGCACGTGCTGCTCCACTGGGAAGACTTCGCCGGCGCGAATGCGAGCCGGCTGCTCGCGCGCTATCGCGACGAGCTGTGCACGTTCAACGACGACATCCAAGGCACCGCGGCGATCGCGCTCGCGACGCTGGTGTCCGCGATCAACGTCACCGGCATCCCGCTCGCCGAGCAACGGATCGTCGTCGTCGGGTTCGGCAGCGCGGGGCTCGGCATCACGAACCTGCTCGCGCAACTGATGCGCGAGGAGGGCATCAAGGACGTCGCCTCCCGTTTCTATGCGGTCGATCGGTTCGGCCTCGTGACCGAGGGCATGCGGGGGTTGCGCCCCGAGCAGATGGCGTACGCACGCAAGGATGTCCAGGCGCCGACGCTGCTCGAGGTGATGCGTCACGCGAAGCCGACCGTCCTGATCGGCACGTCGGGGATCGCCGGCGCGTTCGACGAGGCGTCGATCCGCGAGATGGCGCGCCACACCCAACGCCCGGTGATCTTTCCGCTGTCGAATCCGACGTCGCGCAGTGAAGCGACCGCGCAGGATCTGATGGATTGGACCGATGGGCGTGCGCTGATCAGCTCCGGCAGTCCGTTCGAGCCCGTGCGCGTCGGCGACCGGCTGGTCCCGATCAACCAGACCAACAACTCGTACATCTTTCCCGGGCTCGCGCTCGGCATCATCGCGAGTCGCGCGCGGCGCGTGACCGAGACCATGATCATGGCGGCTGCGAAGGAGCTCACGTTGCACGTCCCGACCCGCACCGACAAGCAAGCGAGCCTGTTGCCACCGATCGCCGCGGCGCGGCCCCTCAGTCGCGCGATCGCACTCGCGGTCGGCCGCCAGGCGATCCACGACGGCCAGGCCGAGGTCGAACCCGCGGGGCTCGAGGCGGCGATCGACGCGAACATCTGGGAACCGGTCTACGTACCGTACGAGAGGGCACTCTGATGCCGGCCACGATCTACCTCGTTCGCCACGGCGATACCGAGTGGTCGCCGATGCGCCGGCTCGCCGGCCGGATCGATCTGCCGCTGACCGAGGCCGGCGAAGCAAACGCGGCGAAGCTCGCGCCGCGGCTCGCGCAGGTCGCGTTCGATCGC
The DNA here is from genome assembly GCA_039935615.1 of Kofleriaceae bacterium. GTDB lineage: Bacteria > Myxococcota_A > Polyangia > Haliangiales > Haliangiaceae > JABFXX01. The sequence goes on from JBDTJY010000203.1 coordinate 48,646, forward strand.
GTGTACACGAGCCCGCTGCAACGCGCACGGCGCACTGCCGAGCTCGCCGGCTATGGCGAGCGCGCGATCGTCGACGAGCGGTTGATCGAGATGAGCTTCGGCGAGTACGAGGGTCGCAACGTCAACGACATCCGCGTCGATCGCCCGGGCTGGGCGTACCTCAAGGACGGCTGCCCGAACGGCGAAGATGCCGCGGCGCTCGGCCGGCGCGCGGATGGCTGGCTCGCCGAGCAGCGCGAGGGCACGGTCCTGGTGTTTGCACACAGCGTGCTACTGCGGGTCTTGACCGCGCGCTACCTCACGTTCCCACCGGAGGGCGGCCGTCACTTCTTCTTCTCGCCGAGCGCGATCGGGATCCTCGGCTGGGACCCGATCGACGATGCCCCCGCGGTTCAAGCGTGGAACGACCGCGCGCACCTGTGATCAGTTTGCCTTGCGGCCGAGCGACCGCGCCGCCGTGATCAAGCAACCGATCCCGACGATCACGCCACCGCCGGCGATCACGATCAGTTGGTAACCGCGATGGCCGCCATCGACGTCGGTGGTCTGCTGGAGCAGCAGGCCGAGCATGATCACGCCGGCGAGGACCACGAGCGCGCCGATCACGGCGAACGCCATCGCCTTCTTGCGTCGAGCCGCGCGCAAAAGATCTGCGATCCTCGAGTCGTCGTGCCGATCCACGCGTTCAGCGTAGCACTAGCGTTGCGCGCGCTGTTTGCAGACGTCGAGCGCGGCGACCCGATATGCCTCGGCGAGCGTCGGAAAGTTAAAGATATTCTCGACGAAGGCGTCGGCATCCCAGCCGGCGATGATCGCGACCTGACCGACATGCACGAGCTCGGTCGCGCCCTCACCGACCACGTGGACCCCGAGGACCTTCTTGCCCTCGCCGTCGCACACGAGCTTCAGCAACCCGTCCTCGATGCCGGAGATCTGGCCGCGCGCGAGCTCCTTGAACTGCGCGCGACCGACGACCGCGCCGCCGTGGCGTTCGCGCGCCTGCGCCTCGGTCAGCCCGACCATCGCGAGCTCGGGAATCGCGTAGACGCCGGCGGGGACCAACTCCGACGATGCCGGCATCGTGATGCCGAGCGCGTGACACGTGGCGCGCCGGCCCTGCTCCATCGCGGTCGCGGCGAGCGACGGTGGACCGATCACGTCGCCGACCGCGTAGATGTGCGGGACGATCGTGCGGCAGTGCGCGTCGACGGAGATCAACCCGCGCGTCGTCGGGCCGAGCCCCGCGTTCTCGAGCGCGAGCCCCTGGAGGTTGGCCTCGCGACCGAGGCAGTACAGCAGCTTCTCGGTGCGCACGACCTGGCTGTTGTCGAGCGTGGTGTGGACCTCGAGCCCATCCCACACGATGTGCTTCGCGCTGCGATTGCCGAGATACGTGCCACCCTGGCGCTCGAACGAGCGCGAGACTTCGCGGGTCAATTCCTCGTCGAGGAACGCGAGCGGGCGCGGCGACTTGTCGATCATCGTGACGGCCACACCGAGCGCGGCAAAGATGCACGCGTACTCGGTCGCGATCACGCCGCTGCCGATCACGGCGAGCGAGCGCGGCAGATACGACAGCGCGAGGATCGAATCGCTATCGAGCACGTTGTCGTGATCGATCGGCACGCCCGCCGGATTGCGCGGCCGCGAACCGGTCGCGATGATCACGAACTGCGCGTTCGCACGGCGCAGCGTGCCGTCGGGAGCGCAGACCTCGACGACGTGCGGCGAGACGAACCGCGCGCGGCCGTGCCAGTGCGCGACGCCGTTGCGCTCGAGTTGATCTGCGATCAACCCTTGATGGGCGTGCACGACCTGATCGAGCCGCGTCATCAGGCTCGCGAGCTCGAGATGTTCGGGCGGCTGCACGTCGAGCACGCTCGCCGAGCGCCGGCGGAGTTGGCCGAGCGCGACCGCGGTCTCGCGCAGGGTCTTCGACGGGATCGTGCCGCGATGCACGCACGCACCGCCGACCGCCGCGCCCTCTTCGATCACGACGACGCTGGCCTTCGCCTTCGCCGCTTGCACGGCCGCCTTCTGACCGGCCGGACCGCTGCCGATCACGACGACATCGAACCGCTGTTCGCTGGGCGCCTCGTTCATGCGACCGCCTTGACCGTGATCGCGATGTCGTCGGCGCGCTTGCCGATCGCTTCGACGTCACTCGGATAGAGGTTGAGCTTCGCGGCGAGCCGCTGCGCGCCGGTGCCGCCGTGGGCGAAGTCATCGGCGAGCGCCACGATCATCGCGAGCTCGCAGCCGTCGGGCGCGTGATGGCGAGCGACCGCGTCGGCGACCTTCTCGGGCATCGCCCATTTCTCGACCAGCTTCGCGCCGATCGCGGCGTGCGCCGCATCGACCGCGGGCATGACGTCCGCGGGATCCGGCGCGACGCCGAGCTCGCGATGGAGGTCGACGAGCGCCTGCAACAGCACCGGCTGGCCGAAATCGTGAAACAGACCGGCGAGGAACGCGACATCGACCGTCGAGCGCCGCGTGCGCGCGATCTCCTGCGCGAACAACGCGGTGGCCAACGCGTGCCGGAACGCGAGCACGACCTCGGTCTCGAACCCGGGCACCGCGAACACCCGGGTCTTGCTCGCGACCGCGAGCACGATCTGCGTGATCGTCGAGAAGCCGAGCCGGCCGATCGCCTGGTGCAGCGAGCTGATCTTCATCGCGCCGGCGTACATCGGTGACCCGGCGACCTGCATGACATGCGCGGTCATCGCCGGATCGCGGCGCAGCACCTCGGCGAGTCGAGCGGTGTCGCAATCCGGGCGCTGGACCAGCGAGAGCACCTGCGAGGCGACCTCGGGCAGCACCGGGAGGGGGAGCTCGCCGCTCTCGAGCGTGCGATCGAAGCGGGCTTGGATCTCGGGCGCGAGCATCTCGAGATCCGAATCGGCCGCGCACGCCGAGCGGACAGGTGGGAGTTATCGCACCTGCGCCGGCGGCGGCTTCTTCAGCTCGTGCGCGATCACCACACCACCGACGACGGCGGCGGTGACGACGAGCGCGAACGCGATGAACCACTTCGTCGATCTCGGCCGCAGCGCGAGGTCGAGCGCGTCGACCAGGTCGCCCGTGCTCGGCCACCGATTTGCCGGATCGACCGCGAGTGCGCGCACGATCGCGCGATGGACCACGATCGGTACCGCGGGGTTCGGCGGCTTCGCGGGGAGCTCGACCGGAGGCTTCCCGTACAGCGCCTGGTACAGCGCGGCGGCGGCGCTGAACTGATCCGTCTCGTCGTGACCGGCCACGACGTACGCGCGCACGATCTCGCGCCAGCTCCGGTTCGCCGTCTCCATGCCCCTACGCTAGCGCCGCAGCTGGTGCACGTCGACCGCGTTGTGACGCAGGATCGTGGTCGCGAGGTCCGCCAGCTCGGCCATCGTTTCGGCGAACTGCAGACGTCCCGGGCCGATCTCGTGACCGTGCCTGCCACCGACCACCGCGATCGTGGTCGTGGGTAGCGCGACCAACCACGCCTCGAGGGCGGAGGACCGCTCGCGCGACAGCGCGGCGCTCGCGCTGATCCACACGAGCACGGGGTGGTGCCGCGCGAACGCGCTCGCGAGCGCGCCGATCGGCGTGTCGGGGCCGAGGTTGATCGATCGCATGCCGACCGAGGCGACGACCATCGCCGCCATGAATGCGGGGATCAGGTATGGATCGGCTTCGGGGGTCGCACCGAGCGCGAACGGTGCGCCCGCCGGTGGCTCGAACGTCGCCCGTAACTGCGCGAGTGCCTGGACGCAGGTATCGGTCGCGCGATGCTCGACGAAGATGCCGTCGTCGTCGTGTTGCCACAGCTCTCCGATGCGATGCATCGCCTCGCGCACCGGACCATCGCACAGCGCGGCGATCGAAGCGCCGCCGAGGTAGCGCGCGAGCAGCCAGCCGCGTGCCGCGACCGCATCGCCCTCGACGAGGTAGTGACGAAACGCGTCGTCGGCCATCCGCACCGCGGAGATCTCGGGCATGTCGAGCAACTCGGGCCGCGCGAGAGGTGCGCCGGTCTCGCGGATGAACCGCACGGCTTCTTGCAAGGCGATCCGGCGATGACCGCCTTCGGTGCGCGCCGCGGTGATCTTGCCGGCGTCGACCCAGCGCTTGAGCGACGACTCGCTCACGCCCAAGGCATCCGCTAGCTCACGCGGAGATAACAGCCGCACGCGATCCATCTTACGTCATCCAGCTCCGAGAGCCGCGATTGTCGCTTTCACGCCGGGATAGCCGAGCTGGTAGCAGCGCCACCATCCGAGCATCATGATGCCGTGGCCGATGAAGATACCGACATGGCTCCACATCTCCACCGGGTCCGCCTTCGAGCGGATGTAGCGCCGCCAATGGAACGCTTCGTCGACGAGGCTGTACACGAACGACATCACCGTGAACACCATCGCGGGAATCGCACATCCACGATAGGTGTAGGCCAGAACGAGCAACACGCAGCTCGCGACGCCGCACACGATCGTGATGTGGTGAACGAGTTGCTCGCCCCCGCGTAACACTTCTTTATAGATGGTGCGGTGCCCGATCGTGTCGATCGCGATCGCGATCGTGAAGATCGCGGCGCCGATCGGAACCAGGTACGCCTCCGGCGGCCAGTCGGCGCCGTGCGCGCGCCCGACCAGCACGAACCAGCCGGTCGAGCCCACGAGCCCGAGCATCGTGCCGATCCACGCGAGGTAGACCATCCAGTCGGTGCGATCGAACTCGCGGATCCGACCGACGTAGACGCCGAGCGCGCTAGCAACGTGAGACATCGGCGAGCTCCAGGGTGAGACGTGGAACGTGATGACGGCGCGGCAGGTGAAACACGCTGCGTGCGATCGCCGTCGCGGCGAGTGCGAGCTTGTGCGAGGTCGGCACGATCGCGCGACCGGCGGTGACGGCGTAGTCGGCACGCGCGATCCGGTCGCCGATCGCCGCATAGATCCGGCGCGCGGCGCGAACCGCGACCGCCGCACGCAGCGGCAACTTCGAGCTCCCGCGATCGCCCGAGCGATAGTAGCGAGCGGCGAGCGCGAGCAGATCACTCGTCGTCGCGGCGATCGCCGGGTGGGCCGAGGCCGGGAGCGGGCGACCGAGCTCGGCCGCGAGGTCCGGCGCACCGTGCGCGGCGAGGAGCTCGGCAGGGAGATACAGCCGACCGCGCCGCCAGTCCTCGGCGACATCGCGGCAGATGTTCGTGAGCTGCATCGCGATGCCGAGGTGCGCGGCGTGCACGAGCGCTCCGTCGTCGGCGCAGCCGAACACGTGCGTCATCATCGTGCCGACCACACCGGCGACGCGCCAGGCGTAGCCGATCACGTCCTCGACGGTGCGATAGGTCGTGCCGTCGACATCCATCGCCATGCCCGCGAGCAGCGCGCGCGGATACGCGATCGGAATCGCGCGCTCGCGAGCGACCGCACCGAACGCGGCGAGCACCGGATCAGCCGCCGCCCCGGCGTACGCGGCGACCAGCTCGCGATCGAGCCGGGCGAGCACACCGTCCTCGTAGCCCTCGTCGACCGCATCGTCGGCACGCCGGCACCAGGTGTAGATCACCGCGGTCTGATCGCGGACCCGCACGCCGAGCAACCTCGACGCCAGGGCGAAGCTCTTCGAGTGGTGGGCGATCGTCGCGCGCGCGACGGTCGCGGGCTCGATCGCCACCAGCGCGGTCGTCACACCGCCTCCGCAGGCACCAGGTCGCGCTCGGCGTCGGCCGCGAGACCGAAGTCGTTCGCGATGCACGCGAACGTCGCCTTCGCGCCGTTGATCACGCCGGGGACGCCGGCGCCGGGATGCGTGCCCGCACCGACGATGTAGAGCCCGGGGATCCGTGGATCCTTGTTGTGAGGACGAAAATACGCGCTCTGCGTCAGGGTCGGAGCGACGCTGAACGCAGACCCGACGTGGCTGCCGAGCTCGGTCTTGAAGTCGTTCGGCGTGAAGTGCCGGCGGGTGACGATGTGGTCCTTGACGTTCGGCAACAGCGGCTCGAGCGCGGTGAGGATCCGATCGCCGTAGCTCGTCGCGATCGCATCCCAATCGAGCGGCGCGTGACCGAGATGCGGCACCGGCGACAGCACGTAGAACGCGCCACCGCCCGCTGGTGCGAGGCTCGGATCGGTGACGTGGGGCGCGTGGAGGTACAGCGAGAAGTCGTCGGGCAGCTCGTGACCATGGAAGATGTCGTCGAGCAGGCCGCGATAGCGGGGACCGAACACGACGGTGTGATGACGGATCGAGTCCGCGTAGGACTTGTCGGTGCCGAAGTAGAGGACGAACAGCGACATCGACCAATCGAGCTTCTCGAGCTTCCTGGTCGTCTTCGCATCGCGATAGAGCTTCGCGTAGGTGTGATGCAGATCCGCGTTCGAGACGACGAGGTCGAACACTTCGTCGGGGTGCTCGGCGGTCGTGACGTGGTGCTTGCCATCGGCGACGCGGATCGAGGACACCGGTGCATCGAGGCGGAGCTCGCCACCGAGCTCGGTGAGGAGTCGGACCAGGCCCGCGACCAACGCGCCGGTGCCACCGCGCGGGAAGAACACCCCCCACTCGCGCTCGAGGTGATGGATCAGCGTGTAGATCGAGGACGTCTCGTACGGATTGCCGCCGACCAGCAGCGAGTGAAACGACAGCGCTTCGCGCGCGTGCTCGTTGGTCACGTACTTCGCGACCGTCGCGTAGACCGAACGATCGGCGCGCAGCTTGATCAGCTTCGGCGCGACCTTGATCATGTCGGAGAACCGCAAGAACGGCGTGTGCGCGAGCTTGGTATAGCCGGTCTCGAACACCTCCTTCGCGTACGCCGCGAACCGCTGGTAGCCGTCCGCATCGCCGGGGTCGCGGGCGCGGATCTGCGCGAGCATGTGCTCGGGGTCGCCGTCGTAGTCGAACGTGTCGCCGTCGGCGGTCCAGAACAGCCGATAGAACGGTGACACCGGGAGCATCTCGACGTAGTCGCTCATCCGACGGCCGGCGTCGGTGAACAGCTCCTCGATGCAGTGCGGTGCGGTGATCACCGTCGGGCCGGCATCGAACGTGAAGCCGGCGTCGCGATAGACGTACGCGCGCCCGCCCGGCTGATCGCGCGCTTCGAACACGGTGACGCGCACGCCCGCCGTCGCGAGCCGGATCGCCGCGGCGAGGCCGCCGAACCCAGAACCGATCACCGCCGCGTGTAGCTCAGCCATAACTGGTCTCCATCCGCGCGAGCTCGCTCGCGATGTGATCGATGATCGGGTTGGCACCCGCCGCGCGCAGATCGGCGAGCGCGCGATCGAGCGTCGCGCGGATGCACGCACGACCTCGAACGACCGTCGCGGCGGACAAGCGATCGGCGAGCTCGTCGACGCGAGCCGGCTCGCGCGCGAGCACGATCAACTCGTGCCACTGCGGATCCCCGACGAGCCAGGCCCACGGCCAGGTCGGCCGCGCGGCGCACAGATCCTCGCGGCCCTTGTCGCGGCGCTCGGGACACGTGAGCGAGCCCAGGTCGTCGAGCATCTGCAGGCCACTGCCCATCGCTTCGGCGAACTCGCCGATCTGCGCGCGACGCTCGATGGAAGCGCCGGCGGCGATCGCGCCGAGCTCGGCGGCGAGCCGGCACAACTGGCCGGTCTTCAACTTCGTGGTCGTCGCGACGACGGCCGCGATGTCGCGCGGATCGAGCTCCGTGATCACGACCGAGAGATCGAGCGCTTGGCCTTGATGGCAGCGCACGAGCGCCCGCACCGCGATCGCGAGCGCCGAGGGATCGAGGCCGAGGTCCGCGAGCTCGGCGAGCGCCCAGAAGTACATCCACGAGCCGGTGTTGATCGCGAGCGGAGTGCCGATCAGGCGATGCAGCGCGAGGTCGCCACGTCGTTCGAGCGAGTCGTCCTCGACGTCGTCGATCACGAGCGAGCCGGCGTGCAGGAGCTCGAGCACGAGTGCGAGGCGGTCCGGAAATGCCTGCGCGTCGCCGCCACCGAGCAGCCAGCCGGCCTTGACGATCGTGGTGCGCAGCGCCTTGCCGGGACGCGCGAGAAATTCGCCGGCCGGTCCGACGAGGGCGCGCCGCCACACGTGGGTCGGCACCGACGGATCGAGCGAGCTCGCACCGTGCAAGCCGAGCGCACCGTCGAGGGCGGCGAGCGCGACCGGCAGCGGTGGTGAGCCGACCTGCTTCACGGCTGGCCTCCGAACATCGCGCGGAACGACATGCCGCGAGGTGGCCGGCCCACGAGGATCCGCGCGCGATCCCACGCGGTGAGCTCGAGCGCGTAGAACCGGCGCACGCTCGCCTCGGGCAAGCGATAGAACCGCTCGAGCACGCGATAGCGCTGCGCCGGCGCGAACCACCGAAACAACATGCGGTTGAGGCGCAGACCGAATGCGAGCTGCTTGGCGTGGGCACGCGCGTGGTACTCGATCGCCTTGCCGGCGAGCTGCTCGGGCGGCTGCGCTGCGATCAGCTCGGCGAGCCGGGCCGCGATCGGAAACGAATAGCCGGTGACCGGATGGAACCAACCACCGGCATAGCCGGCGACGAGCGGACATGCCGCGACCGGCGGCGCGCACCGCAGCGGCAACGGCAACACGCCGGACTCCTCGCGCTCGACCGCCACGATCTGCCACCCCCGCGCCGCGACGTAGGCTGCGATCCGCTCGCGCAGCACCGTCGCATCGAGGTGCGTCCCGTTCGCGAAGTACGTGTCCTCGACGAGCACTCGATCCGCGGCCAGCGGCAACACGTACATGAAGCGAAAGCCATCGAGCTGCTCGACCGTCGCGTCCATCAACATCGGTCGCGTGAGGCCGTGCGGCGCGGCGAGCCGGAGATCTTGACCGATGAACTTCTGCCAGCCGGTCGCGGCGACGTCCGCGCGGTCCGGACCACGCGCGTCGATCACGGCGCGTGCGCGGAGCTCGCCGACCACGCCGTCGCACGATCGCACGAGCACGTGATCGGCACCGACCACGAGCGCGGTCGCTTCGAGGAGCAGCTCGCAACCGGACGACGCGACCGCCGCGGCCAGCCGCGCCGACGTCACGCACGCGTACGCCGAGTCGAGCGTCCGGGTGTGGCCCGGAAACGCGACGTCGTACCCCGGCCAGCGCACGGCGACCACAGGATCGATCCACGCGGCCATCGCGGACGTGACATCCCCGGCATGAAAGCACCACGTATGGTTGCCGCCGAGCGTCGCACCGCGCTCGATGATCGCGACGCGCGCGTTCGGTTGCCGCGCGCGCAACGCGAGTGCGAGTAATCCGTTCTGCAGTCCGCCGCCGACAAGGGCGTAATCGACTTCTCGCGACACGAGCCGTTGGATGACCGCGGGTCGACCGAGTTACATCTGCATCCAAATCGCCGCAGCCGGCGAAGTCACGAGGGATGTGGAGGATCCCTATGGCTTCCGACGTTGTTGATGCTAGCTTGACTCGCATGAACGATTTGGACGTTTTAACATCTAACTCATTGGAATTCAATGCTGATGATCGCAACTTCGTCCGTCATGTGGTGCGCCGGATCGTGCGCGTCGACGACGTGGTCGAGGACGTCACGCAGGAGGCGCTGCTGACCGCGTTTCGCCATCGCGACTCGTTCCGCGGCGAGTCGAAGTATCGAACGTGGCTGTATCGCGTCGCGGTCACCTCGGCCCTCGGCGAGCTGCGCCGCCAGCGGCGTTCGCGCGAGCAGTTGTTGGCCGGTTCGGAGCGCCGCGAGGCGATCGATCCGGCGAACACGCCCGAGGTCGCGGTCGGCAATCACGAAGAGGCCGAGCTCGCGAATCGCTTGGTGATGGAGCTCGCGCCGAAGTATCGCGATGTCGTGTTGATGCGCGCGGACCACAGCGAGACCGAGACCGCGGAGAAGCTCGGCATCACCGTGGCGAACGTCAAGGTCCGAGCGCATCGCGCGCGCGCGCAGTTGCGGGCCGCGCTCGCGGCGGCCTAGGCGGCGGTGATCTTGCGGATCGCCGCGAGCGACGGCATGAAGAAGTAACCACCGCCGAGCGTCTTCACGATCTGCGGCATGTTCAGCAGGCGCTTGCGCACCGGATCCGCGGGGATCGTGAACGGACAACCGCCGCGCCCGATCACCGGATCGTTCTCGCCCTGCAGGCCGTGGAAGCTCGGGTTGTTCAACCAGGTCTGCTGGATGAACTCGAAGCCCCGCGCGATGCTCGCGCCGATGCCGATGAAGTACAGCCCGCGCGGCTGCTTGTCGTCGCGACCTGCCTTCGCGTCGGCGATGTCGATCGGCGCGCCGTAGCTGCGGCCGCGCCGCAGGATCCGGTGGCGATCGACGACACCGAGTGAGACCTTGGCCGTGCCGTCGCGCGCGTCGCGCGGATTCGCGCGGCGAATGTGCGCGGCGATCGGGCACTTGAGTCCATCCGGATCGTCCTTCAGAAAGTTGAAGTCGTTGAGATCCTGCTTCGGGTGCAGCTTGTCGCCGGGGTTCGGCGCGAGCACCAACGGGCGACCATCGCGCCAGCGACCGAGCAGCTTCGCGGCGAGCATCTCGGCATCCATGTCGAGCCGGGGTGCCTGCGCCTCGAGGTACGTCCACAGCGCGCCGACATCCTGCGCGAGCTTGCGAAACACCACGTACGTGCCGTTCGCGCCGAGATCGAAGTCCGGATAGCGCGGACCGACGGGGAGCTTGTCGTACGCGTTCGGATAGCCGAGCAGCAATTCGCCGAGCGCGATCTGGCGCTCGTGCGGTCGCGGCGAGCCATGCAGGCCCGGGATGAACGGTTGCGACAGGCCATCGGTGAAGCCGAAGTGCTCGCGATCGGTGTACTTGCACGCGACCTCGTCGGGATGGACCGTCGCACCGGCGACCTCGAGCAGCTCGCGATGATCGACGAGCAGCGCCGCGCGCTCGGCTTCGCTGGTCGCGTAGATCATCACGATCACGTCGAGCGGCTGCTGGCCGAGCGTCCATTCGGCGGGCGTATCGCCGAGCACGCGCCAGCGATTCGCCATGCCGAGCTTGAGCTCGTTCGGCAGGCCGTCGAGCACGGCCTCGGGAACGCCGAGCCTGCGCAGCCCGGTCGCCGAAAACGCGACCTGGACCTTTGGCGAGTGCTTGCTCACGACCTCGTGCGCGGCCGACCCGATCGGCATCGCCTGCAACCAGGCACGGGACGCGACCTCGTCGGTGCCGAAGCACGCGAACAGGAAGCCCGCGTACGGCAGCTTCTTGTAGCCGGTGTAGACGAGCCCCTGCACGTCGGCGAGGTTCAGACCCGGCGCAGCCACGCGGTGAGCCCCTTGTCGTCGAGGTTGGTGCCGAGCCGTCGCCGCAGCCAGATATCGTCGCGCACGTTCTGCACGGTCGAGAGCGGCACGCCGCTCCACCACACCTGGGTCACGATCTGGTGATCGCGCGTCCATTGCTTGAACCGCTCTTCGTCGGTCGCACCGGCGAAGATCAGCAATTTGGTGCGCGGGAAGCCCTCGGTGTTCGACCAGATCGCGGTCAGCCCCATCGAGGCGCGATCGATGAACTCGCCGAGATAGCTCTCCCAACTGCCGTCGTAGTTCGAGAAGAACACCAGCCGGTCGCGACGCTTCGCACGCGGCACCTTGCGGCGATCGCGCACGATCACCCAGCGCGCGAAGTGGATCGAGGTGATGCCGCCGAGGTGACCGTTGACGTAGAACACCGACGCGAGCACGCCGATCACGTTGACCACGGCCCACACCGTGAAGCTCCGGAACACGCCCGGCTTGAGATCGACGACGTGCGTGAGTTGGTTCTGCCGGATCTTGTCCTCTTCCTCGGCGAGGCCGTTGTCGTGGACCGGCTTGTCGATCGTGCCGACCGCGTCCTCGCGCTCGCGCTTGAGCAGCGTCGGGAGCCACCACACGAGGATGAACACCAGCAGGAACGGGAAGATCACGATCGCCGCGAGGATCGCGAGGAAGCGATCGAAGTACCAGCGCAGCTTCTCGTCGGCGATCGGCGAGGTCTGCAGTCCGGAGGTCGCGAGATCGTCGCGGAACCGGCGGTGGACCTGACGCGGCTGGAGGTCCGCGACCTTGGAATCGTCGGCGAGGTCGCGCAGCTTCGCGTGCACGGCGATGTCGTTCGAGATCTCGTCGTGCGGCACGCCCGGGTAGGCGGAGTAGAACGCCGCCGCGCGATAGCTGTGGTCGTGCATCCACGCGCGCCAGCGCTTCTGATCGCTCGAGCCCGGATAGCCGGCGCAGCAATCGAAGATGTTGGCGAGCTTCAGCTTCGCGGCCGCATCGAGGTACGCGTCCTCGTCGCCGTCGTAGTTGGACTCCCACGCGAGCATCGCGGGCAGGAGGTTCGAGCCGTCCTCGCACTTGTCGTCGATGATCACGAACCGCGTGAAGTGCGTGTTCGGGAGCTTGCCGACGCAGAACCACCGATTGCCCTCGTGATCCGCGTTGATCTCGATCAAGCGATCGGCGAGCCGTTCGCGATCGGAGATCTCGGCGAGGATCGTCAGCGCCCGCGTCGCCGATCTCATCCGCGCGGACCCGGCAGGAGCATCGCGTACATCGTCTCGGGAGCACGCGCTCCTTGGCCGGTGAGCCAATCGATCGCGGCCTTGCGCATCGCCGCGCCCTCGTCGCCGCCGAGCAGCGTGCCGAGGCGGGCGCACACCGCGTTGCGGTACAGCACCAGATCGCGTGCGTCCATCGCGGCGATCGTGCGCCGATAGAGCGCGACCGCATCGTCGGTGCGACCTTCGAGCTCGGCGACACCACCGTCGAGCATCAGCGAGCCCGCGGCCATCAACGGCAGGCGGCGCTGGCGCGATTTCTTCGCGTATTTGCGCGCGATCGCGAGCGCTTCCTTGCGCCTCGGTGACCCCGCCGGCGCGGCCGCCGCGCATGCGAGCGCGTGACGGCCGAACGTCGTGACCAACAACAACTGGTGGAGTGGCGGTCGATCGATCAACGAGCGCCGCATCGGCTTCCACGCCGCGGCGATCTGCGGGGTCGCGGCCTCCGGATCACCGCGATACAGCGCGAGGTCGACGCGCGAGCACAGCGCGAACAGGTGCTGGAGCTGGAACGTCCCCTCTGGCACCGTCCACGACGCGAGCGCCGCATCGAGCTCGGCCTCGACGGTATCGGGCTCGAGCCGCGCGAGCCACGCGACCGGGAACGCGCAGCGCAGCGTGACCGCGGTGTAGCGATTGCCGTTGCGTACGGCGGCCTCGGCCATCGCCGGCACCCGCCGCGACAGCTCGCCGAGCTCGCCCATGTAGTACAGCGACCAGCACTGGAACAGCGTCACGGTGTCGAGCTCGAAGCCCATGCGACCGACGACGGCGCGATAGCGCGCGATCGCCTCGGTCAGCACCTCGAACGCGCTGCGGAACCGGTTGTGAACGAAGAAATCGACGAGGCCGCGCGTCGTCATCAATTGCGACTCGGCTTGCGGCGCATCGAGCGTCGGCGTCAATTGCTCGAGCCGATCGAGCAGCTCGAGCGCTCGCTTGTTCTTCGCGGTGACCGCGAGAAAGTCGGCCTCGAGCGCGAGCGCACGCGACACCCGCCACGGCTCGCCGAGCCGCAGCGCCGACGACAGGAACCGCGCGCCGAAATCCATCGACCGAAACGTGTCGACGAGCGCGAGCCCGAACGACACACCCTCGCAGACGTCGACGCGCGTCAGCTCGGCCTGACTGATCTCGCCGACCGGCCGCGGTTTGAACCCGAGGCCGCGGACCCGCAGCCACGCGCGCCGCCACAGCATCGAGAACAGGGCCGCGCCCGGCGTCTTCGGCATCGCCAGCCCGACCCCGGTGAGCACGACGTGGGTCAGCTCCATGCCCTCGGTGACGTAGCCCGACTGCAACAGCGCTCCGGCGGCGCGACGATGCAGCTCGAGCCGCGCGCCGGAATCGGCACCATCGGCCGCGGCTTTGAACTGGTCGGCGGCCTCGCGGGGGCGACCGGCATCCGCGAGCGCGTCGGCGAGCTGCGTGCGGAGCTCGCGTCGATCATGATCGGTCCACGTGCTGCCCTCGAGGGCGATCGCGAACCACCGCGCCGAGAGATCGAAGTCGAGCTTGTTGCGCGCCTCGTCGCCGGCGCGGCGTGCGTGGGGCGCGGCGTTGTCGACCTCGCCGGCGCCGTACCAATGCCGCGCGAGCTGCTCGGCCGTGCCCTGCCCCGCCATCGCGATCGCGAGCGCGCGATGATGCTTCGCGCGGCGCTCGTGCGACAACGCCCCGAGCACCGACTCGCGCACGCGATCGTGATACGGCTCGATCGTGTCGTCGTTGCGCGATCCACTCGCGCGCAACACGCGCTGACCGCGCAGCGTCGACATGTGCTTCGTCAGGTCCGCACTCGGCACGGCGGTGGCGGCGGCGAGCATCCGGCGCGTCAGGGGCTCGCCGGCGACCGCGACGACCTCGGCCATCAAGCGCGCGGCATCGCCGAGGCCATCGATGCGCTCGGTCAGCATCGCGTCGAGCCCCTTGCCCGCGATCTCCGCGAGCGAGCGGCCTTGGAGATAGCGCGTGAGCTCGATCAAGAAGAACGGGCTGCCTTGGGCCTCGCTGACCAGGCGGCGCGCGATCTCGTCGCTGCCGTCTTTCTTGTCCTGGAGTTGGGACAGCGCCAGGCCGATCGCGATGTCCTCGGGCAAAGGTCCGACATCGACGATCGTCTGCTCGGCATCGAACCGGCGCACGAGCTGGAGCACCGGCTCGCTATCGTCGGCGCGCGTCGCGAGCACGAGCAACAGCGGCGGTGGATCGGGCGCGCGCATCACGTCGGCCAGCAGCGTCGTGGTGTCGCGATCGACCCACTGCATGTCGTCGAGGAACAGCACGAGAGTCCGGCGATCGGACAAGCGCTGCAGCGCTTCACGCAGCGCCTCGAACGCGTGGGTGCGTCGCGCCTGCGGATCGAGCACACCGCGCGTGCGCGGCGCATCGGCGATCGCCGGCACCCGTCCGAGCACCGGGAACAGCGTCGGCAGCATGCTCGCGTCGCGCGGCAGGATCGCCTGCGCATCTCTCGGCGTCTGAGCGCGCCACCACTCCGACAGGTCATCGATCAGATCGTCGATCGCCTTGTACGGGACGTCCTCGCGCTCGAGGCAGCGCCCGCGCAACAGCAGCGCATTCTCGTGGGTCGCGCGCACGCGCTCGAAGAACCGTTGGATCAGCGCCGTCTTGCCCATCCCCGACGGGGCGCGCACGACCACGACCGACGCGCGCTTGTTCGCGAGGGGCAGGAGCGACGCTTCGAGCGTGGCGAGCTCGGCCTCGCGCCCCGAGAAGCCGGTCTGATACGACAGGCTCGGCACCGACGCGCGCTCGCCGGTCAAGCGCGTCAGCAGCGCACGCCCGGTCGGCCGCGAGGTCGGCTCGCGATCGAGCAGCTCGCAGCACATCTCCTCGAGGTCCTTCGGAATCCCGCGCACCAGCCGCGACGGCCGCGGCGCGTTCTTGACCTGCTTGTCGAGGATCACCTTCGCGGCGGCGCCCTCGAACGGCAACCGCCCGGTCAGGCACTGATACATCACGACGCCGAGCGCGTACCAATCGGCCGCCGGCGTCAGCGACACCTCGCCGGCACACTGCTCCGGCGCCATGTACGCGATCGTGCCGACGATCATGCCCTCGTCGCCGCTGCGCCTGCGCTCGAGCTCCGCGACGAGCCCGAAGTCGAGCAGCACCGCGCGGCCATCGGTGGTGACGCGAATGTTCGACGGCTTGACGTCGCGATGGATCTTGCCGGCGCCGTGCAACGCCGACAGCCCTTGCACGAGCTGCGGCAACGCGCGGCGCAGGCGCTCGAAGTCGCACGGTGACTCGGCCTCGGCCGAGCGCTGCGTCGATTCGTGCACGCTCACCGGGACGCCGAGCGGCGGCGTCGGGAACGGCGCGTTGACCGTCGACAACTGCGCGATCGAGCCCGCGTCGGCCGTGCTGTTCAGCGCGATGTACGACAACAGGTCGTCGCCATCGAGCAGCTCCATCGTGAAGAAGCACGCCTCGGAGTCGACGACCAGGTCGTAGAGCGCGACCAGGTTGGGGTGGCTGAGATCCGCGAGCGCGCGGAACTCGCGCTTGAGCTGATAGATCTGCTCGACGTTCGGATCGGTGATCGTCTTGAGCGCGACCTTCTGGTTGCGCTCCTTGTCCTCCGCCTCGTACACGACGCCCATGCCGCCCGCACCGATGCGCCGCAGGACCTGATACCGGTCCGTG
>JBDTJY010000204.1:0-23902 GCA_039935615.1 Kofleriaceae bacterium
TATCGCGAACCAGTTGCGCGATGCGGTCCCGCATCGCCAGGACATGGCGGTCGAGGCCTCGACCGCCGACGCTCACGCCCTCGTGCCGCTCTGCGGTACCTACGGCGTCGATCCGGACAGCGCCAACGCGCCGTACGAGAGCACGCGGTTCACCGGGACCTTTACGCGCACGCTCCCGGCGCTCCCCGCCAGCACGGTCGCGACCGAGAAGATCGGCATCCTGCCGAGCCTGCGGCAGGTGCTGTGCGTCGGCCAAGACCAGCCCCTCGGCGTGCCCGTGAGCGAGCTCTCGTTCGCCGCCCCGATCGACGTCCGCGATCAGGTGTTCCCCGATCTGTTCGGGCTGCCGCACTACGACGAGAACTGGACGCTGACCTACGAGGGTTCGCTCTCGATCGATACGGATGTGACCGCCGCGAACGGCCCGGCCGTGCGCACGAGTCAGATGTACATCGATGCCGACGGCATCCGGCTGCACGACCAGACCCGGCCGTTCTGCGACGCCGGCGTCGAGCCGTACGACATCGTGCAGTTGCGCGGTTGCAATTCGACGCTCGGAGATTCCGACTGTCCGGTCGGCTACACCTGCTTCGTCCACCCCCAGAGCACGGTCGCCAACCTCGGTGCCTGCATGCTGAGCGATGAAGCGGACCGCCTCGCGAACGCCTGCAAGGAGTTCCTGACGTCGCTGCGCCAGTACACGGTGAGCACGACGACCAGCGGCGAGCTCAAGCTGGTGCCGCGCAAGCACGTGCTGACCACGACGCCGATCGACGGCTGCACGAGCGACGACCAGTGCCACACGCTCGCGAACTACATGCTGCAGAACGAGAGCGGCAACAACCCGCTCAACGACCTCCCCATCAACGACCTGCATACGTATTCGTGTGCCGTCGATACCGCGCGCAAGCCCGAGCTCGCCGCGGACGGCGTATCGCCGCTGAAGCGCTGCATCCAGACGTGCCAGGTCGATCTCGATTGCGACGCGGGCAACGTCTGTGACAACGGCACGTGTATGGAAGGCGTGATTCCACCGCAGGCGTGCGTCAACGCTCCGCAGCGCTACGAGTTGCGGGCGGCCGAAGCGTTCGCGGTCGTCGGCGACCACAGTGGCTATCACCACCACGTGATCGCGGATGCCGGCGGCAACTGCATCCAGGATCCCGCGGGCAGCCTGTATGACATCGGTCGGATTCCGCTGCGTGCACCGGCGTGCAGCACCGATCCGGCGACCAACCCGTACACCGGCCAGCACACCGACGGCACGTTCGATCCGAACCCGTGCCAGGTCACCGTCGATCAGACCGAGACCGACAACAACTACGTCCCGGGCACGTGCGCGGCGGCGAACCCGGCGACCAGCCTGATCACCCGGCCGGCCGATGCGATTCGCTATCGCGGTCGCGGCCTCACGCTCACGCTCGTCGATCCGACCTATGCGGGTGACCAGACCTGCATCGGCGACGGCCTCGGCGTCGCCGGCCTCGCACCGGGTACCAAGATTCCGGTCGTGCCACCGCTCTATCAGGAGTCGGTCCGGGTCGTCTCGGGCTTCTCGCCGCTGCTGATCACGACCGGCGCGGCGTACCCCGTGAAGGTCCGTCGTGGCCCGGGAGAGAGCATCTGGGTGATGGACGAAGGCGACTACTTGTCGAAATCGGTCGACACCGCATCGACGCGCGGCAAGGTGTTCCGCATCGAGTCGGCGGCTATCGGCATCGTCAACATCCTGCAATAGCCGAATTCTTGCCGCGGCCAGCCCCCGGGTCGAAGCTCGGGGTATGTCGCGCGAAGAGGGGCTCTACAAGGACAAGATCGAGGTCAGCCTCGATGGTCGTCAGATCTTTTACTTGTTCTTCGGTGGCTCCGTCATCGTCGGACTCGTGTTCGTCCTCGGCGTGATGGTGGGCCGGCGCGTCGAAGCGCGTGGCCACGTCGAGCGTGCGCAGACCCAAGCGGCGGTCGATCCGCTGGCCGCGCTCGACCACCTCGAGGGTGGCGGTGGCTTGTCGTTCCAAGGCTCGTTGCGCGGTGGCGATGCACCGGCGAGCGATGTCGAGAAGCAGATCGGCGACATCGCGAAGGCGAAGGAGCCGGTCGCGAAGGTGAAGGCCGTTGTCGCGGATGTGCCGAAGCCCGAGCCCAAAGCCGTCGACAAACCCGTGGTGAAGCCGGAGGCCGCCGACCAACCGGTCGTGAAGCCGGACCCGAAGCCCGAGCCCCGGCCCGAGAAGAAGGATCCCGAGAAGAAGGATCCCGAGAAGAAGGCGAAGTTCACGCTGCAGCTCTCGTCGTTCCAGGACAAGGGCGAGGCCGAAGCCTACCTCGCGACGATCAAGGCGAATGGCTTCTCGCCGAGTCTGACCGAGGCCGACGTCGACGGCAAGACCTACTATCGCGTGCGCCTCGGCAACTATCGCTCGCTCGATGCGGCGAACGATGCGAAGGCCGACGTCGAAAAAGCGACGAAGAAGTCCGCGTCGGTGATGAGGCTATAGCGCCGGCACGTCCGCGATCCACGCGGACGCATTGCCGTAGAGCACGAGCACGAGGCCGGCGCCGTGCGGCCACGGCCGCGGTCGATCGGTCGGTGCCGTGAACGTGATCGTGGTGGCGCCGTGCAGCCGCGCTTCGAGGACCGCGGGTGCGAGCGAGCCCTCGACGACGGCGATCCGGCCGAACCGAGTCGCGAGCTCCGCCTCGATCTCCGCGTCGGTGCGGCCTTCGCGCGACAGCCGGAACGTGCCGGCGTGCGGCGTCGTCGCGGCGCCGCCGACCAGGCGGATCTCGCGCGGTGCTGCGCCGTCGATCAGGTCGGTGACCGCGGACGCGAGTCGGACCTTGCCGCCGCTGCGATCGATCATCGCGAGCGCGGCGAGCTGGCCTTGGCCGAGCGGTTCGGTCCAATCACCGAGCGTCTTCGCGAGCCGCGCGATCGCGAGGCCGGGCTCGCCGACGAGGTGCAGCGCGTACAGCGCGGTCAGGCCGCGGCGCGCGAGCGCGGACAGGCCCAAGCGATGGGCGAGGTCGCCGAGCTCGGTATCGACCGCCACGATCGGCAGCTCCCCCTCGACGCCGCGCGCGAGCTCTTGCCCGTAGGCGACGAGCGCATCGCGCCACGCGCGCGTCGATGGCCCGCTCGACGTCGGCGCCGCATACGCCGGCGCGGGGACGTGGGTGACGTGGCCCGGGGGCGCTTCGCGCATCGCGCGCAGCTTGTCGGCGGCCGTCACCAGCACGGGCTCGGCCGGCGCGACCTCGAGCGGTGCTTCGGTCGACACCGTCGAGCCGACGCCGCCGATCGGCACGCGCCACGGCTCGGCATGGTCGTCGCTGATGCCGAGCAGGCTGATGTCGTCGCCGATCACGAGTTGCGAGAGCGCGGTCCCCGTGTTCGGTCGCCATGGCGAATCGATCGCGAACAGACTGTGCGCGTAGCAGTGCAGGCGCACGAGCCCGCGCGGCGTGACGAGCACGATCAACGGCGAGACCGGATGCGCGATCACCTGCTCGACCGGCGCGCCGACGTAGTGCCGGAACGGTCGACCATCGGACAACCGATAGACGAACACTTCGTCGCTGCCCGGCCGCGTGACCCACATGTGGCCGGCGGCCGTGCCGATCACGCGCGGCGGTGGCGGGAGCTCGAGCGCGAGCTTGCGCAGCGGTCGGCCCGACACCGCGTCCCAGACCTCGAGCTTGCGGGTCTGACCGACGACGAGTTGGTTGCGCTCGATGCCGGCGACGAACTCGATCGTGCCGCTCTGCAGATCGATCGCGTGCGACGCGAGCCCGCGCCCACTCGCGCGCACGATCGTGACCTCTTTGTGATCGGCGGAGACCATCACGAGCCGGCCGCCGGAGACCGCGGCGATCCGCGCGCTGTGCGTGAGATCGATCCGCGCGGTGGCCTCGAGCTCCGGTGGGTAGTGCAGGGTGACGCGCGTCGCACCGGCACTGCGGGTCGCCGCGATCAGCACGTTCGGCGGCCCGTTGACGAGCGCGAGATCCGCATCGTCGCTGTCGAGATCGACGCGGCCGACCGCGGGTGTAGCGCCGGCGGCGAGCAGCAACACCTGACGGTCCGCGCGCACCGCAGCCCATTGGCCATCCGGCGTGGTCGTCAGCGAGCGGTGCACGACCATGACCTATTTCGGTGGACCGAAGGCGCGGATGATCTTGACGAGGCCGGCGAGCTTGTCGGGATCCGCGACGAGGTCGGGATTGCCCGGCATCATCTCGCTCTTGCCGACCTTCTTACCGCCGTTGACGATGATCTCTTTGATCTGATCGTCGGTGACGCTCGCCTGCCACGCGGCGTCGGTGTAGTTGCGCGGCTTGACCGGCAGGCTGTTCGCGACCGCGCCATCGCCCTTGCCGTCGGCGCCGTGACAGGTCGCGCACAGTTGACCGAACAGCGCCTTCGCGCGGTCGTCGCCCGTGCCGGCGAGCGCGGTGCCGTGCTTGGGGCCTGACTCGGGCTTCGCGCCCGGCACCCCCGAGCTCGGCGGCGGAGGTTCGTTGTTCTTGCCGCAGGCGACGCACAGGACCAACGCGAGCAACCAACTTCGCATCTCGATCGCGTACCACGTTTCTAGGGATCCTGGCGCGTCCACGACCGCTCGAGCGTGGTGCCGTTGACGGTGAGCCGGAGCTCGTACGTCGACAGCGCATTGTCGCAGTCGAGGTTGCCGATCGCCCGCACCGTCGCGCCCTGGCCGTTCGGATCGGGGGCGTATTCGTACGCGTAGCGATACGGATCGTCGATCGAGAACTCGAGCTCCTTCCAGCCGGGCGCGGCCCAGGTCGCCGGATCGGGCTGGCACTGGCCACCTTGTTCGCAACACGCGAGCTGCGGCGTCAGCGGCGCCGCGGTCCCGGGCACGCGCCCGGTGACGGCGACGTGCTGCTCGACCTTGTCGGCGATCACGCCGAGGAGGAGGTCGGCTTCACGCGCACGGTTCTTTGCGTTGCACGCGCGCTTGGCCGCGGGGCACGTCGCGATCGAGCACAGCGCGAGGAGCACGAGGACGTAGCGGACACGGCGCCACATGGCTGCGCGTGTATACCCGATCGGCTACGGCAGTGGCTGCAAGATCGTCGTCGGCACGTCGCCCGAAAGCGCGCCCAGGAACGCCAACAGTTGGACCTGTTCCGGACCACTCAACACGAGCTTGTGGAGCTCGTTGTGGCGCTGATCCGCCATGTAGAACTCGAGCACGGCCGTCATCGAGTGCGCCGAATCCGCGAGGAAGTAACTCTTGCGCTGCGAAGCGCCGCGCAGGCTGCGCGTCACGTTGTGGGTCTGAGAGCCGAGGTCGTGGCTCCGGAAGTCGGTGTACAGCGGTGGCGTGTGGCACGTCGCGCACCGACCTTTGCCGGTGAAGATCTTGTACCCCGCGGCCGCGTCGACCTCGGCCTCGCGAACCGGCTTGGCCGCCGCACGCTCCTGGTGATCCCACGGCGAGTTGCCGTCGAAGCGAGTGACCACGAAGGCGACCAGCGCCTGCTCGACGGCCTCGGCCGGCGAGCCACCGACGCGCGCGAGGTGCGCCTCGTAGGGCACGGCCAGCTTCGCCGCCGCGGTCGCGAGATCCTGATGCATCACGTCGGCGACGTGCGCCGGCAGCGTCTCGATCGCGCGCGGGTTCCACGCGAGGTTCTCGATCTGCGGTGGCAGCTTGTCGCCCTTGGCCGGCGCAATCCCGGCAAAGCGATGGTCCGGATCGTGACACGTCGTGCACGTGGTCTTGCCGTCACTCGCGAGACGCGGATCGTGAAACAGCGCCGAGCCCATCGCGACCGCTTCGGGCGTGACGCCGTCGAGTGCGCCGGCCGGCACGGACGGCAACCCGAACGGCACCTCGGGCAACGGCGGTGCGACCGGTAGCGTCGCGGTCGCCGCGGCATCGCCCGGGAGCAGATGACCGCTGCCACTGCCATGTTCGATCGCCTGCTTCTCGTCGCCGCCCTTCGGGATCTTCGGGCAGGCTGCCAACGCGAGCCCGAGGACAAGACACGCGAACGCTCTCACGCCGCGAGCTTACCCCACGCCGGAACCGCGTCGAGGACGCGCAGCACGTTGCCACCGAGGATCTTCTCGAGCACGCGATCGGAGATCCCGCGACGCGACAGCGCGACCGTGAGGTTCGGCATCGCCGCGACGTCCTCGAGCCCGATCGGCGGCACGACGAAGCCATCGAAGTCGCTGCCGAGCGCAGGCACGTCCTCGCCGGCGACCTCGATGATGTGCGCGATGTGATCGACGACCGACTCGATCGACGCCGAACCGAGAAACTTGCGCGCGAAGATCACGCCGACGCAGCCGCCCTTGTTCGCGACCGCGCGGATCTGTTCGTCGTCGATGTTGCGCCAGTGCTCGTGCACGCCGAGCACGCCGGTGTGCGAGACGATCGGCGGCACGGTCGCGAGCTCGAGCGCATCCATGAAGCCGCGGCGATTGATGTGCGCGAGATCGACGATCACGCCGCAGCGCTCGCACTCGCGGACGACATCGCGGCCAAACGCGGTCAAGCCCGCGAGCGGATCCGAGCCGCGCCCTTTCGCCGGGCGACCGATCGCGTTCTTCGAGAAGTGCAGGAGGCCGAGATAGCGCACGCCGCGCCGCGAGAACGCCTCGATCGGCTCGAGTTGACTCTCGAGCGCCTGGCCACCCTCGATCCCGCCGAGCGCCGAGATCCGGCCCGCCGCTTTGGCCGCGCGGACGTCGGCCCCTGTGCGCGTCCACATCAGTTGCTCGGGATGTTTTTGCATCGCGACGTCGAGCGCGTCGAGTTGCCTGACGACGGCGCGCGTGCAGCCGCGCTCGGGCACCGGCGTGGTCCAGAAGCTGAAGAACTGTCCCGCGACCCCGCCGTCGCGCAGGCGCGGCAGATCGACGTGGCCGAACAGGTTCGCGATCGTCGGCATCGGCCGCTCGTGGCGCGCCGCGAGGTCGTAGCCGAGCTTGTCCATCAGCTTCGCCGTATCGGCGTGAAGATCCATGACGCAGATCTCGGCGTGGAACGCGCGGGCTTCGTCGAGCGTGAGCGCCATCGCCGCTACTTCTCCGGTCGCCAGCGATCGCGCGCGACCTCGAGCACCGAGAGTGCAGCGTCGACGCGATTGAACGGCGGCATCACGTACGCGCCGGCGACGCGATGCTTGACCGCGGCGAGCGCCTCCTGCGCGATCCGGATGCCTTCGGCGCGCGCGGCGGGGCCACTGCCGACCTTCGCCATGCGCTCGCGATATTCGGCGGGGATGCCCATGCCGGGCACTTCGTTGTGCAGGAACTCGGCGTTGCGGTGCGAGGCGAGCGGCAAGATGCCGACCATCACCGGCAGGCCGAGCGGGGCGGCGTCGTCGAGGAACCGCTCGAGCGTGCGCGGGTCGTACACCGGCTGCGTCATCACGAGCTCGGCGCCCGCGGCCTTCTTCTCCTCGAGCCGGCGCAGCTCGCGCTCGCGGTCGTGCGCTCCGGGCTCGGCGCCGGTGGCGAGCACGAACGACGTCGGCTCGCATTCCTTGCCGGCCGGATCGACGCCGGCGTTGAGGCCCGAGGCGATCCGCAGCAGGCCGATCGAATCGACGTCGTAGACCGGGGTCGAGAACGGGTAGTCGCCCATCTTCGGTGGATCGCCGGTGATGATGACGAGGTTGCGCAGGCCGAGGCCGTGCGCGCCGAGCAGGTGGGCGATCAGCCCGAGGAAGCTGCGATCGCGCGAGCACACGTGCAGGATCGTCTCGACCTTGGTGTGCGCGGCGAGCTGGGCGCACACCGCGATGTTCGCCATCCGCGCCGACGCGCGCGGACCATCGGCGATGTTGACGATGTCGACGCCGCCGGCGAGCAGTTGCTCGACCTGTTCGATCGTCTTGGAGGTGTCGAGGCCGGCCGGCGACGTGAGCTCGACCGAGACGGCGAACTCGCCGCGCGCGATCTTCGCGCCGAGCCGGCTGCGCTCGCCGAGCGGGGTCTTCGCGGGAAGCGCGGGCGCTTTCGTACGAACCTCTGCGGTGATCGTCTTGCGCTCGTTGATCAGCTCGGACTTGAGCTCGCTCTGGCCGCGCAGCATCCGGACCGCACCGAGCATGGCGCGGGTGTGCTCCGGCGTGGTGCCGCAACAGCCGCCGACCATGTGCACGCCGCTCTTCAACATCCGGCGCGCGTAGATCCCGAAGTGATCGGGGTTCGCGACGTACAGCGTGCGGCCTTCGAACGACGCGGGCATCCCGGCGTTCGGCTGCGCGATCACCGGCTTGCCGCGCCCGACCATGCTGGTCACGACGGTGTAGAGCTCCGCTGGACCGACGCCGCAGTTGCCGCCGACGACATCGGCACCGGCCGCGATCAGCCGATCGGCGATCTCGGCGGGGCCGAGCCCGCCGTCGCCACGGCCCTTGCTGTCGAACATCATCATCGCGAAGATCGGGACCTTCGGACCGCGCTCGCGGCTGACGATGATCGCGGTCTCCATCTCGAGGATCGAGCTGAACGTCTCGAGCACGATCGCATCCGCGCCGGCGAGCACGAGCGTGTCGACCTGCTCGGCGATCGCGAACCGCGCGAGCTTGCGCTCGCTCTGCGTGGCGATGCCGAAGTTGACGCCGGTCGGCCCGACCGCACCGGCGACGTACGCGCGGTCACCGGCGGCCGAGCGCGCGAGCTCGATGCCGGCGCGGTTGATCTGCACGATCTGATCGACCAGCCCGTGGCGCGCGAGCGCGATCCGGTTCGCGCCGAACGTGTTGGTCTCGATCACGTCGGCGCCCGCGGCGACGTAGTCGTCGTGGATCTTCCGGACCAGCTCGGGCTGCGCGAGGTTGAGCTCGTCGTAGCTCCGGGTGTGGAGGACGCCGCGCTCGTACAGCAAGGAGCCCATCGCACCATCGAGCAACAGCGGCCCGGCGGCGATCGCTTCGGTGAGGGACTTCATCCGCGAAAGGTCCGGCCCGACATGCCGAGCTCGCCCAGGCCGCGGCGCACGGTGCGCAGCGCATCGCCGCGACCGACCTGTGCGAGGTGGCCGCCGTCGAACCACAGCACTTCGCGCTGCCAATGATCGGCGAGCTCCTGCGCTTGTTCGGGCCCGGTGATCCGATCGCCGCGGCCGGCGATCACGAACAGCCGCTCGGCGGGCACGAGCGGCGCCCGGGTCAGCGGCGAGTGCACCGCGAACGCGTCGACGAGGAGATCCTGCGTGATGCCGGCTTTGATCGCGCGGCGGCGCTGCGGCGATTCTTCGCCGAGCTTCCACATCAGATGGCCGAACGACACCGCCGGGATCATCGCGACCGCGAAGTCGACGCCGCCGACGTCACCCGAGCTCGGCGGACCGGCGATGCTCGCCCACAGCGCGGTGGTGTAGCCGCCGAGGCTCATGCCCATCACGCCGACATGCGTCGCACCGCGCGCGCGCAGGAACATCGACAGCGCGCGCAGATCGTAGATCGCGTGACCGAATGCTTCGTTCGTGCGCAGCGGATTCGGCGTCGGAAACAGCGCGCCCGATTGCACGACACCGCTGACCGCGGGTGCGCGGTCGCCGTGATACGGCAGGACGTACGACACGACGTCGTAGCCGTGCTTCAACCAGTACGGCACCACGAACGCGCGCGACGTCATCCAGTGGTTGCCGCCGCCCCAGCCGTGGATCACGACGATCGTCGGCCGGCCGCGATCGCTGGTCCACCAGCGCGCGTGGGCGGTCAGGTTCTCGCGATGCACGAGGTAGCCATCGCGTGCCGCGGGATGGAACGGTTGATAGTCGGTCGAGTAGGTGAGGTCGACGATCTGCGTGCCGTACGGACCGTCGCCGAGCGGTGCGAGCGAGACCTTCGGGAGCTCGGGCGCCGGGAAGAACCGGCTCGGCTGGCCGAGCGTGCCGTCGCTGTAGACCCGCGCGAGGTCGATCAGGTCGGCGCGGGGGTCGCCGTCGTCGAGCTTCGGCGTGCGCGGCGCCATCCGGCGCTCCATCAACCGCACGACACCACGATCGATCGCCGCAGTTGCTCGCGTCAGGACCGACCGCATCACGCCACCGTAGCGTATTTCGGATCTGCCTGCGACTGAATGGAAATCGCGCTATTACGTCCAGATGGCCATGCAACGCCGTTGGGTCGTCGTGGGAGTCCTCGGGATCCTCGCCGCTACCGCCTCCGCCGACACCTTCGGCGGGTTCTCGAGCATCGACGCGCCCTACCTGGTCAACCAGGATCGCGTGTGCACCCCGCTCGAGGTGGCGAACGGGAAGGCGACCGGCGCGCCGGCGTGCGAGAAGGCCGCGACCGACGACATCGCCCACCTGACGGTCAAGCCGGGCGTCGTGCAGAGCGGTGCGAAGGCGACGTACGTCGCGACCGCCGCGGGTCGCGTGTTGACCGTGACCAAGGACCGCAGCGCGGCGGTGACGTGGACCGCGGCGGATCCGATCGGCAAGATCGTCGAGGTCTACGCGAGCCAGTACGAGGATCGCGTCGCGGTCACGTACACCACGCGGCAGCTCGGCAAGGAGACGACGAGCGTCGTCGCGTTCACGATCGTCAAGACCACCGGCCGGGATGTCGGTGGTCCGAGCACGGTGAAACCGACGACGACCGTGACCGGCCCCGCGCCGGCGTCGCTCGAAGACGACCCGGCGGTGCACCAGGCGATCGACGCCGCGCGCAAGGCGGCGAAGGGTAAACAGCTCGACGCGTGGCGTGCAGTGCTCGCGCTCGACGCCGATCACAGCGAGGCGCGGTTCCGGATCGCGACGCTCGAGGCCAGCGCGAAACACACCGCCGACGCGATCGCGGCGCTCGAGCAGCTCGTCCACAGCAAGCGCGGCGATGCGATCGAATGGTTGGTCGAGGCGCGGTTCGATCCGGCGTTCGCCGGCGTCCGCGCCGATCCGAAGTTTCGCGCCGCGGTCGGACTCGATCGCCCGCCGGCGACGGCGTACGAACGGCTGATGGGGTTCGGCGGTCAGTGGGAGCAGACCGGCACGAGCTGCGACGCGCCGGAGATCCGGCTGACCGTGAAGCGCGACCGCAGCGTGAAGCTCCACGTCAAGAGCAGTTGCAACGGTCAGGTCTTCGACCTCCCGTTCAACGGTACCTGGCGGCTCGACGACACCGATCACGTCACGCTGATCCTGCCGCCCAGCCGGGGCGCGGCCGCGTCGAACAAGGACGAAGCACCGTGCGCGTTCAAGCAGCACGGCGAGGAGGACGCGCTGCACTGCGCGGTCGGTAAGGACCTCGAATTCGAGGTATTACCGACACGTCGGTAAGCCGTTTTCTGCCACCCGCGTGAACGCCATTGTTACAGCGGCCACTAATGCTGTAACGACGCTATGCTGGCGAAGGTGAAGCGAGAAACCGGATCGACGACTGCGCTCGATCCGGCCGACGAGGCGGAGCTGATCCGGCGCTGCCGCGCCGACGAGCGCGCCGCGCAGGACGAGCTCTATCATCGCTTCCGTCGCCAGGTCACCGGCAACCTCTATCGCGTGCTCGGCGATCGCACCGATCTCGAGGATCTGGTCCAAGAGGTCTTCGTGATCGCGTTTCGCGGGCTCGAGCGGTTCCGCGGCGATGCGCGGCTGTCGACCTGGCTCTACCGGATCTGCGTCAACGTCGCGCTCGGGCGGATCCGTACCCGCAAGCGCCGGCCGACCGCACTCGGCGTCGCGGATCTCGATACCGCGAATGCCGATCCGAGCCTCGTCGAACGGCCCGAGACGCCGGAGCGCAGCCTCGAGCGCCGCCGCGATCAAGCGCGCGTCTACGAAGTGCTCGAGCGGCTCGCGCCGAAGAAGCGGATCGTGCTCTACCTCCACGAGATCGAGGGCCTCGACCTCAAGGAGATCGCCTATCTCGTCGAATCGAATCCGGTGACCGTGCGGACCCGGCTGTTCTACGCGCGCCGCGAGTTCTACAAGCTCGTCGCCGGCGGGGATGCCACCAGCGAGGTCGACGGTGAGTAAGCACGTCGCGCCGGTGCGCTGGGCCGACGCCCTCGCCGGGGAGGTCCCCGCGGCCGAGCGCGCCGAGATGGAGCGTCACGCCGCGGACTGCTCGAAGTGCGCGCGCGTGCGCGTGCGCGTCCAGCGCGCCTCGGACACGTTCCCGATCCTCCGCCAGAGCGTGACGCCCGAGCTCGGCTGGGATTCGATTCGCGCGCGGGTCCACTGGGCGGTCTCGAAGGCCAAGCGCGCGATCGGCGAGCACCCGGTGGCGCGGACGCGCCGGTGGTGGCCGATCCTCGTCGGAGCCGCGGCGGTCGCGGCCGGTGGTTTCGGCGTGTACTGGACGACGCGGGCGCCGTCGCTCGTGGCTGTCGTCGCGACGCACGCTCCGGAGGTCGCCGCGCCGGCGTTGCCGATCACCGCGCTGGTCAGCCGGATCTCCGGTGACGTGATGATCGATGGCGCTCACCTCGACGCGACCGCGACGTTCAAGTCGCCGCTCGGCACCGGCACCGTGCTCGCGACCGGCGATGGCCGGGTCGATCTGCAGTTCGGCGAAGCCAGCGCGTTCGCGCTCGGTCCGCACTCGACGCTCGAGCTCCGCGCGTTCGACTCCGAGACGATCGAGCTGGTCGTCGACGGCGCGCTCGATCTCGAGGTCGCGCCGCGCACCAAACATCAGCGGTTCTTCGTCGTCGCCGGTGATGCCACGGTCGAAGTGCGCGGCACCCGCTTCGCCGTCAAGCACGACGCGACCGGCACGCTGGTGTCGTGTCAGCACGGGCTCGTCGCGGTTCGTGCGAACGGGGCGACCGCGACCGAGCTCGCCGTCGGCACCGCACGCAAAGCGTTCGTTCCCGCGGGCCACGCGATCACCGAAGCGCACGCGGTCCCGCTGACCGCCGAGGAGCTCACCGCGCTCGCGGTCAGCACCCCGTGGGCGACGCCCGGTTGGACGCCCGACTTCGCCCCGCGCACGTCCGCGCTCGACGTGGTCGCCGCGGCGCCGCGCCGCGCGGTTCGCGTCGACGGTGTCGAGCTCGGCGCCGCGCCGTTTGCGATGCGCGCCACACCCGGCCGCCACACGATCGAAGCCGCCGACAGCAGCGGCCAGCTCCGTCGCGCCGGCTGGGTCGATGTCGCGGCGAACGTACCGGCCCACTTCGAGGCGATGCCGATCGAGAGTCCAGCCTCCGGCTCCGCGAGCGCGGCGCGCAAGCACGAGCTCACGACCGGGCTCGATCACGCGCGCCTCCACCTGTGCACGCGCCGGCTCGCGAAGTCGGGCCTGACCGACACGTTCGTCCAGATCGAGATCACCGTCGACGCGTCGGGCGCGGTCAACGTGCTCAACATCATCGATACCGACCTGCCGTCGGACACCGCGCAGTGCGTCCACGATGCGCTCGCCGATGTCCACTTCGGTGCCGGCGGCGCCGCGACCTGGCGCCAGAAGCTCACGCTCTAGGCAACACGAGTTTCTGAAGGCGCTCGCGAAAATCTGAGACGCCGCCCCGTGGTTTCGCGCGGTTGCCCGGGCACGCGGCGTGCTGTGCGCAGGGTCATGGTTCGCCTGGCTTCCACGTTCGCCGTGCTCGCGATGTCCTCCGCGGTGTCATCCGGGGTCTCGGACGCCTCACCGATCACGGTCGGCGCCGGTGGCGGCATCACCCAGGATCAGGTGAGCTCGGGCCAGGACCCGAACAGCTCGCTGTCGCTGTTCGGCCGGTTCGGCCTGACGTCGCGGGTGTCCGCCGAGCTCGACATCACCAAGGTCGGCAACGACAGCACGGGCACGTCGGCCCGCACGGTCACCGGCTTCGCGGTGTTCGATCTCGGCTCCAACCCGCATTGGGTCCCGCAGATCTTCGCCGGCGCCGGCATCGATCGCGAGGACCTCAGCTACGGCGAATCCGATGGTCACCACTTCGAGGGCGGCCTCGGCCTCGAGTTCCGCGCCACCGGCGGCTTCGTCGTCGGCGCGCGGTTTCACCTCGGCGGACGTTCGATCGATTCACAGCCGCTGGTCGAGACCGTCGCGTGTTGCAACGACCTCTATTCCAACGCGAAGCTCAACGCGAGCGAGTTCCGCACGCTCGACGCGTACGCCGGCATCCGGTTCTAGAGCGCATCTCACGACGCGCAGCATCTGGGCCCTACGAGAGTGCCGTCGCGATCTTCTCGGCCGCGCGGGTCGCCATCGCCATGATCGTGATCTGCGGGTTGACGCCGAGCGAGGTCGGCACCGCCGCACCGTCGACGATGTACAGCCCCGCGGTGTCGTGACACTGGTGATCCTGATCGACCACCGAGTGCGCCGGATCGATCCCCATCCGCGCCGTGCCGAGCGGGTGATACGCCGACAGATCCAGATCGCGCGCGTGGATCTTCGCGCGCCGCAGCTTCGCGAGATCGTCGTGTGACTCGAGCACGTCGAAGCCCGAGATCGGCGTGTGGACCTTCTTCGCACCCGCGGCGAAGTAGATCTGCGCGAGCACGTCGAGGCCGCGCTTGATGTGCGCGACGTCTTTGTCCTCGAGCCAGTACCGGATCACCGGCTGGCCCATGAGCGCGCTGACCGAGCCGCGCGAGGTGTCCGAGACCAGGAAGCCGAAGCTCGCGACGTGATCGAACGACTCGGCGAGCCGCACGAGCTCGGGGCCGACGAGCTGGGTCATGGTCAGCGTCATCTCGAGCGGCACCATCGCGCCCTCGTAAAGAATGCCTTCTTCGTGGAGCTCTTCGACGCCGTAGCCTTGCGGGATGCCTTTCCACGGCATGATCTGCTCGTCGAACTCGGCGAGCGCACCGCACGCGGGATGGATCGAGAGGTTCTTGCCGAGCTGACCGGAGCGATTCGCTAGCCCTTGCTGGCCGAGCACGAGCGGCGTCATGATCGAGCCGCACGCGATCACGACCGAGCGCGCACGCACCGTCAGCGTGTGGCCGTTGGACTTCGCCTCGACGCCGACCGCCTTACCACGCTCGACGATCACGCGCGTCATCTTCGCGCCGGCGAACAGCTCCGCGCCGGCCTTCAACGCGAGCGGGATGTACGAGACGTTGGTCGAGCGCTTCGCATCGGTCGGGCAGCCGAAGCAGCACACGCCCTGGCCATCGCACGCCGGTGCATTGCGCTTGAGCGGCCCGTGGCGCGTGAAGCCGAGCGCATCGCAGCCGCGCGCGATCACCCGGCCGTTGCCGCCCATCAGTTCGGCCTTCGCCTTTTCGACGCCGAGCACCGCCTCGACGCGCTCGAAGTACGGGCCGAGTTGCTCGGGCCCGAGGTCGCGCAGCCCGAGGTTCTCTTGCCACCCATGCAGGACCCGATCGGGCGTGCGGTAACACGTTCCCGAATTCACGGTCGTGGTGCCGCCGACGGTCTGACCCATCGGGATCGGGATGCCGACGTTGCCGATCGAGAACGTCGAACCGCCGCGGCGATACAGCTTCTGCTGGCGGTCGAACGCGCGGCCGCCGAAGTTGCTGCGATCGAAGTAGCGGCCTTCCTCGACGAACACGACCGCGAGCCCGGCTTCGGCGAGCTCGCGCCCGACGACCGCGCCGCCGGCGCCGGTGCCGATCACGACGACATCGCACTCGACCGCGAGGTCGCCGTCGAGCTCGGTATGCACGCGATCGCGCATGTACGCGGGCTTGACCTCGGCGCGCACGCGCTCGATGTCGTAGACGCAGCCGAGTTGCTTGTACAACGCGGGGTCGTCGAAGTGCGCGATCTTGATCGGCGACACCAGCGCGCGCAGCATCAACCGCCGCACGGCGTCGCCGGTGCGAAAGCTCTCGAGCAGCGCGAGCCGGCGCTCGAACGACAGCTTCGCGAACGGTTGGCGATGCTTGAGATACGACGTCGCGTCGATCGCGGTGATCAGCGCGCCGATGCCACGCCGCACCGCCTGCGGCAGCGTCTCGAGGAACCGCTCGACCTTCGCGACCGTCGCTTCGCCCGCGGCCGGGATGTAGCGGCCCGCGGGGATCGCGGTCTCGGCGATGGCAACCAACGTCGTGTTCACAACCTCACCCTACACCGAGTGGTTCGATGGTCCAACCAGTATTCTATCTGGCGAATACTGCGTCGAGAAGTCCGTATGTCGCGGTCAGATTCGCACCGATCATCACGGTCCCCTGGTTCTCCGCGATCGAGGCCGCAAGCCGCAGTCCAGACGCTTGATCGAACAGCATCGTGAAGCCGAGCTCGCCTTCGAGCAGCAGCCCCTTGTCGGTGTTCATCTGATCGTCCGACGATAGCTCGGCGGTGCCGGTGAGGTCGAACATCCCGAGTGGATCGCCGTGCTCGCCGTACGCGTAGCGCGTCATGTGCGCGGTCGCGCCGAGACCCCACGGTGTCGGCGTGCCGTCGGCCGCGAACAACCGATAGTGGGCGTACGCCGTGCCGGCGAGCTCGAGCTTGTCGTCGTCGACCTGCGTGCCGTAGCCGGCCGATGCGAGCAACTGTTCGACGCGCCCGTTCTCGAAGCCCTGTGCGACCAGGCCGTCGGGCCGGCGCAGGTAGCCCTCGCCGAACGTCAGCTGGAGGTCGAGGCCCGCGGGCCGCACGAACAACTGGGTGTCGCGCAGGACGTTGAGGATCTCGTACGCGAGTCCCGCGTCGGGCTCGCCGAGCAAGATACCGGCCTCGCGCAGGATCGTCACGGTCGCGACGAGCGAGCGATACGTCGAGCGCTCGCCGCGCAGCGCCCACCACGTGAGCTGCAACCGCTTCGACGTCGCGGCATCGATCGGCTTGCCGAGCGCCTTCGCCGCGTCGAGCGTGCGCGCCAGCCGGCGCACGCGGATCGCCGCACCGACGTCGAGCACGCGACCGTAGCCGCCGCCGAGCGCGACCTCGAGATCGGCCTGCGTCGTCGTCGATTTGTAGTCGTTCGCCGGGTTCATCGCGTCGGCGTCGGAGATGTAGTCGGTCTGCAGCGACAGCGCCGCCTTGCCGACGCCGTACAACCCCGGCCCGCCGTAGAACCGCGCTTCGCCGTCGGCGTTGACGTCGAGCTGCGCGCCGCGCGTCTGGGCGCGACCGGTCGGATTGATGAAGCCGGTCACGAGGTGCGCGCCGGCGTCCGCGCCCCACGCCACGCTCTCGCGCTCGATGCGGTGCTGCCACTGGCCGGCGAGATCCGCCGCGGCGTCGACCCGCTTGCGGCTGGTGTCGTACGCGAAGCTCGCGGTGCCGCCGGCGAACGTGATCCGATCGTAGGCGGCGAGGGTGTCGTCGGGGAGCTCCGGCAGCGTCATGCCCTCGACCGGTTTCGGCGCGGCGCCGTTGCCGCTCTCGAACAGCTTCGCGCCGGTGCTCGGCGTGCCGGTGTCGACCGGTGCGGTCTCGAGCCCGGTCGCCGGCTTGTCCGGCGTTACAGGCGTCACCGGCTGCACCGGCGTGACGGTCGGCGTGACCTCGACTGCCGTGCCGAGCTTCTTCAGCGACTTCGCGGCGAGGTCGCGCTGGCTGTTCTCGCGCGAGTTGTCATTCGCGATCTTCTGCAGCGTCGGCACCGCTCTCTTGTCGCCGAGCTGGCCGAGTCCCTCGATCGCGATCTCGCCGATGATGTCGAACGTCTCGGAGTCGGCGAGCTTGATCAGCTCGGGCACCGCCGCCTTGTCCTTGCTCTGCGCGAGCTTCTTCGCCGCGTCGCGCCGCTTCTCTTTCCACACCGAGCGATCCATGTCGGTCGGCTGGTTCTCGATCACCTTGACGAGGTCCGGGACCGAGTCGGCATAGGCGACCTGCGTGGCCACCATCAATACCGCCGCCACCGCGAAGCGCTTCACTAGCGACCTCCGAGGTGCAGGCAGTCGATGTTGTTCGAGTCGGGGTGATCCGGCGAGCCGTCGACCTTGAGCGCGTCGCACGTCGACGCGCCGATGCACGAGATCGCGAGGTGCTGGCCGACGTCGATGAACGTCTCGATCCGATCGACGCACGCGCCCCAATCGAACGTGTTGTTGTTGTCCGAGCTGACCGGAATCGCGCCGCAGTCGACGAGCTTCCAGCACGCGTCCTGCGCCGTGACGACCTCGGTATCGCAACTGTTGATCGCGCCGCCTTCGGAGCACTTCGCGTGCGCCCCGGTCGACGTGTCGTCACCAGCGCTACACGCGCAAAGCGAGAGCAGTACAAGCCACTTCATCGCCCGCAATCATAGCGAAACCGCGATCAGCGGTCGCGCTTGCGGACCAAGTTGCCGAGGGGCACATCGGGAATCGACCGTGCGACCAGCTCTGCGATGTCGAGGACTTGAATTTTGTCTTCGACGTTGGCCGTCTTCATGCCGTCGGTCAGCATGATGTTGCAGAACGGGCAGGCGACCGCGACCGCGTCGACCTGCGCTTCGATGATCTCGTTGGTGCGGTTCTCGTTGACCCGCTGACCCTCGTGCTCTTCCATGAACATCCGGCCGCCGCCGGCGCCACAGCAGAACCCGTGCTGCTTGTTGCGCGGCATCTCGACGATGTTCGGGATCCCGACCGCCTTCAACACCTCGCGCGGCGCATCGAACTCGCGGTTCCAGCGGCCGAGGTAGCAACTGTCGTGATAGGTGATCGAGCCGACCGGCGCGTTCATCTCGTCGCTGCGCAGCTTGTTGGTCCGGTACAGGTGGTCGATCAGCTGGGTGTGGTGGACGACCTCGAAGTTGCCGCCGAACTGCGGATAGTCGTGGCGCAGCGTGTGGAGGCAGTGCGGACAGCTCGTCACGACCTTCTTCGCGTTCGCCGCCTTCAGCGTCTCGATGTTCTGCTCGGCGAGCGCCTGGAACAGCATCTCGTTGCCGGTGCGCCGGGCCGGATCACCGGTGCACGCCTCGCTGTGGCCGAGCACCGCATACTCGACGCCGGCGGTGTTCAGCACCTTGATCATCGCGCGGGTCTGCTTGATGATCCGGGCGTCGAACGCGCCGGCGCAGCCGACCCACAAGATGTACTCGGGGTTCGGGTGGTCCTCGATCAGCTTGACGTCGAGATCCTTCGCCCAGTCCATCCGCTGGTCGTTGCCGATGCCCCACGGGTTCGACTGGCGCTCGATGTTGCGATACGTGCGCTGGAGCTCCGGCGGGGTCTTCTCCTGCTCGAGCACCAGGTTCTGGCGCATCTGCAGGATCTTCAGGGGGTGCTCGATGAACACCGGGCAGACCTCCTGGCACGCGCCGCACGTGGTGCACGCCCACAGCGTGTCCTCGGCGATCCGGCCGCCGGTCATCTTCGGCATCGCCGCGAGCTCGGCCTGGGCCGTGCCGAGCTCGCCGCGCGCGAACACCAGGTCCGCCGGCGGCGCGTGATCGTGAACGTGATCGTGATCGTCGTCCTGATCCTTCGCGAAGGCCTCGAGCGCCGCGATGTTGCCCTCGAGCGCGGCGATCTTGTCCTTCAACTGGACGCGATCGAGCATCTCGTAGCGAATGTCGTGGACGAGCTGCATCGGCGACAGGTTCTTGCCGGTGGTGTAGGCGGGGCAGTAGTTCGTGCACCGCGCGCACTCGGTGCACGCGTAGGTGTCCAGCAGCGACTTCCACGAGAACTGCTCGAAGTTGCCGACGCCCCACTGCTTGTCGTCCTCGAGATCGATCTTCGGCAGATCCATCCGGCGCTCGCTGCGGTTGCGCGCGAAGATGTTCGGCAGCGCGCCGAGCAAGTGGATGTGCTTCGAGTACGGCAGGTAGTTGAGGAACGTCAGCAGGATCAGGATGTGGAGCCAGTACGCGATCACGTGGCCGTGATGCGCCTGCGCGGCCGGCAGCGGCGAGAGCCACTTCGCGATCGTCCCCGAGACTGGCAGCCACCACGGTGCGGCGCCGCCCGCCGTCAGGTCGCCCGCGATCTGGTACGCGTGCATCAGGAAGTGGGTGACCATCAGCGCCCCGATGCCGCCGAGGATCAGGCCGGCGTCGAGGTTCATCGGGATCAGCGCCGGCTTGACCAGGATCCGGCGCACGAACGCCCAGATGATCATCACGAGGACGATCACGTTGAACGCGTCGATCAGCGTGTAGATCGGGCGGTAGACCATGTCGGGGAGTAGCTCGAGCGAGACTCCCGTGAAGATGCTCGACACGACCGTATCGAGCGTCGCCACCGTGATGATGAGGAAGCCCCAGAAGATGAACAGGTGGTGCTTGCTCGTGCGGTGCGACGGACCCTCTTCGGCGACCTTCTTCTGACCGAAGAAGTAGATGCCGACGTCCAGCATGCGGCCGGAGAGCTGATCGAGGCGGGGCCGCGGATCGGCGACCCCGGCAAACACCCCGCGTCCGAACAGGTACGTGGTGCGTGCGAAGAAGGCCAGCGAAGCCGCGAGCAGGAGGAGAAAAAGGACCTGTTGCACAGCCAGATCCGCTTACCATGGTGTGGCTTGCGGAGGTTTCGTCGATCGCCGGAATCGTGCATGGTGTGACCGTGCCCGTGGCCTCGGAACCGGCGAACGTGCTGGTGGTCAGCGACCTTCACTTCGGAGAGGAGCTGTTGCCGGGCGCGGCCAACGAGCGGTGCGAAGCCGTCGCACTCGGGGCCGAGGCGTTCTGCGCGTTCTTGCGCTACCAGACCGTGCGGCGCGTCGGCGGCCGGCCGTGGCGGCTCGTGATCGCCGGCGATCTGTTCGACTTCATGTCGGTGGTGATCCCCGGTTCGGCCGAGCTGCCGGCGGTGACCGCCGACGAGCGCCGCCACGGGGTCGGGCGCGGCACCGCGGCGGGCGTGCGCCGCATGACGGCGATCCTCGCACTCCACCGACCGTTGCTCGAGAGCCTCGTCAAGTTCGCGGCCGCGGGCCACGAGGTCGACATCATCGTCGGCAACCACGATGTCGAGTTGCTCGAGCCCGAGGTCGTCGCCGAGCTCCAACGCCACCTGCGCGCGGCCGGCGGCGACGACAAGATCCTCGCACGGCTGCGCGTCGTGCCGTGGTTCGTGTACGTGCCGGGCGTCGCGTGGATCGAGCACGGCCACGTCTACGACGAGGGCTGCTCGTTCGAGTTCAACCTCGCTCCGAACGATCCGAAAGACGGTCGCCAGATCTACAACGCGGACTACGCGGCGATCCGCTATCTCGGCATGGCCTCGCCGGAGATCGATCCGCACGGCATCGAGGAGTGGAGCTTCGGCGGCTTCATGCGCTACGCGGCCGGCCAAGGCTGGCGACCGTTCGTGCGGTTGATGACAGCGTACTTCCGCTTCATGTGGTCGCTGATCGCGGCGAACCTCCTGCACAAGTCGATGAAGCGTCGCACCGCGCGGCGGCGGCTCCACCACGAGCGGCTCGATGCGTCGGCGATCGCCGGTGGACTCACGATCGACACCGCGAAGGCGATCGATCGGTTGTCGCGCGCACCGCTGACGACCAGCTGGCGGCGGCTCGGCCGGCTGCTCGTGCTCGACAAGTGGCTGATGATCGGCGGCACGTTGCTGATCTCGCTGATCCTGTTGATCGCGGCGCCGCACTGGGGGTTCTGGCTCGGCCTCGCGGTGTGCATCGTCGCGACGGTGATCGCGCAGATCCGGCTCGGCAAGCACATGGTGACGTCGCAGTTGCCGATGCGCGCGGTGCCCCGGCGGTTGCGCGAGCTCGTCGACGCGCCGGTCGTCGTGTTCGGTCACACCCACGATCCGAGGTGGCAGCCGATCATCGGCGGCGGGCTGTACATCAACTGCGGCACGTGGCTGCCGGCGCTGCGCCCCGGGTTGCGGCGCAGCTTCACCCACGTGTTGTTGCAACCGCGGCCGAACGGCAAGCCGCTGGTCGAGCTTCGCCAGTGGCGCGATGGCGCGAGCCTGCCGTTCGACGATCGTGCCGACATCGGCGCCGGCGTCACGAATCCAGGCATGCCGCGGATCGCGGGTTAGCTGGTACGATCGGGGCGTGCGCTGGGTCGTCCTCGTCGTGCTGGTCGGCTGTGGCCGGATCGCGTTCGACTCGAAGACCGCGACCGAAGATGGCGCGACGGGCAGCGACAGTGGGCTCGGGTCTGCGGACGGTGGCGGGGAGAGCGCGGTCGAGTTCGTCCAGGCGAAAGGCTCCGCCTACGGCATGGCCACGACCGCGGCGCTGGCGTGGCCGGCCACCGTGATCGCCGGCGACCTGTTGCTCGTCGGGATCGACTTCGGTAGCACCACGACGGTCACTTCGGTGAGTGATGATCTGAACAACCAGTGGACGCTCGCCGGCCCCGTCGACGGCTATACGCGCGAATACGTGGCGTACGCGATCGCGAACGCCACGGGTGCCGACACGGCTTACGTCGACGTCGCCGCGGGGTCGCCCTACCTCGAAGTCCGGCTCCACGAATACCGCGGCGTCTCGGCGACCGCGCCGTATGATGGCGTGTTCGGCAACTCCGTCGACACGATGCCCGCCACCGTCAGCGTCACGACCCACGCGGCTGGCCAGCTCGTGTTCGTGATGACGATCTTCACCATGTTCACGACCCCGTCTGCCGGCGCCGGGTTCACGCTGCGCGACACGTTCGCCAACGACGCGACCGAGGATCGGATCGTCCCGACGGCGAGCACGTTCGACGCGATCACGAACTACTCGAGCTACTCGCCGTGGACGTCGATGGCCGTGGTGTTCAATCCGAGTTAGCGCGTTGCGCTGATCGGGATGTCGGAGGGCCATGCTACCGCTCGTGGTGGTGGCGAGAAGTCCCGCAGACACGCCGTTGATGCGGCAATACCTCGACGTCAAGGACAAGCATCCTGACGCGCTGGTGTTGTTCCGCCTCGGTGATTTCTACGAGATGTTCTTCGAGGACGCGGTCCTGGCATCGCGGCTGCTCGATCTCACGCTGACCACGCGCGACAAAGGCAAAGAGGATGCGGTGCCGATGTGCGGGGTCCCGCATCACGCGGCGCGCGGCTACATCGCGAAGTTGACCGAGCTCGGGCATCGCGTGGTGATGGTCGAGCAGGTCGAGGATCCGCGACTCGCGAAGGGGCTGGTCAAGCGCGAGGTCGCGCGAATCATCACCCCCGGCGTGGTGCTCGATGATGAAGTGCTCGAGCCGAAGCTGCCGAGGTATCTCGCGGCGATCGTCGTCGAGAGCGCAGACGCGACGTATCGCTTCGGGCTCGCGTATCTCGATGCGACGACGGGCGAGCTCCGGGCGACGCAGCTCGCGTATGGAGAATTGCTCGACGAGATCAGTCGCGTGGCGCCGCGCGAGATCCTGATCGAGTCGAAGCAACTGGGCGAGGCGGCGGTGCTCGCGCCGATCCGGGCGAGGTATCGGACCGCGTGGAATGTCGTGGTCGCGCCGGTGGTGGCGGAGGCTCAGCGGATGCTGGTGGGGATTCCGCTGGTGGCGGCGGAGACGTTTGTCGAGGAGACCGCGACGACGAGGAGACGTCGCACAGGATCCGGCGCCGGAACGGGCTCGGGCTCGGGCTCGGGCTCGGCGTCGGGCTCGCGATCTTCGGAGTCGCTTACGCTTACGCCGACGCCTACGCTTACGAATTCACCGGACGAGCTCTCCACGTGCTCGTTGCGCGCCGCCGCTGCGGTCCTTCAATACGCGAGGGCAACGCAGCCGGGCGGGACGCTGCCGGTCACCCGGATCATCTCGTATCTGCCGGGCGACAGCGTGGTGCTCGATGAAGCCGCGATCGCGAACCTCGAGCTCGTCGAGACCCTGATCGGGCGCCGGACCCAGGGCTCGCTGCTCGAGGTCATCGATCAAACCGTGACCGCGCCGGGAGGGCGTTTGCTGCGGCGGTGGCTGTTGTATCCGCTCGTCGATGTTCCGCAGATCCGGCGGCGTCAGGATGGTGTCGCGTGGCTGGTCGGCCGGCCGGCCTTGCTCGAGCAGATCCGGCGCGCGCTGTCGCGGATTGCGGATCTCGAGCGGCTCGCCGGGAAGGCCACGCTCGGTGTCGCCACGCCGAGAGATCTCGGCCGGTTGCGAGATGCGCTCGCGCAGTTGCCGGAGCTC
>JBDTJY010000205.1:0-10389 GCA_039935615.1 Kofleriaceae bacterium
AGCGTCTGACGGTCCAACCGATTGGTCGGGCCGCCGTTCACGATGCGCGGTTTCGGCGTTCACGATGCCGCGGTTTCGGTGTTCACGATGCCGCGGTTTCGGCGTTCGCCATCCCGCGAATTACGCAGAAGAAGAAGCAATACGATGGTCTGGGATTGAAGTCACACTTCGAGGAGGTCCGTCCCGATGAAACACCCTCGGGAACCCCGACCGACACGTCAGACCCAGGCGCCGAACCAGATGAATAAGGAGAGTGGAGTGGCCAGCTTCCAGTACTACGCCCTGCAGAACGAATCGTTTGCTATCTTGAGGGAGCTCATGACGCGCGGGTTCGTGGTGATTCCCGAGAAGCGGAGGCTTCAAGAGCCGGCGATCGAGACCTTCGGCACCTACGTTCCCGAGATCGAGACCAAGCTACGGGAGTTCGGCCACATGTTTCTCCAGGGTGCGTTCACCACAGACGGGGTTGCCTTCGGGCGCCGCGAAAGCGGGAGCGCCGAGGGCACGTATTATGTCGACACCATGTGCGGACCACTCCTCACGTCGACGCTCTCTGCGATCATAGAGGAGCCACGTCCGACGCTCGTCCCTGGCGACCTGGCTTACTCCTCGTTTTACGTCGATCGGAAGACCGGACAACCCTACGCAGCAACCAAAGCGCTCGTGGACGCATACAAGACTGCATTCGGCGTGTTCAAGCGACACCTCGTTCGGATGAATCGCCTATGGGTGGGTAAGCTCGCCAAAGAGCAAATTGAGCGCGGCGAGCTGTTCATCGATCGTTGATGAATGCCCAGCTTCGACTATTACGCCCTGCAGACCGAATCGATTGTGATCTTGAAGGAGCTCATGACGCTCGGCTTCGTGGCGATCCCCGAAGAGCCGAGGCTTCAGAAGCCGGAGATCGAGACGTACACCACCTACGTGCCCGAGATCGAAACCAAGCTACGTGCCTTCCGGCGCCTCTATCTCCAAGGTGCGTTTACCAGAGACGGGATCACCTTTGCGTGCCGCGAAGGCGGCAGCGCGGCCGGGACATATCATATCGACCAAATGTGTGGACCACTCCTCGCATGGATGCTCTCGGTGGTTGCCGACGACCCGCGCCCGACACTCCACTCCGGCGACATTGGCTACGCGTCGTTCTACGTCGATCCGAAGACGAGGCAGCCGTATGCAGCTCCCAGAGAGCTTGCGGAGGCGTACAAGACTGCGGTCGCGGTGTTCAAGCGACACCTGGTTCGAATGGATCACCTTTGGGTGGGAAGACTCGCCAAGGAACAGATCGAGCGCGGCGAGCTGTTCATCGATCGGTGAACGAGTGGCGAGCTTCCTCGTCGCGGCGACGATCCGATCTCGGAAAGGGCACGGTTGTAATGCCGACGCTGGATGAGGACCTCGAGATGATCGAGGCGGCGGATTGATTACCTACGCCGAAAACGAAAAAGGCCTCGCAACTCTGCGAGACCTTTTCGTTACCTGGTGGAGTGTAGGGGGATCGAACCCCTGACCTCTAGAGTGCGATTCTAGCGCTCTCCCAGCTGAGCTAACACCCCAGGTGGGCGTTCAGATATCAGGCAGGGTGGGGGCTGTCAAGCGAGGTGCTCAACGAGCCAAAACTACGGCTTCGTACACGCGTTGAGGCCGGCCACCATCGCGCTCATCCGGTCGCCGGTGAGCGGCTCCGGGTAGACATAGACCCCGAGGTAGCCGCCCGCGGGTAACAGGCCGCAGACCTGTTTCGTGACGCTGGTGATCGTCGTGGTCGAGGTCGCGGTTTCACCGAAGTTGACCATCGGGTCGCCGGGCGTGCCGGCGCTCGTCCAGCTCGCGAGCTGATCGTCGACCGCGGTCTGGCTCGAGTAGAGCTCCGCGAAGTGGATGTTGACGCCGGTCGAGACGACCGTCGGCCAGCTGCCGGTGCGATTGGCCATGTAGACGTAGCCGCGGTTCGTGTTGGCCATGCAGTCGTCGATCCGCGTGACCTCGGTGGCGGTGTCGTTGAAGACGTTGGTGTCGTCGAACACCCACTTGCCGGCGTCGGGTTTGCTGACCGAGCCGTCGTAGCCGCAGACCTTCCACTCGTGGTTGGTCTTGGAGATCCGTTCGTAGGTCCAACAACCGTTCGAGCCGGTCACACCGTCGAGGCCGGGGTCACCCATGCCGGTGTAGAGCGCGACACTCACGACGACGCGCTTGCCACACACCGGCAACGCGGTGACGAGCGCCGCGGCCGAGTTGTACGCGGCGACGTAGTGGTTGATGAAGTCGGCGGGCGCCGCGAGCGCCCAGCGATCGGTGCCGCCGCACGCGATCGAAGCGTTGCCGAGGTAGGCGCCGATCAGCACCGGGTCGGCGTCGGTCTTGGGCGCGGCAGCGGCGATCACGGCGGCGACCGTCGCGATGGCGAACGCGTGCGAGCTGGCCATCTGCGAGAGACACGCGGCGGGATCGAGGTCGGTGTGGACCGAGGTGCAGAGTGCACCCGAGACGAGTGCACCGTCGTAGTTGTCGCACTGGCCGGTCGCCGCGAGCGCGGCGTAGATCGATGCGCGCGAGACGTGCACGTCGTCGGCGGCGTGGGTGACCCATCCGGCGTAGCGCGCGACGCAACGATCGATCAGGCCGTCGGCGGCGAGCTCGGGCGCCGCGTGGCGGAGGATCACGAAGTTGTGGATGTGCTGCCAATCGTTGCCGCCGCACGCGTGGTTGTGGAGCGTGGTGCTCGGTGGATCCGCGACGCCGTCGCCATCGGCGGGCATCGGCTGGCTCTCGGCGGCGGCATCTCCTGCGAAATCATCGTCGCCGCCGACCGCCGCGGGCACGTGGGAACACGCGGTGAGCGCGAGGACAAATGCGAAGCGCACGATCCGTCGCGGTTTTGCAACGGCGGGGCCATGTCGCACCGACGCAAAGCTGCGCAGTTACGTCGACGACTGCACACGGCGCTTTGCAGATCTGCAACTCAACGTG
Source organism: Kofleriaceae bacterium (assembly GCA_039935615.1). GTDB lineage: Bacteria > Myxococcota_A > Polyangia > Haliangiales > Haliangiaceae > JABFXX01. The sequence goes on from JBDTJY010000205.1 coordinate 2,974, forward strand.
GCGTGAGGACGAGACACGTCGTGGTGCCATGCGCGTAGAGCGTGCCGTCGGCTCCGACGACACGTCCTTCCGCAGTGACGATCGTCCCGCCGCTGTGGATGACCTTGGCCTCGGCGCGCAGCGTGCCGCTCTTGTCGGTGATCGCGCGAACGTAGCTGACCGCGAGGTCGACGGTCGTGTACGCCTTGCCGGCGGGCAGCGTGGTGTGGACCGCGCAGCCCATCGCCGAGTCGAGGAGCGTCGCGGCGTAGCCACCGTGGACGCTGCCGATCGGGTTGTAGACGAAGCGGCCGGGCGTGCCCTCGAACAGCGCGCGACCGAGGTCGACCTCGACGAGCGTGAACCCGAGCGTCGCCGCGATCGGCGGCCGTACGAAATCGCCGCGCAGGATCGCGCGCATGTACTCGAGGCCGGGCATCGCGAGCGCGATCGCGGGATCGAACGGGCGGGTGTCGTAGTCGTACGTGCGCGTCGCGGTGGTCACAGCGATACTCCATCGAACCAGCGATCGACTTCGCGGACGAGGTCCGAGACCGGTGCGGGCATGCCCTCGCGTGCGAACGCGATCACCGCGGCGATCACGTCGGCGTCGCGCAGGATCCGGCGATGACCGAGCTCGTGGGTCTCGCGCAGTTGCGCGTTCGGCCACGCGGCGGCGAGGCGCGCGCCTTGCGAGAACGGGACTTCGCGATCGTCGTGATCGTGGACGACGAGCAGCGCCGACTCGCGATCCGCGGTGAGGCGCTCGAGCGCGAGCGCTGAAAAGTCGACGCCGGTGTGCGCGACGAGCCGGTGCTCGAGCGCGGCGCGATCGCTGTCATCGAGGCCGAGGTAACGCGAGAACCTCACCACCGCGTCGTCGACGATCGCGTTCGGCGCGATGAAGATCGTACGCGGCACGTCGAGGCCGGCGCGCGCGTGCGCGAGCAACACGGCGGCGGCGCCGAACGAGTGCGCGATGATCGCGTGGAGCGGCCCGGTCTGCGCCGCGACATCGGCGATGCAATCCGCGAGGTCGGTGAGATAGAGCTGGCGATCGGGCGAATCGCCGTGGCCGGGCGCATCGAACGCGACGACGGAGAAGCCGGCCTCGACGAGCGGCTGCACGAACGCGCCGAGCTGCGTGCCGCGGCCTTCCCACCCATGGACGAGCATCACCGTCGGTCCGAAGCCCCACCGCCACGCGGCGAGCGAACGCTTCACGTGATGGCGACCGGGCGAGCGCAGCGTGACCTCGAACGTCTGCGGGCGTGCGGTCGCGAGCACGGCGAGCTCGCGCTCCGGTCGCGCGTAGCGACGCGGCGTGACGAACATGTGCTCGGCCAAGCCGGCACCGAGATCCTCGGAGATCACGAACGCGGTCTGGAGCGCCGCGCGCGCGAGTCGCACCGAATTCGCGGAGCGAACGATCGTTCTATTTTTGGTCGAGCCAGATGCCAACATCGGTCCTCCTTGGACTAGCGGGAACGAACGGGTGACGGCTCGCGCGCCCAGGCGACGAGTCGATCGAATGCGCGCCGCGTCCGCGCGAGTGCTTCGGGCTCGCGCAGGAAGCGATGGAACTGGTGAAAGCTCAGCATGATGCCGTTGAGCTCGAACGCGAACTGGTCGGGATCGAGCGAGGCGGCGAAGTGGCCCTCGCGTACCGCGATCCGCGCGGCCTTTGCGAGCTCGTCGACCCAGTCCTTGTCGGCGCGTGCGAGGGCATCGCGCGACGGCCCTACGCGATCGTCGAGCTCGGCACTCGCACCGACGAAGAAACACCCGCCGGGGCGCTGCCCCCACGCAAGCCAGCGATCGAACAGCGCGCGCACGCGCGGCTCACCGCGGGGCTCGCGCAACGCCGGCACCATGACCTCCTGGACGAACTGCCGCGATGCCTCTTCGACGACCGCGACATCGAGCGCTTCCTTCGAGCCGAAGTGCGCGAACAGGCCGCTCTTCGAGAGGCCGGTCTGCTCGGCGAGCCGGCCGATCGTCAGTCCCGACACGCCGAGCACCGAGGCGAGCTCGAATGCTCGTCCCAGGATCGCCTGCCGGGTGTCGTCGCCTTTGCTCACCGATTCAGGATAGAACGATCGTGCTATTTGTCAACGGTTTGGCGGTGGATCGCGGGAAGCCGAGCAGGTCCGCGAAGATGCGGTGATCGCGAACGAGCCTCTGAACGTGGGACACCGATACGCTGTCGAGCGCGCCGCCGGATGTCGCTCGTCGAGGTCGTGGTCGATCGGCGCGTCGCGCAGCGCGGTGCCCGGCGTGATCGCGGCGCGGTCGAGCGCGGCGTCGCGGAACGGGTTTCCCACATGCGCCGAATCACGGGTTGAGGGGCCAAATCAAGCTCGGACCGTGGCGGTCGTTTGCGTTCACGGATCGCTCGTCGGCGTCGCAACCGTGACCGTCCGTTCGACATCGCAGTGGCCTGCGGCGCTGCGGTCCGGACCTCGTCGAAGAACTACGTCAACATTGTTCGGATCAGCTCTGGCGATGAAACCAGAAGTCCTCCACAACGTTGCTCGAACGATGGGCTCGAACGATGGCGCGTGAACGACTCGACAAGCTGCTGGTCGAACGCGGACTCGTCGCGACGCGTGAACGCGCGAACGCCCTCGTGATGAGCGGCGCGGTGCTCGTCAACGGGCTGCCGGCGGGCAAGCCCGGCGGCCTCGTCAACACGGCTTCCGAGATCACGCTCAAGGAAGCCGATCATCCGTACGTGTCGCGCGGCGCCCTCAAGCTCGAGAAGGGCCTCGCGGCATTCGCGCTCGATCCGACCGGCATGACCTGCCTCGACATCGGCGCCTCGACCGGTGGCTTCACCGATCTGCTGCTCCGTCGCGGCGCGACGCGGGTCTACGCGATCGACGTCGGCTACGGTCAGCTCGCGTGGAGCATTCGCCAGGATCCGCGCGTCGTCGTGCTCGAACGCGAGAACGCACGCACGATGGATCTCGCCCTGGTCCCGGAGCCGTGTGACCTCGCGGTGATCGACGTCTCGTTCATCTCGCTGACGCTCGTGCTGCCGCGGATCGCCGAGTTGCTGCGCGCGCCCACCGGGAAGCCGATCGTCGCCCTCGTCAAGCCGCAGTTCGAGGTCGGCCGCGACCTCGTCGGCAGCGGGGGGGTGGTGCGCGACGACGCAGTGCGCCGCAGCGCTGTCGACAAGGTTCGCACCTGGGCCACCGCCAACGGCTTCACCGCCGGTGACGACGTCGAGTCGCCGATCACCGGCCCCGCCGGCAACGTCGAGTACTTGTTGCTGCTCCGGACCGCCGAGAGAAAGCGCGTCGAGAGCTCGCCGCCCGTCGAACCGACCGAGCCGTAGCAGAGCTCACCGCGCGTCGAGAGCTCGTCGCCCGTCGAACCGTCCGAGTCCGAAAGGATGAGCTCGACCGCCGAGAGCGCACCGGGCATCGAGAGCTCGCCTGTCGAACCGTCCGAACCCTAGAAGGGAGCTCGCTCGTCGCCGCGGAAGACGGGCCCGGGTGTCGAACCGTCCGAGCCCTGGAAGAAGGGCTTTGACACGCGTCGCTTGGGGCGGTACAAACATTATCGAATGAATGTTCATTCGATAAAGTCTGCAGCCACCCGCGCGGTGCGGGGGCGGCCTCGCGTCGACGACAAACGCCGCCTCATCCTGGATGCGGCGTTGCGAGTCTTCGCGGAGCGTGGCTATCACGGCACCGCCGTGCCCGAGGTCGCGCACGCGGCGAGGGTGTCGACCGGAACGCTGTATCACTACTTCGAATCGAAGGAGTTGCTCGTCAACGAGGTCTATCGCGATGCGAAGACCCGGCTGCGCGGCACGTTGCTCCACGAGCTGCCGAAGCTCGATCCGTATCAGATGGATCAGGGCAGGGCGTGGTTCACCGCGCTGTGGAACCGGCTCGGTGCATTCGCGCAGGCCGAGCCCGATGCGTTTCGGTTTCTCGAGATGCAGGATCACACGCCGTATCTCGACAACGCGAGCAAGCAGCTCGAGCTCTCGGTGCTCGCGCCGCTGTGGCTCGAGGGCAAGCGGTTGACCGATCGCGCCGCGGGATCGATGGACGCACCGCCCGTCGATGTCGCGATCGCGTTGTTGTGGGGCGCGTTCGTCGGGCTCATCAAGGCGAGCCGGCTCGGTTACCTCACCCTCGACGATCGGAGCCTCGCGCGCGCCGGCGCCGCATGCTGGCGAATGATCGCACCGCAGCTGCCGCGCGCCGCGAGCGAGCGCGAAAACGCGGTTCGCAAGTCGAAGACCGCAGCCGACCACCGCGCCGGCGATGCCCGCGCAGCCGATGCCGGTGCAGGTGACGACCGCGCAGCCAATGGTCGTGAAGCCGCAGCCCGCGTAGCCCGCGCAGCCGGCGCTCGTGTAGCCGCAGCCGATGCCGGCGCAGATGACGAGCGCGCAGCCGATGCCCGCGTCGCAGCGCGCACAGGCCACGCCTCGAAAAAAGTTCCCAGGAGCCCACGCACTCGGAAAGGATGATCATGCTCTCGTCACAGACTTCGACCTCGACCTCCACGACTCGTACTCCGATCTTCACGCTCGATGGCCTCGCGCAGCGCTCGCACGACGAGCTCGACGCGCTCTATCGCACCGCAAAGGTCTCGACCTCGATGCACGCCGCCGACGGTGCGCTGATCGGTCGGATGCTCGCGGTCAAAGGCTTGCCCCCGATGATCGGCGGACCGCTGCGGCGCTGGGCCGAGTCGTCGTCGTTCGTGTGGGAAGGCAAATCGTTCGACGCCGCGAGCGACACCGAGGGCATGGGCTTCAATCGTGTCAACGGCGCGAGTGTGCTCGGTCGTCAGAATCTGTTTCCGTTCGCGACCTCGTTCGGCCCGTCAGCGATCGATGGCAAGCCAACGCTGATCCTCGACTACGACCTCGCGGTGAACCCGGGCTACATCCGGCACGTCCACGACGAAGTCCGTGAAGTCTCGCCGGGCGTGTTCCTCGGACCCGCGATGTGGAAGAGCGGACCGAAGAAGATCATGATCCTGTGGTTCGCCCTCGACGCGACGCGCGCGGCTCGGTCGAGGCCGTCGTGAGCGGTAAGGGACATGGCCGCAGCAACGGGCACGCGAGTGGTCCGAGCTACAGCCATATCGCGATCACCGGGGCGGCCGGCGCGATCGGAGGCGCGCTCGCACGCTCGATGCGCGCCGCGTGGCCGGAGTGCGAGCTCGCGCTGATCGATCGAGAGCGCGAGCCGCTGTATCAGCTCGCGGCCGAGCTCGGCGGCAGCGCGACCGTGCACGTCGCCGATCTGCGGGACGTCGACGCGCTGCCGGCGCTCGTCGAGTCGATCGAACATGAGGGGCCGCTCGACGGCTTGGTCAACTGCGCCGGCGTGATGAAGGTGCAGCACGTGTCGACCTGGAAATGGAGCGACGCGCGCGACCTCCTCGCGATCGATCTGATCGCGCCGCTGCGGCTCCAGGATCTCGTCGTGCGCGGCATGGTCGAGCGCGGTCGCGGTGTGATCGTCAACGTCGCGAGCATGGCGGGGCGCGTGCCGCTGCGCGGTGCCGCGTACTACGGCGCATCGAAAGCGGGCCTCGCGATGGCCTCCGAGATCGCGCGTGCGGATCTCGCGCCCCACGGTGTGCGAGTCGTGACGGTGTATCCCGGTCCGGTGAAGTCGGCGCTCGAGGCCGGCGGTCGCGCGGACTACGGCGGTGGTGGCTTGTTCGGCCGCTTTGCACCGACCGGCGATCCGAGCGAGCTCGCGAAGCGGATCATGATCGCGATCGCGACCGGTCAAGCGCGCGTGATCTACCCGCGGCTCTATCAAGCCGGATGGGCGGCGACGAACCTCGCGAGCTGGTTCGCGTTGTCGTACGGGCCACCGCCGCTCGCCTGATCGGGGACGGCACCCGCAGCTCTGTGAGAGCTCTGTGAGGGGACGGTCGCAACTAGCGCAACTTGCGTCGTGTAACAACGCGGAGTTGTTGAGCCGCGAGGGACGGAGGCAACTTGCGGGTACCGCTTGCACCGGCCGGCGAGCCGAGCGAGCTCGCGAAGCGGATCATGATCGCCATCGCGACCGATCAAGCGCGCGTGAATCTATCCGGCTCTATCAAGCCGGATGGGCGGCGACGAACCTCGCGAGCTGGTTCGCGTTGTCGTACGGGCCACCGCCGCTCGCCTGATCGGGGACGGCACCCGCAGCTCGAGTTGGCCGTCGTCCCCCGCAACGTCCCTCGGAGCTCAACAACTCCGCGTTGTTACACGACGCAAGTTGCGCTAGTTGCAACCGTCCCCACTCACACCCAACCCGCAGGTCGGGCGTTTCGGTCCTCGATCCGGATCTCAGGTCTCCGACAGGCTCGACGTCCAGTTTTGTTACCGTCCCTCGCGACCTTCGTGATTTCGCGGAGTTGCCAGACGGTACGTTTCGTCTTTTGTTACCGTCCCCATCGCGACGGTCCCCATCGCGACGAATCGCCGATCCTCGACGATGCCTGCGGCCTTCTCATAGAACGGGCGCGGGCCGATCCACGCGACCTCGCAGCGCTCGTGATCGGCGGCGACATCGACGAGGCACGCGAGCAGCAGCGCTTCGCCGAGGCCCTTGCCGCGATGAGCGGGCCACGTGCCGGTCGGCCCGAACCAGCCGAGGCCGCGGTTGTTGCCATCGTGGGCGGCGAACGCGCAGTAGCTGCCGTCGAGGAGCGCGACATGAACACCCGATGGACCCTTGAACGACTGCGACGTCGCCACCGTTCGAGCAGTGAACGGCTCGTGCAAGCGCAGGCCGGTCGCCAGTGCGACCTCGAACGGCCACGCGTTGCCGAACTCGGTCTGCACCGCCTGGAGGAGCTCGTACTCGGGTTGCCGGGCGCGGCGGAGCTCGTAGCCGCGAGCCCGCGCCGCGGCGGCGAGCTCCTCGGCACGTTCGACGGTGACGCGCGGGTTGTCGCGCACCGCGATCAACACGTTCGAGCGCGGGTCACCGTCGCGTCGCCAACCGCGCTTCTCGAGCCACGCGATCGTGTCGACGTTGCGCTCGTCGATCCCGGGTGCGAGATAGTTTCCAGGCTGATCGAGCGCTCGCAAGCGCGGCTCGCCGGCGTCGCGCGCACCGCGCTCGCATGCCTCGAGCAACGCACTCCCCGCACCTCGGCCACGCGCGGCCGGTGCGACGGCGAGCACGCGCAGATAGCGCGCACTGATCGCGGCGACACCGACGAGCGCGTCGCCGTCCCACGCACCGAAGGCGCGCGCGACGCCCGCGGGACCGGGTCCGAACAACTTCTCCTCCGCGACCACGTCGGCGCGGTCGAACGCGCACGCGGTGGCCAAGAGCTGCCGGGCTGCTGCGAGCTCGGCACGGTCCAGCGGCCCTACGCGCATGGCTTGACGGTATCATCCGCGGACATGCGCGCGATGATCCTGTGCGCCGGCCTCTCGACCCGGCTCGG
>JBDTJY010000206.1:0-9019 GCA_039935615.1 Kofleriaceae bacterium
CGCGCGGCGGGCGATGGATCGGGGCTCGGTTGCGTCGGCAGATCACCGGCGGCTTGGTCGTCGCGCTGATTCTTGTGGTCGCACGCCGAGAGCGTCAGGACGAGACAAACATAGCGAAGGAGCTGCATTGCGAGCGGAACATACACGCACACTTAGGGTAGTGCGAGCGTGCCCGTGCACGTCGCGCCGGGGACATGCGCCGCGACCTCCGTGCACACCGCCAGGTACTGCGCGGTCGCCGGCGTGAGCTTCGGCAGCGTGCCACCGTGACCGGCGATTCCAGACAGCAGGAACTGGGGCGTACCGACGAGCGCACCGCAGACCTGGCGCAAGACCGGTGCGGTGATCGTGCTCGCGGGCGCGCTCAGATCACCCACGATCGCGGACAGCGCAGCGGTCTCCGCGCCGGGGTCGATCGTCGGTTCGCCGATCAACCGATCCTTGAGCGCGGCGACGAGATCCGCCGCGGTCGTCGTCGAGAAGCTGGCGCCGGCCGTGATCAGCGTGTCGATGAAGTCGGGCGTCGCCATCCAGGCGGGCTTCGCGCACACCGCCTCGTGGTTCTCCCAGACCAGGCGCGCTTGAAAGTCGAGCCCGCGGAACCCGCGCTCGCTGTTGCGCATGAACATGCCGACGCCGCGCTCGAACGGCACCTCGGTGTACGGCAACACGCCGTTGATCGCGCACGCCGCGGCCGCGTTGCAGCATTGCCCGAAGCCGCCGGTGCAATCCTGCTGGAGCTGCGCGCACGTCGCTTCGGTCTCGCATCCGAAATCCCCGTAGTCGGCGAACCGCGAGGCGAGCGGCTGGGTCTCCCAGTCGAGCGCGCTCGCGAGCGCGGTGACGAGCGTGCGCGCGTCGAGCGCGGCGACCGCATCGCCCGGTCCGTTGAAGTGCTTCGCCGGATCCGGATCGGAGATCACCCACGGGTCGTAGACGTTCGGATACGTGTACGGCCCGGCGCCGCAGCCGCTCTCCGCGGGTTGGCGATTGAAGTAGTCACTCGCGACGATCGCCGACAACAGCGCCTTCAACGAGTAGCCGCTCTGCGTGTAGCGCGTCGCGAGCGTGTTCAACAACTCGCTCGACGCACGGTTGCGCGGATAGTAGTTCGCGATCGTGAGCGGCGTGCCGGCGACCTGGATCCAGACGTCCTCGGTCATCTTGAGCGTCACCAACCACGCGAGCGCGGTGTCCGGATCCGCGATCGCGCCATCCATGCCGATCGGCGGCACCTGACCGCGCAGCAGGTCGAAGCCGTGCTTCAGCGCGGTATCGAGGTTGTACGCGGTCGTCTGCACACCGGTGACGCTCGCGAGCTTGCCGCTGACCGCGGCCGGATCGCTCGGCACCGTCCCCGCGTTGAAGCGGCCGCAGCTCGTGCTCCAGCCCCACGGCCGGCTCGTCCCGGCTTCGACGAAGCTGTCGACGCGAAACGCGGTGTGCGCCTTCGCCGCGTCGATCGTGTGGAACGCGCCGTAGACCGCGCCTTCGGGCAATCCCGGCACCGGCCAGAACCGATCGGTCGCCGGATCATCGCTATCGGTGACCGAGCTCTGACTGTTGTGACAGTCGAGGCACACGGTGTCGCGGTGCAGATACCCGGCATCGAACGTGGCGCCGAAGTCCGCGCGACGCGCGAGCTCGGCCTCGACGGTGTCGACGTTCGCGGCGGGGATCGGGTGATCCATCATCGAGAACACCTGAGCGCGATACAGCGGCGTCACGTCGTCGAGCGTGATCGCGGACGTCGCGAGATCCGACATGTTCCACTGCGCGCCGCCGTCGCCGATGCCGGTCGCCGCTTGATCGCGCACCGCGGTCGCGAGCGCCGCGGTCGAGGTCGTGCGCAGCGCGTGATCCCAACAACTCGCCTCGCTCTGATAGTCGAGGCGCTGGACGTGCATCGCATCCATCGTCTGCTCGATCCAGCGCTCGGCGAACTCGGGCTCGGCCATGATCGCGCGAGCGACCGCGTCCTTCGGATCGCCGCTCTTTGCTACCACCGCGTTGTAGAGGTCGACGTAGACATCGACCTCGGCCTGACTCTTCGGGCGGCGACCATCGAGTGCGAGAAATGCTTGCCGCACGAACGACCCCGGATCGGCAGCGCACGTGTTGAACGGCGGCGTCGGCGGCAGCGAGCCGGGACTGTGGGTCTCGGCGTCGGTGCCGCAACCCGCCAGCGCGATGGCGACGACGATCGCGCGGGCCTTCACAGGGTCCTTCCGAGGACAAACTGGATCGTCGACACCGCGGCTTCGATCTCGGCGGTCGCGCCCGGTACGTCGGAGACCGCGAACGCTTCCTGCGCGAACGGCCAGATGCCGAGTGCGAGCAGCGCGGCCATCCGATTCTGGGCCGGCGTCGCGTAGTGCATGCCCGCCGCGGTCCCGTCCGGTCCGATCGCACCGGCGATGCTGGTGCCGGTGATCGGTCCGCCGATGAAGGCCGTCGCGTAGCCGTACGGATGGTGGTTGCGACCGTCGCCGCCTTGCGCCACCGGTGTGCGGCCGAACTCGGTGTTGAGGAGGATCATCGTGTCGTCGAGCGACAGCTTCGCCGGATCGTTCTCGCTCGGTCCGTTGATCTTTGCGAGGAGCGCCTGGAGCATGTTGTCGAAGTTCATCGCGGTGTCGTGCGCGTTCGCGGTGTGGGTGTCGTAGCCGCCGCCGCCCGAGGCTTCCTGGATCCCGGTGTCGCTGACGCACACGTACCCGGCCGGCGCGGCCGGATGCGTGAGCAAGTGCACCGCAGCGTTGAGGCCGATGAAGGGGATGTCTTTACCGGACGACACCTGACACGAGTTGCCTTGGATGTTCGCGAACAAGTCGCCACCCGCGTCGGTCTCGAGCAGCGCCGCGATCGCGTCGACGTTCGTGGTCGTCTGAAACGCGATGTCGAGATCATCGGTGCGTGGGCTGCGCACGCGACCTTGGTTCGGCCAGGTCAGCCGCTGCTGGTATTGATCGACGTACGCCTTGACGAGCGCGTCTTGTTGCAGAGGGTTCGCGACGGTCGACCGCTTCAACAGCGAGGTGAAGCCCGCGGCGTTGTCGGTCTTGATCAGCAGCGGTCTCGCCGATCCGGGATGGGCACCGGACGCAGCCGCCGCGGCGATGTTGTCGCTCGAGATGCCACCGGTCGCGAACACGTACGAGTACGGCGCCGACCGGATCGTGTTCGCCGCGGCATCGGCATCGATCCTCGCGCGCTGCACGTGGGCGCCGAGGCCCGCGGCCGTCGGTTGGCCGACCGGGCGACCGGTCAATGCCTGCGGTACGGCCGCCTCGTGCGGCTCCAAGTTGTGTTTCTGCACGACGACGCGCATCCGCGACACGACATCGAGCCGCGCCGACAACTTGGCCGCGAACGGTCCGAGCTGGACCGCCGCGCCGAGCGCATCGTTGCCGAGCGCGTACGGGGTCACCCCCGTGTTGTTGCACGTCGCGATCATCGCGTCGCTCGCGGCCTTGAACGTGTAGGACTGCTGATTCGGATACATCGGATCCGAAGGCATGCCGTAGGCCGGGACGCAGTACAGCGTCTCCCACGGCGACAACCCACCGTAGAGATAGATCTCGAGCACGTTCTTCGCGCGCATGCCGGCCGGAAACTGCGCGTGCTCGCTGCCGGTCGGGAACGTACCGAACGCGGCTTCGGCGCGTCGCGAACGGAGGAGCGCCGCCGCACCGGCAGCCCCGCCGACCAGCCCGAGAAAACTTCGCCGTCGCATGGCCGGTAGCTTGGCCTGTCCCGCGAACGAACGGGCGGGAAAAACCCGGTTCGCACGCTCGAATCGTCTCTCCGACCGAGGCGCGCGCGACGCATCGGCCAGAGGCGATCAGTGGCGCGGCGCGGCGGATTCGTGGTTCCGTACGACCATGCGAATCGTGATCGCGGTCGTGTGCGTGATGGCCGGCACGGCGCACGCCCAGATGTGGCAAGACGCGACCGCGGATTGCACCGGGACGACGGCCGAGTGGAGCAACAAGCTCGAGCTCGCCGACCTCGATGGCGACGGCCAGCTCGATATCCTCGTCGCGAACGGCAGCGGCTACAGCACGAAAGGCCCGAGCCCCGAGCCGACCCGCGTGTGGCGCAACCTCGGCAACTGGGCCAACGCAGCACCGCACTGCGCGGAGGTCTCGAGCACCACCGTGCTCGGCTTCATGGGCTACGCGCGCGTGATCCGGGCGGCCGATGTCGACGGCGATGGCGACCTCGACATCTTCACCGGCGGCGCGTATCAGACGCAGGCGAAGCTGTTCCTCGACAACGGTGGCACGTGGACCGACGCGAGCGCACAACTGCCGCAGCAACTGACCAGCCTCGGCGATGCCGAGTTCGGCGACGTCGACGGCGACGGCGACCTCGACCTCGTGATGGTCGATTGGGGCACCGGCGACGCGGCGACCAACGCGGGTGGTCCGACGCGGCTCTACCTCAACGATGGCACCGGCCACTTCACGATCGCGCCGATGCCGGATCAGCTGATCGAGTTCTCGTGGGACATCTCGCTCGTCGATCTCGACAACGATTGGGATCTCGACCTGCTGGTGTCGTCGAAGGGCGCGACCAGCTTCGTGTTCCTCAACGACGGGGCCGGCCACTTCACGGCCGCGCCGAACGCGCTGCCGCATCACGCGAACAACTATTCGCTCGAGCCGATGGACGTCGACGGCGATGGCTATCTGGATCTCGCGACGATCAACGACGGCACCGGCGGTCGCAACACGCTCCTCATGAACCAGCGGGACGGCACGTTCGCCGACGAGACGTCGACGCGCCTCACCGGCACCGCGAATCCCGCGACCGACGACAACGCGGCGATCTTTCTCGACGCCGACAACGACGGCGATGCCGACATGCTGGTCGCGTCGCTGTCCGGCGCCGATCGGTTGTTGCTCAACGACGGCAGCGGCCACTTCACGCTCGCCGCCGGCAGCGCGACGCCGAACGACACGCCGGGCTCGCTCGGCATCGCGGTCGGTGATCTCGACGGCGACGGTCGCCTCGACATCGTCCAAGCGCAAGGCGAGGTCGCATTTCCCGAGAAGGTCCAGCTCGCGACCTCGGCGATCGCGATCGATACCCAGCCGCCGGTCGTCCGCGTCGAGCAGATCTATTCGGGTGGGCTCCGCGTGCGGGCGCGGGTGCACGATCATCAGAGCCCGTCACGGATCGCCGATTGGAAGTCGGTCGTCCTGAAGGTCAACGGCACCGACGTGCCGATGCACTGGTACGGCGAGTATCTGTGGGCCGCCGACGCGCCCGCGGCGTTCGGCCACTACCAGGTGTGCGCGACCGATCGCCAGAGCAACACGGCGTGCGCAGACGGCGACGTCGTCGCGCCGTACGACGACACTCATCCCGACGGTGGCAACGGCTCGAACGGTGACCTGCCGTCGACTCAACCCGGCGGCTGTTGCGCCACCGGCAGCTCGGCGGGCAGCCTCTTCGCGCCGCTCTTCGTCCTGTTCGTCAGTGCCAAAATCCGATCGAGACGCCGATGTTCCGGTACCCCGCGGCGAGATCCGCGGTCAGCGTGAGCCGGCCGCGGCGGCGGCCCCACGCCTGAAACTCGAACGCGCGGCCTTCGATGCCCATCGTCGCGTGGATGCGGCCGGGCACGCCTTCGAACCGGTTCGGTTCCCAGTAACTGCCGGCACGCACGCGCAGGCGACCCGGTAGCCACTCGTACTCGAGGCCACCGCGCAGCGACACCGCATTGTGGCGACCGCTGCGCTCGAGCTTCTCGATCCCGAACGCGTCGAGGCCATACGCGTTCGGCGACGGTCCGGTCACGACGATGTCGGCGAGCGCGGTCAGCGAGACCTCGTCGCGAAACGTGCCGCCGACCTGCTGATTCCACGCGGTCTCGGCCCAGCGATACGCGACGCCGCCGGCAAACTGCGCCGGCGCGACGACGCTGTCCGGAAGATACGGACAGATCGGATCGGTCGTGCAGGTGTCGACGGTGACCTTGCTGTTCGCGACGGGGGCGACGACGGTCGCGCCGACGCGAAAGCTCTGGCGCCGCGGGATCCACTGCGCGCCGGCTTCGAGCGCGCTGCCGCTGATCGAGAACAGCGAGACCCCGCCCGCGGCCTGCGGCACCACGTCGAACAGCGCGAGGTCGAGCGAGGCGCCGATCGCCATGTCGATCTTCGGGAACCACTTCGCGACGGCGAGCTTGACGACCCACGACTGCGCCTCCAGCGGTTGGCCGCCCATCGTGTCGATGCTCGTGCCGCGATAGCTCGCGGTGATCGCCCCGCCCCAGTCGTGGATGCGGAGCGCACCGCCGGCGGTCACGGTCTGGGCGTCGGTCTCGGACAGCTTCGCGATGCCGCTGTTCGCGTAGTCGCTCGACAGCGAACCGAGCAAGAAGTCGAAGTGATAGTCCCAGTTCCAGTAGTCGGTGTCGGTGGTCGAGCGCACCGCGGGCGCCGACGGGTTGGCGAGCGTTCCCGACGAGCCGATCGAATCGGCCTGCGAGGCGCCGCCGGTCGCGATCACCGCGGCGTTGCCGAGGGGGACACCGCTGTAGAGGTCGATCGCGTAGCTCTGACCGGGCTGGATCGGCTCCAACTGGGGGCCCGCTACGGCAAGCGTCGGCACGAGCAGCACCACGGCCAGCACCGCCGACTTCACGCGTTCATTATACGGAGTATTCTTGCCGCCGGATGGCGGACGACCGAAAGACCGAGGCTGGCGTCGCGGCCTCGGAGAGCATCGCGGCGATCCCCGCGGCGCCATCGTCCTCGGGCGGCTCCACCGTCACGGTTCCGTTCAAGCGCCGGTTCGTCATGCCGGGCATCTCGCTGTTCTTCCTCGAGCTGCTCGGCATCGCGCTGCCGCTGTGGACCACGTTCGCGCTCGGTGACCTCGGCGCCGACACGCTCGTGCGCACGTTGCTGCCGGTCGCGGCCGGCGCGATCGCCGTGTGGGTCACCGCGATGGCGATCTGGTTCGCGCCGCTGTGGCAAGCGGTCGCGCTGCGCCGGCGCGGCGAGCGCGTGCCGAAGGAGCTCGCGGCGAACGCGTATCGCATCACGATCAAGGGCCCGGTCCGCGTGCTGTTGCTGCGCACGATGGTGTGGACCACGGCGGCCGCGCTGACCGGGTTGTTCCTGTGGGTCTACGACTCGTGGCCGACCGATCGGATCGCCGCGATGATCGCGCTCGCGGCCGTGCACTCGTACGTCGTGTCGTGCGTACGTGCGCTGTGGCTGTCGCGGATCCTCGGCGAGGTTCGCCAGCGCTTGTTCGCGGCCGGCTCGCCGCTCAAGAAGTTCGACGAGGGCCACTTCCGGCGGTTCTTGTTGGTCGCGATGGTCGTCGCCGGCGGCGTGCTCGCCGCGCAGGCCGCGTTCGCGAACTACTTCGTCCACATCACGCGCATTCAATACCTCCAGCTCGAGACGTACTTCCCGATCGCGACCGCGGTTGGGCTGTGCGCGTGGGTGATGTTCGCGAAGCTGATGACGCACGACCTCCGCAACTATCTCGCGGTGTCGCGCGGCGAGACCGTCGATGCGCCGCCCGCCGCGGTGATCTATCGCCGCGCCCAAGCCCTGCCCTATCGGCTCGCGCTGCTCACGATCGGGGTGTGGTTGGTGATCGCGGTGGTCGGTGCGCTCGTCGAGCGGCTGCATCTCGGGTTCGACCTCGACGATACGATCGTGCTGTCGACCGCGACGCTCGTGCTCGCGGTCGCGGGCGCGATCTACGAGCAGCTGTGGCACCGCGACGTGCTCCGCCCCCTGCTCGCGCACCTCACGCAGCGCTATCGCGTCAACGTGCGGTCGATCGCACCGTCGCTGTCGCTGCGCTCGAAGCTGCTGCTGTCGTTCGGCGGCGTCGTGTTGCTCGCGTGCGGCATGGCGCTGCTCTGGGGCTTCGTGCAGTACAAGAACCTCGCGACCCAGGCCGCGCTGGACCAGGCAAATATCGGCCTGCACTGGCTGCGGTCCGAGGTCCAGACCGAGCTCGGCGGATCCGCGACCAAGCCGAACGAAGACCAGGTCCGTGCGTCGCTCAAGCGGATCGTCAACAACGCGCCCGAGGCCAACACGGCGGTCGTGTACTACGTCGATGACACCGGCCGGATGATCGCGCTCGGTGGTGGCCCGATGGGCGCGCCGCGCGCACCGTGGTACGTGCGCGGGCTGATCGAAGATGCGAGCGGCTCGCTGATCCCGTTCCATCCCGCGTATCTGACCGGCTCGTCGGCGCGGCTGCCGATCGTGTGGCACGGCCAGCGCTTCGAGCTCGGTTCGGTTGCGATGTTCTATCCGAGCTATCGCGGCCGCGGCGAGTCGATCGCGGAGCCGCTCAAAGAGCTCGTCGTGTTCTTCCTCGTGCTGTTCGGTGCGTGCGGCGGCATCGTCGTGTTCACGGTCGCGCAGTTCATGGCGCCGATTCGCCGCCTCGAGCAACGCGCCGACGGCATGGCGCGCGGCGAGCTCGCCGATCCGGTCGCCGCCGGTGGCGAGGGCGACGAGATCGGTCGGCTGACGCTCGCGCTCGAGGAGATGCGGCGCAAGCTGCGCGACAAGCTGCGGTCGACCGAGGAGGTCAACCTCGACCTCGAGCGTGCGGTCCAGATGCGTACCCACGACCTCGCGCGCAAGAACCGCGAGCTCGCCGAGACGCTCGACAAGTTGACCCGCGCCCAGCAACAACTCGTGCGCTCCGAGAAGCTCGCGTCGATCGGCCAGCTCGTCGCCGGCATCGCGCACGAGATCAACAACCCGGTCAACGCGATCGTCAACACGGTCGGTCCGCTCGAAGAGGCCGTCGGCGCGCTCGACGATCTCGATCCGGTCGCGCGCTCCGAGGCGGCCAAAGACGTCCGCGAGATGGTCAAGGTCGTCCAGCGCGGCGCGCAGCGCACCAAGGCGATCGTCGGCGCACTCCACAACTACTCGCGCACCGACGACGAATCGGTCGTCGACTTCGATCTCGATCGCTCGATCGACGACTCGCTCGAGTTGCTCCGGCACCTGCTCAA
>JBDTJY010000207.1:0-3519 GCA_039935615.1 Kofleriaceae bacterium
TCCTGGTGGTCGCCGGAATCGGTTGTGCGACGCCGATGTCGTCGTTGCGTGCCGATAACCGTCGACTGTCCTCAGATGTCAGCGAGCTGCGAGCCGATCGGCGCGCGCAGGATCGCAAGATCAAAGATCTCGAGCATCAGCTCGCGCTCTCGAAAGAGAGTCAGCCCGTCGATGTTCCGCAGTTGCCCGTCGAAGTCATGGTCCCCGCTCACGTGGTGAATCCAGGTGACGCGCGCGTCGTCGGCGTCGCCGAGGATGGCACCGAGATCGTGTACGAGGGCGATGCGGCGATGGGCAAGGCCGCGATCGTCGACGATGAACCGGTTCGCCGCGCGACCGTCGCCGCGTCGTACACGCCGCCGACCAACGATCGTCTCGAGGTCACGCGTCACATCGCGCCGATCAGCGCACGCAGCGCGCATCGCACGCTACACGCCGATCGCGACGACGTCGCGACCAACGACACCGCCGCGGCCGACTATCGCTCCGCGGTCGAGCTCGTGAAGTCCGGCAAGCACGACCAGGCGGTCACCGCGCTGCGCGCGTTCTTGAAGTCGTATCCGCGCCACGACTACGCCGACAACGCGCAGTACTGGCTCGGCGAGAGCTTCTACGCGCGCAAGGACTATCAACAGGCACTCACCGAGTTCCGCGCTACGATCGAGACCTACCCCCGCGGCAACAAGGTCCCCGATGCCCTGCTCAAGGTCGGTTACTGCTATCAGGCGCTCGGTCAGAGCGACAAGGCGCGCGCGGTGCTGGAGCAAGTCGTGAACCTCTACCCGAGATCGGAGCCTGCCGTGCTCGCTTCGAAGAAGCTGGAGACGCCGTGAAGCGCACGCTCGTCGTGTTCGGGCTCGGCATCGCCATCCTCCCGGCGGCTACGGCGTTCGCACAGGTACCGATCTATCCCGGCGCCGGGACGGCGTCGGCGCCAGTCAACCTCGATCCGAGCGCAGGCGGAACCCAAGCGCCACCACCGCCGCCGACGCCGTCGCAGTCGAGCAACAAGCCGAACATCGTCGTCGTGAGACCCGATGGCTCGGTCGTCAACAGCGACGATGCCGCGGGCGCGGGCGCATCCCCGAACGGCTACTACGTCGATCCGAATCCCGGCGCGATACCGCTCAACGGCAACGAGAGCAGCGTCGAAGTTCACTCCGGCACGGTCCCCGAGCTCCACGTCGTGCGCAGCGGCGACACGCTGTGGGACATCTGTTGGTACTACTTCAACGATCCGTGGCAGTGGCCGAAGATCTGGTCGTACAACGCGCAGATCACGAACCCGCACTGGATCTACCCCGGTGACCTCGTGCGCCTGCTGCCGCGCGGCGTGTTCGTGCAGACCGACAAGGAGCCCGAGAAGGGCGGCGACGTGAAGCCGATCGACAGGGTGCCGCCGCCCGAGAGGCACGCCAACCTCGGCATCAAGCAGCTCGCGTTCGTCGAGCAGAGCGATCTCGACAAGTCGATCACGCTCGATGGCGCGGTCGACGAGAAAGAGCTGCTCGGCACCGGCGATTCGGTCTACCTGACGTATCCGTCGAACAACGCGCCGCAAGTCGGGCAGACGTATTCGATCTACGTCGCGGGCAACAAGGTGAAGGGCCATGGCTCGTACGTGCACATCCTCGGCGAGGTCCAGGTCGTCAGCGTCAAGCAGGACAAGCGCGCGCGCGGCGTGATCACGATCGCGAACCAGGAGATCGAGCGCGGCATGAAGGTCGGCGCGCTGACGAAGCAGTTCAAGAACGTGCCGCCGGTCGCGCCGGCCGCGGACGTCCAGGGCACGATCATCGCGAAGCTCAGCGGCGACCAGCTGATCGGCGAAGGAATGATCGTGTTCATCGACCAGGGCAAGGCGTCGGGCCTCGAGGTCGGCAACCGGATGTACGTGGTGCGCCGCGGCGACGGCAAGCCGGCGAACGCGACGTACCTCGTCGGTCAGGACGACAAACGGTTCCCCGCCCGCGAGCTCGGGCGGGTCCTGATCGTCGAAGTCGGCGACAAGATGTCGATCGGTCTCGTCACGATTTCGGTCCAGGAGATCGGGGTCGGCGATACCGTGATGCAGCAGAAGCAGTAGCTGGGCCTCCAACCCAGACGGCTAGCTCGCGCGCGCCCTATATAGATGTAGGGCAAATTTGTAAGTACCTGTAATCCGTCAGTTCGGATCACGCTGACTTGACGGCGATGGCCCAGGTGGCTATTTGCTTTCCCCCTGTGACCACGCGACTCGTAGAACCCGGCGCACTCCCGAAGCGGCTCGAAGCCCTCGGCTGGCAGCGCCCGATCTACGTGCGAGGTGTGCTGATCGAAGGTCCGGCGGTCGCGATCGTCGGATCGCGAGCGGCGAGCGGCGAAGGCATGAAGCGGGCGCACGTGCTGGCGCGGCACCTCGCCCTGCGCGGCGTGCACGTCATCTCCGGCGGCGCTCTCGGGATCGATGGCGCGGCGCATCGCGGTGCACTGGCCGGTCACGGCGCGACCACGGTCGTGTTGGCGACCGGCTGCGATGTCGCCTATCCGGAGCGCCACGCGGCGTTGTTCGAGCAGATCGTCGCCCGTGGGGGCGCGCTGATCAGCAAGCGCGCCGACGGGTCGTTGCCGCGACGAGGCGCGTTCCTCTCGCGCAATCCACTGATCGCCGCGCTCGCGGATGTGGTCGTGGTGGTGGAAGCAGATGCTCGTTCGGGCTCATTGGCGACGGCGCGTGCCGCGCGGCGATTTGCACGGACGGTGGTGGCGTGGCCGGGGAGCCGAGGCTGCGAGCTGTTGCTCGCGAGCGGTGCGGCTGTGGTCGAACATGAAGGCGATGTGGATGCGGCGCTCGCAGGTGAGCCTCGTATGCCCTCGCGCGATCCAGATGAAACGGCGGTGCGGGCGGCTCTCCAGGCCGGTGCGCGTACCGTCGATCAGATCGTGACCGAGACTCGCCTGCCGGTGCGCGTCGTACTACGCGCGTTAGCGAGGTTGTCGTGAGTAAGAAGAAGTCCGAACCGAAGTCCGAAGCCGTCGAGAAAGCCGCGAGCGTCAAAGCTGCAAAGCCCGCCGCCAAGGTGAAGGCCAAAGCCGCGAAGCCGTCCAAGGCGAAGGTCGACAAAGAGACGAAGGCCGACCACGAGCCGAAGCCGGTGAAGGCCGCCGCGGCCAAGAAGGGTCAGAAGCCGACCAAGGGCAAAGCCACGCCCGCGAAGGCGAACAAGAAGGGCAAGAAGGTCTCCGACGACGAGGACGTCGAAGGCGACGAGCCGCCGGAGAAACCGCGCAAGCCCAAGAAGATCAAGCCCGGCTCCGCGCTGGTCGTCGTCGAGTCGCCCGCGAAGGCCAAGACGATCGGCAAGTACCTCGGCGCGAACTACATCGTGAAGGCCTCGGTCGGTCACGTGCGTGACCTGCCGAAGTCCAAGATCGGCGTCGACCTCGAGCACGGCACGTTCGAGCCGGTCTACGAGGTCATCGAGGGCAAGAAGAAGGTCCTCGGCGAGATTCGCAAGGCGGCGCGCGAGGTCGAGACCG
>JBDTJY010000208.1:0-14659 GCA_039935615.1 Kofleriaceae bacterium
TCGGCGCGGCGCTGACGAAGAAGACCAAGCTGCTCGCCGAGGCCGAGAAGATCTACTTCTCGATCGCGGACTTCAACGACCTCAAGTGGGCGACCGCCGCGCTCTATCGCGACGGTCAGATCTACGAGGTGTTCGCCGATGCGCTCGCGAAGGCGGCCGAGAAGTGTCCGTCGAGCCTCAAGCCCGACGAGTGCCAGGCGTATCAGGACGCGATCAACGAGAAGGTCGTGCAGATCCAGGACAAGGCGGTCGAGGCCTTCACCGTCGGCTACACCAAGGCGATCTCGCTTCAAGTCTACAACGACTACACCGCGAAGATCCGCGAGGCGCTCGGCCGGCTCGCCGCGCAGAAGTTCCCGCCCGAGCACGAGGCGCGCAGCAAAGAGCGCACGGGCGATCGCCCGCCGAATCCCGAGATGGTGACGGAGGTCGCGCGATGATCAAGTTGCTCGCCCCTGCCCTGATCCTCTTGGTCGCGTGCGGTGGTGGCACCAAGCACCAAGACACGGTCGTGACCAAGCACGGCAACGAGAAGCGCGATCCGGTGAAGCCGGCCGCGCACAAAGAGTTCGAAGCGGCGATGCGCGCGATCCGGCTCGGCGGTCCCGAAGCGAGCGAGACCGCGCGCGCTCGATTGCGCGGGGCGCTCAAGATCGACAACACGATCTGGGAAGCGTGGTTCGACCTCGGCGCGATCGCATGGAAAGAGGGTGACGACGACGAGGCCGTCGACGACTACACGCACGCGCTCGCGATCAACAAGGGCCACACCGCGTCGTTGATGGCGCGCGCCGAAGCGTATCGCCGCGAGGGAAAGAAGAAGGAAGCGCGCTCGGACTACGAGACCGCGACCAAGAACATGGACGACGACGATCCGAACAAGCGCGATGTCGCAGCGCGACTCGCCTCGCTGTTGCGCGACGCCGGCGAATATGACGACGCCGTCGAGGTGTTGCGCGACACCGTCCGCACGAACGGCATCAACGCGAAGATCTACACCGAGCTCGGCCAGATCTATCTCGCGCAGAAGCGACTCGAGCTCGCGCAGCTCGTGCTCGCGAAGGCCGTGCAGATGGATGCGAAGGATCCGGCGATCTACAACGCGCTCGCGATCCTCGCGGCGCGCCAGGGCAAGCCGCAGGAGTCGTTCCAGTTGTTCGATCAAGCAGCCGCGCTCGATCCGAACTTCATCGACGCGCGCTTCAACAAAGCCTCGGTGCTGCTCGATGCCGGCGACTACGCCCGCGCGAAGTCCGAGCTCGCCGCGATCGTCGAGAAGCGCCCCGATGACTACGCCGCGGTGGTCTCGCTCGGCGTCGCCCAGCGTGGCTTGAAGGCGTTCGACGAAGCCAAGAAGGACTGGGACCGCGTCGTCAAAGAGGCGCCGAAGAAGAGTGGCCCGCGCGCCGATGCCATGTGGAACCTCGCGACGCTCAAGCTAGACTTCACCGAGGACGCCGCCGGCGGGAAGGCCGATCTGGAGCGATATCTGCAAGAGGCTCCGTCGAGTCACGCAAGACGGCAAGACGCCGAGAACAAGTGCAAGGAGGTCAAATGCAAGTGAGGGCGCCGAGCCTCAAGTGGGGGCTATTACCCGCTCTTGTGTTGGCCATGTGTGCGTTCGCCGCACCTGCATCCGCTCAGCCCCATGGCAAGGCGGATAAGGGTGGAGCTGCGCATCCGACCGACAAGAAATCGGACAAGAACGACGACCGAGCCGAGAAGGCCGAGACCGTCGGCAAGAACGGCAAAGACAAGGTCAAGAACTTCGACTTCAACGGCCTCGATCTCAACGGTCGCATGCGCACGCCGCAGCTCTTGTACTTCCTCGAGCGCGCCAATGAAGAGCTCGAGCGCGCGAGTCTCGAGAAGCGCTCGTTCATCCCGCACATGGTGAAGTCCGTCGAGGAAGAGTCCCTGTGATCAAGACGGTCGCACTCCGCACGGCGCTGATCTGGCGCGACGAGGTGATGGAAGATGTCGTGCTCGAAAAGCCGACCTCGATCACCGTCGGCCACGTCGGCAAGCCGACGTTCATCGTGCCCGACATCGGGCTGCCGAAGGGGTTTGCGATCGTTCGTCCCGGGAACCGCGGCTATCTGCTCACGCTCGGCGAGCACATGCGCGGCACGATCTGCATCGACGGTCGCGAGACCCAGGTCGCCGACTTCGTGCAGCGCGGCGATGGCCGAGATTCAGAGCTGGTCGGCGGCTTTCGCGCTATCGGCATCAGCGGCAAGGATTGGGGCGTCGTCGATCTCGACGAGTCGGGCGAGTACAAGTTGTTCTTCCAGTTCGTCGCGGTCGAGGGCGAACAACCGTTCTTCACGCCACAAGTGATCGCCGCCGGCGCCGGTGGCTTCGCGCTCGCGTCGCTCGTGCTCGCGGGAGTCTTCTTCGCGAAGGCCGGCACGCCGGACTACACGCTGTTCGGCTCCGACACCTTGATGGTCCTCGCCGAGTCGCTGTTTCGCGGCGCGGTGTTCTCGTCGGGCGCACTGTTCCTCGGGTTCCTGATGTACGCGATCGGCCGGCAGACCGAGGAGCTCCAGGCGTCATTCGCGTTCTCCGTGCTGCTCCACCTCGCCTTCTTGGTCGCGACCTACAAGCTCGCGGTCATGGACACCAACGTGTGGCCAGGCTCGCGCGATCTCACCGGCCAATACCTCGTCACCCGGCTCGAGCCCGAGCAACCCGTCACGCCACCGAAGGTCGTGGCCGGTGTGAAGAAAGAACAAACGGCCGCGGCGGCGACACCGGACAAGCCGAAGAACACCGCGACGCGCAACGACGAAGGCGCCTCGGGCGGCAAAGGCGAGCACGAGCGCGCGCGCGATCCGAACGCGAAGGACGTCCCGCCGGCGCCGCCGAAAGTCGCGTTCTTCGAGGACAAGAACCGAAGGGTCCTCGACAACATCATCGATCACAGCCTCGACTCGAGCCTGTCGAGGTTCACCGGCATCAAGGGCGACACGCTCAAGAAGGGCGACCTCGGCTTCGGTCCCGGCACGGGCACCGGCGTCGGCGAGGGCAACGGCACCGGCACCACGCGCGGCAGCAAGGGCAAGGGCAACGGCGGCGGCGGCGACTCCGAGGGCGACTTCGTGTCGAACAAGGGCAAGATCGACACGGGCAAAGAGCGTCCGGGTGGCGGCAACTGCGCGAAGCCGCCGTGCGGCACCGGCATGAAAGAAGTGAAGGTCTCGCTCGCGGATCCCGAAGGCGACTTCGGCGGCCTCACCGCCGAGGAGATCAACCGCGTCGTCAAGGCGCGCGCCGGCGTGTTCCGCGCGTGCTACCAGCACGAGCTCAACCGCAGCCCCGGCATCGGCGGCAAGCTGGTCGTGCACTTCGTGATCGGCGGCGACGGCATGGTCAAGTCGGCGAAGACCGCGGGTGGCAGCTCGCTGCGTAACGACGACGTCGAGAACTGCGTGACGTCGAACATCATGCGGCTCAAGTTCCCGGCCAAAGGTGGCCAGGCCAACGTGAACTATCCGTTCGTATTCCAACCCGGAGGCTGAGATGACGCTGACCATGATTCGCTTGCTCGGAATCGCATCGGTGTTAGTTGGCTGCGCGAACGATCCGCAATACGTCGAGTGTGGGACGAGCGACACGATGGACACGTGCTCGCTCGACAGCGCGAACGCGGTGATGATGGGCACCGGCAAGGATGCCTTCCTCGCGGTGAAGGGCTCGTTGCACGTCCCCGTGCGGCCCGAGACCGCGGACCTGACCAAGGCGCGGATGGCGCTCCAGGCGACGATGCCGACCGGCGTCGACGTGCCGCTCTACCGCGACGACCAGTACGACGTCTCGGTCGAGTACACGGTGAAGAACCTCGACGACACGCCCGGCCAGGTCAAGATCGAGCTCAACGCGGCGAACGAGATGTTCTCGTGGGACCCGTCGCTGATCATGCCGGCGGGCAAGGAATCGCCGCCCGCCCCCGGGCTTGCCGGCGACGTGCCGATCGATATCCAGGGCAAGGGCCAGCTCGATGGGCTGTTCCGCGAGGACCAGTTGCTCGAGGCCGCGATCGATCTCGATCAGATCACGCGCGGCAACATCAACATGTACGCGGCGACGCTGACCGTGAACAAGAACGACCCCTCGTTCCAGCCGCTGTCGGCCACGATGGCGCCGCCGGCAGGCTCGAACACTCCACCGATGCAGGCGCCGAATGGTTCGGCGGTACCGCGGGCCGCGTTCCGCAACATCGTGCGCGTCGACATCGTGATGAAGACCGACTCCCACATGACGATCGACTTCGCGCTGCGCGTGCGCCCGCACGTCAACGACGTCATCCACGACATGGGGATGAACGCGCCGGTCGCCGAGCTCACGATCCTCGACCCCGCTCCGTTCGTGCCCGCGTACACGCCGTGATACATTTAGCTCGATGGGTGTAGATGCAGCGCCGCCGGCGCCGGCTCCTGCTGCGGCCGTAATGCCGAGCGTGGCCGAACCGATCATCGAGACGCCCGAGCGCACGGCCTCGACCGGCTTCTTCGCCGAGGGCGGACTCGGTGCGGTCGCCTATCTGCCGAAGACGTCGAAGGACGCCGCGATCGGCCCCGAGCTCACGTTCCGGATCGGCCGCGACATCTTCTCGTTCTTCTCGCTCGGACTGTACGTCGCCGCGTCGACCCACGAAGCGACCGTGCCGCCGCCGCCGACCGGTGAGTTCTTCCAGCTCTATCGCGGTGGCGCCGACGGCCGACTCGGCGGACGGATCGAACGGATCGCGCTGTTCCTCGAGGGCGGTGCCGGCGTCGCGATGATCTCGTCGAACGTCCTCGAGTCGGTGATGATCACCACCCCCGGTGAGAAGTTCTCGGTGATCTTCCACGGTGGCGCCGGCCTCGAGTACCAGCTCGAGAATCGCCATTACGCGTTCGGCCTCGGCGTCGACGCGTTCTTGATCCCGCAGTTCTCGACGATGAAGGCGATCGATTCGCGCCTGTATCTTCGCTACACGTACGGCGGCGGTTAGCGCCGCGCGCTCATCGCAGCGCTCGCTTGCCGTGCCCGATCAGCTCCAACAGCGTCCTGCGAAACGGCGCGCGCGCATCGAGCATCGCGATCACCGACGCCGCGCCGAGCCGCTGCCGCCACAGCAACAACACGTCGGCCGGCAGCGCCACGCCGCCCGAGGCGAGCACCCTGCCCGTGGTCTCGGCGAAGCTGCGCGCGTACGCGGCGTTCCACGCGAAGTCGCCGTGGGTCGCGAGCGGCGCGACGAGCGCGCGCTCCCAATCGCGATGCACGGTCGACGCGAGCGTGTCCGCGCGGCGGAGCAGGCCGGAGCGCGACAGCGCCATGCGAAACCGCTCGGCCGCGGACTCGCCATCTTCGTCGAGCAGGCCCTGCCACAACTGGCGGTCGGCATCGCGCACGGCTTCGGGCAGCTCGAGCGCGCAACCGAAATCCAGGCACCACACCAGGACGTGACCATCGGCGCACTCCTCGACGAGGAAGTTGCCGGGATTGGGATCCGCGTTGAGCAGGCGATGCACGAGTGGGCTGCCCCACACCGCGCGATAGATGCCGAGCGCGGCCTGCCGGCGGAGCTCGGCCGGCGCCCCCGCGAGATCGGGCACCGTGCGACCGGGCGCGCGCGTCATCGTCAGCACGCGGCCGGTCGAGAGCTCGTCGATCACGCGCGGTACACGCAACACCGGATCGTCGGCCCACGCCGTCGCGAACCGCTGCTGGCTCGCGGCTTCGGCGCGATAGTCGAGCTCGCCGCGGACGGCATCGCGCAACACGGCGATGCCGCGATCGTCGAGCGTGTCGCCGAGCTCGGCTCCCGCGAGTCGCCGCACGAAGCCGGCGTCGTCGAGGTCGGCGCGCAACGACTCCGCGATGCCCGGATACTGGACCTTGACGACGACCGCGGTGCCGTCGTGCAGGGTCGCGGCGTGGACCTGGCCGAGCGAGGCCGCGGCGAGCGGCGTAGTCTCCCAGCTCGCGAACAGCTGCTGCGGCGGCTTGCCGAGGTCGGCCTCGATCACCTCGCCGATCGCGCCGCCCGCCATCGCCGGCGCGTGACTCCACAGGTTGCCCAACACCGCTCGCGCCGCGGTCGTGGCCCCCCGCCGATTCCCCAGCGAACTGCCCGGATCGTACGCGGCGAGCTGCGCGACCTTCGCGAGGCCGCCCTTCAAGCGCCCGGCTTGCGCGGCGAGCACCTTCGCCGCCTCCTCGTCGATGACCTGGTCGTCTTCCTCGGAGCCGCGCGGATCGGTGGTCAGCACTTGCTTCGTGCGCGCCCACAGCCGCGCGAGGCCGACCTTGCGCTCCGACCACCTCCGATCGGCGCTCACGAGTCGACCGGCTCCTCGAGCGGAGCACCACCTTCTTCGTCCATCGTCGCGAGCCGCGCGGGGCCCGACTCGTCGCTCCAGAACAGCTCGACTCGGTTCTTACCCATCTTCTTCGCGCGGTAGAGCGCGCGATCGGCGCGGCGCACGAGGTCCGTCCCGTCGGCGGCCTTGCTCTCGGGAAACGCCGCGATGCCGAGCGATGCGGTCACGCCGAGCACCTTCGGCGGCTCGTCATCGGTCGTGATCCGGAGCTCGGCGATGCCCTCGCGAATGCGCTCGGCGAGGTTGTACGCGCCGACCATCTCGGTGCGCGGCAAGATCACGGCGAGCTCTTCGCCGCCGTAGCGCGTCGCCGTGTCGACGCCGCGCATCTGCGACTTGACGACGTTCGAGATCGCCTTCAACACGCGGTCTCCGACGAGATGCCCGTAGGCGTCGTTGAGCTTCTTGAAATCGTCGACGTCCATCATGATCATGCTGAACGTAGTCTTGTAGCGCCGCGAGCGCTCGACCTCTTCCTCGATGCGCGCGTCGAAGTAGCGCCGCACGTACAAGCCGGTGAGGCCGTCGACCATCGCGAGCTCGTAGAGATGGGCGTTCTGCAGCGCCGACGCGATCTGCAGCGCGAGCGCCTCGAGCAGCCGTTGGCTCTCGGGGCCGAACGCGTTGGCGCGCGTCGACTGCACCGCGATCACGCCCTCGCACTCGCCGTACATGAACAGCGGCACGCCGAGCCACGAGCGAATCCCGTGATCCGCGCCCTCGCTCGCGATGTCGGCCGTCGTGAGGTCGTCGATCGACCGCGAGATGCCGTGCTGCATCACCCAGCCCGCCGCGCCGGCGCCGGCGATCATGCTGTGGCGGAAGAACTTGTCGGCCTGGCGATCGTAGCTATCGATCACGAGCTCGGAGTCTTTGCCCGCGCGGCGGTGCACGAGCGACACCGCATCACTGTCGAGGATCGCGCCGCTGGTCTCGCGCGCGACGGCCTCGACGAGCTCTTCGAGCTGCAACGACGACGAGAATCGGCGCGCGGTCGCGTTCAGGATCTCGAGATCGTGGACGCGCTCCTGGAGCAGTTGGCTGGTCCGCGACAACCGCGCGAACACGTAGTTGATCAACAGATACGTGATCGAGAGCAGGACGAACCCGAGCGGCTGGTCCGGATCGTAGAGCAGCACCAGCACGACGCCGATCGGCATCAGCGAGGCTTCCGCAGCGATGCCCGGCAGCGCGAGCTCGCGGACGTAGCTGCGCAGCGAGTGGCCGAGCAGCACGTGGCGCACGCCCTGGAGCGCGTAGTGCGCGACCAACAGCACGCTCGCGATCGCGACGACGTGGACGAACGCATCGACCGGCGCCGGGTGATGACCGACGAGCTTGTCGGCGCCGAACAACCAGCTGCTCGCGAACAACAGCCCACCGCTGATGCCGCCGAAGTACAAGACGTAGCCAACCTCGGCCCACAGCCCATCTGGATCGCGCCGGCCGCGCCGCACGGCCACGGCCAACCGCACGCTCGCGTCGATCGTGAGCGCGAGCGCGACCAACGTGCCGGCTTCGATCGTGCCGACGCACAGCGCGGCCGCGACGTAGTACGCCGAGTCGAGCGACAGCACGCTGGCGTCGGCCATGCGGAACGCGAGGGCGCGCGCCGCGAGGATCACGGCGACGAACAACCCGATCGACACCGGGCCGGACGGGACGTCGTGCGGCACGAGGTGGAGTCCGGGCAGTCCGATCACCGTGAACCAGCCGATCACGCCGAGGACGATCGTGAACACGTGGCCCGCCGTGCGCTTCGCGGGCAGCGCGGGCACTCCCTCGCTCGCCGCGCGTGGCCCCGGTTCGCTGGGGGGACGCTCGAGCACCGCACCGGACGCTCGCGATGCCATGGCGGGTATCTACCACTGCCGTCTGTCCGAAAGCGCGAAAGGCTCCCTCACCAAGTGGTGAAGAAGCCTTCAGATATAGGCCTTTATGGCCTGATGTGAGGTGAGGTCAGATATCGATGATCATGACACCGCGTTCGGTTTCTTCACGCGGTGGCGTGACTCGGGGTCGATCATCTTCACGGTACGGCTCGACAGGAAGCTCCGCATGCGAACGTTCTGATTCGCGGCGCCGTTCTTCTTCCTTCTTCAGGATCTCTTCGATAATCCAGGGATCCAACATCTCGGACCACCTTTCGTGACGAGGACGAGACCTAAGTATCAACAATTACGTAGCGACGATCCTCCACCAGTGCAACCCACGGGCCTTCAGACACTTCATCCCGTGGTTCTATTCTAACGCATCGAAATCACCGTGGCTCCACTTCTCGGAGCAGAAAATACCGTCCGGAAAGATCACTTGTAGGATGTCGAGACTGGGTCAATCGCCGGGGTCTGAAGTCGCCGTAACGCGATTCGTCGTCGGAGATTCGCGTGATGCCACACGGTGTTGACTCGCCTCGACGAGCCCTGACCTTTTTGCGGAGCACAGTGACAGTTTTGGCGACAGATCCGGAGTGTGGGAGAGATCCCAGGGTGCGCGGGCACCTACCCGAGGCCGCACATACCCAGGCGACTCGAGTAGCCGCTACTCGAGATCCTTCAACTTCCAGACGCCGTCCTCTTTCTGGAACTTCACTTCGTACTTCTCGCCGTAGCTCATCCGCGCGTCGTTGCCGCGCTCGATGATCGGCTCGTCGACGTTCGCCTCGAGCGTGTTGATCAGCGTGTCCATCTTGTCTTTGGAGGCGCCGGTGAATTGCGCCTTCATCTTTGCGACGTCCATCTTCTCGCGATACAGGGTCGGCACGAACCGCAGCATGATGTCCCAGCGCTCGAGGCGGAAGGCCCGGATGAACGAGCGCAGCGCCGCTTTCGGGGTGCTCTGGTCGTAGAAGCCGAGCGGGTTCGTCGCGATCTTCCACTCGCCGTCTTCTTGGACCAAGCGCATCTGGTCGCCGAGTCCGTACTCGAACTCCGCCGACACCTCGAGGCTGCCGTGCTTGCCGCGCAGCCGATCGGCGGTCTCGTCGACCTCGCGGGGGTTGTCACGCATCATCCGCACGTAGTCGTCGCGCGAGACCTTGCTGCGAAAGCTCGACGACATGTGGTCGTACGACTCGCCGAAATCGTGGTTCTTGAGCGCGCGGCCGTAGGTGTCGAGCGTCTGCGACGGTCCCGACGAGGACCGGCAGGCCATCAGCAACGCCAGGACAAGAGCAAACCGCACGCCGTGGTTATAGCGAAGGCCGCCCGCCCCCGCCACCTCTCGCAGCCCGCACATCCTTCGCGTAGGTCCGCGTCGCCGCCACCATGGCCAGCGCCGCGATCACGATGAACCCGACGGGGACCCACATCGCCGTGGTCAGCGAGTTGTGATCGATGACCATCCCGAAAGGGACCCACACCGCGTAGTGCTGGTACGAGTGGTCCGCGATCAACCCGAGTACGTACGACGACGGTGCCGTGCCCAGGAGGTGCATCGTGAAGATCACGAGCCCCTGTGCCGCGGCCGCGTGGGTCGGCGGCGCGACGTCATCGACGCTCACCGCGATCGGAGCGTGGTACCAGAACATGAAGAACAAGTTCGCGATGCCCGCGATGTAGAGCGCCCAGCCCGGCTCGATCTCGAGGCACACCGCGATGCACGGCAACGCCAGCGTCATGCCGAGCGTGATCGTCCACAACCGTCCGGTCTCGGACTTCGCGCGCATGTAGTCGGCGATCCGTCCGCCGGCGACGACGCCGAGCACCGCGCCGACCAGGGCTGTCGAAAGCAGATTTGTCGCCGCGGTCGGCGTCATGCCTTTGTCGCGCTCGAGAAAATCGATCAGCCACGCGTTGTAGCCACCGGCGGCGAACGCCATCGTGGTCGTCGACAACATCATCCAGCGCAGCGTCGGAATGCGG
This sequence comes from Kofleriaceae bacterium, assembly GCA_039935615.1. Classification (GTDB taxonomy): domain Bacteria; phylum Myxococcota_A; class Polyangia; order Haliangiales; family Haliangiaceae; genus JABFXX01. The sequence goes on from JBDTJY010000208.1 coordinate 10,235, forward strand.
AGCAGGACGCGCGCGCTGTCCCAGAATCCGCCGAGCCCTTGCGACAGCGACTGGCCCGGATCCGGAACGCCGGGATGCTCCGGGATATCGAGCACCATGATCACGAGCGCGACGAGCACGCCGGGGATCGCGAGCCAGACCACGACCGCGGGAAAGCCCGCCGACTTGCCGGAGAAGAAGCCCAGCGCTCCGCCGAACAACAGGCCGAGGTTGAAGATCGCCATCCGGCTCGCCTTCTTCGGGCCGTCGTAGAGCTGACCGAGGATCGAGTTCGCGATCGGGACGACCGCGGCCGTGCCGAGCCCGACCGCCATCCGCGAGATCACGAGCGAGGTCGTGCCGTGCGCGAGCGCGCCGAGCGCACCGGCGATGCTGGCGAAGATCAACCCGACCGCCATCACCCGACGACGATCGAAGCGATCGCCGGCCCAGCCGAACACCAGGGTGGCGATCGCGTGCGGGATCAAGAACGCGGTCGCGAGCAGGCCGAGCTTGGCATCGTGGAAGTCGAACCGAACGCGGAGGTCGTCGTAGACGGCGAACAGGCTGTTGCGCGTCGCGTACGCGAGCATGTTCGCGAGCGCGAGCCACGCGAGGATCACACCCGCTCGCGTGTGCTTTTTCATCGTCTCGTCACGGCGCGTCGTCTTGGATCGTGACGTCGTACGCCGCTTCGCCGGTCGCGTTCGGATCGGAGCTCTTCACGCAGACCACCGCCTTGCTCCCCGCCGGCACGACGCCCGTCACCTTCTCCTCGCCGCCCTTCTTCATCTTGTTCGCCACCGCGAGCGACTTCCCGTCGACGAACAGCTCGACGACCGGATCGAAGTCGCTGCCCGGATTGACGTCCGCGGTGATCGCGCCGCTACTCGCGAGGCCGAAGCAATCGACATCGCCCGGCGACCAGCGTGCATGTACGACCGTGCGATCCGCCGGCATCGCGAACGGCTTGTCGACCGAATCGTTCGGCTCGATCTCGGCATCGGTCTGCGGGAGCTGCGCGGTGACCTTCACGCTGTACGCGGTCTCGGGATTCGAGCCGGCGCCCTTGATCGTCAGGTAGTGAAACGGCGGCGCGCTCGCCGGCAGGTTCGGCACGAGACCGCGCACGATCAGCGGCGCGCCGCGCGGCGCCTTGCGGGTGAGCACCGGGTTGCCGATGCCGTCCTCGACGAGCAACTCGAGCGCGACGCCTTCGATCGCGGTGACCTCGATGTCGATCGAGTTGTTCGCCGACAGGGTCTCGACCGAGAGCTTCCACACGTCGACATCGCCGGTCCAGCCGAGGTAGCCGGTGCCGCTGTCGCCGACGATCAGGTCGTTCGCCGTGCCGCGATCCTCGTCGGGCTCGTGCTCGGCATTCGGCGCGATCGCGACGAGCGCCGACGTCAGCTCGTAGGCCACCGCACCCGCGGCCGGTGGCGGAGCCCTGCCCTTGGCCGGCTTGGCCTTGCGCTTGACCGCGGCCTTGACGACCGCCGTGTAGCGCCCGGGTACGACGCCGAAATTCGGCAGTCCCTCTTTGACGCGCACGCCACCGCGATCGGAGCGTGCGACGAGCGCGCCGTTGCCGTCCTCGAGCTCGACGACGAGGTCGGCATCGACGGCATTGACCATCAGCGACAGCGCGCCCCGCCTGTCGACATCGATCCGGAAGTGATCGACGTCGGTCTCGCCGTCGAGCTTGCCGCGCATCGTGCTGTCGAGCGGGAACGGCGTCGCGACCTCATCGCCATCGTTCGGCTCGATCTCGTCGCCGCTCGCACCGTTCGCGCGCCCACGGGCGTCGGGAAACTGCGGCTGATTGACGACCTCGATCGGCGCGACCCCGCTGCCGCGCGTGGTGCGCGGTTTGTCGCCACCGCCGTGACACGCTGCCAGACCGATCAGGAGGAGTGCCTTCATACGGATGAAACGCGCTACGCGACCTTCGTCTTCTCGGTCATTCCAGCGAGGAACTCTGCCGACGACACCACCTTGCCGTCGACCTTGCACTCGCCCTTCATCTTGAAGATCCTGCCCTTGCGCAGGGGGATGACCTCGATCACGAGTTGATCACCTGGCACGACCGCCTTGCGGAACTTCACCGCGTCGATCGCCATGAACACCATCACGTGGGTCGCCGGATCGAACTGGATCGTGCGCGACGCGAGGATCCCGCCGGCCTGCGCCATCGCCTCGACCTGGAGCACGCCCGGCATCACCGGCGCGCCCGGGAAGTGGCCCTGAAAGAACTGCTCGTTGTACGTGACGTTCTTGAGCGCGACGACCTTGTCGTCGGTCAGCTCGATCACCCGATCGATCAACAGGAACGGATAGCGATGCGGCAGCAGCTCGAGGATGCGCTCGATCTTGAGGGCGTCTTCCATCTGCCCTCTATAGCATTCAGCTCATTTCATTAGGGCATTGAGCGCCTGGGTCAGGTCCACCGAGGGGTCGGCGTAGACCACCGCTTCACGGTCGACGATGATGTTCACGCCCTCGGCCTTCGCGACCTGTTCGATCTTCGGGCCGGCCTGCTTCAAGAGATCCTGGATCAGCTTGGTCCGCTCGCCCGCGAGGTCGCGCTCGAGCTTGACGTAAACTTGTTGCAGGTCGACGAACTTCTTCTCGAGGTCGGCGTGCTTCTGCGCGTACGCATCTGGCTTGAGCACGGCCTTCTGCTTGTCGAGATCGGCAGCGGCCGCCTTGAGCTCTTGCTGCTGCTTGTCGAGCTCGGCCTGCTTGGCCTTGCGGTTCTTCTCGAACGACTCGTTCGCGCGCTTGCCGGCCGGCGTGGTCGACAGCGTGTTGTCGAGATCGATGATGCCGATCTTCGGCGCGGGCACGGCGCTCTTCGCGAGGCCGACCAGGAGCGGGCTCACCATCAGACCAACGCCGAGCACGCCTAGAGCTAGATAGCGGTTCATGGGCATCTCCATACCGTGAGACGCCCGCTGCCGCTGCGATCTTCAACTAGAAGAAGTTGCCGATCGTGAACTCGAATACCAGCGGATCCTCGCCGAGTTGCTGGTCGAGGGGGATGCCCCACTCGAACCGGAGCGGGCCGATCGGCGAGATCCAACGGAACCCGAAGCCGACCGACTTGCGGATACCGGAGGTCAGCGAGTCCGCGCGGAAGCACGGGTCGAACTGGATCGGCACCGCCGCGTTCTTGCGCTGCAGGCCACCGCAGTAGCGAGCCTCGAGGTTGTACGCGTTCCCCATGTCGTAGAACACGACGCCGGAGATGCCGACCTTCTTGAACAGCGGGAACTCGATCTCGCTGTTGAAGATGATCTGCATGTTGCCACCGAGCGGCAACTGCGTGAGGCCGTTGCCGACGTCGCCGGGCTGCTGCGTGAGCAACTTCGGGCCGAGCGACAGCGGGGCGTAGCCGCGGATGTTGTAGATACCGCCGACGAGGTAGCGCTCGCTGATCGGTACGCCGAGCGGATCGGTCGAGGTCGTGACACCGAACTCGGCGTTGACGTGGAGATCGAACGGTCCCCACAGCTGCTTGTACTTGCGGATGAAGCCACCCCAGCGCACGAACTTGTTCTCGGAGCCGGTCCACTTGTCGGCGTACTCGGCGAACAGCGAGTCGTACCAACCCTCGGTCGGGAACAAGCGGTTGTTGCGCGAGTCCCACGACAGCGAGGCGCGCACCGACGACGTGTTACCGCCGCGGAACAGGTTCGCGACCGACGACGCGGCGATCGGCGCGGTCGTCGCGCCGAGACTGGCGAACCCGCCGGCGCCCTGCGTGATGCTGACGTCCTCGAGCTTGTACGTGAGGAACGCGCGCGCTTCGTACGAGAGTGGATAACCCCAGGTCAGGGTGCCACCGGTCGCGTTGCGCGAGAACGTCGAGGTCGTGTTGCCGAGGTAGCGGCTCTGATTGTAGAGGTCGAACGCGAACGTCCAGTACGTGTCGAGGAAGTACGGCTCGACGAAGCGCACCAGGAACAACTGGCGCAGCGACGAGATCTGGGCCTGCAATGCGAGGGTCTGACCACGGCCGAACAAGTTGTTCTGGCTGATCTGCGCCTGCGCGATGAAGTTCTCGACCGAGGAGAAGCCGGCGCCGATCTGGAACGTACCGGTCGGGCGCTCGCTGACCTCGACGTTGACTTCGACGAACTCGTCGGACGAGCCGCGCTTGGTCGACACGACGACGTTCTCGAAGAAGCCGAGTGCCATGATCCGGCGCTTCGACACCTCGAGGTTGGTGTTGTTGAACAGCTCGCCCTCGGAGATCTTCATCTCGCGACGGATCACCTTGTCGCGGGTCTTCGAGTTGCCGCGGATGTTGATCCGCTCGAAGTAGGCGCGCTTGCCACGCGCGACCTCGAAGGTCAGGTTGATCTGGCGCTTGTCGAGGTCGACCTTCGTGAGCGGCAGGACGTTCGCGTACGCGTAGCCCTGATCTTGGTAGTAGTTCGA
>JBDTJY010000209.1:0-128159 GCA_039935615.1 Kofleriaceae bacterium
GGTGTTCGGCGGCGGCGGCGGCACGATCCTGCACTCGGAGATCCAGGAGCTCCACGCGTATGGCGTGACGCGGCTGTACTCGCCCGACGACGGTCGCTCGATGGGCCTGCAGGGGATGATCAACGACATGCTGCGCCAGTGCGACTTCGAGAAGACGCCGCCGGTGATCGCGAAGGTGGTCCCCACCCTGCCCGCGCGCGGACCGGCGGTGATCGGCGGCCTGATCACGGCGGCCGAGAACGATCCGGCGGCCGGCGATGATCTGCGCAAGGCGCTCGAGCCGATCCTCGCGAAGTCGACGAAGGTGCCCGTGCTCGGCGTGACCGGCACCGGCGGCGCCGGCAAGTCCTCGCTCGTCGACGAGCTGGTGCGGCGGTTCCTCACCGACTTCCCCGACAAGACGATCGCCGTGATCTCGGTCGATCCGTCGAAGCGCAAGTCCGGCGGTGCGCTGCTCGGCGATCGCATTCGCATGAACTCGATCGACAACCCGCGCGTGTACATGCGGTCGCTCGCGACCCGGCAGTCGAACATGTCGCTGTCGAAGCACGTCCGCGAGTCGATCGAGATCTGTCGCGCGGCGCGGTTCGATCTCGTGATCGTCGAGACCTCCGGCATCGGCCAGAGCGACACCGAGATCACCGATCACGCCGATGTCTCGCTCTACGTGATGACCGCCGAGTACGGCGCCGCGACCCAGCTCGAGAAGATCGACATGCTCGACTTCGCCGACGCGATCGCGATCAACAAATTCGACAAGCGCGGTTCGCTCGACGCGCTGCGCGACGTCCGCAAGCAATACAAGCGCAACCACAACGCGTTCAACAAGACCGACGACGAGCTGCCGGTGTACGGCACGATGGCCGCGCAGTTCAACGATCCGGGGATGAACACGCTGTATCGCGCGCTGATGGATCTCCTCGTCGCGCGCACCGCCGCGCCGCTGCATTCGCACTTCGAGCTCACCGGTGGGATGAGCGAGAAGAAGTGGATCATCCCGCCGGATCGCACGCGCTACCTCGCGGAGATCGCCGAGGTCTGCAACGCGAACGACGCGCACGTCAAGACCCAGGCCGCGATCGCGCGGCGGATGTATCAGCTGCACGGCACGATCGACGCGCTGCGCGCGAACGTCGGCAAGAAGAAGCTCGAGATCGTCGAGACCTCCAATGTCGTGCAGGTCACCCAGGTCGTCGAAGGCGAGCCGTCGTACGTCGGCGAGCTGGTCGCGCTGTATCACGACCTCGAGACCCGGCTGACGCCGGAGTCGCGCTCGCTGCTCGCCGAGTGGCCGGCAATGAAGCGGCGCTACGCCGCGGCGAAGTATCAGTTCCAGGTCCGCGACAAGGTGATCGAGCTCGACCTCACGACCGAGTCGCTCTCGCACCTCAAGATTCCGAAGGTCACGCTACCGGCGTACGAGGATTGGGGCGACGTGCTGACCTGGTTGTTGCGCGAGGCACCACCGGGACAATTTCCGTTCACCGCCGGCGTGTTCCCGCTCAAGCGCGAAGGCGAGGATCCGGCGCGGATGTTCGCCGGCGAAGGCGGCCCCGAGCGCACGAACAAGCGGTTCCACTACGTCTCGCGCGGCCTGCCGGCGAAGCGGCTGTCGACGGCGTTCGACTCGGTGACGCTGTACGGCGAGGATCCGGATCACCGGCCCGATATCTACGGCAAGGTCGGCAACTCCGGCGTCTCGATCGCGAACGTCGACGACGCGAAGAAGCTGTACAGCGGCTTCGATCTCGCGGCCCCGGCGACGTCGGTGTCGATGACGATCAACGGCCCGGCGCCGATGGTGCTCGGGTTCTTCCTCAACGCCGCGATCGATCAGCAGTGCGAGAAGCACATCCGCAAGCACGGGCTGGTCGCCGAGGTCGAGGCGAAGATCGCCGCGATCTACAAGCACAAGGGCGTCGAGCGACCGCGCTATCAGGGTGAGATTCCCGAGGGCAACGACGGCCTCGGCCTGCTGCTGCTCGGGGTGTCCGGCGACGACGTGCTGCCGCGCGAGGTCTACGACAAGATCCGCGCGGCGACGCTGCAGCAGGTCCGCGGCACCGTGCAGGCCGATATCCTCAAAGAAGATCAGGCGCAGAACACCTGCATCTTCTCGACGGAGTTCGCGCTCCGCGTGATGGGCGACATCCAGCACTACTTCATCGAGAACAAGGTGCGGAACTTCTACTCGGTCTCGATCAGCGGCTATCACATCGCGGAGGCCGGCGCGAACCCGGTCAGCCAGCTCGCGTTCACGCTGTCGAACGGGTTCACGTTCGTCGAGTACTACCTGTCGCGCGGGATGGCGATCGACGACTTCGCGCCGAACCTCTCGTTCTTCTTCTCGAACGGCATGGACGCCGAGTACGCGGTGCTCGGCCGCGTGGCGCGCCGGATCTGGGCGAAGGCGATCCGCGACAAGTACGGCGGCAACGACCGCTCGCAGAAGCTGAAATATCACATCCAGACCAGCGGTCGTTCGCTGCACGCGCAGGAGATCTCGTTCAACGATATCCGCACGACGCTGCAGGCGCTGCTCGCGCTCAACGACAACGCGAACTCGCTGCACACCAACGCCTACGACGAGGCGATCACCACGCCGACCGAGGAGAGCGTGCGGCGCGCGCTCGCGATCCAGCTCGTGATCAACAAGGAGTTCGGGCTGTCGAAGAACGAGAACCCGAACCAGGGCTCGTTCATCATCGAGCAACTCACCGACATGGTCGAAGCGGCGGTGCTCGCGGAGTTCCGCTCGATCTCCGAGCGCGGCGGGGTGCTCGGCGCGATGGAGCGGATGTATCAGCGATCGAAGATCCAGGAGGAGTCGCTGTACTACGAGACGCTCAAGCACGACGGCACGCTGCCGATCATCGGCGTCAACACGTTCCTCGATCCGAAGGGCAGCCCGACCGTCGAGCCGCCCGAGGTGATCCGCGCGACCACCGAGGAGAAGCACTACGCGATCACCGCGCGCGATTCGTTCTGGAAGCGCAACGCCGAGGTCGCACCGCAGGCACTCGTGGACCTCAAGCGCTCGGCGCTCGACGGAGATAACGTGTTCGCGGCGCTGATGGAGGCGTGCAAGGTGTGCACGCTCGGTCAGTTGTCGCGCGCGCTATACGAAGTCGGCGGTCAATACCGCCGAAACATGTAGGTCTGGTCGTGAATCCCACCCTTGCCGATTGGCGGGCGCTCGCCACCCAGGACGGTACGCCGTTCGAGAAGCTCGTCACGCGCACGGCCGAGGGGCTCGCGATCCAGCCGCTGTACACCGAGCGTGTCGAGTCCGGGGGCCCGGGCGCGGCGCCGTTCGCGCGTGGTGGGTCACTCGACGCGAAGCCGTTCGAGGTCTGCATGCGCGCGGGAGATGCCGCCGCGGTGGCAGACGATCTCGAGGGCGGCGCAGACGCGCTGTGGATGGCGTCGACCGATCGCCCGGCGCTCGCGGCGGCGCTCGGTCACAAGCTCGCGGTCGTGATGGACTTCACCGGTACGCCGCTGATCGAGCACTTCAAGGCGGTGATGCACGCGCGCTCCGCCTGGCTCGGCTTCGATCCGATCGACGAAGTCTGGCGCAACGATCTGTCGGAGGTCGCCCTGCAGCGCCGGCTCGCCGAGCTCGGCGGGTTCGTCGAGAAGGTCGCGCACCAGCGGTTGCGCGGCACGCTCGGAGCGCAGGGCCATCACGTCCGCGCGATCCGCGTGTCGAGCCTGGAGTTTCATGCGGCGGGCGCCGATGCCGCCGACGAGCTCGCGCTCGTGCTGTCGAAGGCGGTCGCGTATCTCAAGGCGTGCGTGCGCGAAGGCGTCGCGCTCGACGAGGCCGCACGCAGCTTGTGGGTCCAGGTCGCGGTCGGTCGCGACACGTTCGGCGAGCTGTGCAAGCTGCGCGCACTCCGCATCGTGTGGTGGAAGATGCTCGCCGCGGCGGGCGTGGCCGATGCCGGCCTCGATGCGCTCCATGCCGTGTGCTCGTCGCGCACGCAGAGCGTTCGCGATCCGTGGGTCAACCTGCTGCGCGTGACGACCGAGGTGTTCGCCGCGGTGCTCGGCGGTGCACAACTCGTGACGCCGGCGGCGTTCGACGACGCGTTCGGTACGGCATCGCCGCTCGGCCGCCGCACCGCGCGCAACACCGCGCTGGTGCTCCGCGAGGAGAGCCAGCTCGGCAAGGTGCTCGATGCCGGCGGTGGCTCGTACTATCTCGAGGCACGCACCGACGCGCTCGCGCGCGAGGTGTGGTCGCGGTTTCGCACGTTCGAGGCCGCGGGCGGCATGGTCGCGAACATCGGCAAGCTCGGCCAGCGCCTGACCCAGGCGTGGGCCGCGCGCGCGACCGCGATCGCGAAGCGGACCGAGCCGGTGCTCGGCGTCAGCGACTTCGCGAACCTCGACGAGACGCTGCCGGCACCGCTACCGATCGCGTCGCCGACCAGCGCGCCGCGCCATCGCGACGGCGAAGAGTTCGAGGCGCTGCGCGCGCACATCGAGAATACGCGCGACGTCGTGCTCGTGACGCTGGGACCGCCGTCGGAGCATCGCGGTCGGGTCGGTTATGCGCAGACGCTGTTCGCGACGGTCGGGTTGCGCGCGCACGTGGCGCAGGGATCTGGCGAGGTCACGCCGCCGCCCGCGCCGAATGCGATCGCGTGCATCTGCGGTTCCGACGAGCGGTATGCGCTCGAGGCCGAAGTGCTCGCCGCGAAGCTCAGAGAGGCCGGCTACAAGCACATCGCCGTCGCCGGCCGACCCGCCGCGCTCGAGCGCAAGCTGCGCACCGCGGGCGTCAACACGTTCGTGTTCATGGGCTGCGATGTGATCGCGAACCTCAACGATCTGCTGTCGAGGGACGCGTGAAGCTCCCCGACTACGGCGCGCTCGAGTTCGATGCGATCTCCACCGCGCCGCCATCCGGCGGTGACACCGCACCGGCGATCGGCGCGACCTGGGACACACCCGAGGGCATTCCGCATCGCCCGCTGTACACCGCCGCGGATCTCGCCGATGTCCAGCACCTCGACTCGTTGCCCGGGTTCGCGCCGTTCGTGCGCGGCCCCTACCCGACGATGTACGTGCAGAAGCCGTGGACCGTGCGCCAGTACGCCGGGTTCTCGACGGCGGAAGACTCCAACGCGTTCTATCGTCGCAACCTCGCCGCCGGGCAGATGGGACTCTCGATCGCATTCGATCTCGCGACCCATCGCGGCTACGACAGCGATCATCCGCGCGTCGCCGGCGATGTCGGGATGGCGGGCGTCGCGATCGATTCGATCGAGGACATGCGGATCCTGTTCGACGGCATCCCGCTCGACAAGATGTCGGTGTCGATGACGATGAACGGCGCGGTGTTGCCGATCCTCGCGCTCTACGTCGTCGCGGCCGAGGAGCAAGGCGTCAAGCCCGCGCAGCTCACGGGGACGATCCAGAACGACATCCTCAAAGAGTACATGGTGCGGAACACCTATATCTATCCGCCCGCTCCGTCGATGAGGATCGTCGCGGACATCTTCGCGTTCACCGCGAAGCAGATGCCGAAGTACAACTCGATCTCGATCTCCGGCTATCACATGCAGGAGGCCGGTGCGACCGCCGACCTCGAGCTCGGCTATACGCTCGCCGATGGCGTCGAGTACGTGCGCACCGGGATCGCGTCGGGGATGGACGTCGATGCGTTCGCGCCGCGGCTGTCGTTCTTCTTCGCGATCGGCATGAACTTCTTCATGGAGGTCGCGAAGCTCCGCGCCGCGCGCCTGTTGTGGGCCGAGCTGATGGCGAAGTTCGAGCCGAAGAGTGCGAAGAGCCTCGCGCTGCGCACGCACTGCCAGACCTCGGGTTGGTCGCTGACCGCGCAGGACGTCTACAACAACGTGGTGCGCACGTGCATCGAGGCGATGGCCGCGACGCAGGGCCACACCCAGAGCCTGCACACGAACTCGCTCGACGAGGCGCTCGCGCTGCCGACCGATTTCTCGGCGCGGATCGCGCGCAACACCCAGCTCCAGCTCCAGCTCGAATCGGGGACGACGCGCCCGGTCGATCCGTGGGGCGGCAGCTACTACGTCGAGTGGCTGACCGATCAACTCGCGCGGCGCGCGCGCGAGCACATCGCCGAGGTCGAGGCGCTCGGCGGCATGGTCAAGGCGATCGAAGCCGGCGTGCCGAAGCTGCGGATCGAAGAGGCCGCCGCGCGCACGCAGGCGCGGATCGACGCCGGCCGCCAGAAGATCATCGGCGTCAACTGCTGGAGGCCGCGCGACGAACGTCCGATTCCGGTGCTGAGGGTCGACAACGCGGCGGTCCGCAAGACCCAGATCGATCGGCTGGAGAAGTTGCGGCGCGAGCGCGATGGCGCGGTGACCACGGCCACGCTCGATGCACTCACCGTCTGCGCCGAGACCGGGACTGGAAATCTGTTGGAGTGCGCGATCGCGGCGGCGCGGGCGCGCGCCACCGTCGGTGAGATCTCGATGGCGCTCGAGAAGGTGTGGGGTCGGCATCGCGCCGAGATCCACGCCATCTCCGGCGTGTACAGTGGCGAGGTGGGCGAGACCTCCACCGCGATCACGACGCTGCGCGCACGCACGCAGGCGTTTTTCGAGCGCGAAGGTCGTCGCCCGCGGATCTTGATCGCGAAGATGGGGCAGGACGGTCACGATCGCGGCCAGAAGGTCATCGCGTCGGCGTTCGCCGACCTCGGCTTCGATGTCGACATCGGTCCGCTGTTCCAGACTCCGGAAGAGACCGCGCGTGCGGCGGTCGACGCCGATGTCCACGTCGTCGGTGCGAGCTCGCTCGCCGCGGGTCACCTCACGCTGATCCCAGCGCTGCGCGATGCGCTCGCGGCGCTCGGTCGCCCCGATATCTTGATCGTCGCCGGTGGCGTGATTCCGCCGGATGACTACGCGCCGCTGCGCGAAGCCGGCGCGGCCGAGATCTTCGGGCCGGGCACGGTGATCGCCGACGCCGCGGGCTCGCTGCTCGACCGCCTCGAGAACCTCGAGCAATGACGTCGCGCGCGCCGCGGCTCTCGCTCGACGAGTACGAGTCCGGAGTGCGCGCTTGCGATCGCGGTGTGCTCGCGCGCGCGGTCACGCTCGTCGAGAGCCGCGAGCCGAACGATGCCGTGCTCGCGCAAGAGCTACTACTGCGCCTGTTGCCGGCGACCGGTGGCGCGCGCCGGGTCGGCATCACCGGCGTGCCCGGCGTCGGCAAGTCGACGTTCATCGACGAGCTCGGCGTGCGGCTGATCGGCGCCGGCAAGAAGGTCGCCGTGCTCGCGATCGATCCGACCAGCCAGCTCTCCGGCGGCTCGATCCTCGGCGACAAGACCCGGATGCAGCGGCTCGCGGTCGCGCCCGAAGCGTTCATCCGCCCATCTCCGAGCGGGCTCACGTCCGGCGGCGTCGCGCGCCGCACGCGCGAGACGATGCTGCTGTGCGAGGCCGCCGGCTTCGATGTCGTGCTGGTCGAGACCGTCGGCGTCGGCCAAGGTGAGACCGCCGTCGCCGACATGGTCGACTTCTTCCTCGTGCTCGTCCTCCCCGGCGCGGGCGACGAGCTCCAGGGCATCAAGAAGGGCGTGTTCGAGCTCGCCGACGCGCTCGCGGTCAACAAGGCCGACGGCGACGGCGCCGCGAAGGCGCGGATCGCACTCTCGGATCTTCGCAGCGCGCTGCGCTACCTGCCGCGCCGCCGCGAATCGTGGCCGCCGCGTGCGCTCGCGATCTCCGGGCTGACGGGACTCGGCCTCGACGAGCTGTGGACGGCGATCGAAGAGCATCACGCGGTGATCTCGGCGTCGGGCGAGCTCGTGACGATGCGCGCGGATCAACAACGGATCTGGATGTGGTCGCTGATCCGCGAGCGGCTCGAGCTCGCGTTTCGCGCGAACCCGGCGATCGCCGCCGCGCTGCCGCGCCTCGAGGCTGCGGTCGCCGCCGGCGAGGTCACGTCGACGGCCGCGGCCGACGAGCTGCTCGCGACGTTCAAGTCGTAGTGGGCCCTCGTGTCCCGTGTGCACGATCGGCCGATCCGTCCTTGGATCCTTTCCGCCCTTGGCGGTTCAATTCCGGTCCTAGTGCGCCGCGAGCGAGAGCCGCGCGATCCGCTTCTCGATCAGCGCGACGTCCTTCGCGGCCGGCGCGAGGCTGACGTAGGTCTGGAACGCGGTGAGCGCGGCGGTGCGGTTGCCCTGCTGTGCGTAGGCGAGTCCGAGCCCGCGATAACCCGCGACATATCCCGGATAGTCGGCGAGCGCTTGGTGATACGACGCGATCGCCGCGGCGGCCTGGCCGGCGAACAGGTGTTGATTGCCGGTCGCGTAGGCCGCGCGAGCACGCGCCAGCGATTCGTCTTGCGACGGCGTCGGATCCTGCTTCTTGTCGTAGTCGACGATCACCGGCTTCTTCGCGCGGAAGTTACGGCGCTTCGCGACCGGCTTCGTCGCCGTCGGTTTCGCCGGCGCTTCGAGCTTGTCGGGCACGGTCGCGACCGCCACCGGGTGTGCGGCGGCCGGAGTCTGCGCCGGCGTGGCCGCAGCGGGCGTAGACGATGGGCCCGATGGCGGCGTGGTCGGAGTCGCCTTCGCGAGCACGGTCGGTGGCTCGGTGGTCGGTGCGTGCGAGTCACCCGAGAACGCGAGCATCAGCACGAGCACGACACCGAGCGCGCCGCCCGCGACGAGCAGGATGGTGCGCCGGCGCCGCGGGGTCTGGAACACGGCCGCGAGCGCCGCCGGGTCGGTCTTCTCGACCCTGATCGGCGTCGGCACCGCGAGGTCGTCGATCAGGCCGACCGCACTCGGAAAGCTCGGCACCGGCGGAGCCCCGGGCGGCTGACCGGGCAGCGTCTGCGGCATCGGCGTGTGCCACGCGGGGGACGGTCGCTCGAACGGGCTCGACGGCAGCGCGGGCTCCGGCATCGTCGGCGCGGACGTCGCGACGTGCGCTGCGGCGAGTGGAGCTGCGACCGCCTTCGGCGCCGCGGCGGTCGGCATCACGAACACGCCCGAGGTCGTCGTGCTTTGCTCCGACGTCTGGATCATCGGATAGATCTGCGGCCGGCGCGGTGCACCACCACCACGTGGCCTGGCGTTGAGATCGATGATCACCGAATCTTCGCGCTTGAAGTCCGACGCGTCGGCGCCACTGTTCGATGGGGCGCGGGTGCCGAGCGATGTGTTCGCGTTCGGATTTTCCCAGTCCTCGAAGCCGGCGACGGGCGGCGGCGGCAACATGTCTGGTTCGGAGGGTGGCGGCCACGTCGGTGGCGCGAGCGACTTGGCTGGCTTGGCCGCGACCGGGGCTGGCGCCGGAGCGACAGCGGCGGGCGTCGCCGCGCGCGCCTTACTCGGTGACGCAGGAAGGTCCGTCGCCGGCGGCATCTGCACGCCGGTCTTCGTGGGCTCCGCCCAATCGTGCGGCATCGCGCGGGTCGCGTCGGCGACGAACTCGGACGGCCCAGACGCGAGCACCTTGGTCGGCTCGGCCGAGATCGCCGGCATCGGTGGTGGCGTCGGCCCGCGCGGCTTCAGCGCGGCCATCGGTTGCGGCGTCGGCGTTCGCGGTTTCGGCGGGTCGACCACCAGCGCTGCCATCGGTTGCGGCGTCGGCGGTCGCGGCTTGGCCAGCGCAGCCATCGGTGGTGGCGTCGGCGTTCGCAGCGTCGGCGTACGCGGCTTCGGCGGATCGACCGCCAGCGCGGCCATCGGTTGCGGCGTCGGAGGTCGCGGCTTCGGTGGATCGACCGCGACGGCCGGCGCGGTGAACGGCGGAGCGAACGGTGCGAACGTCGGATCGCTCGACGGTGATACGGCGGTCGGCTTCGCGACCCATCCACTCATCGCAGCCGGCATCGCAGCCGGCATCGCAGCCGGCGTCGCGGCCGGCGTCGGGGCGGTTGGCTTCGCCACGGTCGCCGGCTTCGACGATTTCGCCGGCGTGGTCGCCACGGGTTTCGACGCGGGCGTCGCCGCGCTGAGCTTCGCGGCGGTCGCGGCTCCCGACGGCTTCGCGGCCGGTTTAGCGACTGGTTTCGCGACGACAGCGGGCGTGGTCGTCGCGGGGCGCACGATCGGTGTGCCCAACGCCTGGGTCTTACGATCGAGCGGAATCGCCGGCGCAGCACCGGTGCGGCGCAACGTATTCGTCGTCGTCCGGGGCTTCGCCGCGTCGGCGTTCGCGTCTTCCGACCAGCCCTCGTCGAGCGGCTTGATCCGAACCGGTCCCGAATTCGACGCGGCGGATTGTTTGACCAGCGCCGCGAGGTTCGACTCGATCGCCTGCGGCGTGTGCTGATCGCGCTCCCACTCCTCGGCGCCGATCGCGTCGATCTCGACGACGTCGTTCGTCTCTTCACGGACGTTGCTCATCGCGTCGCCTCGGAGATCAGACCGTCGAGCCCGGCCATCGCCTCGGCCTCGGTCGCATACGTGTGTTCGGCGGTCTTCGGCTGCTTGCTCGCTCGGTCGAACAGCGTGACCGTGACCTTCGGTTTCGCGCCGTCGTTGTCGATCTGCGCGAACAACAGCTTGTTCGCCGACAGCGACTTCGCGGCGGCGTCGTAGCAACTCGCGGTCGGATCGACGCACTCGATCGAGAGCTGCACGACCTCGATCGAAACCTTCGACACACCCGACTCGTCGACGCCCACGACCTTCGCGTGAGAGAGCGCCGTCGTCGCGGCTTTCGCGATCGCCGGAAATGCATCGCTCTCGGCGGGAAGCATCAGCAGCTTGATCTTTTCGGCGGGCATCCCGGTCGTGGCATGACCGTGAGCACAGCCGACGACGAACCCGACCAAGAGCAGGTAGCGGCGCACGTTAGCTCTAAGGTTACACTCATCGCCGCCGCCGTGCGTGGTCTCCGTCGACGCGCTAACCAGCTCATACCCGACCCGCTGCAACCACGATCACCTACAGCCACCCTCAGTTGTGGCCCACCCACCAACCACCCATGAAGATGAAGGCCGCGACCGACCCCCCGGTCCGGATCAAGCGGATGGACACCGGCAACACCATGGACCGGCCCGAGTCCGCGATCTGCCCCGACGGCATGGCCGTGACCACGCTCGATATCTACGCGGCGTGTGGTGACGACGGGCTCGAGCTGCAGTGCGCGCCGACCGCGTGCATGTGACACTCGCGAGCCATGGCTCGCCGCGATCCCCACTCGTACGCCGACGACACGCAGCTCCAGACCGAGCGCTTCGCGCTGACCGCACGCGTCGATTTCACGACCCGCACGATCACCGCGCAGGTCACGCTGCAGTTCGCGACCGCGGGCCGCGGCACGCTCGACCTCGACACTCGCGATCTCGCGATCGCGAGCGTGCACGACGACGCCGGTCGCGCGCTCGCGTTCACGTTGCACCCGCCGGAGCCGTACCTCGGCGCGCGCCTCGAGATCACGATCCCCGAACCGACCCGCTCGCTCGTGATCGCCTACGCGACCTCGCCGGACGCGTCGGCGCTGCAATGGCTCGAACCGGCACAGACCCGCGGTGGCGTCCAGCCGTATCTGTTTTCGCAGTGCCAGGCGATCCACGCGCGCTCGTTGATCCCGCTGCAGGACACGCCGCGCCTGCGCCAGCGCTACACCGCCGAGCTGACGTTCCCCGTCGAGCTCCGCGCGGTGATGGCCGCCGCGGATCACGGCCGCACCGACACCGGCGCGGTCGCGACCCATCGCTTCGAGATGCCGCAGCCGATTCCGCCGTACCTGTTCGCGTTCGCGATCGGCGACCTCGCGTCGCGCGATCTGTCGCCGCGGTGCCGGGTGTGGGCCGAGCCGGCGGTCGTCGAAGCCGCCGCGTGGGAGTTCGCCGAGGTCGAGAAGATGATCACCGCCGCCGAGGCGCTGTTCGGCCCCTACGATTGGGAGCGCTTCGACATCCTCACGATGCCGCCGTCGTTTCCGTACGGCGGGATGGAGAATCCTCGGCTGACGTTCCTCACGCCGACCGTGATCGCGGGCGATCGCTCGCTGGTCTCGGTCGTCGCACACGAGCTCGCCCACTCGTGGACCGGCAACCTCGTCACGAACGCGAACGCCGAGCACTTCTGGCTCAACGAGGGCTTCACGATGTACGCCGAGCGCCGGATCACCGAGGCGCTCGAGGGCACCGACATGGCCGCGCTGTCCGCCGCGCTCGGCCGCCGCGAGCTCGACGAATCGATCGAGCGCTTTCACGATCGACCCGCGATGACGAAGCTGCGCACGCACCTCGACGGGATCGATCCGGACGAGTGCTACTCGCTGATCCCGTACGAGAAGGGCTACATGTTCCTCACCGCGATCGAAGCGGCGGTCGGTCGCCCCGCGTTCGAGGCGTGGCTGCGCACGTACCTCGCCAGGTTCCGGTTCGGCGCGATCACGACCGAAGACTTCGAAGCGTTCATAGAAGCCGGCTTGCCCGGCGCGCTCGCGAAGGTCGACGCGCGCGCGTGGCTCGACGGCGAGGGCCTGCCGCCGAACGCCGTCAACGCGACGAGCTCGCGGCTCGACGCGATCGAGCGCCTGGCCGGTGCGGTTCCGCCGAGCGACGTCACGTGGAGCGCGACCGAGTGGGCGCTGTACCTCGAATCGGTGCCCCGCCCTGCCCCCGAGACCACGCTGCGCGCGCTCGACGCGCAGTTCCATCTCACCGACGGCAACAACTACGATGTCCTCGTACCCTGGCTGACGCTCGCGCTGAAGTCCGGCTACCGCGCGGTGTTGCCGCGGGTCGAGCGCGCGGTCGCCGAGGTCGGTCGCATGAAGTACCTGCGCCCGCTCTACACCGCACTCGCCGCCGATCCGTCGACGCACGACCGCGGCGTCGCACTGTTCGAACAACATCGCGCTGCCTATCATCCGATCGCGCGCCAGATGGTCGAAGGCGTGCAGGCGCGATACCGTGCAGCACCATGACCGCAGGAAGTCCCCAGCCCAAAGGCAACCACATCAAGCGGGTGGCGCTGATCTTCTCGGGTGGGCCCGCGCCCGCCGCGAACGCCGTGATCTCGTCCGCGGCGATGTCGTTCCTCTCGGATGATCGTTCGGTGCTCGGCTTCTTCCACGGCTACTCTAACCTCGAGGACTACCACCCGGTCACGCACCGCCTGCTGCCCGACGAGCACTACCGGATCTTCGACGAGAAGGACCTCTCGGGCCTGCGCAACTCGCGCGGCATCGTGATCGGGACGGCGCGCACCAACCCCGGCGCGGGGATCGACAAGCTCGCCGACCTCGACGATCCGACCAAGACGGTCAAGCTGCGTAACATCTACAACGCGCTCGTCGACCTCGACATCGACGCGCTGATCTCGATCGGCGGCGACGACACGCTCAAGACCGCGAACTTTCTCTACGAGCTCCAGCGCCGGCTGCCGGCCGGCGCGAAGCGCGTGCAGGTCGTTCATCTCCCGAAGACGATCGACAACGACTATCCCGGCATCGATTTCACGTTCGGCTTCTTCACCGCGGTCGACGTGATGGCGAAGGAGATCCAGAACCTCCGCGCCGATGCGATCGCGACGTCGAGCTACTTCATCGTCGAGACGATGGGGCGCAAGGCCGGCTGGTTGTCGTACGGCGTGGCGATCGCGGGCGAGGCCAACCTCGTGGTCGCCGTCGAAGATGTCCACGGCCCGCTGGTCGCGGCGCCCACCAAAGACGAGCCTGGCCCGAGGCTGTCGCTCGATGCGTTGGTCGATCGGATCGTCGACCTCATCGAGCAGCGCGAGAAGCGCGGCAAGCACTACGGCACGGTCGTCCTCGCGGAGGGCCTTGCCGAGATGTTGCCCGCCGGGCTCGTCGCCGATCTGCCGCGTGACGAGCACGGCCACATGTCACTCGGCCGGATGGATTTTGGCAAGCACGTCGCGGGCCTCGTGCAGAAGCGCTACACCGAGCGGACCAAGCGCAAGAAGAAGATCACCGGGCTACAGCTCGGCTACGAATCGCGCTGCGCACCGCCGCACGCGTTCGACGTGATGCTCGGCAGCCAGCTCGGCATCGGCGCGTATCGCGCGCTTGTCGAGGAGAACCTCGACGGTCACATGGTGTCGATCGAGGGTCAGTTGAAGCTGATGTACGTGCCGTTCAAGCAGATCATCGATCAGACCACGATGAAGACCGAGGTCCGGTTGATCAAGGTCGGCAGCGACTACCACCGGCTCGCGCGGTTCCTCGAAGCGCGCACCGACAAGATGCTCGACTGGGCGCTCGGCCGTCGCCGCGAGACCTGAGCGCGTGAAGGCGTGGCTGCTTCGCGCGTGGATCGCCGTCGGTCTCGCGCTGTTCGCGTACGTGCTGACGCGGACGCCGCTCGCCGAGATCGAGCGCGCGATCGCGACGATAGGGCCGCTGGCGTTGGTCTCGCCGATGCTCGCGGCGCTGTGGTTCGCGACCCGCGCGACCGCGCTTCGAGAGCTCCTCGAACGCCGCGTGCCCTGGCGTTCGCTCTACGCGCTGCGCTGGATCGGCGATGGCTACAACGGCGTCCTGCCGCTCGCCGGGCTCGGCGGCGAGCCGATGAAGCTGCGGATCCTGGATCGGTTCGTTGCCGTCGAGGATGGCCTCGCCGCGCTCGTTCGCGACCGCCTGATCGACAACGGCCTCGGCTTCATCGTGTCGGGGACGTTCGCGGTGCTCGGGGTCGTCACGCTCGCGGCGGCCGCGCCGCTGCGCGGAACGCTGCTGGTGTACGCGATGCTCGCGCTTCCCACCGGCGGCGTGTTGCTCGCGCTGATGATCACGCGCCTGCCCGGCCGGCTCGGCGCGTTCACCGCGCGCACGTTCAGCGATCACGACCGCGAGCCGGCACCGTTGGCCCACGGCGCATTCTGGCGGGCCCTCGTGTGGTTCGCCGCGACCCGCGTCGTGCAGACCTGCGAGACCGCGCTGCTCCTCGCGTGCATCGACGTGCCGTTCGATCTGCCGACGATCCTGCTCGTCGACGCCACACTCAACGCCGCCGGGTTCGTGGGCTTTCTCATGCCGCAAGGGCTCGGCGTCGTCGAAGGCGCGGCCGTGCTCGTGCTCCACGGCATCGGCGTACCGCTCCCCGCGGCGACCGCGTTCGTGTTGGTGCGGCGCGGCCGGGTCGTCGTGTGCGGGCTCGTCGCGATCGCGGTGCACGCGGGCTCCGCGCTCAAGCGGTGACGTACCGCTGCGTACCAGCCCCGCGTGCACGGTACCGTCCGCGCATGAGGCGCCTCCTGATCTTCCTCGCGGCGTGTGCCAGCGCGCCGCCGCCGCCGCCACCCGCGCTCGTGATCGCGAAGCCCTGCCTGGGCCCCGAACATCGCCAGCTCGACTTCTGGATCGGCGATTGGAGCGTCGCGGTGCATTCGCGCGCGACGCCGACCTCCGAGACCTGGACCGATCAGCGCGGCACGCAGCACGTCACGCCGACGCTCTCGGGGTGTGCGATCGAAGAGCACTTCTCGGCCGATCCACCGGCGCCGTGGGCCGGTCGCAGCTTCTCGGCGTTCGATGCGATCACCAAGCAGTGGCGGCAGACCTGGGTCGACGACAGCGGCGGCTATCTCGCGTTCACGGGTGGCCTCGAACGCGGCGACAGCGGCGACTTCACGTTCGTCGGCGAGCCGCGCGACTTCGGCGGCAAGCCGTTCCAGATGCGGATGGTGTTCTCGAAGATCACGCACGATGCGCTGCACTGGGAATGGCAGCGCTCGGAGGATGCGTGGGCGACGCACGTCGTGCTGATGGCGATCGATTACACGCGCCTCGCCGTGCGCTGACCGGGCGCCGAAACTACCGAAATAGAGTGCGTCCTTTTGCCCGCTGGTGCGTGTAACCCACATGCGCTCGCTGATCCTGGTCCTGCTCGCGGCCAAGCTCGCGGCCGCGCATCCGCCTCCGCCTCCCCTGCTCGCCGAGGATCCGCCGATCGACTGGCGCCACGATCCGGCGATGGTCGAGTGGTCGACCTGGCTCGGCTTCGGCGTCGGCATCGCGTCGTCCCCGCCGGCGATCGCGGCGCGCGGCACGGTGGTCGCCGGCGACCTCCACACCGACTGGATGTTGTCCGCCGGGATCGAGGCGACCGTCCCGCTGTCGCATCGCGTGCGGCTCGGTCCGTGGCTCGGGCTTCACGATCTCGAACCGATGGTCGGCGGCGAAATTCAGGTCACCGCGTCACCGGCCGACCTCGGCATGTTCTTCTATCCCGGCGAAGGCGTCTGGACGGTGCGTGTCGGCGCCGGTGCCGATCACCTGGCCGCGGCGATCGGCTGGGGCTATCGCTGCCCGTGGAAGTTGTGGGGTCCCTACAACCGCGCGACCCGCTACGAGATCGGGCCGCGGATCGTGCTCGCGGCGACTCGCGCGTATTTCGATCCGAAAGACTGGTCGGCCACGATCGGCCTCGAAGTCGAACCGGTGGGCGCGCTGCGCTACCTCCTCGGGATTCGCTCCTGGTACTGATCGGAGGTCGACGTCGGAACTGCGGGACGCTCGGCGTCACGCTGCCGTAGTCAGGACGCGTCGCCGGTCGGCGTCACGGTCGCGGCCTCGACCATCAGGATCACGGTCTTGACCGTCGCCCGCGTGCGATGCACGACGCCCTTGGGCACCGTGTAGCCGAGGTGCTTGGTCAGCGTCATCGTGCCGTGACCCTCGATGTCGAGGAACAGCTCGCCGTCGAGCACGATGAAGCACTCGTCCTCGCGGTCGTGCTTGTGCCAGTGGTACTCGCCCTGGATGATGCCGAGTCGCACGACGCAGTCGTTGACCTGCGTCAGCGTCTGGTTGAACCACGGCGCGTGCGCGGCGACCTCGGCCGGGATATCGATCAACTCGGACTGGCCGTACTTGTTATCGAGTCGCGTGTTGTAGCGATCGTCCATGCCTGAGTCTACGGGCAGCTCGAGTCGGCCGTCAGGCACTGACCCTGCGCATCGCACTTGAACCCTTGAACACACTGGTTGGCCTGGTAGCCGTAGTCGGAGCACGCGTACTGGCACGTCGCGGGCGGCGGCGGCGGGGTCGGATCCGCGTTCAGGTTCGGCACGTCGGTGACATATGCCGTCGCGTAGTCCTCGATGTACTTCTCCGAGATGTAGCCGTAACCGCCGCCGTTCGGGTTGTCGACGCCGAACACGTCGGTGCCCCAGCTGTTCTTGAAGATGTAGAAGCCCTTCTGCGTCGTCGGGTTGCCGTTGCCGTCGAGCACCGGCTTGCCGTCCGCGCCGACGTTGTCGACGGTGTAGTTGTCGTCCCAGCCGACGATCAGGATGCCGTGACCGGCCTTCTCCTTGTGGCTCTCGGTGACGTCGGTCGCGTTCGGGTACCGCACGACGCCCTTGCGCATCTCCGCGCGATCGATCGGCAGCGTCGACAGGCCGTGGTTCCACGCTTGATAGAAGAAGTCGATGCCGACCGCGACCGCCGTGTGGTCGCTCGTGATGTGGGCCTTGATGTCGGTGGTGTTGATGAACTTGCCGTAGGGCAGCGTGTACTTCTTCGCCGACTTCATCGCATCGGCCGGGTCGCCTTGGGTCCAGCACTTCGCCGGCAACACCTGGGTCTCGGTGCCATCGGGCGTGCACGCCGGGTCATCCGCCGCGGTCCACTGCGTGCCTCGATACGGATCCACCGACTCTTCGACGATCCCGAATTGGTTGATCGCGTGAACGTTATCGGAGACGTTCGAACCTTCCGCGTTCGGCAGCACGCCGAGCTGCGACTTCACCGCCCACTGCAAGTACTGCTCGGAGAAGCTCGGGTTCGCCATCCCAGCCTTGATGTAGAGGTGCTCCATCAAGCCGGTGGTCGTGAAGATCGTGCAGACGCCGCGCTGGTTCTGATCCTTCACCGGCGATTGCGTCGCGAGCAGCTCGTCCGACTTCACGGGATAGACCGCATCCGCCTTGCCGATATCGGGCAGCGAGCTGTTCGCGGGCGCGCCGTGAAACACGTGTTCGTACTTCGCCAGCCCCGGCGAGTACGGGTCGTAGTCCGAGCCGGGATCCGACGCCGCCGGTTGAGCACAGGCCGCGAGCGTCAAGAATAGGAGAGGCAAACGCATGCCCGCCATCAAGCAGGAATCGGTCCCGCGCAACCGCATGAAATCTCATGAGCGTGAAGCTGGACCGGCCGGCAACTCGACTTGCTCACACGATGGGGCAACTGCCACCGACGGTGGGCACACCTACCCCCACGCATGATGAAGGACCATCTCCGTCGAGGTAAACGCCCGTTGCGCACGCGTTAGCACATCGTGTGATCGCGACGGATCACGACGTATCTGCGCGCATCGATCGAAGATCATTCGAGGAAGATCGCGAGCGATTTCGGCGTACGGCACGCCCTATGCGATGGGAGCTGCGCGATGCGCACACGCTTGTTTGCAGCCGTGCTGGTGTTGTCGTCGTGCACGATCGGCGTCGACGCCGGCCCGTCGAGCGGCGGCGGCGACGATGACGATGCACCGGTGTCCTCGGCGCCTGCCGGCACCGCCGGCGCGGGGCTCGGAAGTGACACCGGCGATTCCGGCGGCGAAGGCGCGAACATCTACGCGCGCGTGTGCGCGACCGGAACGACGACGAAGGGCATCGACGTCTCGTACTACCAGGGCACGATCAACTGGACGTCGGTCAAGAACGCCGGCTACCAGTTCACGTTCGTCCGCGTCTCCGACGGCACGGGCTTTCACGATCCGAAGTTCGCGACGTCCTGGCCCGCCGCGAAGTCCGCCGGCCTCGTCCGTGGCGCGTATCAGTTCTTCCGCCCGGCGCAGAACGTCACGGCGCAGGCCGACCTCTTGATCGCGGCGCTCGGCGGTGTGTACACGCCCGGTGATCTGCCGCCGGTGATCGATGTCGAGGATGCCGGCGGCGAGAGTGCGGCGACCGTCGCGTCGAAGGTCCGCCAGTGGGTCGACTACGTGAAGCTCCACCTCGGCGTCGATCCGATCGTCTACACCGGAAAGTATTTCTGGCGCGACGCGGTCGGTGGTCCGACGACGTTCGTCAACAACGCGTTGTGGATCGCGCAGTACACGAGCCTGTGTCCCGACCTGCCGGCGCCGTGGACCAAGTGGACGTTCTGGCAGAACTCCGAGACCGGCACGGTCAGCGGCATCTCGGGCCACATGGACACCAACTTCTTCAACGGCTCGCTCGCGGATCTCCAGGCGTTCGCGAACAACTCGGGCTCGACGACGATGCCGCCGCCACCGGCGACGTGCGCGTCGGCGACGCTCGACACGGAGGTCGACGAGGGTACGTGCGTGCAGGCGGCGAGCGACGGCGCCTGGTACCAGTGCCGGTCCGGCATGTGGGTCGACCGCACGTCGGCGGCGAGCTGCACGCAATCGTTCGCGTGGTGCTCGTCGGCGACGCTCGGCACCTCGGTGCCACCACGCACCTGCGTGCAGGCCGCGTCGGATCACATCTGGTATCAGTGCGACGGCACGACGTGGGCCTCGCCGGTCAGCACGTCGACGGGCATGGGCCCGGCCGGTGCCTGCTCGAGCGAGCACGCGCTCTAGCGCAGCGGCAGCAGCTTCGCGGAGAACTGGAGCTCGGGCCACGCGATCGCGCGCCACGGCAGATCGTGCATCTTGATCGGCCAGTCGAGCGAGCGAATCCGTGCACCGGCATCCGCGATCATCTCGATCCACTGCGGCGGCGTGAAGTACGTGCCCTCGACGTGGATCGAGTCCTTCGCGTTGCCGAAGCGATCCATCCAGTACAGCGTCTGGTGGCTGATCGCGCCGAACGAGAAGTGGTCCTTCACCGCGACGACGCGGCGCGCGACGCGCACGCACTCGGCGAGCACGGCCGTCGGGTTCGTGCAGTGATGGAGCACGTCGACGATGATCACCGCCTCGAACGCGTTGTCCTCGAACGGCAGCGTCGTGCCGTCGTAGAGCACGACATCGATCTCGCTGGTCGGCCGCGGCACGACATCGACCCCCGCGATCTTGTCGGCGCCGATCATGCCGGCGAGCTTGCGCGTCAGCTCGCCGTTGCCACAGCCGACG
This sequence comes from Kofleriaceae bacterium, assembly GCA_039935615.1. Classification (GTDB taxonomy): domain Bacteria; phylum Myxococcota_A; class Polyangia; order Haliangiales; family Haliangiaceae; genus JABFXX01. The sequence continues at coordinate 19,996 of JBDTJY010000209.1, forward strand.
TCGAGCAACGACTCGGCGTGCTCGATGTGCTTCGCGAGCGATGCCGAGATCCGATCGTGACGCGTCGTCGGGTTGGTGCGGTGATAGTGGTCGAACATCCGCGAGAATGGATTCAACTTCATCGGACCCTCGCGACGGAGACGATCTGAAAGCCGAGCATCTCGGGCCATAGTTGGCAGACCTTGATCTCGAGCGGCTGCACGGCCTTGTTGTAGAACCGATACGAGCCACTCTCCTCGAGCGCGAGGTGATTGCCCTCCGCGAGGTCGGACTCGAACATCCGCCGCAGCAGGGGCGCCGCCGACTGAGCGAGCGCCGGCGTCGCGCGATCCTCGATCACGTCGAAGCCGCAGTAGCCGAGCAGGTCGCGGATCGAGCGCCGCGTGAAGAACCGCAGGTGCGTGCGGTCGAACAAGCCCGACCACTGATAGTTGAAGCGCCCCAACAGCGTGCGCACGCGGTTGTACCAGACCGCGTAGTTGGGGACCGAGATCACCCAGACCGCATCGCGCAGCGCCTCGGCCTGCGCGAGCTCGCGCAACATCGCGACCGGATCGGCGATGTGCTCGAGCACGTCCGACAGCACGACGGCTTGAAACGGTGCCGCCTGGCTCGCGTGGAGCCAGGTCAGCGCGTCGGATTCGTGGACCTCGTCGAAGCCCTGCTGGCGCGCGAGCTCGGCGGCCTGCGGGCTGGGCTCGATGCCGACGAGGTGCGCGCGTGGCGCCATCCCGCGGAGCTCGCGGGCATTGGCGCCGCAGCCGCAGCCGATGTCGAGCACGCGCGCGTCGGGGGTCGCCCGCAACACGTGCTTGTCGAGCAGGCTGGTCAGAACCACGTTCGGGCGCTCGAGATAGCTGTACGCCGTGTCTTGGAGATCGAGCGGAAACGCCGGCACGCTGCAAGATACCCAATTCGGCGACAGCATCAAGACCGCGCAACGCGTGTTATGAACCGCCGTGGAGTTCATCCGGCGCCATGCCGTGAAGCTGGTGGCGTCGGTGGTGATCACGGCGGGCGTCCTCTACGTGGTCCACAGCGGCGGGCTGAAGCTGATCCCAGACCGGGGCGATTTCGGCTCGGTGCACTGGCTGGTCGCGCTCGCGGTGTACCCGCCGCTGATGCTCGTGTCGACGTGGTTTCGCAGCGTGCGCTGGCGGTTCCTGCTCAACCAGATCGTCGTGGTGCCGAGGCTGCGCCTGTTCGCGGTGTCGTGCGCCGGCTACCTCGCGATCCTGTTGTTGCCGTTCCGCCTGGGCGAGCTCGCGCGCCCGTACATGCTGCGGACCCAGCCCGACGAAGTCCGCCCGGGTCAGCCGGTGTTGACGATGACCGCGGCCACGGCTTCGGTCGTCGCCGAGCGCGTGATCGACGGCCTGTTCCTCAGCATCGTGCTCGCGATCGCGCTCGTCGTCGTGCCGACGCTCGATCCGCTGCCCGACAAGGTCGTGGGTCTGCCGATCACGGTCGAGCACGTCCGGATGTTGGGCTTCGCGATGCTCGGCCTGTTCTCGATCGCGTTCACCGTGATCGCGGTGTTCTACTTCGCGCGGAGTTGGGCGCAGCGCACGACCGAGCGCGTGATCGGCATCGTGTCGCCGAAGCTCGCCGCGAAGCTCGCCGCGTTTGCCGGCAACCTCGCGGACGGGCTGCACGTGTTCAGCCGGGGACGCGACTTCGTCGGGTTCGTCGTCGAGACGGCGCTGTACTGGCTGTTCAACGCGGTCGCGACCTGGGTGCTCGCACTCGCGTGCGGCGTGATGCACGGCAACGGCAGTGCGATCACGTTCGGCGAAGCGCTGACGCTGATGGGGATGCTCGGGTGCACGGTGTTGATCCCCGGCCCGCCGGGCCTACTCGGCGTGTTTCAGGCCGGCATCTACGCCGGCATGACGATGTATTTCCCGACGGCGATCGTGACGGGCCCGGGCTCGGCGTTCGTGTTCCTGATGTACAGCCTGCAAGTGCTGCTCGCGGTCCTCGTCGGCGTGTGGGGCTTCTGGCACGAGCGCCGGCGACTCTAGGTCACCACGGCATGCTGAGCTCGAGCTTGCCGAGGCACGGACACGCGATCGGGCTACCCTGCGTGATGTAGCTGCACAGCTCGAGGTGCCAGTAGAACGCGACGCAGACCACGAGCCACACCACGAACACCGCACGGTGATGCTTGCCGAGCACGCCGGCCCCGAGGAACGGCAGCGGGCACAACATCATGTAGCGCGTGAGGCCCCAGTACTGGAACGCCGCCGCCACCGCGAGCACGGTCGTGATCACGCTCGAGAGCACGATGAACGTGCGCTCGGTGCGATTGAAGTTCGCGAGCGCGCGCCGCCACGTCAGCACCATGATCGAGATCAAGCCGAGGTAGATCACCATGTCAGCGCACTGCGACTGAAAGCCGCGCACGAAGTACGTGATGTCGAACAAGCGATCGAGCCGGTTGTGATCGCCGAACGCGAACCGCGCGTCGAAGAACGCGTGCCAGTTGCCGAGCTTGATCTGGAACACGGCCATCGTGACGAACTGGCCCCAGCCGCACAGCGGCACGGCGATCAACGGCCGCCACCACTGCGGCTTGTGCGCGCGCCGGCGATCCCACGCGGCGAGTAACAGCGCGCAGCCGAGAGCGAACGCGAACGACGCGGTGGGAATGCGCAGCGCGGTGCACGCGCCGATCAGGAACGCGGACCACACCCAGCGCTCGTTCGCGAGCATCACGAAGCCGCCGATCGCGAGCGCGAGGACCACCGGCTCGGTCGTCGGGATGACCAGGTTCCATGCGGCGGGGTAGCAGTTCCACGCGAGCAGCACCGCGTACGCTTCGAACAGCCCGATCCGCCGGATGATCGTCGGGCAGATCCATAGGAGGTTGAGGATGATCGCGCAGACCACCGAGATCAGCACGAGCGAGACGTCGGGCTCGAACCCGGTCATCGCGCTGACGACGCCACCTGCCTCGCCGTACGCGGGCAACCAGCCGAGCCCGCAGTTGAGGTAGCCCCAGCCCTTTTGCGCGGCTTTCGGATCGGTCGGGCACGCCGACAGCCCACGCAGCGCGAAGCCGATGTAGTGCTGCGCGTCGAACCGCGACACGATCAACCGCGACCAATCGGGCGGCTGGCGCGGGATCGAGCCGAGCGAGTGCGCGAGTGGATCGGTGTAGGCGAGGTGCTCGCCGGGCGCGTTGTTGAACGGCAGGTGCAGCCGCGACTCGCCGGCGCGCCAGATCACGAGGAGATGTGCGAGCGCGAGGCCGGTCGCGATCGCGAGCTTGACCGAGCGCCACGTGGCCCATGTCGCGATCCGGTCGTGCCATCGCCGCGACGCCAAGTGCTACCGCCCGAACACTTCGCGCGCGACCTCGGTCACCGAGATGCCGACCGCATCGTCGGAGGTGTGAGTCACCTTGAAGCCGAGCGCGGCGAGCTTGTCGGGGACGATCACGGATTTCGGAACGTCGCCCGGCCAGCCCTGCGCACCGCCGCCGAACTCGATCCGCGCGCTCGGGTTCGGCGACGCGGCGACGCACAGCTCGGCGATCCGCTTCACCGACGTCGTGTCGGGTGGAGCGAGGTTGTAGACCGCGGGCTTCTCGCCCTTCGCATGGTCGAGCACGAAGCACAGGCCGGCGGCGCAGTCGGTGACGTGGAGGTACGGCTTGGCCTGGCGGCCGTCGCCGAGCACGTCGAGATACTCGGGGTGCGCCTGGAGCTTCTTGCAGAAGTCGAGGATCGCGCCGTGCGTGCCGCGCTTGCCGACGACGTTGCCGAACCGGCAGATGAAGCCCTCGAGCCCGAAGCACTCGACGAACGCCGACAGCATCGCCTCGCCCGCGAACTTGCTCGCGCCGTAGAGCGAGATCGGCAGGCTCCCGAGGTCGCCTTCGGCACACGGCTTGGTGACGTTGCCGTAGACCGTGCCGCTCGACGCGAACACGAACTTCTTCACACCGCCGAGGCGAGCCGCCTCGAGCGCGTTGTAGATCGCGATCGTGCCTTGCTCGAGATCGAGCCGCGTGCGCTCGAGGCCCCAGCGCGCCTCCGGGTTCGCGGCGAGGTGAAACACCACGTCGTGGCCCTTGATCGCTTCGGTGACCTTCGCGAGATCGAGCACGTCGGCCTCGACGAGCTTCGCGGCGCCGCTGGCGAGGTGGCCGGCGATGAACTCGCGCTTGCCGACCGACATGTTGTCGTAGACCGTCACCGGGCCGCGCTCGACCAGGAGGTCGATCAGATGGCTACCGATGAAACCCGCGCCCCCGATGACGAACGAATTCACGCCCGGTTCATAACATGAACGGCTGGCTCAGCGGCGCCAGACGACGACGGCGGTCGAGTGCAGGATCAACGTGAACGTGAAGGTCGTGAATCCGGCGATCAGGAGAAACAGCCCCGTGACGCCGAGGTGGTTCAGCACGCTGCCATCGGCGAGGCGAAAGTCGTGACGGATGTACGACACGATCAGCGCGGTCGTCAGGACCAGCCCCGCGAGGAACAACACCGCCGCGATCCCGACGGTGCGCGTGTAAGGGAACCGCGAAAACCAGACACGTGTTCGATCTCCCGTGTAGTCGAAGAACACCTGCGCGATCACCCCGAGGTAAACGCACTGCAACCCGAGCGTGGCGAGCGTCACGCCGAGCAGCATCCAGTACAGCGAGAACACGATCGGGCCGATCGTGAGCGCGCCGGCCGACAGCGGCAGGATCAGGAGCAAGCCGAGCGCGAGCATCAAGAAGCCCGGCCGATAGAGGAAGAAATCGGCGCCGTACACGAACATCGCGCGCAGGTTGATCCACGCGGCATGAAACGGCGAGAACCAGCCCGAGCGCTTGTGGTGGCTGAGCCGGCCCTCGCGATCCTTGAGGAACCGGATCGGGACCTCCTCGGTCTTGAGCTTCATGTGCACGGACTTGAGCACCATCTCCGACGCGTACTCCCAGGACTGCGAGCGCAGCCCCATGCGCTCGAGCGCGGCGGTCGAGATGCCGCGCATGCCGCAGTGGATGTCGGAGAAGTGGCTCGAGAAGATGACGTTCAGGATCCAGGTCGTGATCGGCGTGCCGAAATAGCGATGCAGCGCAGGCATCGAGCCGGGCTCGATGTAACCGTCGAACCGCGAGCCCATGATGAACTCCGCCCCGCCGCGGAACTTCTCGACGAACGGCGTGAGCTCGCGAAAGTCGTACGTGCAGTCGCAGTCGCCCATGAGGACGTACTTGCCGCGGATGTACGGCAGGCTGTCGATGTAGGCGCGACCGAGCCCGCGCTTCGGGCTCGACAGCACCCGCGCCCCCTTGGACAGCGCGATCTCTTTGGTCCGATCGGTCGAGCTATCGACGATCAGGATCTCGCCGACCGCGCCGGCCTTCGCGAGGCCCTCCTTGCACCAGTCGATGAAGTCGCCGATCGTGAGCTGCTCGTTGAGCGCGGGAATGACGATCGAGAACTCGGGGTTCGCGACGTCATCCGTGGGGATCGAGAGCTGGATCTCGGGGTCTGCAACGACGTCGGCCACGCGGCGGGGTCATATCACGACGTTCGAGTGACTGCTATTCGACGGCGCCGGCGGTACACGGCAGCGCGCGCGGCATGCCGAGCTGATCGGTCGCGGGACAGCCGGTCGCGCCGAGCCCCTTCGCCGGGCTGCCGGCGGCCGGAGCGAGCGTCTGGGTATCGCCGCCGTTGTCACCGAGCATGCCCAACATCGGATCGGCGACGAGCGGCGTCGCCGTGCACAGCGCGCCGCCGGGAAACTGCAAGTTGCCGCTGCCGTCGGGGCGAGCGGCGTCGCAGCCGGGCGTGTACATCGCCGTGTTACCGGCGATCAACGTGTTCACGAGCGTGAGGCCGTCGCCGAAGATCGCGCCCGCGACCTGCCCGCTCGCGGTCGAGTGATTGTTCGCGATCGTGCAGTTCGTCATCGTGCCGGTCGGCGTGTGACCGAGCCACATGCCACCGCCGTTGCTCCCGAACGCGGTGTTCTCGGCGATCGTCACGTTCGCCATCGTCACGGTGTCGGTGTTGATCCAGATGCCACCGTTGTAGAACGCTTGATTGCGCGAGATCGTGCTCGCAGTGATCGTGAGTGCGAGCCCTTCGAGATAGAGGCCTCCGGAGTTGCCGGAGTCGCTCGGCGTGACCTTGTTGCCGTCGACGGTCGAGCGATCCATCGCGAACGATCCGGTGTGATCGTTCGAGACCCGGAAGAAGCCGCCGCCGATCGCGCCGGCGGTGTTGTTCTGGATCGTGACGCCGCACAGCGACGTCGCCTCGCCCCCGCCGTCCATGTAGAGCGCGCCGCCACAGCCGCCGTTGCCGGGATTGCCGCCGGTGCCGGTCGCGGCGTTGGCCGAGAAGATGCTGTCGATCACGGTCAGGTCGCCGTTGAGGCTGCCGACCGCGCCGCCGTCGCTCGCCGCGTTGTTCGTGAACGTGCTGCCGACGATCGTGGTGTCACCGCCGCCGAAGCCGTAGATCGCACCACCGGCGGTGTCTTGGCCGGTCGCGGTCGCGTGGTTGTTCTCGAACTGGCAGTCGATCACCGTGAGGCTGCCGCCGTCGCGATAGATCGCGCCGCCGCCTTGCGCGGTGTCATCACCGGTCGGCGGGCCCTTGCCGTCGTGGAACGCCATCCGCTGCACGGTCAGCCGCGGCGTCGCGGTGTTGTAGTCCGAGTCGAGATACAGGATCCGGTTGGTGCTGCCCCCGCTCAGCGAGACCAGGGCGCCACCGTCGAGGACCGACTCTTTCGTGAACGTGATCGGCGCGGTCACCGTGATCGTCGTGACATCGGGGCCGCAATCGAACACGATCGTGCCCCCGGTGGTCGCCGCGGCTTGCAGCGCCGCCATCGTGCAACTCGCGGGCGTGCCGGTGCCGACCGTCGTGGTCGGCGCGGACGTGTCGACGAGCGGCGGGCGGTCGCACACCGCCGTCGGCACCGCGGCGTCGGCTCCCGACGTACCGCCGTCATCGCCGGAAGCGCTGCCGCCGCCACACGACGCGCAGACGATCAGCAACCAAGGTATGGGTGCACCCACGACACCATCGTCTCACAGCTACCAGCCTTTGCACGGCCGTTCCGCCGGCCGCACCATCGCGGCGGCGGTTGGTCGGCCGAGCGACGGTGTACAAGTGGGTATGGCGAAGTCCGAGTCCGAGCTCTCCGTCGCTGCGAACGCATTCGACGAGGCCCTCGCGAGCTACGCGCGGCTCGGCGAGTTGTTCCTGCGCGCCCCGCTCGACACGCTCAAGCACCTCGAGCGCGCGAACGCGACGCTCGACGAGCTCGCCGATGCCGAGCAGGCGCTCCAGGCCAGCGGTCAGTTGCTGGTCGCCGCGATCGCCCATGCCCGCGATCGCCAGCAAGCGATCGCGCAACAAGTCGTCGATCGTGCGCCTGCCCTGCAAGCACGCAACGCTCAGCTCGGCGAGATGATGCGCGCACTGCACGAGATCACGACCGAGGTCGCGCGCCTCAACGAGGACCTCGTCGGCACCGGCGTCGTGCCAACGCAGCACGCCGACCTGGCGACCGCGATGTTCGCGCTCGGCGAACGCGCCGAGCAACTGTCGCGCAGCGCTCGCACGAACGAGTTCAGCGACCTCGCCGACCAGGCCCATGCGCTGTATCAGCGCCTCCAGGCGCTCGCGAAGAAGCTCGAGGGTACCGGCGAGAACTAGCGTTGATCACGCCGAAGGTTTAGTCCGCGCGGCGAACAGCGTATCGTCCGGCCATGAAGCTCACCTATCTCGGAGTGCTCGCCCTGATCAGCTGCGGTCCCGGCCGCACGACGATGGCCCGTTATCCCACCGCCGCGCCCACCTGGGACCGCGCGGCCTCGGATGCGAAAGCAGTCGAGATCGCCGACAAGGTGGTCGCGGCCGCGGGCGGAATGGACAAGTGGGCAGCGGTCAAGCAGATCCGCTGGAACGAGACCGTCACGAACGACGGCAAGGTCGTCCTCGAGGGTGAAGCGGCGTGGGATCGCTGGAACGCGCGGCAGTACGCGCGCTTGATCGGCGACCACGGCGATGTCGTCATTCACCACGAGCTCTATGGCGAGCGCGACGAGGCGTACGGCGAAGAGGGCGGCAAGCGCCAGGAGCTCGGGGAGAAAGAAAAGCCGAACGCGATGAAGGTGGCGCTCGAGCGCTGGCAGTTCGACACCGCCGCGCTGTGCATGCCGTTCCTGCTCGAGGACGTCGGCTCGCACCTCGCGTACGTCGGTCAGGCGGCCGGCGACAACGGTCTGCCCCTGGAGGTCCTCAAGCTGACCTTCGATGCGAAGGATCCGGCGCGCCTCGGCACCGCGTACCAGGTCGACATCGATCCGGCGACGAGCACGATCGCGCGCATCGAGGTCGTCAAGCCCGGTGGCAACATCGGCTACAAGCCGGGCAACTGGACCGAGGTCAAGGGCATGAAGTTCCCGACGACGGAGAACAACATCGGACTCCCCGGCGAAGTCATCACGTACAAGAAGATCGAGATCGGCGACGTCGAGGACGGCCTGTTCGTGAAGTTCTAGGATCTACCGATCGAGCGGCACGACGACGGTCGGTTTCATCGCCGGCAAGCCGCGCCGCGGATCGTTCGGATCGAGCGGCGCGATCGCGGTGCCCAGCGCGGTGAACTCGACGATCGGCGGGCCCGACGCGCCGGAGCCGCCATACGTGGCCTCCGACACCGTCATCCCGACGATGCCGGTCGGGCAATCCGTCGTGCCGCGCGGCCACTCCGCGAACAGATCGGACTGCAGCCGCTCCATCGCGAGCTCGCGCGCGTCGAAGAACGCGGTGGTGTACTCGCGGATCTCGTCGTCCTTGCCGCGGTAGTTGCGCAGCGTGCGCGGGTCGAGGCCGTAGACGCAGTTGCCCATCGCGACGGTGACCGGGCGATAGCCCGCCGACAACAGCGTGACGAAGTCCGCGCCCGACAGATCGCTGTCGAACGGCGCACCGCTCTCGAGGCGCAGGCTCGGGGCGCCTTGCAGCGCGTGCGGCGCGTGCTGGCGATCGAATGTGACCGCGGTGCCGACCGCGATGCACTTCGCCACCTGCCGCGCGCCGCGCCACAGGTGGTGCTCGACCTCGAGCCGCACGTCGACGACGCCGTCCGCGTGGAGTGCGACCGCTTGCGCGCGCATGCGCTGGATCGCGAGGTGACGCGCGCTGCGCATCGCCGCCGACAGCGACGCGATCTCGCCGGTGTGGACGAACCAGTCGTACTGCGAGCCGGCGCTGAACACGCACGAGCCGACGACCAGCCCGCGCGGCAGAAAGCCGGCGCGTTGCAGCGTGAGGAACTCGGTCACCCCGAGCTCGCTGAGCGCGGCGGTCATTCGCCACCTCCGTTGGGCAGCGGATCGTTCGCGGTCAACACGAGTTGCGGCGTGCCGAGCTCGCCGCCGGCCTCGGTCGGCACGACCGCGGTGCCGATCACGAACAGCTCGATCACCTCACCGGTCTGGAGCGCCGCGTTGCCGATGTTCCACGGATTGGTCCGCCACGAGTGCTGCTCCTCGGCGATCGTCACGCCGACGATGCCGGTCGCGTCGAGATCCTCGGCCTCGTCTTGCAGGCGTTCGATCGCGAGCTCGCGCGCGTCGTACAGCGCGTGGGTGTACGCGTGGAGCTCCTGGCTGCGGCCGTACGGCGCGACCAGGAGGTGCGGTGGCACGTAGTAGACGCAGTTGCCCATCACGAAGCCGACCGGGCGAAATCCGGTGCGGATCAGCATCCAGAAGTCCTGGCCGCTGAGGTCGGACTGGAACGGCTTGCCCTTCTTGTTGCGGTAATGCTCGCCACTGCGATGGCGAACGGCCGTGCCGATCGCGATGAACTCGGCGGTGTTGGTGCCGAGCTGATAGCTCGCCTGCCCCGTCGGGCGCTGCCACGGCGGCAGCGGCACTTGCTGCCAGCCCATCTGCGTCGTGTACTGCGCCCACTGCTGCGCCGCGAGATCCGCCCAGCCGTCCCAGTAACCGGCTTGCACGCCCTGCGGCCGGCGGAAGCCGAGCCCCTTGCTCCACTTCGACCACGCGCGATAGCGCTGCCACGCGACGCGATTCGGATCGGTCGAGAGATTTACGGTGAGCCGCACGCCGATGATGCCGTCGGCGCCGAGCTCCTCGGCCTCCTCCTCCATCCGGTTCATCGCGAGCTCGCGCGCGTGATAGAGCGCCTTCGTCGTGTCGACGAGCTCGCAGCCCGGTTGATCGCGCGACAGCGACGGGATGTTCGGCGCGATCTGATAGATCGACACGCCCATCACCATGCCGACCGGATCGAACCCGGCCTCGCGCACCAGCACGAACTCGCTCACCGAAAGATCGCTCGTGAACAGGCGCCGCTGGCGCATGTCCGCGAGGCGTTGCTTCGCATGGACCGGGAGGTCGTCGTGCTCACTCACTGGTCGCCTCGTCGAGCTCGAGCGCGGCCTCTTCGGCCTCTTCGGCCGCGACCTCGATATCGTCCTCGTCGTCCTCGGCTTCGATCAGCGCATCGTTGCGGCGGCCGAGCGGGATCATCGACAGCATGAACGCCGGTAACTGATGCGACGTCTGCTTGCGCTCCGGGATCCGCCGGATCCCGGTGCCGAACCACGACAGATCGACGTCGATGTCGTCGAGCGGACAGCCGCCGAACCCACACGGCACTTCCTTCATGTCGACGGTGAGGTCGCTGCCGACGACGAACTCCGCACCGCAGGCATCGGCTTGCGCGAGCAGACTCTTCGCCGCGATCGCGCGCGCCTTCTCGACCGCATCGCTCGCCTGCGGCAGCTCGCCGCTCGACAGGTTGAAGTTCTGCGTCACGTGCCAGACGTGATAGCGACAGAACTCGAACAAGAACCCGCACGGCTCGTAGCCATCCTGCGCGAGGGCCCACAGGTCCTGCCCCGAGAGATCCGTGATCACCGGCTCGTGCGGTTTGCGGGTGATCCACGGCGCGCGCACGGCGGTGCCGACGACGGTGAACTCCAGCACCTCGCCGCCGTCGTCGCCGCCCTTGCCGCGCTGGCCCATCGTGATCATGCGGTCCTTCAGGTGCACGCCGACGACCGCATCGGCGCCGAGCAACTGAGCTTCCTGGAACAACCGGGCGAGTGCGGCGCGGCGTGACTCGCGATGCGCGTCGCTGATCATCGTGATCACGCCGGTCGCGCCCTTGTAGTCGGCGATCTGTCCGACGTGAAAGATGCAACTGCCCATGACCTGCGAGATCGGCGTGCAACCGGCGTCGCGCGCGAGCAAGAACTCGCTGACCGAGAGGTCGCTCGTGAACAGCTTGCGATGCTCGCCGGCTTCCTCGGCGAGTCGCTGCTCGGCGCGCAGCGGGATGCCGCCCGCCGCGACCCGCTCGAGGCTCGCCTTGAGATCGAGCTTCGCGTGACGGTCCACGTTAGTCGCCCACGCTGAGCACGAGCGTCGGCTTCGGGATGTGGTGGTCGTCGCGGATCGGGACCACCGCCGTGCCGACCGCTGAGAACTCCAGGATGCTCGGTCCCCACGTGTGGTTGTTCTCGTCGATCGTCACGCCGACGATGCCGGCGGCGCCGAGCGCTTCGGCCTCGACCTGCATGCGCTCCATCGCGAGCTCGCGCGCGTCGTAGAGCGACTGCGTGATCTCCGTGAGCTCCTTGTTCTCCGTCGGGCGACCGCTCGGGCCCTGGCCGACGTAGTAGACGCAGTTGCCCATCACGAAGCCCATCGGGCGATAGCCCGCGTTGAGCAACGTCCAGAAATCCTGACCCGACAGGTCGCTCGTGAACGGACGATTCTCGGCGCCGCGGTAGCCCGGCTGATCGCTCTTCACGGCGGTGCCGATCGCGAGGAACTCGATCACGTTCGCGCCCCACGCGTGGACGTTGAGCGTCAGCCGCACCGCGACGACGCCGTCGGCGCCGAGCTCGTCGGCCTCCTCTTCCATCCGCACCATCGCGAGCTCGCGCGCGCCGTACAGCGCTTGGGTCAGCATCGTCAGCTCCTCGGCGACGCCGCGGATCGGCTGAAACCCGATGTGATAGATCGACGAGCCCATCACGAGACCGAGCGGTTGAAAGCCGGCTTCTTTGACCAGCAAGAACTCGTTGACCGAGAGGTCGCTGGTGAAGAAGTGATGCTCGCGCATCTCCTGCAGACGCTCGCGCGCGTGCTGCGGAAGATCGTGGAGCTGCGGGCGTTGATGCGGCTGCGGTTGATCGGCCATCACGCGATCCGGAGCCGCGCGAGCGCCGTCGCGGCCTTCGCGTTGGTGTTGACGTGCGTCGCGATCGCCTCGTGCAACAGCCCGACCCAGATATCGATCGGGTGCGCCACGGTCTTGAGCGAGACGCCGCGGACCATCTTCTTCTTCTGGCCGACGACCTGATCGATGTCGAGGACCGCGACGAACATGTCCTTGCCGAGGTCGAGCGAGACCTTCGTGATCTTGCCGCTCGACCATTCGATCCGCGTGCGTTGCCCGAACGCGTGGCCGAGCGCGCGCGCGAGCTGGCGCATGAACGCGTCGGCGTTCGCGATGTCGAGCTGCATGCCCGCGGCGATCTGTTCACTATCGATCGCGACGACGAGCTCGGCACCGCAATGCTGACAGACACCCCTGCGGACATCGGGACCCGATTGGGTCAGCGGCGCTCCGCAGTTATTGCAACGCGACAGCTCGGTCATAGATCTGCACCACTCATGCGGCCCCTTGGTTGATCTGCCCCTGCGTCGCGAGCGTGGCGGCGTTGAAGCCAACGCCCGGCCCGATGATCGCGATGTTGTTCTGGTTGCGCGGATCGACGCGAATCTCGACGGTGGCGCCCGGCATCACGTCGGCGACGAGGTTGAGCGGCACGAGCGCGGTGACGTTGATCTCGTACGGCGCGCGACCGGGAATCTCGATATCGATCTGGACCTGGCGCTGCTGGAACTTGAACAGGCCGACGCCGACGCTGCCGAGGCTCTGATTCGACACCGAAAGTAAGATGCCGCGCGCGGGTACTCCGCTGCGGAACAGCCGCTTGTATTGGTTCTGCGATCCGGATGCGCCCTTGACGATCGCCCAGATCACGAAGAAGGCCATGAACGCCATGAAGACCGCCATCGGCCAGGAGCCTACTCGAATCACCAGATCCGCGGGATGATCCGAGCGGGAACTCGCTGGCGATACTCGTCCCACAGCGCGCCGTACTTGGCGGCGCACCGGCGATCGTCGTCGAGCTGACGCGGCACCAGCAACCCGATGTAGTAGAGCGGATACAGCCACGCGCCGGGATGGGCGAGCGCGACCGCGAGCCCCGACGCCATGAGGATCTCGCCGAGGTAGTTGATGTGGCGCGATAGTCCCCACAGCCCACCGACCAACACGCGGCGATCGCCGGCGACCAACGCGGTCTGGGCGAACGGCCCGAACCGCGTGGCCTCGGGGCGAGTCTTGAACGTGAACTTCTGCAAGTTCGCACCGCGCGCGAGCGACCAGCCGAGGAAGAACACCGCGATCGCCGCGACGAGGCGCAGCGTGCTCGGCGCCGGATCCGCGACGCCCGCGGCGAACCACGCACCGACGCAGTAGAAGAACGGGTAGAACGCGAGACAGCCCCACCCGAGCTTGAACCCGACGCGCTCCGCGACGAAGTCGTAGGTGTAGAGGTGCACGCGCTCGAACCACAGATACTCGACGAGAAAGAAGCTGAACAGCGCGGTGTACACGACGATGCCGCGCGAACCGGCCCACGTGAACACGAGCACGTGATGCGCGGCGAACGACAGCAGCAGCAGCTCGAGCGTCACCGCGCCGACGAGGTAGAGCAACATCTTCGCGTCGACGCGGCCCCACTGGGGATTCTCGAGCCTGCCGAGGAACAGGTCGGCGGCGAGCGATTTGCCGGTCGGCGGCGCGGGCAGCACGATCGCGAACGTGAACGCGAGGCCGACCACGATCGCGGTCACCAGCATCTCGACGCGGTCGCGATAGAGCACGTCCCACGCGATCGTGCCGGTGGCCGCGAGCGCGACGTAGCCGGCGATCACGACCGCGAACACCAGCAGGCCGTCGAGGTGATAGCGCAACGGCCGGCCGGTCGCATCGCGCGCGTAGCCTTCGACCCAGCGACCGGGCAGCACCGCGTACAGCACGAACGTCGCGCCGTAGATCGCGAGCAGCCAGAGCACTCCCATCGCGCGATGATGCCATTGTGCGGCATGGCCACGTACGGCACCTGGGCGGTGATCGCCGGCGCATCGGAGGGAATCGGTGCAGCGTTCGCGCGCGAGCTCGCGGCGGCGGGCTACTCGCTCGTGTTGATCGCGCGGCGCGCAGCCCCACTCGAGGCGTTGGCGGCGGAGTTGCGTGCGCCAGGGCTCGAGATCGAGACCGTCGAGCTCGATCTCGCGAGCCCGGAGCTCGAGCCGGCGTTGCGCGCGATCAACCGCCACGAGGTCGGGATCGTCGTGTGGAACGCGGCGCTCTCGGTGATGGCGCCGTTTCTCGACACCCCGCTCGAGCAGCATCGCCGGATGCTCGACCTCAACGCGAAGGGGCCGGTGACCGCCGCGCACGTGTTCGGCGAGGCGATGGCCGCACGCGGGCGCGGGGCGATCGTGCTGCTGTCGTCGCTGACCGCGTTCTGGGGGTCGGCGTATCTGGCGACCTACGGCGCGACCAAGGCGTTCAACTTGTCGCTCGCCGAGGCGCTCGCCGTCGAGCTCGGGCCCCGCGGGATCGATGTCGTCGCGTGCTGTGCCGGTGCGACGAGCACGCCGGGGTTCACCGCGCTGGTCGCCGGGCGCAAGGGTCCGCGCGCGATGACACCGGAGGCGGTCGCGAGGCACACGCTCGCAGCGCTCCATCGCCGCGGCGCGATCGTGCCCGGTGCCTTCAACGCGTTCGCGCAGTGGCTGATGTCGCGGCTGTTCCCGCGCCGGCTCGCGATCAAGATCATGGCCGGCGAGACGCGGAAGCTATTGCCGCCGTGAAGCCCGGCAGATCGTCGATCGACAGCGCGATCGACGCCGGGTGACGGACGCGGCCGAACAGGCCGTCGACGCGAACGGGATGGCGCAGCCGCAGCACGGCATTCGCGCCGAGGATCGACAGATCGAGGTCGGCCGCGCCGGCAGGCTCGACGGCGATGATGTCGGCGAGCGCCACGGTCGTGCGCCAGCGGGCACCGATCGTGATCGTCAGCTCACCGTCGCTGATCACGAGCCCACCGTGGCGCAGCGCGAGGGCATCGCCGATCAACCACGCCGCGCTGTAGATCGACAGCCCGGTCACGATCCACGCCGCGATCACCGAGACGTAGTGCACGAGCACGATGTGGACGACCGCGGTCTCGACAAGGACCAGGAACGCGAACACGCCGGCGTAGAGGCTCCAGCCGTTCAGGCGATGGACGGTGAACGCCGGCGCGGGCTTGCGCCATCCGACCACGACCATCGACAACACGCGGAGCTCCGCGAGAAAGACGCGCGCCGCGAGCGACCGGCGCCCGCGCACGATCAACGACGCGACCATGCCGAGCTCGAGCACGATGCCGAGCACCATCACCGCGTGACCGCTGCTGCGCATCACCGCGAGCTTCGCGAACACCATGCCGATCGCGAACGTCGCGACCAGGGCCCAGCGCGGCAGCGCACCAGGCTTGACGGCGACGACGTACATCACCGCGCTCGCCGTCACCACGAAGTCGAACGCCGCGGCGAACGCGATCGGCGGGTGGTCGCGCAGCGCCATTAGCGCGAGCCACGCGCACGCCCAGACGACCACGACCCCGCCGATGCCACCGACCGCTCTCCGCGTCGCTACCACCATGGGGCTTCGATGCAGCGCGCGACGGTTGGGTTGCGGGCGAAGGCTGTAAGGACCAGGCGTCGCCTGCGTTGACTACGCATGAAGCGATTAGCCTTGCTCGCGTGTCTCCTCGCTGGATGTGGTGCGGCCAAGATGGCCTCGAGCTCGATGCCGTCGGCGCCGCAGGCACAATCGCTCGCCCAGACGCCGCTCGAGCGCTCGGTGTTCGCGCGCGATCCGAACGGTCAGCTCTCCGAGGATGCCCTGCAACGGATCCTCGGATCGCCGATCGAGCTCGATCTGCCATCGCGCGTCGGCGTGCTGCCGATCATCACGGCGACCGATTGGCGTGGACCGAGTCCGGACTTCGCGCGCGTGCCCGCCGGCCAGAGCTCGCTCGTCCGCACGCTGCGCAAGGACGCCGCGTTCTCGCTCGTCACCGAGATGATGCCGATTCCGTCGGGCGCGCTCGGGATGGAGGCGCTGCGCGAGGCGGCCGCGCGCTATCGTCTGCGCTATGTCGTGCTGTATCGCGAGGTGCTCGCGGCGAAGCATCACGTCAATCCGTGGGCTGTCGGCTACGCGACCGGCATCGGCGCGTTCTTCCTGCCGGGGCAGTCGCAAGAGGTCTACGGCTACATCGAGGCGACGATGTTCGACGTCAGGACCGGCCTGTTGATGTTCACCACGCGGCGCGCCGTCACCGCCGAGCAACACGAGAACGAGTGGCGCACCGACGACAAGCTCGCGGTCCTCGCCGCGACCACCGTGTCGAAGTTCGCGCCCGATCTCGGCACCGATTTCTTGGTCGACGTGCGCCGGTTCGCGAACGCCGCGATCGCCGAGAACTCGAAGCACCCGTCCGATGCCGTGGTCTCGGTGCCGCCGATGGCGCCGACGATCGCGAACTGATCCGGTGAAGCTCGAGGCGGCGATGGACGATCATGTCTGCTCGATCACCGGCGGCGGCTGCACGTACAACGGCAAGACGATGGTCGAGGCGCACACCAGGATGAAGCTGCGCGACGCCGACTTCGCCGCGTTCATGGACGATCTGCAGCAGGTGCTCGCGAAGCTGAAGCTGCCGGCGCGTGAGACCCACGAGGTGCTCGATGCGTTCCACGGGTTGAAGCCCGAGGTCGTCGGTCACTGACCGAGGATCGCGGCCTGCAGATCGAAGCCGCGGCAGAACTCGCCCTCGGGCTCGCCGATCGGTAGATCGAGCGCCTTCACGAGACGCAGGATCGCCTTGATGAAGTCGGGGCTGACCTGCAGGTACGTCACGCCGTTGGTCGTGAGCTGCCACGGGCCACCGAGCTCGAGCAAGTTCGACGCGTGGGTCGAGAGCTCGAGCTGCTGGCCGTCGTCGAACGTGAGCACCGCGGACCAGTCGGGATAGTTGTCGGTGCAGTCGACGGCACTGAGCGGCTTCGCGATCGGGAGGAAGCTCGCGAGCGCGCCGCCGAAGCCGGTGACCGCCGCCGCGACCTCGGTCGTCCACTTGGTGCCGTTCTTCGGCGCAGCGCCCGCGACGTCGAGCGCCGGGCTGGTCGCGAGATCGTGCGCCGTCACGGTCCACTTGACGCCGGTGCCGAGGCCGCTCCATTCGTAGTCGAGCTTCACGCTCGCGAGCGCATGCGTGGCGATCGGCGGTGGTGCGACGAGCGCGAGCTTGCCGAAGTAACCGCCGATCAGTCCGGAGGCGAACACGAACGCCGGGTTCGCGGTGACGGTGGCGCGATACGCGTCGAGACAACCCGCGCTGATCGGTCCGTCCTTGCTGCGCGCGGCACACGTGACGGCGAGCGTCGCGCGATCGCACGTCGTCGCCACGGCGAACGCGGCGACGAGCGCGTCGCCCACGAGCGTCGCGGGATAGCGTGCGGTGCCGAGCTTGCCGGTGTCGCAGCTCTTGACCTCGGCGATCTGCGCCGCGGTGAACGGTGCGACCGGCCACGCGAGAACGGTCGCAGGCACCACGGGCTTCGCTGGCGCGCTCGGATGATTCGCGACCGGCGGCGCCACCGGCGACGACAGATGACCACCACAACCCGCGAGAGCGATCACCAGCATTGCGCGCATCGGATCGTTCTAACACCGACCCGAGCCGATGCTAGTCGCCACGGACGGTGAGCTGCCACGGCGAGCCCGCCGAGCAGGTCGTGCCGATCGGCCGGATCTCGATCGAGACCGTGCGACCGTCGTCGGAGCCGTTCGAGAACGTGCCGCCCTCGCCCCACTGGATCGATAGGGTGTCGGTGGTCCCCGACGTCGAGGCGGTCCCCGATGGCGTCGCGCACTCGGTGGTATCGGTGTTGCTGTTGACGTAGAGGAAGACGTCGTAGTTCTCCAACGCCGGCGAGATCAACTGCGCGGTGACCCGGAGCTTGACCCCGAATGGACCGCTGTCGTCCTCGCTCACGCGGACCGTGTACCAGGCCGCCTGATAGCCGCTCGCTGTCACCATGTCGGCGCCGGTGTCGCCGCTGACGTTGCCAAGGCTGGTACCGGCCGCGCACGACGAGTTGCTCGTGCAGACGGCGCTCGGCGCGTCGAGCTTGGTCGCGTCGCCCGGTAGCCCCGCGTCGAGCTTGATCGAGGCATCCGACGTGCCGTGGCCACCGGACTTCCCGGCCTCCGCACAGGCTGCGAGGACCAACAATCCCAAGAGGCGGCGCACGCCGCGAACGTAACACGTGGCCCAGCCTCGTTACACCGTGATCGATCCGATGCTACCGCGCGCGCCACGATGCGGACTGATCGTCGCCGTGGGGGTCGTTCCACAGCGCGATGCCGCCGAGCAGACCGGCCGCATTCGACGTGATCGTGACCTCGGGCGGGAGCTCGATCTCGAGGTGCTTCGAGTTGCCGCCGCCGATGTAGAGGGCGCGTGGATTCCAGATCGGCAAGACCTGCGCGATCACGCGGGCGACCCGTTTGTTCCACTTCTTCTTGCCGAGCTTCTTCATCGCCTTCGCGCCGACGTACTCCTCGTACGTCTTGCCGTGGCGGAACGGGTGGTGCGCGAGCTCGAGGTTCGGCACGTAGACCCCGTCGTGATAGAGCGCGGAACCGAGGCCGGTGCCGAGCGTCAGCACCATCTCGACGCCGTGCCCCGAGATCACGCCGTAGCCTTGAACGCCGGCGTCGTTGAGCACGCGCACGGTGCGGTGCAACCGGCGACCGAGCTCGGCGGCGAGATCGAAGCCGATCCAGCTCGGATCGAGGTTCGGCGCGGTGTGCGTGACACCATCGACGACGACGCCCGGGAACCCGACGCTTACGCGATCGTAGCCGGTCAACGGTTTCACGAGCTCGGTCAGCGCTTCGAGCACCGCGTGGGTCGTCGCCGGGTGCGGCGTCTCGACGCGCGCGCGCTCGGTCTTCGCCGCGCCATCGGGCCCGAGGATCAGCGCCTTGAGCCCGGTCCCGCCGATATCGATCGCGAGCGTCGAGAGACCGGATCGGGGACTCTTGGCAGCGGTCGTCGCCGCGACGGTGACGGCGGCGGTGGGCGGCGGGATCGTCGGCATCCCCGGATGGTAGCGCTACTGCTTGGTCGGGTCTGGGTTGTGGTTGCCCATCACCGGCCGCTTCATGCCGAACATGCCATCGCCGGTGTTGTGGAGGCGCAGCTTCGGATCGTTGACGTCGACCACCTGGTCCGGAGCTTCGGGCTTGATGTTGACGCCCGCGTTGACCATGTACTGGCGCGCGATCTGCTCCGAGATCTGCGAGTAGGCGTTCGGCATGCCGCCGCCGACGTCGCCGTGCGCGCCCGGCATCGCAACCTCGGTGATCCGGTCGTCGTTCGGGTGATTCGGATCGGTCGCGCGGGTCAGCGGGAACGTCGTGCGGTGCTCGTCGCGCGCCGTCAGGTGCAGCACGTTCTCGACGTTCGCCGGAATCGATAGATCACGCTGATCGAGCGGCGTCATCTCGACGGTATCGAACAGCACCATCACGCCGACCTTCGGTGTCGCGTAGTGCTGGCTATAGCTGCCGTCCTGCTGCTTCGAATCGCGCACCGGCACGCCGCGCTTGTTGAGCTCGTTGACGAACGCACGAGCCTCGGCGGCGCCGCGCGAGAAGCCGGCGAGCACGAGCACGACCTCGGCCGCGGGATTGCCACCTTTGATCGTGTTGATCTGCGTGACCAGATTCTCATAGGCACTGTCGATCCGATTCTGAAAGCCCGCGCCGGTCGCGAACTCGTAGTTGTTCGCGATGCCGCCGAGCAGGCCCTTCTGCGGACTCGACGCGACGCCGGGCTCGTAGTGCTTCGGGCCCTCGAACCCTTCGTCGAGCCTCGCCGGATTGGAGTCGGTGATGTCGGGAGTCTGCTCGCGATCCTCGCCGGTGCCGTCGAACGAGATCTCGATCTGCACCAGGTTCGGATTCTTCGGATCGTCGATCCGGCGCGGCTTCATCGTCGAGATCTTGCGCTGGATCGCGATCACCGAATCGCGATCGGCTTGCGACAGCGGCCGGCTCTCCGCCGCGATCTGGTTCGCCTTCTTGTCGCCCATCGCCGGATCGGTCTTGTGGATCTGATCGAGGTACGCGTGCTGATCGGGGCGCAGCTTGTCGTTGGTTCCGCCGAACGCTTGCTCGGAGGCGCTCGGCCCCGAGGCCGCGGGCCAGGCCTGCGGCGCCGGAACCGCGCCTTGATTCGTGAACGTGGTCGCCGGCGCTTCGTGCTCCGGCGTCGTGGTGTCGAGCGCAGCCTGGTGCTGTGGCTGCGCGAGTGGATCCTCGGTCTGATGACTCGCCGTGGGATTCATACCGGCTCATTCTACGACGCAAACCCGCGCAACACCCGCGTACGAACCGATCGGCCGAAACCTTCCCCGCCGGAACCGTGTCATGACCTCTGGTGTGACGTCGGTCTATCGCCGCGCCGGGTTCCTGCGCTTCGCGGCGATCCAATTCGTGGTGCTGACGGTGTGCGCGATGATCGCGTACACGGGTGGCACGTGGTTCGACCCGACGACGCGCCACTACGAGCTCACCGGCAACTTCCTCTCCGACCTCGGCGCGACGCGTTCGCTCTCGGGCGCGACGAACTATGTGTCGAGCGCGCTGTTCTTCGTCGCACTCGCGACCTGCGGCGCGGCGCTGATCGCGTTCGCGTGGACGTGGCGCGGGTTCGCGTACGAGCGCGGGCTGGCTCGCTTCGCCGGTTACACCAGCGCGGTGCTCGGCACGGCGAGCGGGCTCGCGTTCATCGGCGTCGCGGTCACACCGTGGAATCTGGTGCTCGATGTCCACAACGCCTTCGTCGTCGGCGCGTTCGGGCTGTTGATGCTGTACGTGGCCGCGATCACGATCGTGATGTGGCGCAACGGCATCGGCGGCGTGCGGCTCGCGATCAACCTCGTCTACCTCGTGGTGATCGCGGGCTACGTCGCGCTCGTGGTCCACGGCCCGCGGTTCAACACCGAGCACGGTCACCGCGTGCAGGTGATCGGGCAGAAGATCGTCGCGTACGTCTCGATGCTCCACATCATGTTCTTGACGAGCACGACGCGCCGCGCGGAGCTCGAAAAGATCGTTTGAATAACCGCCGCACGGCGCCGTCTCTTTGGGTTCTCGCAGGGTTCTCGCAGGGTTCTCGCAGGGTTCTCGCAGGGTTCTCGCAGGGTTCTCGCAGGGTTCTCGCAGGGTTCTCGCAGGGTTCTCGCAGGGTTCTCGCAGGGTTCTGGTCGAGTTGGGACGGTCTTGGCGTATTCCAAAAAATAACTCGTTCGCGAATTTGGTGCGTGCAACCAGAGCATGACACCTCGAACGAACCTGGCTTGGCTGGCGATGCTGCTGACCGCGTGCACGCACGCGAAGACACCTGCGACCTTGACGAGCACCGGGACGCCGCTGGTCGCCGCCGTGGATCCGAATCTCGTCGAGATGACCGCCGAGCCGACCACGACGTTGGTCCTAGCGAACGCCGGCTCCGAGCTCGGCATTCGCGTCCGGATCACCGCGCACGATCTGCCGGCGGCGAAGCGACCGGCGCTCGATCTCGCGCTCGTCCTCGACACATCGGGCTCGATGGAAGGCGCGCCGATCGAGGCGCTGCGCGCGAGTGCCCGCGAGCTCGCCGGCAAGCTCCGCGATGGCGACCATCTCTCGGTCGTCGTGTTTCATTCGAAGTCCGAGGTCTTGGTGCGCAATGTCGCGATCTCGCCGGCGAACCGCGCGACGATCGATCGCGCGATCGCGAACATCCACGCGACGGGCACGACCGACCTGGTCGGCGGCCTGTCGCTCGGCCTCGCGCAGTTGACCACCGGCATCCTGCCGAACGGGATCAATCGGATCGTCCTGCTCTCCGATGGCGTGCCGAACTCGAGCGCGGCACTGCCGCAGACCGTCGCGATGATCCGCCAGGCCGGCGTGTCGGTCACGTCGCTCGGTTTCGGCATCGACTACGACACGACGCTGATGACTCAGATCGCGCGCGATACCGGCGGTGCGTTCCACTACCTCGAGCACGCGGATCAAGTGGCGAAGGTGTTCGACGCCGAGCTCGTCAAGATGAAGTCGTCGGTCGCCCGCAACCTCCAGCTCGAGATCGAGCCGGGGCCCGGCGTCACGATCGCCGCGATGCCCGGGCTCGCCGTCGGTGCCGACGGCAAGCTCTACGCCGCGATCGGCGATCTCCCGGCCGGCGAGACCCGCGACCTGATGGTTCCGATCCGCGTCACCGCGCGCGGCGCCGGCTCGACGGCAGAGCTCGCCCAGGCGACGCTGCACTTCGAGGATGTGATCGGCAAGAGCGGCGTCCGCGAGCGCGGAGCGTTCGTCGCGGTCAAGGCGTCGACCAATGCGACCGCGATCGCCGGTGCGATCAAGATCGATCTCGAGGTCGCGCGGATTCGCTCCGCGGCGGCCGCGTCGATCCTGCAGGCGCTCGCGCTCGCGCGCTCGGGTCAGCTTCAACCGGCGCGCCAGGGCCTCGTCGCCGCGATCGTGATCGTGAAGACCGCGGCGAAGGCGTACAAAGATGCCGACCTCGATCAACTCGTGGCGCAGCTCGAGGAGATCGAGCAAGAGATCGCGCAGATCGTCGTGCTTGCCGCGCCGCAACGGCAGAACAATCGGGTTCCGCAACCGCAACCGCAGCCGTCGACCGCACCGTCTCCCGAAACCGAGACGAAGCTGCGCCACGCCGAGGACAAAGCGTCGGCTGTGATACGCGGCGAACACTAGTCGTTCCATTTCACCCCGGCGGTGTGCGCACGATCCTGCACACGCGAAACAATGCCGAGATCGGCCGGTGTCGCATCGTGGCGCTCCCGATCTGCCGGCGTTACAACCGCGGCCATGCGATCCATTCTAGCGTTTTTGGGTGTGGCAGCAGCGGGTGTTGGACTCGCACGCACAGCACACGCCGACACCGACCTCGGACCAACCGCTGCGACCCAAACGGTCACGGCGTCCTTGATCCTCAAAGTCCGCAACCCCGACGCACTCGAGCGGTACGTCGAGGCCACGCAGGACCCACACGACGGGCAGTACCACCAGTTCGTGTCGGTCAACGAGTTCGTGAATCGCTTCGCGCCGAGCGATCACGACATCAATCGGATCAAGACCTACCTCGCGGCAAACGGCATCACGGTGACCGAGGTCTACACCGACAACCTCGTGATCAAAGCGACCGGCACGGTGTCGGCGTTCGATGCCGTGTTCGCGACGGACATGCACGACTATCAGAGCGGCAATCGCCACTACCATCGCCCTCATCACCAGCCGAACGTTCCGACGTTGTTCCGCGACCTGTTGTACGTGGTCGAAGGACTCGACCAGAGCTCGTCGTTCAAACCGCACCACATCGATGGCAACAAGGCGCTGCCGTACGGCACGCACCAGACCGTGCTGCCGTCGAGCGGCACCGCGACCGGCGTTCCCGGCAACTACACGGTCGGCGACGTCGCGAACCTCTACGACATCAACCCGCTGTACGCGAATCACGTCGACGGTCACGGCCGTACGATCGGCATCGCGACGCTCGCGGGCTTCGATCCAGCCGACGCGTATCAGTACTGGTCGCTGATCGGCCTCGACGTGAAGCCGAACCGGATCACGCAGGTCCATGTCGACGGCGGTGGCGCGATCAGCGCCGTCGCCGGCAGCGGCGAGACCTGTCTCGACGTCGAACAATCGGGAGGTCTCGCACCGCAGGCGAAGATCGTCGTGTACGACGCGCCGAACACCGACGCCGGCTTCATCGATCTGTTCTACAAAGCAGCGTCGGACAACAAGGTCGACACCCTGTCGGTGAGCTGGGGTCAGAGCGAGGTCGTCTACTTCGCCGCGCTCGAAGGTGGTGTCGACTACACCGGAGAGCTCAAGGCGTTCCATCAAGCGTTCCTCGAGTCCGCCGCGCAAGGCATCTCGGTGTTCGCCTCGGCGGGTGACGCCGGCGCGTACGACCTCAACGGTCCCGGCATCTCGCCGGTGCTCACCGTCGACGCACCGGCGTCGGATCCGGCGATCACCGCGGCCGGTGGTACGACCGTGCCGGCCTCGCTCGATTTCGGCGGCCCGACGCCGCTCGTGATCGCGCACGAGCAGGTGTGGGGCTGGGACTATCTCGTCAGCTACTTCCAGGAGACGTTCGACATCGACATCACGTCGGAGGTCTACCCCGTGGGAACCGGTGGCGGTGTCAGCACCTACTGGCCGGTGCCGGACTACCAACGCGGCGTTCAGGGCATCCGCCGCACCGAAGCGGATCAGAGCTTCATCTTCGATCCGGGCGATGGTAGCGGCCCCGTCGACTACCTCGACCTGCCCGCGCACTTCGCCGGTCGCAACCTTCCGGACGTGTCGCTCAACGCGGATCCCGAGACCGGATATCTCCTGTACTCGACGACCGACGGTGGCTTGCTCTCGGGCTTCGGCGGCACGAGCTTCGTCGCGCCGCAGCTCAACGGCATCACCGCGCTGCTCGGCCAGATCGCCGGCGGCCGCCTCGGCCTCGTGAACCCGATGCTCTATCGCATGCACGGGCATCACGCGGGCAACCATGGCTCGCCGTTTGTCGACATCACGAGCGGTGACAACTGGTTCTACACCGGCGTCGCCGGCTACGAGCCGGGCGCCGGTGTCGGCGTGCTCGACGTCGCGAACCTCGCGGCGCTCGTCGATCAAGACAGCCACGGCCATCACTAGATCGTGACATCGGGCGCGCGAGATCATGACGCTCGCGCCGTCCGAGCTCGCTAGCGTGAGGTATGCGAACTGTCATTCTCGCAAGCCTGCTTCACGCCGCGCTCGCGAACGCCGACCACCACACGTACGCGCGCACGCAGACGTTCCAGATCGACACCAAGGGCACGCCGCGTACGAAACCGACCCCACCGGTCGTCGCGAAGCCGTGGAAGGCGACGATCGGCGCCGATCAGGCGATGGCGATCGCCGAGGCGCAGGAGCCGATCAAGCACGAGCAAGAGGCGCTGTTGATCCAGCTCGTGACCGACACGCCCGACGCCGATCCGGACAAGCCGGACTACCTGTTCCGCCTCGCCGAGCAATACGCCGGCGAGCTCCGACTGTGGCGGTTGAGATCGGCGGAGTATCAGATCGCCGCCGACGCGCACTAGCCAGGGTATGATCGCCGGATGCGCTGGGTGGTGATCGCGATGGCGGCTGCGTGCTCGCACGCTCCGGCCGGCAACGCGATCGACGCGGCCGCCGACGCGCCCGACGTTCCGCCCGATGCCGTGATCACCGGATGCGCCACGCCGAGTGGCGAGTCCGGATCCTGCCTCGCGACCGCCGGCTGCGCCGCGCTCTCCGATCACACGTCGGTCGCCGGCGTGTGCCCGGGCCCCGCCGACATCAAGTGTTGCGTGATCACGCCGAACGTCGCCGACAACCCGGCGCTGCCGCTCGGCTACACGCTGATGGTGCAAGCCGACGTCACGCCCGACATGACCGCCTGGGCGGTCGCGATCCTCCACGACCCCGTCACCTATCCGATGTACTCGTCGGCGATGATGACGTTCGGTGCGCTGACCGTGCTCGCGCGCGTCGAGTGGCATCCGCCGGATTTCCAGAACAGCGTCGTGCACCGCGGCGTGACGTTGTACAAGCCAGCCTAGACGGCGTCTTTGACGCCCTGCACGCAGTCCTTGCCCTCGCCGTTCGGCTCGAGCTGGATCGTGACGTGGCCGATCTTGAACCGGCGCTCGAGCTCGTGGCAGGCCCGCTCGATGATCAGCGGCGAGCACGTGTCCCACGGCACGATCAAGTGCGCGGTCAGCGCGACCTCGGTCGTGCTCATCGACCAGATGTGAAGATCGTGGACGCCGGTGACGTCGGGCAGGCCCGCGAGGTAGCGCTGCACGGCCTCGGCGTCGATGTGTGCGGGTACCGCGTCGAGCAGGAGGTTCATCGCCTCGCGCACGAGTTGCCACGTGCCGCGCAGGATCACGATCGAGACCAAGATGCTCGTGACCGGATCGACCCAGACCCAACCGGTCTGCCACACGATCAGGCCCGCGATCACGACGCCGGCCGAGACCGCCGCGTCGGCGACGAGGTGCAGGAACGCGCCGCGCACGTTGAGGTCGGTGTCACGACCCTTGACGAACATCAGCGCCGAGAGCGCGTTGATCACGACGCCGAGCGCCGCGACGAGCGCGACGACCCCGCCGTCGACGGCGGCCGTCGAATCCAACCGCTGCACGGACTCCCACACGATGCCACCGATCGCGAACAACACGAGCCCGCCGTTCGCGAGCGCCGCGAGGATCGTGGTGCGGCGCAGGCCGTAGGTCCGGGTGGTCGTGCGCACGCGCTTCGCGAGGATCGTCGCGCCCCAGGCCATGCCGAGACCGAGGACATCGCCCATGTTGTGCGCGGCGTCCGCGAGCAAGGCGGTCGAGTGCGCGGCGATGCCGGCGATCACGCCGACGATCACGAAGCCGACATTGAGCACCATGCCGACCAGGAACGCGGTGTTCATCCGATCCGGCGGCGCGTGCGAGTGCCCGCCGTGCGAGTGCCCGCCGTGCGAGTGCCCGCCGTTCGAGTGGCCGTGGGCCCCGTGGTCCCCGTGGTCCCCGTGGTCCCCGTGGTCGTGGCTATGGCTGTGACCGTGCGCTCCGTGGTCAGGCGCTGCGTGGTCGTGACTCATGACTCCCCACCACCATAGCGCCGACCGAGCAAGATGATAGAACCTGGCTCGTGTTCCAGCTGCGCGCGACCGCGACCGGCTCTCGTGCGCGCCGGGGCAGGTTGACCACGTTGCACGACACCGTCGAGACGCCGGTGTTCATGCCCGTCGGCACGCGCGGCGCGGTCCGCACCCAGACGCTCGGCCAGCTCGCGGAGCTCGGCCCGAAAATCATCCTCGGCAACACCTACCACCTCCTGGTCCGACCCGGCCCCGAGGTGCTCGAGCGGTTCGGCGGGCTCCATGCGTGGATGGGCTGGAACCACTCGATCCTGACCGACTCGGGTGGGTTCCAGGTGTTCTCGCTCGCGGCCGGGCGCACGATGTCGGAGGACGGCGCCGCGTTTCAAACCACGAGCGGCGCGAAGATCCTCCTCACGCCCGAGCGCTCGATCGCGATGCAGCGCTCGATCGGCTCGGACATCATGATGGTGCTCGATCAGTGCATCGACTCGACCAGCCCGCGCGAGGTCGCCGCGGCGGCGATGGAGCTCACGCATCGCTGGGCGGCGCGCTCGCTCGCGGCGCGTGGCGACTCGCGGCAGGCGCTGTTCGCGATCGTGCAGGGTGCGTGCTTTCCCGAGCTCCGGCGTGCGAGCGCGCGCGCGCTGACCGCGGTCGGCGAGTTCGATGGCTACGCGATCGGTGGCCTCGCCGTCGGAGAATCGCGGGCGCAGCGCGAGGACCTCACCGAGCTCACCGCGGAGCTGTTGCCGCGCGACCGCCCGCGCTACCTGATGGGCGTCGGCACGCCGCTCGATCTGATCGAGGCCGTGCATCGCGGCGTCGACATGTTCGATTGCATCCTGCCGACCGCGTTGGCGCAGCACGGCAAGGCGTTCACGTCGCACGGCCGGATCGATCTGCGGCGCGGGATCCACAAGCTGTCGGCCGCGCCGCTCGACGCGAGCTGTCCGTGCGAGGCGTGTACGCGCTACACGCGGAGCTATCTCCACCACTTGATCAAGTGCAAGGAGCCGCTCGGCTGGCAGCTCCTGTCGTTTCACAATCTGCGGTTCTATCTCGAGCTGATGGCGACGGTCCGCGCGCGGATCGAGGACGACACGTTCGCCGCGTTCCACGCCGAACAGCGCGTGTTGCTCGCGCAGGACGATCGCGACAATCCGCCGCGGCGTCAGGTCGCGGCGAAGTCGTCGCGCCCGACGACCCGTGGCCAGTTCGCGATCCGGACCTCCGAGCAGGGTTTCTCGAGCATCCAGCACGTCGCGTCGGGCGAGATCATGCACTGGCTGACTCCGCCCGACAGCGAGGCCGAGCGCGTGTACGTCGCGCAGTCCGAGCTGATCCGCGCGGCGAGCTCCGGCGATCGACCGTTGGTCGTGTGGGATGTCGGGTTGGGTGCGGCGCACAATGCGATGGCGCTGATCCGCGCCCTCGACGCGGCGCCCGCACACGCGGCGGTCGAGCTCGTCAGCTTCGAGATCGATCTCGATGCGCTGCGCCTCGCGCTCGCGAACACCGGCCCGTTCGCTCACCTCCGCCATCCCGCACCGAACATCCTCGCGGTGCGCGGGCGGTTCGAACGCGCGCGGTTCGCCTGGACGTTGCTCGAGGGTGACTTTCTCGCGCGGCTCGCCGATGCGCCGCCGCCCGACGTGATCTTCTACGATCCGTTCTCGGCGAAGGTCGACACGCCGCTGTGGTCGCTGGCGGCGTTCCGTGCGCTGCGCGAGCGCGTCACCGGGCCACTCGAGCTGTTCACGTACACCACCTCGACCGCGATCCGTTCGTCGCTGCTCCTCGCCGGCTTCGAGGTCGCGCGCGGCGTGCCGTCCGGTCCCAAACACGAGACCACGATCGCGTTGGTCCGCGGTCCCGATCACCCGCTCGCGTCGCACGTGCGGCTCGGCCACGATTGGCTCGCGCGGCGCGCGCGCTCGACCGCGCGGTTCGCCGCCGACATTCCGACCGAGCGCCACGCCGACTTCGAGCACGCGATCGCGACGCATCCGCAATTCGGCTAGCACCGGGAAAGATCGCGAGTCGCGAATTCTCGACATGCGCACCGCCGAATGAATTGTCGAGAGATTGCGTGAGGTAGGCTGCGTCCATATGACCGATCTGGACGCGCTGTGGAATGCAGCCGGGCGCACCGAGTGCGAGTTTCGCGGCCAGACCGTGTCCGTGGCCAAGCCGCTCGACCCGAAACAGGCCGGGAAGCGCGCGAAGCTCGTCCGCCAGTTGATCGCCGCGGGCGCCGACGCGAACGCGAAGGGCGAGCACGATCGCACGGCGCTGAGCTATGCGGCGGTCACCGGGAACCTGCCCGTGATCGAGGTGTTGCTCGGGGCCGGCGCGAACGCCGCGCAAAAAGATGATGCCGGCCCCGGCTACACGCCGTTCGACTACGCGCTCGCGGGCGTCGCGACGTTCGGAACCGCGCCGGCGCTGCGCCTGCTCCGCGCCGGTGCCGTGCTCGAAGGCTCGACGATCGGCACCCATGCCTCGCCGGCGTTGCTCGACGCGTTGACCGCCGCTGGCGCCGTGCTCACGCCCGCGACCGTGCGTGGCATCGCGTACTCCGCGCTCAACAGCCGCGATGGCAAGCTCGCAGTGTTGAAGTGGTTGGTCGCGCACGGCGCCGACCTGCTCGCGCGCGATGCGAAGGGCACGACCGTCCTCGAGGGACAATTCTTCGGCGCGCGCAATCCCAAGGCGGTCGCGCTGATCAAGTCGTTCGCGAAGCCGGCGCCGAAGCGCCCGACCACGGTGGCGAAAGACCTCCCCGCCCTGACCCAGCTCGGCACGCAGCTCGGTGTCGCGGCGAAGAAGGCCGCCGATGACAGCGGCGACATCGGCTACTACCGGCGCGAAGCGGATCTCGATCCGAAAGCGCTGCCCGGCGAGTACTGGGACGCCCGCTTCAAGCAACAGGCGCTGTCGCTGCTGCGCAAGTCGGTCACGCTCGCGAAGCTCGACGAACGCTCGGCGCTCGAGAGCGTGCTCGCCGCCTATCTCGACAGCTGGCGCGCTCCGGTCGCGACACCGTCGAAGTCGTTCGCGAAGCCGCGCCGGCGCGACATCACCCGGTCGGGGCGCTCGGGACGCTGAGTCGCTTGTCGAGGAACCAGGTCTCCATCTCGCCCTTGCCCTTGATGTCGATCATTCCGCGCCGGGTCATCTGAAACTTTCCGACGAGGACCTGCTGCGTGCTCGACGTCAGCTGGATGTGGCCCGGCACGCCATGCGACTCCATCCGGCTCGCGACATTCACCGTGTCGCCCCACACGTCGTACGTGAACTTGCGCTTGCCGATCACGCCGGCCACGACCGGCCCGCTGTGCATTCCGATCCGGACGTCGATCGGCTCGCCGATCTGCGCACCGGCGGCGTGGACCGCCTCGATGATCGCGAGCGCCATCTCGGCGACCGCATCGGCGTGATCGGCGCGGAGCTCCGGTAGCCCGCCCACGATCATGTAGCAGTCACCGATCGTCTTGATCTTCTCGAGGCCGAGGCGATCCGCGAGATCGTCGAACGTGCAGAACAGCTCGTCGAGCATCTCGACGACGCGCTCCGGTGCCAGGCGCGCCGACATCTTGGTAAAGCCGACGATGTCGGCGAACAGCACGGTCACACCGGCGAAACCATCGGCGATCGTTCCGGTCTGGGCCTTGAGCCGGCTCGCGATCGCCGGTGGCAAGATGTTGAGGAGCAGCGACTCCGACCGAGCGTGCGCCTTGTCGAGCGCCTCCTCCGCGATCAACGTCGCGCGGCGCGCGTAGTTCGCGCACGCCGCGATCGTGAAGAACAGGCCGCCGAGCAGCGTCGGCCGCAACCACACGAGCTGAACGTCCGCGATCACCGGGCCGAGCTGCGGCAGCAACGGTCCGAGCACGACCACGGCGACCAGGTCGGCACCGGCGAGCGCCGACAGCGCGAACATCACCTTGTTGTGACGCGGAGGAAACACCATGAACGGGAGGATCGCGTGCAGCATGAAGAACAGCTGGACATCGAACCCGATGCCCTCGACGAACACTTGCGACACCACGGCGAGGTGCGAGCTCAACACCAACCAGGTCGTCGCCGCGACGTGATGCCGCCGGCGATTGAGCCAGAACGTCGGCAGATAGAGCGCCGCGTAGACGACCTGAAGTCCCGCATACACCCCCGAGCCCGCCGCGAACAGCAGCGGCGCGAACGCGAGCGAGCAGCCGACCCCGAGCAGCGCGATGATGTTGGTCAGGACGACGTAGCGCGCCTCGGCCTGCGACATCGACGGCAAGCGCCCGATCCGGATCCATCGGCCAAACAGCCGATCGATGCGCGAGGAGTCCATCACGACCACCTTAGTCGATCTCGACGTCCATCGGGCCGCCTCCTGACCTAGCGGCGACGGCGGCGCAGCAGCACGAGCCCGGCGCCGACCATCAGGACGAGCGCGCCGGCCGGGTTCGAGCGGCCGGTGTTGCAACAGCCGCCGCCGTTCCCGTTGTCGGGGTTCGCGACGCACGCGCCCTCGACGCACGATTCGCTCGCCGTGCAGAGCCCGCCGCAGGTCGGATCGATCAACGTCACGGTGACGCTATCGCTCGCCTGGTTCACCGCATCGTAGGCGGTCGCGCCGACGACGTGCGAGCCCACCGCGAGCGCCGCATCGGTGGTGAACGTATACGGCGCCGTGTTCGAGGTGCCAACGACCGCGCCGTCGATCGTAAAGTCGACGCGCAACACGCCTTGATCGTCGGTCGCATCGGCGTCGATCTCGAAGCCGGCCTGGACCTTCGATCCGGTGATCGGTGCGGTGACGTGCACGGTCGGCGGCACCGTGTCGGTCGGTGCGGTGCCGATGCCGACGGTCGCCCACGCCATCCCGACGGCGGTCTTGGCCGCGGTGTTCGGGTAGAGGTCCATCGCGGCCTGCTCGGTCGCGGTGCGCGCCTCGGCGAACGTCGTCGTCGACGTGAAGTAGCCCTGCGTCAGCGCGTGCTCGAAGATCTGGCCCGCGTGATCGATGCCGATGCCGGAGTTGACCAGCGCGGTCTTCGCGCGTGGATGCGGTCCACCGGCGGTGAGCAACTCGTACGCGAGGTTCGCGATGCCGGAGTTGAGGTGGACCCCGCCGTAGTCCTGCTGGCCGGTGTAGCGCTCCGGGTAGTAGTCGCGCGAGCCGCCGATGTCGGCGGGATAGAGCGCGGCATCGAGCGTGGGGTTCGCCATGTAGCGCAGCGCATCGCCGGGTGTGCCGGGGGTGAAGATGTCCTCACCGACGAGCCACGTGTTCGCGTTGACGCCGCCGTTCTTGTGCGCCTCGCACGTCGCCGACATGATGTCGCTCATCGCTTCGTTGAGCGCGCCGGACTCGTCTTGATATTCGAGCGCCGCGGTCGCGCCGGTCACCGCATGCGTGAGCTCGTGCGCCGTAACATCGAACGCACGTGGGGTCTCGCCGAAGAACGTGCCGTCACCGTCGCCGTACAGCATCTCGGCGCCGTCCCACATCGCGTTGTTCGGATCGCCGTCGAAGTTGAGGTGAACGATCGATTGCAGGTCCGCGCCGGCGTTGTCGTACGAGTCGCGCTGGAACAGATCGTGGTAGCAGTCCCACGTGAGCCCGGTGTTGTCGAACGCGGCGAGCGCGATGTCCTCCGTTGGCGGCGTGGCCTCGTTGCCGCTCAGGGTCGCGTTGCCGGCGTCCTGGGGATAGGAGCCGCCGTGGAGGTCTTCGACGGTGCGACTCTTGATGCTGTAGATCGTGCCGTGGCGCCCGACGATGTCGCCGGTGATGGCGTCGACGTAGACCCGATCGCGTACCGGTTGATGGCGCGCGGTGACCACGACCTCCCACGCGAGGTGCGGGACGTGGTTCGCGATGATGTAGACGAGGGTCGCGGCGCTGGTCTCGGCATCCGCACCGGCGCGAGCGAGCTCGGCGGCGTAGCTACTCGCGAGCGCCGGCACCGATGGCAGTTTGCTCGCATCGCGCGCGCCGTTCGTGATCGACGTGATCGTGCCGGTCGCGGCGATATGCACGATCAGCTCGCCGCCGACCACGCGCAGCCCGTTCAAGCGCTGGTCGTAGTGGACGTGGGTCATGCCGATCCGGTCGTGCGTGACACGCGACGCGACGAGCTGATCGATCGGAACGTGGATCTCGGCCGCGATCGCGGGCAGCGCCGACGCCATCGCGGCATCGACATCCGCGACCTGTGCGATCGGAGCGCTGGTACCGAGCGAGCCGCGCAAGAAGTACGGAACGCCGTCCGTGGTGCGCTCCGATCGATCGACGGTGAAGCTCGGGGACCGCTGGGTTGCATCCGTGCATCCCGCCACCGCGATCAACGCCACTAACCAGCTGCGTACAGTGATCATCATCATCCTTTCGCGCCGATCATCGGGGCTCTGCGGAGGATCCGCATCGCCGACTCACCAATATCCGGTAGCGCGCTCGCTGAGTGTGCGTCTCAGCGTGAACGATCGTACACGCCAAACGCGGCAAACCACGGAACGTTACACTCGATGCGCAAACGATTTCGTGCGACCGGCAGGCCCCTGCCAGCTCGATCGAGTGTGCGTGCGCTGATCCTCCTCGCGCTGTCCGGTGTGGCGTCGGCGCGGAGCTACGCGGTGGTCCTGCCCACCACGGCGCTCTACACGTCCACCGATCCGACGGGCGTAATCGTCCACACAGATCTTCCGCGCGTCGTGCGCGTCGTCACCCCGGGCGTCGTGTGGACCGAGGTCGTCACCGATCTCTCGACCACGACCTCACCCGAAGCAGCGCTCGGCCCGGGCGGTAGTCGCCAGTGCTACGAGCATCCCCACGCGAGCGGGCTCGAGCTCCACCTGTTCGTGAAGACCGCCGAGCTCGCGCCAGTGACCACGCGAGACGTCGCGATCACGTTTGACGACGGGACGGCCGTGACGTTGTCGCGCGGGGTCGCGATCGGACCGACCGACCCGCACGGCGACCGCGAGGTCACGCTCGATGGATTTCGGTTCCACGTCGCGATCGCGAACAGCGAGCTCGGCACGACGTTTCGCGATGGCGCTCACGTCCACCCCCAGCGCAACGGCTACGACGGGCTCGACGACGCCACCGCAGTCTCGTTCGATCACCAGCGCCGCAAGTTCGAGGTCCTCGAGGTGGCGTGGCCGCTGTATGTCGACGAGGTCGTCGAGCTCGCCGGCGGAGGTCACCTGGTCACGCTCGACGGAGGTTGCGGTCGCTTCCGGCTCCAGTATCGCGGCACGTTGTCGAACGGTGATCCGAGTGGTGGTGACGGCAACTGGAGCACGACGAAAACGCCTGCCTATGACACCGTCGTCGGCACCACGGCCTTTTGGCTCGATGGGAGTGTTGCCGGCAAGGTCGTGGCGACCACCGTGGTGTCCGAGCCGGCACCGTCGCTCGCGCCCGATCGGCGATGCTTCCTGGCACCGTTCGATGGCGAACGGTCGGCTCCGATCGCGGTGTGCTTCGCGACGAAAGACCTGCACGTGCGCTGATCGAGCGCATCGAGCTCGGCAGCGACTCGCCAGGAACTTCACACGCGGAGCATTTCACATCGCGGGCTAGCCGAGATCCCGGCATCTGCGCGAGATTCGACAATTCATGTCGGAGCTCCTCGCCCGGTTCGTGGCCGCGTTCAAGCGCGGGATCGAGGGCGAGGTCGCGGCGATGGAGGCGTCGTCGGAGGCGTTCGAGATCACACTCGCGCGCGGCGAGGACCTCGGCGCGCTGCGCTACAGCTTCGACGCGGTCGCGAGTGACCGCGTGGCGCCGGGGACCGCCTGCACGCTGCGCACGCCGCGCGGCGAGCAACGCGTCACGATCGAGCGCATCGGCGACGGCCGGCTCACGATCGCAGTGATGCAGCCGATCGAGGTGACCGCCCCGAGCACGCTCGTATTGGCGCCGTGGTTTCTCTACGATCGGTTGATCCAGGCGCTCGACGCGCTCCACGTCGAGCGTCACGGGGTCACGCTCGCGCTGACACTGTTCGGCAAGCATCCGCACACCCACGCCGCGACCGCGTTGCGCTGCGATCACGGCGGCCTCGACGCCAGCCAACGTGCGGCGGTCCAGCTGTGCAGCGATAGCAGCCTCGCGTTCTTGTGGGGGCCACCCGGCACCGGCAAGACCGTGACGCTCACGAACGTGATCGAGGAGCTGCTCGCGCAGGGCAAGCGGATCCTGCTCGCCTCGACGACGAACGCCGCGATCGACCAGGTCCTCGCGAAGCTCGCGACGCGCTCGTGGTTCGCCGGCACGGTCCAAGCCGGCACCGCGGTCCGGCTCGGCCGGAGCGACGCCGAGACGTTCGGCGCCGAGCTCGCCGACATCGTCGATCGCAAGCACGGCGCGTACCGCACCACGCTCGATCGGCTGCGCGCACGGATCGGCGATGTCGACCAACAAGTCCGCTACGCCCGCGCGCTCGTCACGGAGCTCGCCGTCGCGGCCGCGCCGCAGCAATCGTTGTTCGCGGCGGCCCCGCCGCGCCTCCGTGCCGGTGCGCTCGCGCGCGTGTTTTCGCCCGGCCTCGCCGACACGATCGCGAGCCTCGAACCGCGCGGTCAGTTGCGCGCGGTCGAGCTCCGGATCGCACGGCTCGAACGCGTTCGCATCCTCGCGAAGGCGCGCGTCGCCTCGCACGCCGCGGCCGATCGCGATCTCGAAGCGCGCATCGTCGCGGACGCGCGGATCGTGATGTGCACGTTGACCAATGCGTATCTGTCGCCGCTGATGACCGATCAGCGCTTCGATGTCCTGATCGCCGAAGAGGCCGGCATGGCCACCCTACCCTCACTGTTCTACGCCGCGTGCCTCTGTCACCAGCGCGTGATCGTCGTCGGCGACCCGCGCCAATTGCCGCCGATCGTGCAATCCAACGACGACCTCGTGCGCCGCGCGATCGGCCGCAACATCTTCGACGTCACCGTGCCGGAGCCCGAACGCTCGGAGGTCGTCGCGATGCTCGGCGTGCAATACCGGATGCATCCGACGATCGGCACGCTCGTCGGCAACCTGTTCTACGGCGGCCGGCTCGTCCACGGTGCGGACCGCGCGACCACCGAGGCGATCGCGGCACGCGTCCCGTTTCCAGGTCGGTCGGTGATCGTCGTCGACACCGCGGCGCGTACGACCTGCGAACGCTCGGCCAAAGGCACGTCGCGGGTCAACCCGGCCTCGGCCGAGATCACCGCGGAGCTCGCCCTCGAGGCGGTGCGCGGTGGCGCTGCGTCGATCGCGGTGATCACGCCGTACGCGGCGCACGCCGTCGAGATCCGCCGCCTGCTCGCCGCGCGCCGGATCGCCGACGCGGTCGAGTGCAGTACGATCCACCGCTTCCAGGGTCGCGAGTGCGATGTCGTGATCATCGACCTCGTCGACGCGGCACCGCTGCGCCAGAGCGCGTTGCTCGCCGATGCGCCGAACCTCCTCAACGTCAGCATCTCGCGCGCCCGCGGCAAGCTCGTGATCGTCGCGGACGTCGCGTACTTCGAGGCGACCGCGCCCGATGGCATCGTCGCGGCGCTGTTGCGCGCGGCGGGTCAGCGCCAACCGAACGCGTGATCGTAGCTGCCCACCACCTGGACGCCGCCGTGCGGGTCCTTGATCGCGAGCGTCAGGTGACCGTCCTGCGACGCGATGATCGCGGCGGCCTCGCGCGGCTGGCGCATGCAATAGATCACGCCGGCCGGGTGGCGCGTGCCCATGAACGTCGACAGATCGTCGACGTGGGTGTCGGCGGTGTACGGGTTCAAGTGCCGGAAGCTGGTCTGCGGCGCTTCGCCTTCGATCACCTGCACACCGAAGCCGCGGATCTTGAGATCGGTGTCGAGCAAGAGAGCGTTGTCGACCGCGGTCAACCGAGCGACGAGCTCGATGGTCTCCGCGAACGCGATCTGATCCTCGTCGCGCACCGAGATCCGACCATCCGGCCGGCGCGCTCGTGAGCCCTTCAACCGCGCGAGCTGCACGTCGGCCGGCACGTTGCGAATCACGCGCTCGTAGCGCTTGACCATCACGTCGGCACCTTCGTGGACCGCGTAGTGCGCGCGCACGCCTTGCGGCTCGGCGACGTCGGCCGGCATCAACAGGATCATCCCGCCGTGGCGATGCGTCAGCACCTGCAGCGCGATGCGCACGACCACGACGGCGCGCAGGTCGACCTCCACGAGCGAATTGGCGTTCGCGCTCCACGCCGCGAACGTCTGAGTCAGCCACCGCGACGGCGACTGGACATCGCTGTCGCCGCCGAGCAACAGGATCTCGCCGCGCGCGTAGAGGGCGCGCGGCACCCCCGCATAGTCGACGCGCAAGACACCCGGGTCGAGCGCGCGGATCGTCAGCGGCTGTTGGGTCGCGGCGCTGCGCTCGAGGATCGCCCACGCCAGGATCTCGTCGCCGACCTGGCGCAGCGCGATCGACGTGGCCTCGCCCGAGGTCGCCGGCGCGAGCTTCGCGAGATTCTTCGGTGTGGCGAGCACCGGCACGGCGATCGCGACCACGGCGGCGCAGTCCCGACTATCCGGCTGCCACGCCACCCCGAAGTCGCCGCGCCGCGCCTCTTCTTCGTGCAGGCTCGCGAAGAACATCGCGTCGACCAGCGCCGCGAGTTGCCGCGGGTCCGGAATCGGCAACGTGGGATCGTGAAACCGCGCGAGATGGCTCGCGAGCTGCGTCGCGAACTCGCTCGGCGAGCCGAGGCGTTCTTCGTTCACGGATCCACGGTAGCAGACCGTGAGGTCAACGATTGCACAGGCTTCTAGCGCCGCGACTCTCATGAGAACGAGGGCAGTTGACTCTCGGGCCACTCCAGGATATGAAAGTCAAAGTCAATTTCATGTCGCATGGGTGGAGATTCGATGCAGGCGTTCTCACGGCGCGGATTTCAACTGCGACGTGCGTCGCTCGAGACCCGGATCGCGTACACGAGCTTCCTGGTCTTGATGGTGCTCGGCCTCGCGACGCTGATCGCGTTGGCGTTCCGGGCGGGCACGAGTCCCTCGGCGATCGCCGTGTACTACCGCGGTGGCACGGACGAGATGAGCTTCCCGAAAACGTTCTGGCAGCTCGTCGAGGTCAGTCACTTCCACCTGTTCACGATTCCGGTCGTGGTGTTGATCCTCTCGCACCTGCTCTACGCGACACCGATCTCGATTCGCGCGCGGATCTGGCTGACCGCGCTGACGTTTCTCGGCGCGTTCTTGGACGTCACGGGGCCGTGGGCCGTTCGCTACGTCTCGGGCGCGATGGCGTACTCGCTGCTGCTCGGCTGGCTGCTGCTCGCGGGTGGCGGACTCGCGATCATCGCGATCACGATCGTGTCGATGTGGTCGGGCGATCACAAACCCGCCGACAAGGACGAATCGTGAAGCTCGTCGCGATGCTCGCGATCCTGTTATCGGCGCAGCTCGCCGCCGCGGACCACACGTATCTGCGCGAAGCCGACGCCGCGCACGCGATGTTCCCCACGAGCACCGCCGCGACGCGCGCGACGCTCGAGCTCAGCGCCGCGGAGGTCGCCTCCCTCGACAAATCGCTCGGCCGCCGCGTCGTCGGCAAGATCTATCCGTATCTCGACGTGGTCGCGGCCGATAAGCACCTCGGCGTGATCTTCCTGCTCGACGTGATCGGTCAGAGCGAACCGATCACGTTCGCGGTCGCGATCTCGTCCACCGGCGTCGTGCAGGATGTTCGCGTGATGGTCTATCGCGAGCCGCACGGTGCCGAGATCGAAGACCATCGCTTCCACAAGCAGTTCGTGGGCAAGTCGTCGAACGATCCGATCACGCTCGGCAAGGATGTCGACGCGATCAGCGGCGCCACGATCTCGTCGCGCTCGGAAGCGTTCGCGGTCAAGAAGAGTCTCGGCCTCGCCGACATCATGCGGCATCGATCCGCCCTCTCAGGCAACTAGCTCGCCGAGCACCGTAGATGAAGAAATCGATCTTGCTGCTCGTCGCGAGCGTGCGCGTCGTCGCGGCTCAACCCGCCGATGCCCCACCACCACCTCCGCCCGCGCAAGCCCCGCTCGCCTCCGCACCGGCGGATGCGCCCGAGCAGCCGCCACCCACGCCGGCGAAGCAACTCACCGAGCTCCCACGCGAGACCCAGGTCGAGAGTGCGCTCACCCATGCGATCGCCGGCAGTGCGTTCGGTGGCTACGGCGAGATCACGCTCAACGCGCCGAGCAACGGCGAAGCGGTGGTCGACTTTCGCCGCTTCGTCTTGTTCTTCGGCCACGACTTCACCGATCGGATCCGGTTCTACTCCGAGCTCGAAGTCGAGCACGCGGTGTCGTCGGCGGGCGATGCCGGTGAAGCCGAGGTCGAGCAGGGCTATCTCGATGGCCTGTTCGGCAAGCACTTCAACCTGCGCGGCGGCCTCATCCTCATGCCGATGGGAATCGTGAACGTCTATCACGAGCCGCCGAGCTTCAACGGCGTCGATCGGCCCGATGTCGATCAGTTCGTCATCCCGAGTACGTGGCGCGAGCCCGGCGTCGGGATCTTCGGCGAGCTCGCCGAGGGCCTGCGCTATCAGCTCTATGTCGTGAACGGTTTCAACGCGAACGGCTTCACCGCCGAGGCGGCGATCCACGACGGCCATCAGGAAGCGCAGCTCGCCCATGCCGCCGATGTCGCCGCGATCGCGCGCGTCGACTACGAGCCGGTGCTCGGCACGGTGATCGGTGCGTCGGCCTACGGCGGCACCTCGGGCAATTCGCTCGGCGATGCCGTCGGCCACGTGCCGATCGGCATGTTCGACATCGACGCGCGCTATCACCACGCCGGCATCTCGGCGCGCGGCGAAGTCGCGGTGTTGTTGATCGGCGACACCCAGGCGCTCAACACGGTGCTCGCCGCGGGCACGATGGAACAGGCCGCCGCCGGCCCGGTGTCGTCGCGCTCGCAAGGCGGCTACCTCGAGGTCGGCTACGACATCTTGCGCGTGCTGGCCCCGAGCGCCGACCAAGCGCTCGACGTGTTCACGCGCTTCGACTACGCCGACACCCAGGCGAAGGTGCTGGGCGGGCTCGCAGCGCTGCCCGAATTCGATCGCAAGTCGCTCATGGGCGGCGTCACGTATCACCCGATCCCGCAGGTCGCGCTCAAGCTCGACTATCGCCGCCACTGGCTCGGATCCGGCGAGTCGTTCAACGAAGTCGCGACCGCGATCACCTGGCTGTTCTAGGCAAAAACGCCCCGATGTGATCCACCGCGCTGGAGCTAACTAGTTCTTCAGGTGCGTGCGCTTGCGCGCGTGCCGCCGGTCGCGTCGGATGACGTGACATGCGTCGAGGAATTGCTGTGGTTGTACTCGTCGCGCTCCAACTCGTGCCGGTGAGCGCGTACTGCGACGACGCACCGCCGCCGATAGCACCACTGCCGCCGGCCGAGCCCGCGCCCACGGTTCCGGCACCGGAGACGTTCACCCCGGCGGCACCACCGCCGGCGTTGGTCGTCGAACCGGCGCCCCCCGTCGAGCTCGGGCCGGCCGACCACAAGATCGCCGCCGCAGTCACGATGGGTGGCCTGTACACCCTGTTCGGCGGCTGGATGTACCTCGCGTGGTATCGCCAGCACAAACCCCTGTCGCAGTACAAGTGGGGCGGCGACGACGAGCCGTGCTCGCACACGCTCTCGCGCTGCGGCGTGCTCGGCTGGGCCGGCGATACGACGTATGCCGGTGGCGAGGACAAGTTCGGGCACGCGTGGTCGACGATGGCGCTCGCGCGCGGTGGCACCGAGTTGCTCTCGCAGTGGGGTGGCTTCGATCGCACGAAGTCGATGCTGGTCGCGACCGGTCTCGCCGAGTTGCTGTTCATCGGCGTCGAGGTTCGCGATGGCTTCTTCTTCGAGTTCTCGTTCAGCGATCTCGGCGGCGACACGGTCGGCGCCCTCACGGCGCTCGCGCTCATGCAGTGGCCGCGGCTCGACGAGATGTTCGACTTTCGCGTCCAGTACTTCCCGAGCGACATCTACCTGCGCAAGCTCGACGGCAGCTCGCCCTGCCCCGCGGGCGGATGTTCGCGCTGGAACATCGCCGAGGACTACTCCGGTCAGACCTATCTCCTCGCGTTCCACCTCGGATCGATCCACGCGTTGCGCGACCTGAAGTACGGGACGCTGTCGCGGTTCGTCGATCTCACGCTCGGCTTCGACACCCGCAACTACAAGCCGCCTCTGGACATCGGCTCGACCGCGGTGCCGACCCAGCAAATGTTCATCGGCGTGTCGCTCAACGCGCAGGGCATCCTCGACTGGCTGCTCGAAGGCCGGCCGTCCGATGCCGCTCGGACCGGACGCAAGATCACGCACGGCCTGTTCGAGGTGTTCAACCTACCGTTCACGTCGCTACCGATCGTCGAGCACGATCACTCGCCGACCGGGACGGTCATGGGCGGCGGCGCGTAGCTTCGGCCTCGGACCAGCGCACGAGCGTGGCATCGGGGCTGGCGAGCAGCCCTCTCGAGGCCTGCTGCGCGGCCGCGGAGTAGAGCTCCTTGGTCGCGAGCGGGACGCGCTCGATCGCGACACCCGGGAGGCGATCGGTCGCGAAGAACATCTGCTCGCGCTTCAGATCGCCCGCGACCACCGACCACGCGTGGTCGTCGCGCGCGAAGGCGAAGGTGTCGTCGACGACGAGATCGAAGCGCACCGTGCGGCCATCGATCCTCACGAACGGACCGTGGGCGTCGCGGCCGGTGAAGCCGACGTGCGTGCCGTCGTGGCTGAACACCGGCGCCGACGCGAAGGTGCCGATCCGGGTCTCCGCGCCATCGATCACGACGAACCAGTCGCGATCGCGGCGCGCTGCATAGGCGACGCGATCACCCGCGAACACGGGCACGCCGATCTCGTCGAAGCTCGCGCCGCGCTGCCCGTCGAGGATCAGCTGCTCGCCGTCGCCGGCAGCCTCGACGTAGGCGACTCCGTGCGGCGTGAACGTCAGCGACCGTGCGTGTTCGGCGGCGGCGATCGGCACGCCATCGACGACGACGACGACCTCGTGATCTTCGGCGCGCGCGAGGTAGGCGACGTGAGCCGCGTCGAGCACGATCGCGTGGACCGCGGTGACGGCGGGTCCAGGCTCCCCGTCGACGACGACGCGCCACGCGGTGCCATCGTACGCGGCGAACGCGACGCGGCCACCGGCGATCGTGAGATGCGCGACCGCGGCGCACGGCGGCGATTCGGCTTGGTCGACGACCGCGATCGCGCGCCCGCCGCGACGCCCCGCGTAGGCGACGTGATCGCCGGCGACGAGCTGGCCGATGCCGTCGAACGCCGCGCCCGGCACGTCGTCGATCACGGCGCGGACGTCGTGACCGGTGCGCGCGACGTAGACGAGGTGGTGGCCGGTGAGTTGCAGCGTGGCCGCGAGGATCGCGTCGAACGGCGGGCCGGGATGGCCATCGAGCACGACCCGCCAGCGCCCTGCCCGCTCGGCGGCGTACGCGACGCGGCCATCGTCGGCGACCACGATCTCTCCGATCCCATCGTAGGCGGCCGCATCCGCGTGGCGGTCGGCGGCGACGATCCAGCGGTCGCCGCGGCGCGCCGCGAACGCGACGTGCGCACTGTTGGCCGAGAACGTCAGCGAGCTCACGGCGACGCCGCGATAGCCGCCGGTGCGCACCCCATCGACGACGACGAACTGGGCGTCGCCCTGCTTCATGACCTCGACGCGGTGCGCGCGATCGGGCGTGTGGCCCGAGTACACGAGCGTCGGACCGCACGCGGTGAGTGACAGCGCGAGTGCCAGCGCCTTCATGTGCCTCGCAGCAACGGGCCGACGACCCCCGTCATCGTCCCGCGCGCGACGACGGTCCCCGCGACCTCGGCCTCGACGTCGAACCGCGCGAACGCCTCCATGCGATGCGACAGCGTGACCCGATAGCGCAGCTCCGACCCGGCGTAGACCGGCGCGAGCAGCTTGACGTCGATCTGACCGGCGACGCCGGCCCGCGGATCGCCCGACAGCTCGTCGAGCACGACCGGCGGCCCTGGGTTGATCGTGAACGTGCGATCGAGAGCGCGCAGCTTGTCGAGGATCGGCTCGCCGTGCGCCTCGATCAGATAGAGCAGCACGGTCAGGATCAGCGAGGTCTGGCCCATACCTTCGATCGTGTAGATGCCGGGCCACAGGTGCAGGCCCGGGAAGTGACCATCGAACACCGGTTCGTTCGACGAGATCTGGCGGCGGGCCACGAGCGTCGGCTGCGGTCCGCGCACGAACGCCTCGATCGCGTCGACCATCAACAACGGCCGGCGATGCGGGATCAAGCGCTGGACGGTATCCGGGCCGAGGCGCAGGACATCGGTCTCGCGAATCTTCATGCGGCAGCTCCAATCCGATCGACATCGCGCCACGAATCGACGAGCTCGATGTCGACCTCGGGCACGGTGCGCCGCGCGAGTGCGCGCACGACCGCGCCCGGGCCGATGACGATCCACCGCCGCGTCATCCGCGCGAGCGTGCGCTGTGCGGTGACCCATTCGATCGGACGCACGAGCTGCCCGGCGAGCAGCGCGGGGATCGCATCCGGATCGGCGACGGCACCATCGCGATTCGCGACGAACGCGACCCCGGCTCGACGCGGAATCGCGTGCAGTGCCGCGAACAGCTCCGGCACCGCATCGGCCATCGCCGGCGAGTGCCACGCGCCCGCGACCGCGAGGCGCTTCGACGACTGCGCGCGCTCGACCTGCGCGATCGCCGCGAGCGGTCCGGACAGCACGACCTCGTCGGGTGCGTTGCGCGCCGCGACGCACAGCCCCTCGACGGTGTCACGCAGCGCGATCATCCCGCCCGGCGCACGCGCTGCCGCCGCCGTCATCAACGTGCCGCGCAGCGCGGCGACCCGGATCGCCTCGGCGTCGTCGATCGCACCACTCGCGGCCCACGCGGTGAGCTCGCCGAGCGAGTGTCCTGCGACGACAGATGGCGTGAGGCGGAGGAGCCGCGTCACGCCCAAGCACACCGCGACCAGCGCGGGTTGGAGCACCTCGGTGCGCGCGAGCTCGCGACCACCGCGCTGCAGCAAGCGCTGGACGTCGACCCCGGTCGCCTCCGAGGCGAGCGCGATCCGTTCTTGCACCTCGAGCGTCGCGAGCAGGTCCGGCGCGACCCACGGCGGATCGACGCCCTGCCCCGGGAACA
This sequence comes from Kofleriaceae bacterium, assembly GCA_039935615.1. GTDB lineage: Bacteria > Myxococcota_A > Polyangia > Haliangiales > Haliangiaceae > JABFXX01. The sequence continues at coordinate 64,106 of JBDTJY010000209.1, forward strand.
CGAGCGCGATCACAGCGTCAACCCACCGTCGACGACGATCGACTGACCGACGACGTAGCTCGCCGCGTCGGACGCGAGGAACAGCGCGACACTCGCGATCTCGTCGGCGCGGCCGAGCCGACCGACGGGGATCCGCGCGACGCGATCTTGGAGGATCCGGCGATCGAGACGCTGCGCCATGCCGGCGGCACACAACCCGGGCACGAGCACGTTGACGCGAATCCCGCGCGGCGCGAGCTCGGCCGCGAGCGTTCGCCCGAGCGCCTCGAGCCCGCCCTTCGAGGCGGAGTAGCCGGCTTGGCCGGGGCTCGCGTGACCGCCGGCGACCGATCCGACGAGCACGATCGTGCCCTTGCCCGCCGACAGCATCGGGCGCACGACCGCGCGGGTGGTGCGCAGCGCACCGCCGAGGTTGACGCGGATCGGCTCGTCCCAGTCATCGGGCTCCGACAGCACGAACAGCGAATCGCGCGCGATGCCGGCCGCGTGCACGAGGACATCGATGCCGCCGCGCTCGGCGACCGCCGCGGCGATCGCGGCTTCGACCGCGGTCGAGTCGGTGACGTCGAACGCGAGCGGCGCGGCACTGCCGCCGGCGGCGCGGATCGTCTCGACCGTGGCCTCGGCCGCCTTGGTGTTGCGCGCATGGCCGACCCACACGTGCGCGCCGTCGCCGGCAAACGCGATCGCGATCGCCTGCCCGAGGCCGCGCGAGCCACCGGTGACGAGGACGCGCCTCACGGTCGCACCAGCGGTGGGAACGTGTCGCGCTCGCGCGTGTGATAGCTGTGGCGCTGCGGATCGACGTACGCGCTGCGATTGTTGATCGCGGGCGACGACACGCTGGTCGCGTGGACGCCGCCGACCGTGAACGCGATGCCGGGGTGTGCGACGTCGCGATCGATCACGGCGAGCGCGAGCCACTCGTCGCGCACGGGGGACTTGCACACGTTGATGATCGCGCCGACCCGATCGCCCGCGAGCTCGACGCCGGCATCGCGATCGATCGGCTCGCGCGACGCCAGCGTCACCGAGCGTTGCGTCGCGACCGCGCGGCGAGCGGCGAGCGCCGCCGAGCCCGGGTACGTGCGGTGATGGGACACCCGCCATTGTAGCTGGAGCTCGATCGGCGTCAGCCCGGGAGCGCCATCGCGACGCGCGTTGAAGAAGCCATTCTCGAGCGAGCACAAGTCGAGCGCCTCGAGGCCGACCTCGCGCAGATCGAACTGCGCGCCGGTCTCGAGCAGCGCGGCGCGCACGCTCGCGACCTCGTCGCGCGGGATCAACAAGTCGTAGCCGTACTCGCCCGTGCGGCCGCCGCGAAAGCACGTGAAGCGACCCTCGTGAAAGAACCCGAGATACGGCAACCCGATCACGTCGGGCGACGCGACCGCGGCGAGCAGCTCCCACGCGTACGGACCGTTGAGTGTGACGAACGCGTGCGTCGCCGTCAGATCGTCGAGCGCGACCTCGAGATCGATCGCGTGGCGGCGAACATGCTCGACGAGCTCTTTGCCCGACAGCCCTTCGGCGACGAGCAGGTAGTCGTCCTCGTCGCAGGCGACGTAGAGATCCGCGAACGGGCGCGCGGCGTCGTCGAGCAGCAGCGTGTGGACCATCTGCCCCGGGCGCGCGAACAGCTCGCGCGGCGAGATCCGATCGAGCGCGTCGAGCGCGTCGCGGCCACCGACCCGGACGCACGTGAGGTGCGCACCATCGGCCAGCGTCACCGACGAGCGCACCGCGAGGACGTCCTCGGCGAGCGTCATCGGGCCCCCTGCTGTGCGATCACGAGATCGACGAGCGTGTTGAGCGAGCGCATCTGCTGGCGCAGCATCCCGCCATCGGCGACGCGGACGCCGAGCTCGTTGTCCATGCAGACCACGAGCTCGACCGCGTCGAGCGAATCGAGCCCGAAGCCCGAGCCGAACAGCGGCGCGTCGGGATCGAGCTCGTCGAGCTCGCGGCGGAGCTTGAGCTTCGTGATCAACACGTGACGAAGCTTCGCGAGGATGTGCTCGCGGGTAGCGACGTGGGCGAGGACAGATTCAGGTCGCATCGTGAGCCTCCAGGACAAGGGCTGCGTCGACGGAAGCGTCGCCGCGCGTGGTCACGAGGACGCGCCGCGCGAGCCCGCGACGGATCGCGTGGACGCCCGCGGCGACCGCGAGCGCCGAGGTGAACGCGATCGGCGAGCCGAGCACGCTCGGATCGATCACGAGGTCGACCTTTCGATGACTCGTCGCGCGCGCGACCGCGTCGGCGAGGTGACCGGGTCCCGCGAGCGCCCAGCCGGCGAGCCGCGGGTGACCACCGCGCAGCCCGAGCACCGCACACGCCGCGCCTTCGGTCTCGCACTCCGGCCGCTGCTCGTCGACGCCACCGGCGACGATCTGATCGAGCTCGGGCCGCTTCGCGAGGAGCTCGGCCGCATAGATGATCGCGACCAACCCGGCCGCCGCGCCGGTCGAGATCGTGGAGAACGCGCCCTTGAGCGCGAGGAACTTCGAGCACGTGCCGGCCGGTGCGTTCAGCACCATCCGCGAGAACAGCGCCGCGGACATGCCGCGATAGCCGTGGTCGTCGATCGTCCTGCGCAGCGCGGTCTGACTCTCGGTCGACACGTGGTTGATCCCGACGACCAGCCCGGTGCGCTCGCGCAGCGGGCCGCGCACGGTCACGCTCGCATCGCCGAGCGCACGCGCGGCCGCGGCCGCGAGGAAGCTCGAGATCGGATCGATCCCGCGCGGATCGGCCGACGCGATCTCGTCGTCGATCCGGAACGCGGGGACCCGGCCGCCGTGGCGGCGCCCCGCGAGCAGCGCGTCGAGCATGCCGTCGCACGCGACGACGCCGACGCCCGCCGCAAACACGTCGCGCCGGATCGCGGCGCGCGGCACGATCGCCTCGCTGCGCCCGACGACGACCGAGCAGCATGCGCCACCGAACGCGGCATTCGCGCACACGGCGAGGCGCGTGGTCGCCGCACGTGGCACGCCCTGCCCGATCGGATCGGTCGGGCTGTTCGGGCGCGCGACCGTGAAGTTATGGGTCGGCGGCACGACGCCGCGCTCGATCGCGACCAGCGTCGTGATCGTCTCGACGATGCCGGCCGCGCCTTGCGCGTGACCGAGAAAGCTCTTGCTCGAGCTGACCGGCAGCGTCGCCGCACGCGGCCCGAACACCGTCTTGAGCGCGCGCCACTCCGCCGGATCGTTCGCGCGCGTGCCGGTGCCGTGCGCGTTGACGTAGTCGATCTCGCCGGCCGCGACGCCGGCATCGGCGAGGGCCGCCTGCATCGCGCGGGCGGTGCCGGCGCCTGTCGGGTCCGGGCCGGTGTCGTGATAGGCCTCGGCGGCGAGGCCGTAGCCGAGCACCGCGAGCCTGTTGCCGGCGCGCGGTCGCTGGAGCACCAGGAACCCGGCACCTTCGCCGAGCGTGGTGCCCGCGGGCTCGGAGAACGGCGCGCACGGTCCCTCGGCCAACACCCCGAGCGAATGAAATCCCGCGACGACCAACGGCGTGAGCACGTCGCTGCCGCCGGCGACCACCGCATCGGCGACGTCGAGATCGAGCAGATCGAGCGCGAGCCCGAGCGCGTTGGTCGACGACGTACACGCGGTCGACACCGTCAACCGCGGCCCCGCGATGCCGAGCGCCTCGCCGACGAGCTCGGTCATCCGGTACAGCGGCACCTCCATGTCACCGAGGCTGGTCCCCAGGACGAGCGCGATCCGGTGCGGCGGAATTCCGTCGAGCGCCGCGCGCGCGAGCGCCTCGCGACCGGCCTCGACCGCGAGCTCCACGCACAGCCGCCACGGTTCGGCCTCGTGCTCGGGCGCGTTGCGATCGGCGACCAGGCCGGCGAGCGGCACCAGGCCAGTGGTATCGAAGCGCTCGATCCGCCGGATCCCGCTGTCGCCCTCGGCCATCCGCGACCACAGCGCGCCGACGCCACGCCCGAGCGACGTGATCACGCCCATGCCTGTGATGACGGCCGCCATGGTTACCAGTCGTCGTTCGCCGCGTAGATGATCGCGCCGACGATCAGCGTGATCAGGCCCGCGGCGAACAGCACCGCGCCGACCGTGAGGCCGAACAGGAACGCCTCCGACGAATCGACCAGCGCCGCGCTGACCCCGAACGTCACGACGCCGATGCCCATCATGTAGCCGGCGGCGTGCATCGCCCCGGTGCCGGGACGCGCGCCCTCGTGCTTTTCTTTCGGAGGTGCCGGCGGCGGCATCGGACGCATCGGCGCGACCGAGCCGGGCGGGCGCATCGGCGCCGGTGGTGGCAGTGCGGAATCGACGGCGGCCGGATCGGCGCCGGCCGGTAGCGGCGCCGGCCCGGGCATCGCCGGTGTCGCCGGCGGGGCCGGCTGGGTGCCCGCGTCTTGCGCGAGCTGCTGCTGATACTTCCAGAACGCGCGCTCGCCGAGCTTCTGCGCGAAGTCCAACGACTTCGCGTCGGTGCTGCCGCTCACGCGCACGCGCTCGACCTTCGCGACGTACTCGTCGATCAGCGAATTCGGATCGCCATGACGCATCTGGAACGTCGCGTTCATCATCATCTGCCGCAACTGCAACCGGCGCTTGCCGGAGACCCCGGCGCGCGCGGCCTGGCCGTCGATCGCCTCCGCGATCGCCATCGGCAGATCCGGCTTGGCCTTCAACGTGTGCTTCAGCTTCGTGCGGTGCTCGGCGCTGAGCCCCGCGAGCATGTCCGACACCGCGAACACCGTCGTGCCGACCTCGTCCATGTGATCGAACATCCGCGCCTGGACCTGCGGGTCGAACTGGGTCTCGGGCGCCTCGTCGCGAAACCCTTGCGTGATGAGCAGCGTGCGCAACATGCGACGGAACATCGCGTCGCGGTCCTCCAGCATCGCCTGCTGCTTCGGCGTCGGCTCGGTCTTCAGCTGATCGTGGATGAAGCGCTGGACGAAGTCCGCGCCGGCGACGCCCGCGAGCTGGCCGTCGAGCCTCGCGAGAAAATCGGACGGTACCGCCGGCGAGGGCGCGGTCGCTGCCTGCGGGACCACGCATCCCGCGTCGAGCGGTAGTTGGGTGGCGACCGTCGCGATGGCGCCGAGCTTCAACAGTTCACGTCGTTTCATGGGGCTCTCCTCGCGTGCTCAGGGCGGCGACCAGATCGCTCGTGCCATCGAGTGGCACGCCGATCAGCTCGCCGATCAATCGAAAGATCCGTTCGCGCGGCGCGGCTCGCGAGAAGCCGAGCGCGTCCATCGTCGCGCCGACCTCCGGTCGCGACTCGTTGCGGCCGTAGAACTCGTTGACCGGATGCTTGACGTGGCTGTTGTCCTGAAACCATACGAACAACACCTTCAGCGCATCGCGGCGGTCGGCATCCGGATCGCGCGACGTCTCGAGATAGCGCTGCGCGTACGCGTAGAACGTCGCCGCGTGGCGCGCCTCGTCGCCCGCGAGGTTGCGCGCGATGCCGGCGAGCACGGGCTCGGGACAGTTGCGCTCGAGGCTCGCGTACGCCGCCGACGCGACCATCTCCGAGATGATGTTCGTGACGAACGTGCCCATCCGCGACTTCATGAACGGCGCGGTCGCGCGGCCGCGGCGAATGAAGTCATCGCTGACCGTGACGCCGAGCTGATGCAGCCAGCGCAACAGCACCTGGGGATGCTTGGTCTCCTCGTAGAACCACACGCCGATCCACTGCGTGAAGTCGACGTCGTCCGACAACTCGGTCAAGAACCGTCGCGTCGCGGTGGTGGTCGTCAGCTCCGAGAACGCGATCTCGCGCACCAGCGCGATCAACCCCGGCGTGACGCGCTCGCGATCGAGGCGATCCCACGCGATGTCCTCGAGCCGCCAGCGCACGCGCTCCGCTTGATCGAACAAGCGGCAGTACAGGCCGGTGCCGATGATGTCGTCGATCACGCGCCCGTGCCGATCGCTCGGGTCGGGCAGATCAGCGCCGCCGCGCGCACCGCCGATCGCTCCGCCGCGGACTCCGGCTGGTGAACGATCCGCGTGCCCTTACGCGTCACCTCGAAGACGGTGGATGCGGTCGTCGCACACGCGGCGCACCGCACGCACTTCGCAAGCTCCACGGTGACCACCCCGATCGAGTACCACCCCGTCCTGACATGCCGTAGAGCATGATTTCGGTAACATCGGGCAAGCCCGGGGTCAGGCCGGCAATGGCAACTTCCGAGTCCCTCGGACGGCCGATTTCGGATCGTGCTGCTCGGCGTAGAACACGGTGATCGTGATGCAGTGAAACGCGGAGTCGCTGGACTGCGTCACGATCACTTCGGTCACCTGGTACTCGGGATGCTCGGCGATCCACGTCGTCACCGCCTCACCGAGGTGCTCGCGCTGATGCGCCATCGTCGCCGAGAACACCTTCAACCCAACGAACTTCATACCCGGTCTCGTGACCAAATTTCCCTGTCGACTCATCACGCCCTCTTGCCGTCTGGTGGCCAAACTGGTTCGTCCGTTCTCGACAAACAGGTAGTGCCTCCCGGCAGATCGACCGGGGCTCAGTAGGTACGAGCACCACCTCCATTTCGGCCTTGGATGTGGTCTACATGTGCCTCCATGGCGAACGAGTACACGCGCAACCGCGGCAACCTCTTCGAGAACGTCGAGAAGAAGAAACCGAGCCAGCCCGACTTTCAGGGCGACTGCACGATCGATTCGGTCGCGTACGAGATCCGTGGCTATCGCCGTGAAGATCAGCTGAGCGTCACGCTCGCGCCGCCGCGCGGCGACCGCAACACGTATCCGCCGGATGTGTTTCGCGGCGCGCTCGATGCGGTGCCGGTCAAGCCGACGCGCAAGGGCGTGCCCAAAGACACCACGCAGCCCGCGTGGGTCGGCGAGATCAAGAGCGAGGATGCGGCGTTCACGGTCAAGGCGTTCGAGAAGCAGGGCAAGAGCGGGATGTACTTCACGCTGCAGTTCGAGCCGCTCGAGCCCCAGGCCGAGAGCTCCGCGAGCGCGGACGAGTAGCCGCGCACGCCCGAGGTCGACGGCTCCTGGGGCTACGGCTCCCAGCAGAACGGAGCTCTAGAGCAAGACGGTCGCGATCGTCCCGAACACGATCACGATCGCGCCTGCCGCGAGGGCGACGACCAGACTCCCGACCAGCAGTCGCCGCGCGCCCGACATCGAGCTCCACTCGTCGGCGAGCTCGCGCAGCGTCCGACCGAGCAAGACCTTCGCGAGCCCGACGAGCGCGACCAGCGCACCGACCGCCATCGGCGCGAACAGGATGTCCTGCCAACGACGATCGACGACGTGCGGACGCACGAGCTGCACGAGCAGCGTCCACGCGCCGACCGCGGCGAGGCCGATGCACGACAGCACGAACCCGCGGCGCCGCTCGGCGTTGAACGAGCGCTTGCCGGCGAAGCTCGCGACCGCTCTGGGTGCCCGATTCATCTTGCTCGAGCCTACAGCACGAACGAAACCATCGAGAACTTGTTCGACGTGGTGTCGACGACGGTGAACGACTCGCGGCCACGCGGCGTCGGCAGGATCGCCTTGATGCTCGTCGCTCGACCGGCCTCGACGATCACGAAGTAGCGCCGGCCCAGCGGTGCGCGACTGCGGTCGTTCAGATACTTGAGGAACTCGACCGAGCTCGCGGTGTCTTCGAAGCCGGTGTGCATCTCCGGCGCCCAGCCGTAGATCTCGTCGCCCGACCAGAAGTTCTCGCCGCGCCAGTACAGTTGATACGACAGCAGGCGATCGGCGTCGACGTAGCGCACCGGCGCGCGACCGGAGAGCGCCTCGCGGTTGGCATCGATCCGTCGCTTGCAATCGGCGAGCAGCACGTCGAGCCGGGCGCGTTCGGCGGCCGCGAGCGTGAGCGTGACCGTGTGGTCCGCGATCGCGGTCGCGGTTCCGGCGAGCACGAGCTGTTGCTCCAGGACCTGCGGATCGCCGCTCGCCTTGTCGAGCTGGATCGTCAGCGTCATCGGCTGCCCGACCTGCAGCGCCTCGGGGATCAACGTCTCGAAGTGAACGTCGCGACCGGCCGCGTGGAGGTCGGCCCACAGCTCGCCCGGGCCGAAGTAGACGCGCTTCTCGCCGTAGATCGTGCGCTCGACGTAGTAGCTGCGCATCGCGTCGCGCATCCCCCAGTGCGTGCCCGCGTCGGGCATGTAGACCTGGAGCGACCAGATGCCGATCGCGAGCCCGGCGACGCAGAGCGCGATCACGCCGGCGCGACGCCACACCGCGGTGAGCGCGAGCGCGAGGGACGCGAACAGCGCGAGCCCCAGAAACCCGTCCGACGGATCGATCGCCCAGGGCTCCGCCGACGGCCACGGCCGGTCGTAGCGATACATGAACATCTCGATCCAGCGATCCGGCTCCCAGATCAGATCGCGGCAGATCAGCAGCACGATGCCGATGCCGAGCGCGGCGTAGAGCGGATGAAAGCGCTCGCGATGCGCGAGCAGATCGTCGAGGAAGAACGCGACCAGGATGCCGAGCGCGGGGACGATCGGCAGGATGTAGTGGTGGAACTTGGTCTGCACGATCCCGAACACCGCGAAGCCGCAGATCGCCCACAGCGCGACCATGAACCGCACGCGACCGTCGCGCGTGTCGGTGCGCGCTTTGACGAGCGCGACGGCCAGCGCCGCCGGCAGCAACGCCGCCCACAGCCACATGCCGTGGCCGAGTTGCGAGGTGTAGTACTCGAACGTGCCGAGCGACTTGTCGGGGTCGCCGCCGGCGCGATCGAGGATGTGCACGAACAAGTACTCGTTGATGAACGCGAACCCTTCCTTGAGCCACATCGCGACGTGCCACGGCAAGAACACGACGATCATCAGCAACAGCCCGCGCTTGAGCTCGAACGCGCCGTTGTAGAGGTCGCGCCAGCGCCGGAACAGGAGCACGTGGAACAGCCCGATCACGCCGACCACGACGACGCCCGGCGGTCCCTTCGCGAGGATCGCGAGCCCGAGGAACGCGTAGCACCACAGCATGTAGACCTGGCGCATCGAGGTCAGCGGCGCCATCGAGAGGACGTGCTCGGCGACGTCGGCGGCCTGGTGCCAACCGCCGCCGCGCAGCTTGATCACCGGGTACGCGATCACGCGGATCACGAAGCGATCCGGTGCGAAGTGGTCCCAGCGATCGACGCCCTCGACGAGGGGCCTGCGCGTGACCGCCGCGACCGCGACACCGATGACGACGCCGATGATCACGGGGACGAACCGCACGATCATCCAGCCGCTCCGCCACAGCCCCGCGAACAACAGCCCCATGAACAGCGGGAAGAACAGCACCGGGCTCGGGAACCGCAGGATCGCGAGCTGCGGAGCGAAGTGAAAGTACAGCGCGTAGTAGATCGCTTGCCCACCCACGAACGCGCCGGTCAGCGCGAGCACGAGCTGCGCGTGCGTCACGACGAGCACGCGCGTTCCGATCCGGATCGAGCACAGCCGCGCGATCGGGCGTTCGCCATCCTCGATCGCGAGCGTGAACATCGAGAGCGCACCGATCACGAACGCGCAGTGCGGCATGTCGGGAATGCCCTGCCTCGCGATCAGACAGAAGAACGGCGTCGAACCAACGACGAGCAGCGCCAGCCACGCGACGCGCCGCGAGACCAGCTTCGCGAGCATCAGCCACATCAGCACGAGGCCGAGCACCGCCGTCACCACGATCGGCAGCCGGATCCCGATCATCGTGCGCGCGCTCGCGACCATCTCGCCCGAGTAGCCGCCGTCCTTGCCGACGCCCATCGCGGTGAGTCCGGCGGCGGTCAGCCACATCGTCAACACCGGCTTCGAGCGAAAGCCTTCGTTCTCGGTCGGCGTCTTGCCGCCGGTCCACGTCGTGTGGACGAGGTCGTGGTTCTGGAGCATCTCGCGCGAGACCTCGCCGTAGTGGGTCTCCCACGGATCCACGAGCGAGTACGTCCCGATGCCCGGCACCAGGACCGCGAGCGCCACGATGATCACGAGAACGATCTCGACGCCCGACGACTTGGACGCTGCGCCGCTCACCCAGGGGAACGCTATCACGCCCCGCCGAGGCGCTTTGACACGAGCTGAGGACAACCGTGGGCAGACCTACTCCCACGTCGAGTGAAGGTAGAGCTGCGACGAGAGCGACGATCTTGTGCACGTCGTTTCACATGAAGTGATCGCGAACGATCGTCGCGATCCAGACGGCGATCAACTGTGCGCTCACGTTCGCGCGGCACGCGGGTTGCGTTTCGCCTCCACCGATGTCCCGCCTGTGGTTGCTGTTCGTCCTCGCCACCTCCGCCTGTACCCAATCGGTCGACGTGATCGAGCCCGACAATCCGGCCGACGTCGATCCGCCGGATCCGTCGATGCAGCCGGCGACCAGCGAGCCCGCGCTGTCGAATGCCGAGCAGACGGCGTTCAACTACTTCGTGAGCAAGGGGCTGACCGAGGTTCAATCGGCCGGCGTGGTCGGTAACCTGATCCAAGAATCGAACGTGATCGCGAGCGCGGTCGAGTACGGCGGTGGCCCGGGTCGCGGCATCGCGCAGTGGTCGGTCGGTGGTCGCTGGGACTCGAGCCACAACGACAACGTCACCGCGTATGCGAACCAACAAGGCACGTCGCGCTGGGCGCTCAACACGCAGCTCGACTTCATCTGGTACGAGCTCACGACGTACAGCGGCTACGGTCTCGCGCAGTTGAAGGCGGCGACGACCGTGAGCTCGGCGACCGTCGCGTTCATGGCGAAGTTCGAGGTCTGCGGCACGTGCAATCAGACCGGCCGGGTGAACGACGCGAACCAGGTGCTCGCGGCTTACGGCGGCAGTGGCGGCGGCAGTGGCGGCGGATCGGGCTCGGGCGGCGCCGGCTGCTACTCCGGCACGCTCGTGGAGCAGATGCCCGAGAACGCGTGCGTGCAGTCGAAGTTCGACGACCTCTGGTACCAGTGCTCGAACGGCTCGTGGGTCGATCGCTGGTCCGATCCGACGGCGTGCAACGGCGTGCACCCGCTTTAGTGCTAGCGTCCACGTGTGCTGATCGCCGTCGAGCGCTTGTTGATCAAGCTGCGCCAACCGGCGTCGCGCGGGCGTGAGCTGATCGAGCTCCGCATGCGGCTGCGCGCCGAGCTCGCGGCGACCGCCGATGCGGACGAACCCGCGCTCGCGCATGCGGTGCTCGTGCAGAAGCGCGCCGTGGCGGCGCACCTCGAGGCGGTCCATTCGTGCCGCACGTGTGCGACCGGTCAGGCGTTCCCGGTCGGTCACTTCGATGGGGGCGCGTGCTGCTCGGGTGTCACCGCCGATCTGTTCGACGAGCACGAGCTCGCCGCCCTCGCCCATGCGGGCACGCGGCCGCACGATCTGATCGCCCCGCGCTCCGACCACGCGGGCTGCGCGTTCCGCGGCGCGACCGGCTGCACGCTCGAGCTCGTGCATCGTCCCGCGCGTTGCGTGCACTACGTCTGCAACACGCTTCGCCGCGAGCTCCATGCCCGCGGTGGGCTCGACGCGATCGAGCACGAGCTCGCCGCGCTCGATCGCGGCATGCAAGAGTTCCGCGCCGTCCACCAGGCGCGCCTCGATCGCGAAGTGCTCGAGCCGCTGATCGAAGCGATCGCCTCGGCGACGAGCCGCTGATCTGTTAGCGTCGTCGAATGTCGAGATGGATCTGCATGGTCGCGCTGGTCGTTGGATGTGGTGGCAAGACCGCGCGGCAGCCGCCACCGACGCACGACGAACCGCCGCCGCCGACCACCACCGGCAGCGCGACTCCCGATCCCGAGGGTGCGGTGTGCGGGACCCGCGGCGCGGCGACGTGCCCCGCGGACATGTTTTGCAGCTACGCCGCGGGGGCCGATTGCGGCGAGGCGGACAGAGCCGGTCACTGTATGAAGCGCCCCGAGCTGTGCCCGGAGATCTTCCAACCGGTGTGCGGGTGCGACGGCAAGACCTACCCGAACGCCTGCCACGCGGCCTCGGCGAAGGTCGGCGTTCGCCAGAACGCAGCCTGCAAGTGATTGTCTGAGTTGTCGGCGTCGCGCGCGGCGCTACCCTCGAGCATGCAGCGTCTCCTCATCGCCTTCGTCGTCGCGATGCTCGGCTGCCACGCGCAGTCCGAACCTGCCACGTACGCACCGCCGCGTGCGCTCGTCACGGACGCGCTTCCGTATCGAGTCGCGCGCGCCGACGTCCGCGCCTGGCACGTCGACAACGGCTGGTGCATCCGCCGCGTGTGGCCCTCGACCGACGAGTTCGTCGAGTGCGAAGCGCTCCATCCCTACATCGATCTGCGCACGCCACCGATGTACGCGATGGCCAAGTACGACACCACCGGTCGCTCGATCGCGTACGCGACGTTCACGCCGGTGCCGTGCCGGATGTACGGCAACTGCGATCAAATCCTCGGCCGCACGGTCTACGCGTCGGAGCACGAGTTCGTCGATCACTTCAACGGCCTGTACCCGAACCTCGCCGACCGCGGTCGCGCCGAAGCACCGCAGGTCGTCGGGTTGCCGCCGATGCAACAGCGGACGTGGAACGCGCTCGCCGGCGAGCTCGAGCGCCGGTTCGGATCGCCCACCTGGCAGGAAGCGCACGACTACGGGGCGACGTGGGCGACGCCGACGTCGACGATCGGCCTGTTCGTCGGCGGGAGCGGCGGCTGGATCATCGAGACCCACGAGCTCCGCACGAGGATCTGACGGTATGCTCCGGCGGTGGTGGTGGTGTTCCGGATCACGTACGCGCGATGGGGCGAGCTCGGCGACGACCTGACCCACCAGATGGCGCGCGGTGGCTTGCTCGTGCGCGTCGATGGGGCGCTCGACTTCGATGCGCCGGTGGCGCTCGAGCTCGTGTTGCCCGACGGGACGATGGTCCAGGGCGACGCGAAGGTGCTCCAGCGCCTCGAGGGTCACGGCGTCGCTGTCACCGTCGGTGCGGAGCTCGTCGACGAGGTGCGGCGGCGCGCGACCGGCACCGATGTCGACGGTGCGGCCAAGGCGCGGCACGAGCGGATCGATCCCGATGCCGCGCCGGCACCGGCGGAGCGCTCGCGACCGAGCACGGTGCGTCCGCTGCTCTCGCTCGACGCGCTGACGCAGGCCCAGAAGATCCACATGGCGATGCACGGCACGCGCGACGAGCGCAACGCGATCCTCCGCGATCAGAATCGCGCACTCCATCCGTTCGTGTTGAAGAACCCGCAGCTCACCGCCGAGGACGTGCTCGAGATCTGCAAGAACGCGCAGACCTCGCCGGCGCTGTTGAAGTTGATCGGCGAGCGCAAGGACTGGGTCCAGCGCGGACCGGTCGCGGTGGGACTGGTGCGCAATCCGAAGACGCCGCCGAACGTGGCGCTCCAGGCGCTGGCGTACGTGCCGATGGACGCGTTGCGCATCATGGCGAAGGGCGGCGGCGTGCTGCCACATGTCGCGCAGGCGGCGCGCAAGAAGGTCCTCGGGAAGTAGGCCTCATGGCATTTCTGACTCGAGACGTGCAATACCGTGACCATGCGCCTGTACGACCTCTTGGTCACGAAACGCGACGAGGTGATGGGCAGGTGGAAAGAGCTCGTGCGTGGCACGCTCGCGCCGAACGCGATCCCGTCGGCCGAGCTGCTCGATCATCTGCCGCAGTTCGTCGACGAGATCATCGCAGCGTTGCGCAGCACGCGCGCCTCGGCGGCGATGGCGATCGAAGATGGCACGACGGCGGCGGACCACGGCACCCAGCGACTGCGCCTCGGCTTCAGCCTCGATGCGGTCGTTCGAGAGTACGGCGCGCTGCGCGATGCGCTGATCGCGACCGCGGTGGACGCCGGCCACGAGCCAACGCGCGCCGAGCTCCAGTTGATCTTCGATTGCACGATCACCGGCATCGCGCACGCGGTGTCCGAATACACGTTTCAACGCGACGCCGAGCTCCGCCGCCAGGCCAACGAACACTTCGCGTTCATCGCGCACGAGCTCCGCAATCCGCTCGCCTCCGCGGCGATGGCGTTTCAACAGTTGAAGGAGGCCGGCGTGTTGCCCGAGCGGCGCGCCATCACGATCCTCGAGCGCGGCATCCTTCGCACGGTCGAGCTGGTCGATCAGACGCTGCAGACCTCGCGGGCGGCCTCCGGCATCGAGCTCCGGCGACAACCGACGACGCTCGCGGCCCTGTTCGCGGATGCCGAGCTGGGCGCGCTGCCCGAAGCGGAGGCCAAGGGCGTCGCACTCCACGTCGAGCCCGCCGGCGACGAAGCGATCGAGGTCGACATCCGCTTGATGGGCTCCGCGATCGGAAACCTGTTGCGCAACGCGGTGAGGTATTCGACCGGCGGGACGGTCGACCTGCGCGGACGCGTGGTGAACGAGCGGGCGATCATCGAGATCGAGGACTGCTGCGGCGGGCTCGAGCCCGGCAAGGTCGAGTCGCTGTTCGCTCCGTTCCTTCGCGTCGATCAAACGCAGACTGGATTTGGATTGGGCCTCGCGATCGCGAAGCAAGCCATCGAGGCGCATGGCGGCGCGATCCGCGTGCAGAACCTCCCCACGAAGGGCTGCATCTTTATCGTCGAGGTGCCGGTGTCCGACCCGACGCCGCCGTAGCGCGCGCGTGCTAGCCTCGCGCGCGATGCTCACAGGTGCCCTCATCGGTGTTGCCGTCGCGATCGCGATGATGGCGATCAATCGCAGCAAGGCCAAAGCCGGAACCGGGTTTCCCGGGCAGGTCGAGCAAGCGATGCGCGGCAAACCGGCGATGAACCTGAAGGACATCTCGGTGCTCGTCGGCCGAGATTCCTTCATGGGCCGCGGCAAGGTCGTGCAAGCCCTCGCCGGGTTGCAGAGCGCGGGCAAGGTCAAGATGACACCGGCACCGGAGGGCACACCGCAGCTCGAGAAGGTCCACGCCATCAAGTACGAAGTCGTCGGCCCGTAGCAGGTCTCGAACGCTCGTGACCCGATGGGTTCGATGTAGTCGTGCGTGCGCGAATCGGTGCGGGTGATCGGCGCCGCGATCGGGGCTATCGTAGTGCATGGCTCAACGTCCACCGCCGACGCCGCGCATGGAGTCTGAAGTCGTCGTCAAAGGCTACAAGCCGCGGCGCTTTCCCTGGCGATTGTGGCTCTACGCGATCCTCGTGACCGGCGCGGCCGGCGGCGCCGGGTATTTCGCGTGGCAGTACCGCACCGAGGCGAACACCACCCGCGATGACAGCGCGGCGTGCATGAACGAGCGCGACACGCTGAGGACCACCGCCGCCGAGGCCGGCAAGCGCGCGACCACGTGCCAGGCCGCGCTCGCTACCTCGGCGAAGAAGACGACCGACCTCGAGAAGCAGAACGGCGAGTCGACCAAAGACCTCAGCGCCACCAAGGACGAACTGACCCAGCTCCGCGCGCAGAAGGCCGAGGCCGACAAGCGGATGGCCGCGATCGAAGACATCCGCAAGCAGTTCGCAAAGATGACCGATACCGGCCAGCTCCGCGTCACCGCCCGCCACGGCCAGCTCGTGGTCTCGCTGCCGGCCGAGGTCCTGTTCCCGTCGGGCAGCACCGACCTGTCGAAGCAAGGCGAGTACGCCGTCGTCGAGGTCGCCGCCGTGCTCAAGCGGTTCCCGGAGCGCCGCTTCCTGATCGTCGGCCACACCGACAATCAGGATCTCGCGAAGCAGACCGCGGCGTGTCCGTTCAAGGATAACCTCCAGCTCTCGACCGAGCGCGCGCTGACCGTCACGCGCGTGCTCGTCACCGCGGGCATGGACGTCAAGAACCTGTTGCCGTCGGGCGCCGGCGATCACGATCCCGTCGCGAGCAATGCGAGCGCCGAGGGTCGCCAGAAGAATCGCCGGATCGAGATCGCGCTGCTGCCCGCGATCAACGAGCTGCCGGCGCTGCCGCCGACGCTGACGGAAGATCCCGCGCCGAAGAAGTAGCCGCGCGGATCAAGCCGAGCTGCTCAGCGCGCGTCGTGAAAGATCACGCCGAGCGTGTGGCGGTGGCCCGCGCGCAGCACGCTGACGCCATGGCGCATCTGCACGCGGTACTCGCCGCGCACGCCCTTCACTGGCCGGGTGTGGACCGCGAAGATCACGGCGTCGCCCTTCGCGAGCGGCACGACCGAGACCCGGCTCTGCATGCGCGGACGTTGCTCGGTCAGCACGAGCTCGCCGCCCTCGAAGTCCGCGCCGGGCTCCGACAGCAGCACCGCGACCTGCAACGGGAAGACGTGCTCGCCGTAGAGATCCTGATGGAGGCAATTGTAGTCACCGGGCCCGTAGCGCAGCAGCAACGGCGTGGGACGTTGCTGTCCCGCCGCGTGACAGCGCGCGAGAAACTCCGCGTGGTCGGTCGGGAACCGCACCTCGAGCCCGAGCCGCTCGTGCCAGGTGTTCGCGATCGCCGCGAGCGGCGGATACAGCGCGTCGCGCAACGCCTGCACCGGCGCCGGCAGCGGATAGGCGAAGTAGCGATACTCGCCTCGACCGAAGTTGTGTCTCGCCATGACGACGGTGCTGCGAAACGCCTCCGCGTCGTCGTACATGGCGGCGACCTGATCGCACTGGGCGTGGCTGAGCAGCGCGGGCAGCGTCGCCGATCCAGTTTGGTCGAGCTGCGCCGCGATCGTCGGCCAGTCGTGTGGGGTCGGCATCACACGCGTGCGGCTTCGCGGTCGAGCAGCGTGCGCTTGCGCTCCACGCCCCAGCGATAGCCCGAGAGCGCGCCATCGTTCCGGATCACGCGATGACATGGAATCGCGACCGCGATCGCATTCGCGGCGAGCGCGCTCGCGACCGCGCGCACGGCCCTCGGCGCGCCGATCCGCCCGGCCAGGCGCGCGTACGATTCGGTCTGGCCCGCGGGCACCTCGCGCAGCGCTTGCCAGACCCGCTGCTGGAACGCGGTGCCGCGCACGTCGAGCGGAAGGTCGAGCTCCAGGTGCGGTGCCTCGACAAAGCCGACGACGCGCGCGACCAAGCGCTCGTACGCCGCATCGCCTCCGATCAGCTGCGCGTTGGGAAACTGATCCTGGAGATCGTGAACGAGCGTGTCGGGGTCGTCGCCGAGCAGGATCGCGGCGACGCCCTTAGTGCTCGAGGCAACGAGGATCGCGCCGAGCGAGCACTCGCCCACCGCGAACGTCAGGCACTCCGCGGCTCCACCGGCGCGATAGCTCGTCGGCGTCATCCCGAGCATGCCGGTCGAGCCCTCGTAGAACCGACTGCTCGACGAGAACCCCGCCTCGTAGATCGCCTCGGTCACCGAGCCGGCGGACTCGAGACCCTTGCGCATGCGGATCGCGCGCGCCGCCGCGGCGTACTGTTTCGGCGTGAGGCCGGTCGCCTTCTTGAACAGGCGATGGAAGTAGTGCGGGCTGAGCTCGACGGCATCGGCGAGCTCGGCGAGCAAAGGCGTGGCGTCGGCCTCCTCGATCAGCCGGCACGCCTTCGTGATCATCGCCGCGTTCTCGGCGTCGATCGACAGCCCGTCGGGATTGCAGCGCAGGCACGCGCGGAAGCCCGCGGCGCGCGCCGCGACGACACTGGCGTGGAACGCGACGTTCTTCGGATTCGCCGCGCGCGACGGGCACGACGGCCGGCAGTACACGCCGCTGGTGGCGACGGAGTACCAGAACTGTCCGTCGGCGGTTCTGTCGTGGACGAGGACGCGCGCCCACCGCGGATCGCGGACGACGGCGTCAGACTGCTTGGAGTTGGACCTCATGGGCTTGTTGTGGGGCTTTGCGCGCTGCGCGGCGCTCCGGGTCTTGCGGTCGAATCGATCCCGAGCGTGGCATGTCACTTCGCGCTTGGCTGCTGATCCGCGACATCGCCGTCCGGATCACCGCCCGTACGATCCAGACTCCGCGGAGTTGGCGCGTGGCGAGCACCTTGCAGTTCTGGGGCGCATGCGATGGCTCGTCTTGGTTCTTTGCGTGGGCTGCACGAACGAGGTCCAACGTACCTCGCTCGAGGGCTCGATCACCTGTGGCTCGATGACCTGCGGCAGCGGCCAGATCTGCTTCAGCATGGAATCCGGGAGCCAGTGCGACGTCAACCCGGATGCCGGCATCGGTCAATATCAAGAGTTCGGCTGGACCTGCGGCGAGCTCCCGACCGACTGCGATGGCGTCACGCGCGACTGCTTTCCCGATCAGCTCACGCAGGTCTCCGCGGACGGCCGCTACGTCGACCGCCTGTGCATCTAGCCAAGCAACTCGGCTTCGAGCGCCGGCAGATCGAGCAGTTGCACGACGTGAGCGACGCCGGCGCGACGTCGACGTCGACCTCGAGCTTCACGGCGCCGCAGCGACAAGACGCTTCGATCATCGCGATCACTTCATCGCCGGCGCGAGCACGGCGATCGCCGCCTGCTGCGGATCCGACCAGCACGCGAACCGGCCGACGTTCGGGATGTCGGTCGGCGGCACCATGACCTTGCCGCCGAGCCTCGCCGCCTTCTCACTCGAGCGATCGGCATTCTCGACCGCGACGTAGGGCAGCCAGAACGAGTGCGGGACACCGGGCGGCGACTTCATCATGCCGCCCGCGCCGACGGGTTGACCATCCGGCGCGCGAGTGCCGGGACGATGGAACAGCGTGTACGTCATGCCGCCGCCCAGATCGATGGCGTGCGGCGCCCAGCCGAACACCGCGGCGTAGAACGTTCCGGCAGCCTCGGGATCGGTGGAGGCGAGCTCGTCCCAACAGAACGTGCCCGGCCCGGGCATCGCGACCTGCCCTTCCGGTTCGTTCTCCTCGGCGCGCGCGCTGTGCCACGGTGCGAACACCGCGCCGGTCGGATCAGCGGTGACCGCGAACGTACCGACCTTCTCCATCACGGTCGTCGGCACGTAGACCCGGCCGCGCTCCTTCTCGATCGTGGCCACGGTGGCCTGGACGTCGTCGACCAGGACGTAGCCGAGCCACGACGGCGGCTGGTGCTCGCCGGCGCCGAGCTTGCGCATGCCGCCGATCATCCGATCACCGGCCTTGATGTGCGCGTACTCGCGATCGCTGTCGTCGAAACTCCAGTTGAACACCTCGCCGTAGAACCGCTTCGCGCCGTCGACGTCGGTGGTGTTGAGATCGTGCCAGACGAAGCGGTGGTGGTTCATAGCGGCAGCGTAGTCACATGCCGGTGGTGTCGGGAAGATGCGCCAGCCACTCCCGATGGTGGCTCGGACTCCGCACTTGCGCGGTACGACAGCGTACGCTCGACCCTGCGAGTGATGGGAGGCGACGAGCTCTACCGAGGCCTGTTCGAGCACGCCGGCGTGCCGCTCTTGGTGCTCGCGCGCGAAGGTCGCGCCGTCGTCGACGCGAACCAGCGAGCGCTCGACTGGTTGGGGGTCGCTGGCGAAGCGATCCGCGGCCGCACCCTCGATGAGCTCGGGATCGGTGAGCTCCCGAGCATGCGCGGCGACACCACGGTCACGCTGCGGCTGCACGGTACCGACGTCATCACGCGGGTCCGGATCGCGGCGGTCGACGCGCACGTCCTCGTCACGGTCCTCGATGCGCGCGAGTCCGGCGGAATGGAGTCCGAAGAGCGCCTCCAGCAAGTCATCGACACGCTGCACGAGGGCATCATCCTCGTCGAGGAGACGGGCACGGTGCTGTACTTCAACCCGTGCGCGAAGGAACACTACGGGTTCGAGGGCAGCGATGACGAGTGGAGGCTCGCGCTCGCCGAGGGCGACACGTTCGAGACCCGCACGCTCGACGGTGTGCTCGTCCCCATCGAGCAACGCCCCTCTGCCCGGCTGCGCCGCGGCGAGCGCGTCGCCGGCGATGAGCTGTGGGTGACGCGCGCCGCGACCGGTGCGCGCCGCGCACTCGCCTATTTCGGCGCGCGCCTCGAGCAGCCCGACGGCCATCACATCGCCGTGGTCGCGTTCTCCGACATCACCGCGCGCGTCGAGAGCACGCTGGCGTTGCGCGAGCTCAACGACACGCTCGAGCTGCGCGTGACCGAGCGCACGAAGCAACTCGAGGCGGCGAACCGCGAGCTCGAAGCGTTCACCTACACCGTCTCGCACGACCTGCGCGCCCCGGTGCGCGCGATCACGAGCTTCTCGCAGATCGTCGTCGACGAGCACAGCGCGTCGCTGTCCGAAGAAGCGCGCGGCCTTCTGCTCCGCGTCCGCAACGGCGGCCGGCGCCTCGGTGAGCTCGTCGATGATCTGCTCGCGTTCTCTCAGCTCGGTCGCCACGCGTTGAAGCTGCGCGTCGTCGATGTCGACGGGCTGGTCCGCGCGCTCGTCGCGCAACTCGTCGGTGGTGCGACGAACGTCGACCTCGAGCTGAGGACGCTCGGCACGTGCCTCGCCGATGCATCGCTGCTCGAGCAGGTGTGGACCAACCTGATCGACAACGCGCTCAAGTATGCGAGTCCGCGCGAGCGCATCCAGATCATGATCTCGCGGCACGACACGCCCACCGACGCGATGTTCAGCGTGCGCGACAACGGCGTCGGCTTCGACATGCGCCACGCCGACAAGCTGTTCGGCGTGTTCCAGCGCCTCCATACGAGCGACGCCTTCGAGGGCACCGGTGTCGGACTCGCGAACGTCCGCCGCATCGTCGAGCGTCACGGCGGCCGCGTCAGCGCACGTTCGGCCGTCGACGCCGGTAGCACCTTCGAGTTCTCGCTCCCGCTGCGCCGCGGCTAGGCGCAGGCCGGCGCGACTGTCACAGCGTCTTGAGGTACTCGATCACGGCGTCGCGATCGTTGGGCGACAGCGCGTCGCCGAACGTATGGCCGGTGTTGCTGTAGCCCGGCTCGGTCGTGTCGTACGTGCGCGGATCGCCTAGCTCGGCATGGGTCGGAGCCGCCACGAACTGCCAGCCCACCGCGGTCTGATCGTACGCACTCGAGTCGAACGTACGTTTCCACGCGACGGGACGCGTCGTCGAATCGAGGACCGCGGCGAGCGTCGGCACCGAGCCGTTGTGAAAGTACGGCGCCGATGCCCAGATGCCGTCCAAGGGCGGCGCGATGTAGCCGAGCTGGGGCTCGAGTCGCGAGGTCTCGCCCCAGAACGAGCTCTCGAACCAGGTGACGAAGCGGTCGGAGAACTGCGTCGAGCCGCTCGCGAGCAAGGGATCCGTGCCGATGTCGTCGAGCGGCACGAGCTCGTTCGGATAGAGCCCGCCATCGCCGTAGGTGCCGTGGCAGCGCGCACAGTTGGCGTAGAACACGGTCTTGCCCTTCGCGGCGCGGTCACCGTCGATCGCGTACGGCCACTTCGGAGCCGAGAGCGTCTCGATCCACGCGCGCACGTCGACGAACGCCGCGTCGATCTGCTGCGCCTCGGCAACCGAGTCGGTACACAGCAGCGACGCGGCCATCATGATCCGCGCGTGATCACCGCGACCGGCGGCGCCGTAGAACATCGTGGTCTTCTTGGCCATCCGCCACCACGGCGGCACGTCGACGGGAGCGACGTCCTCCGCCTGTGGGACCTCGAGCGCCGGCGTGTCGAGCCACGCCAGCGTCTGCGGATCGCGATGCGCCATGAGCACCGCGGTCAGGTTGTCGGCCGGGTTGGTCCCGACGGTGAGCGTCTTCGTATAGGGCCCGATCGCGTGTACGCGCTGCGAGAACCGCTGAAACTCGGCGCGTTCGTTGGGATCGGTGACCAGGTTCAAGCCGGCGTCGACGTACTGCGATTGATCGGTGGTGAAGTCGTGCTCGGTCGAGCCGAGGCCGACGATCACCTCGCCGTTGAGATGACTCGCGTGACACGTCAAGCAGTTCGCCGAGATCACGGTGACGCCTTCGGAGCTCGTGGCGGCGCTGTAATAGAACGGCAGGTTCTTGTTGTCGCCGGTGCGTCCGTCGATCTTGTCGTCGACCGGCGGGTTGCCGAACACTTGATCGAAGGCGGTCTTCGGCACGCCACAGGTGATGTAGCCGCCGTTGATCAGGTAGTCGTAGCCCTTTGCCGGATCGCCCGAGCGCTGCGGCTCCGCCGGAATCTGCGCATACGTCCAATCGGGGTGCGGCGTCGGCTCGGCGACGCACGCGGCGAGGACCATGACCACGAGGAGACGCATCGCGGCGGACGCTAGCACGTCGGGGCGCCACTGCGACCAAGTACCGCATCGGGGGAGTTTACCTCGCGGTGCCGGAGCGGGGTACGCGATCAGCGTAAGGTCGGATCATGCAGTGGTTTCTCTGGAGCCTGGCGATCGGCGGTGCGGTGTTCGTGCTCGGCTTCCTGCTGCTGGGACGGGCCAGCGGCATCTCCGGTGGCCGGCTCGGTCGCATCGCGCGCCTGTCGCGGCTGTCGGCACGGTTGTCCGCGAGCTGGTTCGGCTCGCGCGCTCGGCGGCTGTTCGCGCGCGGCGAGCGCCGCCGGCAACTCGATACCGCATCGCGCAAGGCTGCCGCCGAGACCGTCACGCGCGAGATGGGGCAAATGAAGGGCGCGATCATGAAACTCGGTCAGATGATGTCGTTCGTCTCCGACGACATCCCCGAGGAGTATCGCGTCGCGCTGGCGTCGCTGCAGCAGGCGGCACCGGCGATGGACTTCCCGCTGCTGCGCGATGTCGCCGAGCGCGAGCTGAAGATGCCGTTGGAGCGCGCGTTCGCACGCTTCGAGACCAAGCCACTCGCCGCGGCGTCGATCGGGCAGGTTCATCGCGCGACGTTGCGCGACGGCACCGAGGTCGTCGTCAAGATCCAGTACCCGGGCGTGAGCGATGCGATCCGCGCCGACCTCGCGAACGCCGGGATGCTCTACCGGATGATGGCGATGTTCTATCCGGCGCTCGATCCGAAGCCCGTCGTCGACGAGCTTCGCGATCGACTCACCGAGGAGCTCGACTACACGAAAGAGGCGAGCTCGCAGACCAAGTTCGCGGAGCTCTACGCCAACCATCCGTTCATCCGGATCCCGCGTGTGATCCCGAGTCACTCGACGTCGCTCGTGCTGACGTCCGAGTTCATCGCCGGTCGACGCTTCGCCGAGGTGCTGACCGACGACGCCGACGCGAAGAGCCGGTGGGCCGAGATCCTGTATCGCTTCGTGTTCGGATCGATCATCCGCTACGGCGTGTTCAACGGCGACCCGCATCCCGGCAACTACCTGTTCGATGACGAGGGCCGGATCGCGTTCCTCGACTTCGGATGCACGAAGTGGTTTCCGGCGGCCATGCTCGCCAATTGGCTCTCGCTCGTGCGCGCGCACCTCGGCCGCGATCGCGACGCGTTCCGGGCCCTCGCCGTCAAGCTCGGGTTCTTGAAGGAGGACGCGGCGATTCCGGCCGACAAGCTGTTCGACTACTTCGGGTACTTCTACGAGCCGTTCGAGACGGTCGGGCCGTTCCGGTTCTCGCGCGAGTACAACGCGCGATCGTTCAAGATGGTGTTCGCGCCCGAGGGGCCGTTCAAGGGCATGTCGAAGCAGCTCAACATGCCACCGGACTTCGTGCTCGTGAACCGGATCCAATGGGGCGTGTGGTCGATCCTCGCGCAGCTCGGCGCCTCCGCCGACTGGGGAGCGATCCATCAAGAGCTGCTCGGCAACCAGGCACCGTCGACCGAGCTCGGTCGGCTCGACGCGGCCTGGCGCGCGTCGGCTAGCGCGTGACGGCTCTCCACACCGCGAGGCGCAGCGCATCGGCGTGGCCGGCGCGCCACGATGCATCGTCTCGCGCCGAAGCGCTCGCACCGCGTCCCATCTGGTCGATCTCGTAGTCGACGGCCTCGACCGCTTGCTCGAGCGTCGAGCACCGGTCCATGACCCAGCCGTCGAGCTCGATCTCCCAGACCTTGCCGCGCGCGCCCCGCTTCAACACGGTGACCGCGACCGGGCGACCGGGCGAGCGCTCGAAGTGCAATCCGACGCCGTGACGGCCGAGCGAGAACCATGCGTTGCCGGAGATCGCGCGGACGTCGAGGTTCGTCAGCGTCAACGGATCGAAGCTCGCGGCACGATCCTGGATCTCGCGCAGCGTCACCGCGCCGGCCTCGAGCTCGAAGCCCGCGTGATCGAGCATCAACTGGAGCCACGTCGCGCGTGCCTCGCCGACCTCGCCGCCGCGCAGATCGAGATCGCGCGGGCAGCCGAACAGCGATGGTAGCGAGCACAAGCTGAGCAGCGAGACGTCGACGAAATCGAGGATCAGGCAGTCCTGCTTGCCCTCGGCGAGTCGCGTGCCGCGCCCGATGCACTGCGCGTAGAGCCCCTCCGATCGAGTCGGTCGCGCCATCGCGATGCACGCCACGCCCGGATCGTCGAAGCCCTCGGTCAGCACGCCGACGTTCGCGATCACCTGCGTGCGACCTGCACGAAACTCGGCGAGCGCCTTCGCGCGATCGGCGCTGGGCATCGCACCGTGGACGATGCCGGCCGGCACGCCGACCGCGTTGAGCGCGCGCGACAGATTGCGCGCGTGGTTGACCGTGACACAGAACGCGATCGTGCGGCGGTCGCGCGCGAGCTCCTGGATCGATCGCGCGACCAGCGCGTTGCGGTCCTCGATGTCGACCGCCTCGGCGAGCTCGTCGTCGGCGAAGTCGGAGCTGCCGGGCGCGATCCGCGTCAGATCCGCGGCGGTGTTGATCCGGAAGCCCTTGAGCTTGGCGAGGTAGCCGTCGTCGATCAGGTCGGGCAACGTCTTGGTGTAGACGATGCGCTCGAACACCTGATCGAGCCCTTTGCCGTCGCCGCGCGCGGTCGTGGCAGTGAAGCCGAGCAACGTGCCATCCCAATCGCGCTCGAACGCGCCGAGTCGCCGAAGGATCCGGAGGTTGTCGTCCGCGGCCGCGTGGTGGCATTCGTCGTAGATCACGAGGCCGAAGTCGCGGCCCTCGAGCATCCGGGCGAGTCGCTCCTCGTGGAGCGACCGCAGCGACGCGACCAGGACCTTCGCCTCGGTGCTCGCACGCTCGGCGCCGCGCTCGATCGCGACGACGCTGGCGCCGTCGAGGGCGCGCTCGAGCTTGTCCTTGGCCTGGCCGAGCAACTCCTCGCGATGCGCGAGGACGAGCACCTGCTTGCGCGCGAGCCGTGCGAGGTGCGAGAAGATCACGGTCTTGCCGGCGCCGGTCGGCAAGCACACCACCATGCGCTTGGTGCCGGCGCGGCGCGCAGCGATCACGGCGTCGATCGCCTCTCGCTGGTAGGGCCGGAGCGTGGTGGTCACCGCGCCACCCTTGCACGACCCGCGGGGACCGGCTAGCTCCCGCTGCCGTCGGATCCGTCGTCGAACCGCAGCGGGTAGTCGACGTCGATCGTCTGGCCATCGCCGAGCGGTGGCAACTCGAGCGTCTGCAGCGTGCCGCGCAAGCAATCGTCGAGCTTGGCGGGGAGTGGCTTGCCGTCATCGTCGACGAGCTGGCGCGCGTCGACGATCGTGCCGATGTCGGGATCGCCGGTGAACTCGAGCTTTGCGTGGATGGCGAGATGGTCCGCGGCGAGCGTCGTCCCGCGGGCCGCGCCGTAGCAATCCGCGAGGAACGGGAGGACCTCGTGCATCGCGCCGCGAATCACGTCCTTGTCCATGTCGCCTTCGTGCGCGGAGCCCGCCGGCGACGACGGCAGCGTTTGATCGGAGGGCGGCGGTGCCGTGGCGGGCTGGTTGCGTCTCGCGCGGATCGCCTGGGCGGTCGCGATCCGATCGGCGAGCCGTTGGCGCTCGGCGCTCGCGACCTGGCGGACGTGCTGCGCCGGTGCTGCGCTCGCGGCGGAGCCGAGCGCGGGGTCGGGCTCGGTCGCGTGCGTCGCGCCCGCCGGCGTCGCGACGGCCGTCGAACCGGCGGGGCGATCGGACGCGTGCGGGTACAGCCACCACACCGCGCCGGCCGTGGCGATCGCGACGACGCTGCCGATCAGGATCTTGTTCATGACGAGGACTCCGATGGAGGTGGTGTGCGCCGGCGGTGCGGCGAGCGGTGCGAACGCGGCGAACCACGCACCACGATCGCCCCGCGCACGTGCATCGAGCTGCGTGCGGAGTTGCTCGAGCGCGTGCTTGTGCCGACCGCGGACGGTCGCTTCCGGAACGCCATCGCGGCGGGCGATCGCGGCGAGCGGATCGCCGTCGAAATAGTGCCGCACGAGCACGGTGCGATACGGCTCGCCGAGGCCGAGGACGAGCTCGACCAACGTCCGAAACGTCTCGGCGCGCGCGACCACATCGTCGGCGCCGATCGACGCTCCGAGCGTGGCGAACGCGTCCTCGCGGTGAGCGCGGCGCGTCGACGCGCGGTGCGCCATCCTGGTCGCGTTGCGCAGCACGCGCGCGAGCCAGGGCCGCGCCGGCAACGCCGGATCCGGCGGCGAGCGCAGCGCCGCGACGTAGGTGTCCTGCACCGCATCGTCGGCGGCGGCGGGGCCCACCAGCGCGCGCGCCAACGTGCGCAGCCACTCGGCGTGCGCGAGCAGTCCGGCGAGCTCGGTGGTATCGGCCATCTGGAGAGCGTTATGCCGCGGCTCGATGAAACGTTGTCAGAATTCGCCGGTGCGATCCGAAACCGGCGTCGTGGAGCCCGCTGGGGCGAGCGATCCGTGTCCGTGGATCACGCTTCGGTGCCCGGCCTCGACGTGGCCCACCCGGCGCGAGCGGAAGCGCGCGTAGCCGTGGTTGTTCTGCTCGAGGCCACGGATCGCCAGGACACGCGCGATATACGTCGAGGTCCCGCTCGTCGCGTAGGGCAATTCTTCCCGCCTAGCTAGGAGCGCGCGCGGCCGATCGGCGCGATCAGATCGCAGGTCCGCGCCACGTCACGAACGCCGAGCTCGCGCAGCGCCTGTTCGGCACGCATCTGCGCGTCGGCGTCGGCGCTCAAGGTCGCGGCCCGCCAGCGCGCGGCCGCCTCGGTCGAGCGCATGCCGGCCTTCGCGGCCGCCTCGGCCGCGCGCGTGAACCGCGAGGCCGCCTCGGCGTCCGAGCGGATCGCGCCCGCCTCGAGCACCATCCCCCACACGTTGCCGAGTGGGTTACGCTCGGCGGCGAGACGACGGGTGGACCTGCGCAGCTCCGCCGCGGGTAGGTGCCCCGCGATCGCGAGCCGGCCGCGCGCGTAGTCGTTCGCGAGCCGGATGCTCGACACGCGGGTCAACAGCGAGCGCTCGAGCCGCGCGAAGCGATCGTCGAGCTGCGCGCGCTCGTCGAGGCTACCGCGGTAGAGCACGATCTCGGCCCACGCGATGAGCTCGTGAAAGTGCTGGACGTGAAACCGATCGGCGGGCGGCACCCACGTCGCGCGCTGGAGCTCGCGGATCGCCATGTCGGTGTCGTCGAACGCGAGCCACATCGACACGCACGCCCGCCGCATCGTCGATTCGAGGTAGCGGTCACCGCGCGACGCCGCATCCGCGAGGTAGTCCTCGTAGCGCGCGCGCATCTCGACGAAGTCGCCGATGAACCGTAGCGAGAACAACTGGAACAGCCGCGCCGTCGAGCTCTCCCAGTTGTTGCCCGGCGCGTGATCGAGGAGCTCGATCGAGCGCGAGAAGCTCGCCGCCGAGACGGCGATGTCGCCGCCGAAGTACGCCATCGCGCCGTGCGCACCCGCGATCACGCCGCCGACGTACGGATCGTCGGGGTCGGCACCGATCTCGAGCGCGCGCGCGATCATCTGCTGCGCGCGCTTCGAATTCGAACCGGTGGCGTGGAACATCGACTCGATCAGGAGCGCACGCGCGATGTGCTCGCGGTGACCGGTCCGCAGCGCCATGCGCAGGTGGCGGGTCTGGAAGTCCATGCCGCGGATCGCGTCGATCATCGCGAGGCTCGTGCTCGCCGCCTTCAGGACCTCGAGCTCGAGCATCGTCGCGTCGGCGATCTCGCGGCGCTGGCGCTCGCGGAAGCCGAGGCCGCGCACGCGGATCTGGGCGCGGTTCCACAGCAGCGAGGCGATCGTGCCGCGCGGAGTCTTCGGCGAGGCGACACCGATCTCGGCGAGCAGCGCCTCGAGCGTGGCGAGCCCCGGCGCGATCCGGCCGCTGAACACGAGCTGCTCTGCGGCGTGGCGATGGCACTCGAGCCGCGTCGCGCGATCCGCGCCCTCGGCTGCGGCGAGGAACTGGTCTGCCGCATCAGCGCCGCGGCCGGCGTGGACCAACGCGGTCCCGAGCCGCAGCAACAGGCGACGGCGGTCCCCGGCGTCGCGCGGGATGGCGTCGAGCGCGGTCCGCCAGAGCTCGGCGGCCTGATCGAACGCGTGCGCGGCCTCGCTGCGCTGCGCGGCGTCCTCGGCGTAGCGCGCCGCGCGCTGCGGGAGCTCCGCGAGCAAGAAGTGGCGGAGCAGCAGCTGCGGATCGCGCGGCTCCTGCGCCGCCTCGAGCGCGTACGCGATCCGGCCGTGCAGCTCGCGCCGCCGATCGGCGTCGATCCGGCCGCTGACCGCCTCGCGCACGCGATCGTGATACGGCTCGAGCGCGAGCCGGCGTCCGCGCCTGGTCTCGCGCACGAGCGTCGCGACGCGCAGCGATGCGACCCCGCGCGCCGCGGTCGTCGGTTCGAGCCGGCACGCTTGCGCGGCGGTATCGATCGCGATCGGCGCACCGGCGATGCACACGATCTCGAGGAGCGCACGCGCCTCCGCTCCGAGCAGCGCGACGCGCGCGGACAATGCCTCGTCGAGCGAAGCCGCCGCGGCGCCGGTCCCCGCGAGCTCGAGGTGACGGATGATCTCGTGCAGGAACATCGGGTGGCCGGCGGCCTCGCGCGATACCCGATCGAGATCGAAGCGCGTGGTGGCGTGCGGGACCAGGCCCTCCGCGAGGGCGCGGCATTCGCCGGCGCTCAGCGGGCCGAGCTGCGTGCGCTCGAGCGGCAGCCCTTCGAGTGCGGTCTCGAGTGCGGCGTCGTCGCCGCGCACGGTCGCGAGCACGAGGATCGGCGGAGCGTGCGCGCCGCGCAGCAGCTCGCGCAACAACAAGAAGCTGTCGGCATCGGCCCACTGCAGATCGTCGATCGTCAGGACGACGCGACCGTCGCGCGCGAGCGCCGCCAGTAACTCGCGCAGCGCGACGAACATGCGCCGGCGCTGCTCGTGCGGCTCGCCGGCATCGTGCTCGCTATCGGACGACGCGGCGATCGCCTCGATCCGCTGGAACTCCGGGAACAACCGCACGAGCAAGGCGGGGCGCGCCGGCAGCCGCGCGCGGACCTCGGCATTGCTGAGCCGCGCGAGGGCTTGCACGAGTCCGTCGGCGATGCCGTCGAAGGCCTTGTATGGCACCGACTCGCGCTCGTAGCATCGACCGTGGACGATCAGCGCATTCGGCTCGGCTGCCGCGAGCTCGCGCACATAGCGCGCGACCAGCTCGGACTTGCCGATGCCGGATTCGCCGACGATCAGGTGCACGCGCGGCTGCGTGCGCGCCGCCTCTGCCGAGGCCGCGAGCTCCGCGCGTTCGCGCTCGCGGCCGACGAACACCGGCACGACGACCGGCGTCGACGTGCGAACCACCGCGCCGGTCTCGACGCCGAGCCGCTTCGCGATCGCGGCGCCGGTCGGTCGCGCGCTCGACTCGATCGCGAGCAGCTCCGTGCACAACTCGCATAGATCGCGCGGCGCATCCGGTGCGAGCTCGAACGCAGGAGTCGGCTCGACCTGCTGCTTCGCGACCAAGATCTGCAGCGCGTAACCGGTGTGCGGCATCTTGCCGGTCAACACCTCGTACAGCATCACGCCGACCGAGTACCAATCGGCGGCTGCCCCGACCTGCTGGCCGGTCGCTTGCTCGGGGGCCATGTACTCGACCGTGCCGACCGGCCCCGTCGCGGACGATTGCCGCGACGGATCGAGGTTCGTGACGAGCCCGAAGTCGAGGATCACGACGCGGCCGTCGCGCGCGACCATCACGTTCGACGGTTTGACGTCGCGGTGGACCAGGCCCGCCTCGTGCAGCGCGTGGAGTCCGAGGACGAGCTGGCCGAGCGCGGCGCGCAACTTGTCGTGATCGCCGCGCACGTGGTCGAGAAAGTGCGTGCCGTCGACGAGCTCCATGGTGAAGAACCACAGCTCGTCGGCGCAGATCAGCTCGCCGATCGAGACCAGGTTCGGATGCGCCGTCGATTGCAGCGCGCGGAACTCGCGCTTGAACCGCGCGAACGTTTCGGCGGTCGCGCGCGCGAGCGTCTTGATCGCGACGACCGCGCCGCGGTTCCGATCGAGCACCTCGAACACCTCGCCCATGCCACCGGAGCCGAGCCGGCGCCGAACTTCGAAGCGCCCACCGAGTACGTTCCCCGCGGTGATCAAGGCAGCCATGGTACCGCGGACAGCCTCGGCAACGTGCCGTTCGGAGTCGGCGCGACCGATCCGATGTGGCCGGGCGCTCATGTCACCATGAGGAACGTGCCAGTTGTTGCCGTCCATCGCGTGGCCGCGCCACGCATCCTCTGTGTGGTGTCCCGTTTCGCCCTGTGTCTGCTCGTCGTGATCGCCGGATGTGGAGGGCGGTGCAAGGACGTCGAGTCCGCGCGCGCCGCGCTGGCCGCGCGCACCGGTGCACCCGATCGACGCGCGGACGTCCGGATCACGCTGCCGTTCGCGCAGCTCGATCGCGTGTTCGCCGAGCAACTCGCGGCCAAGCCGCTGACAGTGCCGTTCGACGTGCCCGGCCTCGACGGTGGCTGGACTGCGACCGCGGCCGCGACCGAGCTCCGGCTCCGGCCCGGTCCCGGCATGGCGATCCGGTTCGCGACCCGGATCGCGATCCGCGATGGCGATCGCGAGCTGACCACGATCGCCGCCGAGATCGACGTGACGCCGGTGGTCCATCGCGACGAGCTCGTGATCGGGTTCGGGCCCGAGGACGTGGTGTCCGTGACGCCGGTGCTCGGCGACGATGCGAAGGCCGCGCTCGGCGACGCGGTCGCGCGCCACCTGCCCGACCGCTTGCGCGGCAAGCTCCCGAAGCTGCTGCTCGACGAGGCCGCGGCGAAGCTCGCCGGACACCTCACCGGCGTGGCGTTCGAGGTGCTGCGCCGCACGCTGTTCGTGAAGCTCGGCGAGGTCGCGACCTGGCGCGTGAAGCTGCCCGACGCGCCGATCGCGAGCCACGCGATCCGCTCGTCACCGACGGCGCTCGTCGTCGAGCTCCTCACGAATCTGCCGGTCCGCCGTGGCCTCGGCGCGGCGACCGAGCACGACGTGGCGACCGTCGAGCTGTCGGGGAGCGCCGCCGCCGAGCTCGCGAACTGGACGCTCGATC
The DNA here is from genome assembly GCA_039935615.1 of Kofleriaceae bacterium. Lineage (GTDB taxonomy): Bacteria > Myxococcota_A > Polyangia > Haliangiales > Haliangiaceae > JABFXX01. The sequence continues at coordinate 95,261 of JBDTJY010000209.1, forward strand.
GCCACTACCTGCCGCGCTGGTACGACCGTGACCTCCACCCGCGCCCCGACGGCGAGCTCACGCCGAGGTTCGACTTCGTCGCGGACGACGCGCACCCGTTCAAGATCCACGTACTCCAGGAGCGCGGTGGCTGCTCGTACTTTCGCGTCGGCGTCGCGGCGACCGTCGGCATGACCGGCGACCGCGTCACCGCGACCGCGACCGATCGCGACCTCGAGACCGTGTCGGCGAATCCCGTGCTCGAGCTCGCGGCTACCGTGAAGTTCTTCCTGTTCGGGTGGGTCGATCAGTCGAAGCAGGTCGCGGCGCACACCGTGCTGCGCCTCGGTGATCGCACGCTCGCGACGCGGGTGATCGACGCCGCGCTCGAGCACGGCGAGCTGCGCTTCGGCCTCGCGTTCGGCCCGTAAGCTTCTTGCACGCTCGGTGAGAGGATCGTGGTACGTCCGAGCCGTGCACATCGCGCACCTCTTGGGCCTCCTCGCCGTGACCACTGCCTGCGGATCGCACGGGCCCCACGACCCGTCGGGGACGACGCGCGATGCCACGAACGACCCGGATGCAACGCATGCCTTCGAGGATGCCGCCCGCGTGATCGACGCCCCCGCGGATACCGCGATCCCCGACGCCTTCCCCGCCGTGCTCGACGTGCACATCGATTGCCACAACGACTGCACGCTCCACGCGACGCCGTCGATGATCGCCGTGACCGCCGGCACCTCGTTCCAGGTCAACTGGATCAACGTCGGCGACACCGAGTGCGACGTCGCGAAGATCGATCAATTCAATCAGGTCCCGATCGTCCTCGGTCTCGAACCGGGAACGAGCTATCACGACGCCGTGCGCGACTGGTGCGGCACGCAATTCACGGGCACGTTCGACTTCCGCGTCTCGATCTGCACGCTGCCGTCCTACATCCCCGTCAACTGCGGGCTGTGAGCATCAGATGACCAGGCGACGCGAGCCGGCGGAGTTGTCGACGCTTCGCGCGCTGAAGAAGGCACGCAGAAGATCCTCGCCGCGTTCGACGCGACCTCGCGCTAATCCTTCGCGAGGTCGAGGACCGCGTGCACCACGCCGATCGGCTCGACCTTCAGGCCGATCGTCGCGAACCAGTCACGTGGATCGTTAGAGCGCCTGGCCGCGACAGAAGGCCCACGGAACGGCGACGTCACCGGGAATCGGAACGTGGCCGGCACCGGCGATCGCGTCGAGCTGTGTCGGAAAGCTCTTCGCCTGGAGCGTGGCCTCGGTCGTCTGCGCCGCGCCGTACGCGCTGTCATTCGTACCGATCTGCAACACGACGCCGAGCTTGCGCGCGGCACCGGTGATCTGCGGATCGTTGCTCGCGCCGCCGAACGGCGCCGACGCGGCCAAGACGGCGCTGCACGACAGCGATCCGCCCGCGACCATCCCGTACTCGAACGCGAGGTAACCGCCTTGCGAGTAGCCAAACACGAACACGTGGTTCGCGTCGACCTGGTGGGTTGCGACGATCTGCGTGCGCAGCTGATCGAGCAGCGGCAGATCGATGTTGCCGTCTGCCGCAGAGTTGTACGCATCCCAATCGATGCCCGGAATCGTCTGGTTGACCGACGGCACGACCACGTCGCGCGTGATGCCTTGCGGCACGACGAGCACGCTACCGTCGGCGTCGGCGAGCGGCTTGAGGCCCGAGGTCGCGAGGAAGTTCGCCGCGGTATCGCCGTTGCCGTGGAGTGCGAGCACGAACTGCGATGCCGTCGTGGCCGTCGCCGGCACGTACAGGATCGCCGTGCGCGCGTGGGCCGCGACCGTCAGGTTGATCGTGGACTGGCCGGGCGTGAGCATGGTGATCGCCGGTCCGTCGGCAGCGACCTTGCCATCGCTGTGATGCGCATCGCCGCCGGTGCTACCGGCGTCGTCCCCCGCACCCACCGACGAGTTGCACGCCGCTACCCCGACCAGCGCGAGCCCTCGAAGGTTCATCGCGTCGATTCTACCAGATCGCTGATCTGAGGGGGACCGTCGAGAAAGTCAGCGCGCGCGGCATCGGCGAAGGCAGTCGGCGCTGCGCGCACGCAGTCGCAACCTCGCGAGTCGTACGGCGTTTCGCGTCGCGCGCGAAACCACTGCGTTTCGCGGGTGTCCCCGCGTTAGTTGCAGCTGCCGTCTTCGACGGGCTGCGGGGTCACGAGCTTCGGTGCACCGTCATAGCTCCAGGTGTCGGCGCAGGTCGTGCCGTGCCGGCCTTTGTCGTGGTCCAAGATCTCGTAGGTCCCGTGCGGTGGATCGAACTCGATGATCCAGAAGTTGTCATCGTCGTACCGGGTGCCGCCGAGGATGTAGACCGGCGCGGAGTACTGGGCGGCCATGTCGAGCCAGAGATGCAGGTGACCCGCGAGCGAGAATTTCAGCGAGTCGTGGCGCGCCAGCACGGTCATCAGGTCGGGGTTCGCGCCGTTCGGATCCTCGTTCGCTTTGGTCACGAAGAACGAGTAGTGCGACATGAACGTCGACGGCGTGCCATCGGAGAGCTGCGAATCGATCCACGCGAGTTGATCGCTCCCGTACGACGCGAACTCGGTGTCGCAATCCGGCGAAGCGGCATCCCACGTCGGCCCGAGCTGACTATTGCCCACGATGAAGCGCCAGCCTTTCCAGTCGACCGCGTGATAGGGCTCCGTCGCGAGCAGGTCGTGAAACAGGCTCGCGGTGAAGTCGTGCGACACGTACTCGTTGCCGCAGTCGATCCCGTAATCATGATTGCCGAGCGCGAGGTGGTACGGCATCTCGAGCCCGCCGAGGATCTCCTGCACGTCCTGGAACGCGGTGTGCGCGGTATCGTAGTGCGCGCGATCCTGCGAGTGATACGGGTTGTGGGTCACGTCTCCCAACACGAACACGAGGTCCGGTCGCGGCACGATCGCGTTGATCCGGCGCACGACTTCGCGCAGGCGATCGGTCGACTTCTGGATCGAGTCGTTATCGTTGTCGTTGGACTCGGTACAGCACACGTACTCGGGCCCCGGGATGTGCGTGTCGGTGATGATCGCGACGCGAAACTTGTTCGGATCGACGCTCGACCCGTTCCCACAGGCAACGGATCCCAGGAGGCCGAGCACGAGCGCGAGACGCATCGGCGAATTCTACGCGAGGCCGGCCGGGTTATCTCCACCTGAAAAAATCGCCGCGCGCGTGTCGATCGGGCATCGGGTCGATCGACGTCCCCGTGAAAGCAACGATAGTCACCTCACAGGACCGGGCACATGCTCCCCATCATTAGCGCCTTCAAACAGTCGCCCGATCGAGGCAGAGGCCTGGCGCGGGACATGCGCGTTCGCTGGGCGCTCGAAGAAGTGGGGCAACCTTACGAGGTTCGTCTCGTTTCGTTCACCGAGATGAAGCCCGCGTTCCAGCGCGCGTTCGCCGCTCAATTGGCGGTCCTCACCGCCGCATCGACCGTTAACCGACGCGCTCGGCGCTACCACCCGGCGAGCGTCGGTGTCACGATGACCCATGGTGTGCGGACGCCTGCTCCTCCTCGCGTGCCTGGGGTGTCTCGCGTCAGGGTGCGGCGGTGCGCAGCACACGGACGACGAGACGTCTTCGGCGGACGATGCGCCGCGCAACACGAGGCACCGGTCGAAGAAGCACAAGCATCACGACGACAGCAACGACGAGGCTGCCCCGCGAAAGCACAAGACCGCAGCGGCGGCGGACGATGACGAGGCGACGCCGAAGCAGAAGGCTGCGAAGAAGGTGGCCGACGACGACGACGCACCGAAGAAGCAGAAGAAGCCGCACCATCAGGCGGACGATGACGATGACGCGCCGAAGAAGCCGGTGCACAGGCCCGCTGCGAAGAAGCTCGCCGATGACGACGACGACGCGCCGAAGAAGCCGGTGCACAAGCCCGCTGCGAAGAAGCTCGCCGATGACGACGACGACGACGACGCGCCGAAGAAGCCGGCGCACAAGCCCGCTGCGAAGAAGCCCGCCGATGACGACGACGATGACGCGCCGAAGAAGCCGGTGCACAAGCTCGCTGCGAAGAAGCCCGCCGATGACGAGGACGACGATGCGCCGAAGAAGCCGGTGCACAAGCTCGCTGCGAAGAAGCCCGCCGATGACGAGGACGCGGAGGTCCTGCCCAACAAGCACGCGGCGAAGCCATCGACCGACGATGACGACGAGCACGCTGCGAAGCCGAAGGCGGTCGCGGTCAAGGCCAAGCAGAAGCCGAAGGCGGGCGACGACGACGCCCCGATCGCGAAGCGGCCCGCGGTCAAGGCCAAGGCCAAGGTCGTCGCCGAGCCGAAACACGACGACGAGCCGACACCCGAGGAGCCCCCCAAGAAGCAGCGCTCGATCGAGGAAGACGTCGAGATCGACGATCCACTCGCGACGACACCTCCGCCGCGCCCGGTGGCCTCGACCGACGAGGGTGACGCAGCTGGGGATAGCGCAACCCCCGACGCGGTCGCGGTCGCCGTCGCACCGCCGCCGGGCACGCAACTCCAGGACCGCGCCCTCACGACGCCCGAGGGCCAGATCGATCTCCACGCCGGGCTACCGATCAACGTCCTCACGCTCACCGACCCGACCGGCGCGTCGACCTCGTCGACCTCCGAGGGCCTCGCGTTAGGCGTTGCGTACGGCGTCAACGCCAAGGCCGAGGTCGGCCTCGACTACACGCTCGGCCTGAGCCCGGGCGCGATCGAAGGACCGACCACGCTGCATGGTGCGTACTCGCTCGCGCACGGGAAGCTCGACTTCGCCGCCGCCGCTGCCATCGCGATCGACTTCTACGACACGGTCGACTCGACGACGATGACGACGAGCACGCAGACCGCGGCCTCGCTCCAGCTCGGCGCCTGGGTTCGCTATCACGCGACGCCGACGATCTCGCTGTTCTCCGGTTTGCCGGCCACACCGAACACGAGCGCCAGCCTGTCGCGGCTCGCGTTCCCCCTGCCCGTCCTGTCGTATCAGGTCCAGATCGGCCTGAGCGCCCGCAGCGCTACGGCGATCACGCTGCCGATCGGGCTCGGCTACCAGGCGTCGCCGAAGCTCTACACGTTCGCGAACGTGAACCTCGCGAACATTCGCATCGCGAACACGTCGAACGCGTTCCTGTTCAAGGACTACATCCCGGTCGCGATCGGTGGGTTCTACGACTTCGACACGTTCAGCCTCGGCGCATCGTTCGCCGATGATCTCAAGCAAGGCCTCGGCTACCTCCGCTTCGAGCTCACGGCACGCTACCTGTTGCACTGAGCGAACTGCCTAGCGGCCGAGGAAGTACGTGAGCATCCCGGCTGCGATCCGCACGATCGTCCATCGACGACGCGGACGGGGTGGATCAGGGTGCGTGTGTGGCGGCGTCCATGGCCCACTCGACGTGAATTCTCCTGTCGTGGGATCTCGCGCTAGTGGTGACCGCGCTTTTTTTATGCGGACGCGCCGAGGATCGCGGCCAGCGCATCATCGCGCGACGGCGGGGCTGGCGGCGCGGGTGGTGGGGTCTTCGCGAGCGCAGCACGCGCGCGAGCCTGGAGCTCAGCGTCGAGGAGCACGTCGGCGCTCGCGAGCAAGCTCGACACCTTCATCACGACGCGGAAGACATGTGGATCGACCATCGCGGCAGGCGCGACCGCGCGCATCGCGGCGGCACGCTGATCGTCGCGCGCGGGTGGCTCGCCGCGCCAGGCACGGACACGCGTGCGGTCCTGCTGCGTCGACAGCTCCCAGCGCGCTCGTGCTTCCGGATCGACCCGCGCGTGATACGCGGTGCCGACGTCGTCGAGCGAGCGCACCTCGTCCAGGGTGTCCGCAAGCGCGGTCGCGTGGTCCATGCCGAGCGACATGCCCCAGCCGTAGGCGGCGTTGGTATGGCAAAGTGCATCGCCGATCGCGATCACGCGGGGCGCGTGCGCACGCTCGCGAAGCACGTTCTGGATGCCTCCCATCGCGAGCACGTCCCCGATCGGCTCGAAGCGCGCGGCATCGGCCCACGGCGCGAACGCCGGCAGGAACCGGCACAGCGCCGTGAAAGACGCCGATTCGCGCAGGCACTTGAGCTCGGCGTCGAACGTGGGCGTCGCGATCGTGATCGAGTGAATGCCGCGTTCCGCGAGATGGACGAGCGCGAGCGCGAACGGCAACTCGGCGCGCGGTCCCCACAACCAGCGCGACGGCGGCAGCTCGGCGCCCGCCCGCAGACGGTAGTATCGCGAGTAGTAGACGATGCCGCATTCCTCGACGAGCGGTGCCGGCGTGCCGAGCCACTTCGCGACCGGCGAGCGCCTGCCGCTCGCGTCGATCACGAGCTCGGCGCGGAGCTCGCCGCGATCGGTCGCAACGGTCCCGCTCGCGACCCCGGTCACCGTCGTGCGAGCTCGCAGCTCGATCGTGGGCTCGCGCTCGGCGGCTCGCCACAGCGCCGACTCGAGCAGAGGGCGGCGGGCGAACAGGATCTTGAGCTCCTCGTCGCCGGGCTCGCTGGGCCCCGCCGGGGCACACGCGGCGAGGTCGAAATCGACCGCGCCCGCATCGAGCACGGCGCGCAGGACGTCCGGTGCGCGGCTCGCGAGTAGCGCACGACCGCGGCCGACGAACCCATGCGGTAGATGAGCCTGGGGAGTGCCCCGGCGGTGCCACGTCGAGAGATCGTCGCCCGCGACCTCGGGCGGCTGCGCATCCTTCTCTACGACGACCACATCGTGCCCCGCACGCGCGAGCACGAGCGCTGCATAGAGGCCGCTCGTGCCAGCACCAATGACGATGATCCGCATCCGAGGAACGGTATCGCAACATCGCTCGCTGCGGGCTGGAGCCCTGGGGCTCTACGCCGGGCGGCTCGGTGTAAACGTCACGACATTCGCCGGTGGCAACTCACTCCGCGGACGCGCGCGCGACAACCAGGACTTCGTGATCACGTCCGACCCCACGCCGGATCCGGCGCTCTCGACTGATTGGTAGTTCACGGTGACGTCGCCGGTCGCTGGCGGCGCAGGTACAGCACCGCCCACACGACGAGCAGACCGGTCAGCCCGTACTGCACGAACGGCGACACGAGCAGGAAGCGCGACGTGGTCATCGCGTAGACCATCGCGGTGCGCACGCCCATCTCGATGACGAGGCCGAGTCCGAGCACGACGCTCAGCGTGCGCATCGCTCCGAGCGCGGGCTCGACACCGCGGATCTGGCGGAACAGGTAGTACAGGATCGGCTTCGGAAATGCGGCGGAGATCGCGATCACGACGCCGACGATCGACGTGACCAGCGAGTCGCGTAACAGGAGAACGCGCTCGGAGCCACCGAGTGCGATCAAGACGAGGCTCACGCCGATGCCGGCGAGCACGAGCGCGGAGATGCCGTCTAGCTTGCGCTTGCGGATCACGCTCCACACGCTCTCGATCGCCGGCGGCAGCGCGGACAGGGCGAGCGCGGCGAGGTCGCCCGTGTACGGTTGCGCGACCTGGTACACGACGTAGGGCGCGACCGCATCGATCAGGAAGAGCTTCGCGATCTCGCGGCGAACCATCTGACTATTCCGGGAGCATCACTTGGTGCGGGTCATGTCGCCGAGGACCGCGATGCTCTCCTCGATCCACGGATCGCGCGCGACCGAGTCGCGCCACTTCTTCATGCGATCGTCGTTTGGTGTCGACGCGGTCGGTTCGTCGATGGTCGTCACCGCGAAGGCGGCGGGCACCTTGTCGAGGTCGAGGGCGACCTTGTCGAGCTCGTCCTTGTCATGCTTCGCACGCGCATCCCATTGCGAGCGAGCGAGCGGGATCCGCGTGTCGTTGCGGCGCTTGGCCATGATCGCTTCGATCGCCGTGATCTTCGCGAACACGGCGCTCTTCGCGACGCGCTTGGCACTCTTCGTCACGAGCGTCGGCCGATCCCACGTCGCCTTCCAGTCGACGTGTGGCGCCGGGTCGATCTTGGTCCACTCGATCGCGTGCTCGAGGTCGCGCTCGCCACTCTTGATGTAGCTGTTCGGGTTCGGCAGCGTGATGTCGGGCGTGACGCCGTCGCGTTGCGTCGAGCTGCCGCTGACCCGGAAGAACTGCTGGATCGTCAGCTTGAGCACGCCGAGCACGGGCTTGGCACCGTCGGGATCGAGATTGATCAGCGCTTGCACCGTGCCCTTGCCGTGCGTCGGTCCCGTGCCGACGATCACCGCGCGCTGGTAATCCTGCATCGCGCCGGCGAGGATCTCCGATGCCGATGCGCTGAATTGATCGACGAGGACCACGACCGGCGCAGACAGCTCCGTGCCCGACGTCGGATCGTCGAGGACCCGGATCTGACCGTCGTGGTTGCGCACCTGCACGATCGGCCCCTTGTCGATGAGCTCGCCGGCGAGCGTGACCGAGTCTTGGAGGAGGCCGCCGCCATTGCCACGGAGATCGAGCACGACACCCGCGACGTGCTTCGCGTTCATCGCGTCGAGCAACCGCCCGACGTCCTTCGAAGCCGTGCGCGAGCTGCTCGGGTCGCCGTAGAACCCGGGCAGATGAATGTAGCCGAACGTCGGACCGGCCTTGCGCTGCACGAACGCGCCGTGTGCATACGCTGCCTCGATCACGACCACGTCGCGCGTGATGTCGATCTGCTCCTCGCGACCATCCGGCTTGCGCACGTGAAGCCTCACCACGGTGCCCTTGGGCCCACGAATCAGCGCGACGACGTCGTCGAGGTGCATGTTCATCACATCGACCCAATCGTCGCTGTTCGCTTGCTGGACCGAGATGATCAGATCGCCCGCGGCGAGCTTGCCCTGGCGCGCCGCGGCGCCACCGGGCACGAGATCGCTGACCTCGATCAGATCGTCGTGCACGCGCAACGCGGCGCCGATGCCCTCGAGCGAGCCGCTGATCGCGATATCGAAGTTCGCCTTGTCCGCGGGTGGAAGGTAATCGGTGTGCGGATCGAACGTCTGGCACACGGCGTTGACGAGCTCGGAGGCCGCGTCGAGCGGCCCCGGCGTCTTCAGGCGGCTGAATTGCGCCGCGTAGCTCTTCGCGAGATTCGCGCGCACCTTGGTCTCGCGGCCCTCGGGAGTCGCCGGGATGTCGGACGCCGGCGTGCTCGCGGAGCCGGCGTTCGAGCCTGCGTTCGAGCCCGTTCCGGCGGGACTGTGCAGCCGCTGCTCCATCGCGGCCACGCGCTGCATGACCTCGAGCTCGAGACGTTGCCGCCAGCGCTCCGCGAGCTGCGCTTCGGTCGTCGCGGGCTCGACCTTCTTCGGATCGAGCTCGACGTATTCGTCGTCGTCGTGGTTCATCGGCGCGGCGAGCGCCGCTGCGACGACCTTCTCCACCACCGCGACCCGGGCGAGGAAGATCGCCTGCCCGAGGTGCGCGAGCTCGAGGTTGCCGGAGTGCAGCTCGTCGTCGATCTTGTCGCGATACACCGCTAGCTTGTCGCGGTCGGCCGCGAGCAAGAACAGCTTGCCCGAGTCGAGGCGATCGAGGTACGTGGCGAATGCCTCGGACGAGATCGTGTCGTCGAGTTTGCGCCCGAGCAAGTGCCGGCCCTCGAGCAGCTCGACCACCTCGTGCGACAGCGCGCTCTCACGCTGATCGGGCTCGGGCGCCGGGGCGACCTGCGCCGGCGCCGGGTGTTGCGGCACCGGCGGCGGTGGCGGGGATGCGGGTCGCGCCGAGCACGCGACCACGAGGACGAGGTACACAACGCGATTCACCCCACGGAGTGTATGCCATCGCATCGTTAGTGCACGTGGCGATGCGCTTGGACGCCTCTCTCGTTGAACATTTGAAACGAGTGTTATCAATAAGCATGAGCCGCCAAACCGAGTTCTTCCGCGCCGTCGCCGGACGAAACCTCGTTCGCGTTCGCGTGGCGGCGATTGTCGTTTGCGACGGCAAGGTGCTCGTCCAGCGCCCGACCGACGAGCCGACCTCGTGCTACGCGTTCATCGGCGGCGAATATGAGGTGGGCGACACGTTCGAGACGCGCATCCGCCGTGAGTTCGACGAAGAAACGACGGCGAGTGTCTTAGCGTGGCGGTATCTGTTCGTCGTCGAAAACCGCTTCACGGTCGGCGGCGACACGTTTCAAAGTTTGGGACTACCTCGAAGTGACACTCAACCGTCAGAACATCGAGAGCAAAGAAGCTCAGCTCTCGCAACATTGGTTGCCGCTCGCCCGACTGGGGGACTACGACCTCCGACCGCATGTCGTGCGCGACGTCTTGGCGTCCGGCAATTCGAGCAGCATCTCGCACCTGACGGTCGCGCCGAGTTGAGAAGTTCGTCTCTTGGGCGAGCTCGAAAAGGCGTCCCTTCCTACGGCCGGTCTGGTAGAGTTCAATCGTGAGCTACATCCTTGATCAGAGGATCAAGACCGGACTCGAGAAGCCGCCCTTGAAAGGTGTGGCGCGTGTCATCGCGGACGTGCGTCCTAACTTCGATGGCGAGGACGTACTCGTGCTTCGCGTGATCCTGAAGGACGAGCCGGGCCTCGCCGAGGTCTCGAAAGCCGTCGGAGAGCGACTCGGGAAAATCGCTGGCGAGCTTCGGCAGCGAGCAGCCAAACTGGGCGTCCCGATGTTCGCTGCGGTCGACTTCATCTCCGAGTCAGAACTGCCGAAGCCGAAGCACCTCAAGACCGCGTGAGCCTCGCGGAAGATCTGCTCGCGCAAGCGAAGCACCTCGCCGAACTCGAGCCACGGCGACCAAAGCAGGCCTCGTTGCGTCGTGCGATCTCGACCGCCTACTATTCGATGTTCCATCTCCTCGTGGATGAGGCGACGATGTTTGTGGTTCCGACGGCCGCGTTGAGAGCCGCAGTCGCTCGCAGCTTCGATCACAAGGCGTTGAAGAACGCAGCCAAGTTGATGGGCGGCGCCTACCGAGGACAAACGAATTGGCTGGGCGCGTACGTCCGTGGTTCTGTTTCTGACGAACTGGCACAGGTGTGCGATTCGTTTGTCGAGCTACAGGACCAGAGGCTCACCGCCGACTACGACACCGCGACTACGTTCACGCGGGTCCAGGTCAGCAGTCGCGTTAGCGCGACGGTGTGGGCTCACGCACAGTGGCTCCACGAGCGCCGAGGCTACAACGCGCGTGTATTTCTGCTCGCAAGCGCCGGACTCCTCCGCCCCCGTGAAGGGCGCTAGGCCAAAGGCGCCACGGATGCGAGCGAATGAGTTTATCGACTGCTCCCGCCGCGACGCTTGAAGCAGATGGCACCGGCGCGGACGATTGCTCAACGGCACTCGCGGCGCCACTGCATGATCGGCGGCGAGTCCCGAGCTCAATTGACGGCGATGCCGACGCCTGCGGTGCCGAACGCGGTCGACGGACCCGCCGCGAGATCGAGGCGGAGATCGATCGCGAGCACGCCGACCTTGATCACCGCGTAGCTCGCCCCGACGACCGCACCCGGACGCAGCCGTGCGTTCTCGAATCCGGGATCGAACGCGAGCAGCAACGCCGGGCCGACGCGCAGCGCGAACCGATTCACCGGCCACCACTGCGCGACGACACCGCCGGCCATGCCCATCGCACTGCCCCGATCACTCGTGCCCGCAACGAGCTCGTACACGCCGGCGAGTCCGAACGTCGGCGTCAGCATCCCTCCGATGTACGCACCGCCCGACGGCAACGGCGTGCCGGTCGTGTCGAGCCGGCCGAACCCGACGTGGGCGCCGAAGATCGTGCCCCAATGGAGATTCGCGTCGTTCGGTGGCCCCCAGTGCAGCGCCGCACCATCGATCTCGGCGACCGCACCCGCCGGATCGATGGCAGCGACGGCGGCGGTCGTCACCTTCACGATCGCGCCGGGATGAAACGTCGCCGCGAGGCCGATCAGCGTGCCACGCGCGTGGAGGGTCGCGCCATTCGGAGCCGCCGCGTCGAGCGTCACCGGTGTCGCGGTCACCGCGATCCCGCCGCCCGGCAGCTCGAGATGGGTACGTTCGAACGTCCACGTCGACAGGTTCGCATCGCGCGCGACCGGCACACCCCACCGATGCTCGAGCTCGACCCGGGTGTGGCCAACCCAGCTCGTCGCGACATCGCGATTCGCTGGCGCGCCGGTGTAGCACCCGACCAGACACAGCGATGTCACCAGCATCCTCATCGCCATCGTGCTCAGCAAGCCATGTGCTCGGCGCCAACTCCGCGAAACCCACGCTCGGTGTAACCGGCCGAACACAGACCGACATGGCGGGTGTGGGACCACGACGACAAGGACGCTACTAGAACGTCGCGCCGGCGGCGACCGTGCCGCTCGAGTACGCGTCGGTCGCGCCGCCGCTCATCGACCACGAAGAGGAGAACGATTGGTAGTCGAGCGCGGCGCGCGCGAACACGTGCGCAGTCACGCGGACCTCGAGCGCGGCACCGAGGTCGAAGCCCCAGCGCGATGCGGCGGTCGCCATCTGCGGCTCGATGCCGCCGACCACCGGCTCGAGCGCGGCGAGCCCACGCAACGCCCACTTCGTGCCGAGCGACTTCGTGACCATGGCTCCGAGCAGCACGTACGTGTATTGCTGGTCGGGCGTGCCCCCCGTCGCCGTCGTGTCGATCCCGAAGTAGCGAGAGCCAAGGCCGAGCATCGGCGTGAGTTGTACCGAGTCGTTGTGAACGACGTCGTACTCCGCCGCGATCTGATAACGGCCGATCGAGCTCGACGCGCTGCCCGCGTCGGTGTCGCTGTGCATCACCAACGTGTGTTCGAAGACGCCGGCGATCCGCGCCTTCGCACCAATCCCGACGGTCCCCTCGAATCCGCCGGTGCCGACCGGCGACGACGAGTAGGGCTTCAGGGTGCCCGGATCGGTCGACAGCACGCGGCCGACGACACCGACCACGAGCCCGATCTCGACGTGGACGCCAGAACTACCGTGCGTGGGAGTCTGCTCGACCGTCGCCTGCTCGACCGTCGTCGGAGACGTCGCGACCTCGGCACTATCATCGGCGACCGCGACCGGCTTCGCAGCGGCGTCGCGCTTCGGGGGTGAGCCCCCGAGCGAGGGAGGAGCGTCATCGTCGAAGTGCGGGCTCGACGGCGGCGCCGACGCCGGCTTCGCCGATCGTTTGACGCCGGTCAGCTCCGCCACGTTGATCGCGAAGACGTCGACGTCGACCTTCGCGAGACCCGCGGCCGAGAGCGGCGATTCGGTCTCCGAGGACAGGGTGCCATTCGCATCGTAGATCACGACGCGGAACGAGCGCGTGCGACCGCCGCCGACCAACTGCCCTGCGATCACGCCTCCGACGTGCAGCTTCTTGACGAGCGTGCGGCTCGCCTTCGTGTGCTTGACGATCGCGGTCAGGTCCGCGTCCGGAATCGCGAGCTCGGTGACGCCGGCCTTGTCCAAGGTCGGCGCGAGCTGGTGTTCGACGGTCTCGTGATGGTTGCCCATGATCCCGACGAACACCACAGCGAGTTGGGAGAGGAACATCGGGCCTACTGAAGCGCTTTTCGGCGCGCCGACGGTGACTCGCACACTGACACCACCTCACGCAGCGGTGATGCCTCGGTGCGGCGCCTCGCCTGCCACGCCCATGCGCTTGCAAAGACGCCCCGGCAAGCCCGCCCCGTGCTGCCGATCGACAACGACAAGCCACTCGTGCCGGATCCTGTCACCTCGACGGTGGGTGACTCCGGCCGATCGGCATCCCAGTAGCGCATGACCTCGTAGATGCGCCGGCCGTAGATGGCGCCGGCGTGGCCGGCGACGACGTCGACGAAGTGACGAAACAGCTCCGGGCCGGGCGGTGGCATGCAGAGCGTACCCGCCGCGTCGTCGACGTAGCCGTCGAGAGACTGCGACATCCCGAACACGAGCTTTGCCACGAGCGGATGGTAACTCGTGCGCGACCGCCGGCGTCGGATGCTATAGCCAGGCCCATGCGCACCGTCCTCGTCCTCGCCTGCGTCGCTGCATGTGGCCGCCACGACAACAAGGAGTCCGCACAGGCGCCTCCGGTCAAGCCCGAGCCCGTGCTGGCGGGCGCTGCGCCTCCGTCGATCGACAAGGCGATCGAGCAGTCGAAGACCGAGCACAAGCCGCTCGTGGTCGAGTTTTCGACGACGTGGTGCAAGCCGTGCAAGGTGTTCGAGAAGTCGCTCGCCGATCCACGCGTCAAGGCAGCGGTCGCGCGCGTGAACTTCGTGCGCTACGACGCCGAGGCAGCCGGCGCGGGTACCGAGGCCGCGCAGCGCTTCCACGTCGCGAGCTTTCCGACGTTTCTCGCGATCGACAGCGGCGGCGTCGTCCGAGTCACACAAGATGGTCTCCAGGGTGACGGCATCGATCAGTTCGTCGCGTTCGTCGCTTCGGCCGAGGTCGCGACCATGGACGAGTCCGCGGTCCGCGCGCGAATCGCAGCCACGCCCCACGATGTCGACACGCTGCTCATGTCAGGTCACTGGTTCGCAGAGCGCGGCTTGATGAGCGATGCGCTCGCGCAGTACGACTCCGCCGGCAAACAACCGTCGGCCAGCGCAGCCCAACGCGGCGAAGTACTCCGTGCGTCGATGCCGATCCAGCGCGTCGCGAAGTGGGAGGCCGACCTCGTGGCCGAGAAGCTCGAGCTCGCACGCACGGCGCCGGCGGCGGTCTCCGAGCACGACCTCGCGATCGCCACGGTCGACTCCGGCGCGCCGCCCGCCGATATCAAGGAAGCGATCACCAAGGTCCTCGCCGCGCACACCGATCCGCAATCGCTCAACGGGTTTCTCTACGTCGCGCTCGCCGCCGGAGCCAACGACGAGGCGCTCGCCGCTGCCAAGCGCGTGATCTCCTCCAGCAAGGACCCAGCAGTCATGGACACGCTCGCCGAGTGCTATCACGCGCACGGCGATAAGGCCGACGCTCTCCGCGTCGAGGACGAAGCCATCAAGCTCGCCGATGCCGCCACCGCAACCTCGCTCGCGCCCAACCGCGCGCGGTTCGCAACCGGCTCCGGCGAATCCGACGATGTCGCGCGCTATCACGCCGACGCGAAGGCCCTCGCCAAGCGCATCGCACAGGTCGACAAAAACGTTTCCTCGCGAGACGCGAGCGCGATGCCCTCGTCGAGCGAAATGCAAAACGCCGCGATGAGCGCGTTCATGGCCGCGCATCAACTCGGCGAAACGGCCGGGGCCGCGTGCGCCAGCCTCGCGGGCACATCGGGCGGCGCGTTCGCGCGGGTGACGCTCGACGCGCAAGGCAAGGTGACCGCGAGCACGGTGTTCAGCGACGCCGCCGCTACCGACGCGCTCCGCACGTGCATCACGAAGCAGCTCGCAACGGCGACGCTGCCGGTCGTCGCTGGCATGCCCCCGCAGCCGATCGAGATCCAGTTCAAGCCCACCGATCACTGACCGGGCGTCGCGCGATGAGAACGTGACCGGTTGGCCGCGCAGAGCGCACATCGATCATCTGAACGTCAACCTTTGCAGGAAATTTTGGCCCGTGACCTTCGACGGGGTTGAAAGGGCAGCAACGTGCGGCGAACGCTTTTCGTTACGGCGGCATTCTAGGGGCGATCGCAATGGAGGACGTCCGCCGAGCTGATGAGCTGGAGAAGCTGATGTCCGGTTAGATCGACTGGCCCATCGCGCAGGCGAACAGGTTGCCGCCGGCCGGATAGCGGTAGATGCCGGTGAAGCACATCTCCTGATCGGAGCTCTCGCTGAACGACTCGGCGTGGTCGGTGTTGTTGACGTACGTGCACGTCGTCGAGATGTGAGCACCGGCCGGGACCAACGTGTCCGTGATCGGATAGTTCTTCTGGTTGCCGAACTCGTAGTCGGTGTCGAGGAGCGTCGCGGCGGTCCCGCCACTCGGCGTGACCGTGAGCGTCTGATGCGTCGCGGTCTGATGCATGTGCGGCCACAGCGTGAACATGTGGAAGTCGTGCGCGACGTTGCAGCCACCGGTGGCGGTGTGGACCTGACCATCGTTCGGGACGCTGATGATGAACGTCCCCGAGAACTGCATGTCCGCTTCGTTCTGGACGTCTGCTTGGGCGATGTTCTTCACCATCACGCCCGAGGTTCCCGTGATCGGGTTGTCGGTCGTGTTGAAGAGGTGGAGGTTGAGGTTCACGTACGTCCCGGCGGCGACGTGAATCGCGACACCGGCGGGGAAGTCGTTGTCGTCGGTGTTGACGCCGGCCGCGTACAACATCTCCGAGTCGAGCGAGCCGGCGTCGCAGTTGTACTCGCCGACCATCGTGCTGTTGGTCGAGATCGTGAGCACCGAGTGGTGGGTGCCGACCGGGGAGATCGAGTGGAACGCGGTGATCCACATGTCCGTCGGCACCTGCATGCGAACGCACTTGTACGCCTCGGTGTTGGAGGCGATCGTCCAGCTCCGCGAGATCAGCGTCGTGAACCCTTCGGGCACGGAGGCGTCCGAGCCACCGCCGCCACTTCCGACCGAGCCGTCGATGTCAGGCCCGCCGGGGCCGCCCGGATCGCTCGGTGCATTGTGACAAGCGACACATAGAACAACCGCGCCGATCGTGAGGGCTACTCGCATGCACGCACTGTAGGCGTTTCCCGGCGCGCGGAGTTTTTTAGATCGAGCCCGTAGCGGAAGATGCCTGTGAAGCACCCACAGATGTTGATACAGCCGGCTGCCCTCATCGCGCTCTGACGCTGCAGGATCGCCGAGGCTCGATTTCGCTTCAGTAGTACCAGGGCACGCCCGACCAATCCGCGTCGCGCTTTTCGAGGAACGAGTCCCTGCCCTCTTTCGCCTCCGCCGTGCCGTAGGCGAGGCGCGTCGCTTCGCCCGCGAACAACTGCTGCCCGACGATGCCATCGTCCGCCAGATTGAACGCGTACTTCAACATCCGCACCGCGGTCGGACTCTTGCCGAGAATCTTCTCTCCCCACGCGATCGCCGTCTTCTCGAGGTCGGCGTGCGGCACCGCCTTGTTGACCGCCCCCATCGCCTCCGCTTCCGCGGCGGTGTACGTGTCACCGAGGAAAAAGATCTCGCGCGCTTTCTTCTGTCCGACCATCTTCGCGAGGTACGCCGAGCCGTAACCACCGTCGAAGCTCGCGACATCCGCGTCCGTCTGCTTGAACCGTGCGTGCTCGCTGCTCGCGAGCGTCATGTCGCAAACGACGTGCAGGCTGTGACCACCGCCCGCGGCCCAGCCCGGAACCACCGCGATCACGACCTTCGGCATGAACCGAATCAGCCGCTGGACCTCGAGGATGTGCAGCCGACCGAGCTTCGCGAGATCGGGAACCTTCGGCGCATCGGCGGTGGTCGCGCCGTCGACCTCGTAGCGATAGCCATGCTCGCCGCGAATCCGTTGATCGCCGCCGGAGCAAAATGCCCAGCCGCCGTCCTTCGGCGATGGACCATTGCCCGTCAGGAGCACGACGCCGACATCACTCGTGATCCGCGCGTGGTCTAGCGCGGCGAACAACTCGTCGACGGTGTGAGGACGAAAGGCGTTGCGGACCTCTGGACGGTTGAACGCGACGCGCACCATCCCGAGCCGAACGTGCCGGTGGTACGTGATGTCGGTGAGGTCGAAGCCGGGGACGGCGCTCCATTGGGTTGCATCGAAGATCTCGCTGACCATGAGCCGCACGCTACGCGATCGATGGACCTGGATCACCTCGCTGGTCCCATCGCTTTCGTCTGGAGTCGCCGATGAAACCCGACCGGGATGCGACGAAGCCTGGCTGCGCCGCCGACGGTGGCAACGACGTCGTCGGCAGGCTCGGTCCAGATGGCACGCCACGTTGGGCGCACGATTCGTTCTGAGCTCACGGCGCGATGAAATAGTGGCGGTGCCCGCCGGCGCCGACTCGCGCGCTAGCGCTCGCGGCAGGCAGGCACACGCTCGCGGCGGGCACACGCTCTCACATCGACGCTGTCCCAGATTTGCACGCCACGACTTTGCCACCCTTCGCAGCAACCTCAGGCACGCAATTCCCCACTATGAATTCAAGGACGCGCTTCCGCGTCGGAGAAATCGATGAAGCTACTCGTACCACTAGCCCTGCTTTCGTTTACGGCGTGCGGCGCTGACCCGGTCTCGTTTTCGACGCCCGTCGGGATCAACCTCAAGGCCAAGTCTGGCGAAGTCTCGAACAACGCGATCAGCGACGACAAGGCGATCACCACGGAGAGTGGAAATCCCTACGGCGCGTTCATCACGGACGCGCAAACGAAGCTCGGAAAGAATCCAACGCGCGTCGAGATCGACAACCTCACGCTGACGCTTGGCGCGCAATCGACGGGCGTCACGACACTCCAACAGGTCTACACAGGTGATGTCGACGTCGCGTTCATCATGAACGACACGAACAACACGTACGACGCGGCACACGTCATGGACCCAACGGGGGTTGGCCCGGTGGATGTTGGCGTCGCCTTTTACTCGGATGAAGTCTCGCCTGCGGACTTCACCAAGATGCTCACCGGCAGCTTCAGTGTGGTGATTCGCGGTGCCGCTGCCGCGACTTTCAGCTCCGGCGGTGCGGAGGCGAACCTGCAGCTGACCTTCACGTTCGCTGCGTTCGAGTAGGGCGGCTTGCCGTGATTCAAGGCCAGATCGATGAACCCGCGGTAGGATCTCAGCCGACGCCGATCTGCTTCATCATCTCGCCCTTCATCGTCCCGGCGAACATCTCAGGTCTCGTTGAGTTCTTCCGCGTTCGGTCGACGACGTTGCCAACGTGGCGGATCAGATCGACAGCATCACGTTGTACGTGCCGTCACCCGATGCTGCAGTGCCGGTGACCGTCGTCGTTCCGGGAACGCGCTCGACCGCGGCGCTTCCCGTGCCCGCCATCAGGCTGCCCGCCAATGTCAGGTTGAGAAGCACATCGCCCGTGAGGTCGCCCGTGAGGTGATAAGTACCGACGAGCGTGCCGGTGAGCGTGCCCGTCGGGATTCCCTTCAGGCTGAGCGTCAGCGCCGGTTGGGTCGCCGGCGCGGTATCGGTGCTGTAGGTGACGGACATGGTCTCGCCGTTGCCAACATCGACCGTGCCCGGCGAATACCCGACCATCCCGACGAACAGCCTCATGCCCTTGTTCGCGGACGAACCTTGATCGACCTGTCCAGTGATCGTCACGGTGCCGGCGCCCGAACCCGAGCCGGTCTGCGGTGCGATGTTCGCGCTGTTCGCCGAGTTGAACCCGTCGAACCCGAGTTGCATGGATTGACTGATCGAGGAATCGAGGCCGAGGTACGCACGACGCGCTTGTTCGTCAGAGGACACAGAATCGCTCGTACAACCACCCAGCGCGAGGACGGCAAGAAACAGGTTACGCATTGCCTATCTTGTGGGGGCGGGCGGCTGAAACGTCGCAACAAATGATCTCCGACCGTGTCGGTTTGCCCGCGTTTGCCGGCGGAGTCTCAAGAAACGTGCATTGCCTGACACCGTAACGGCTCGTCCACTGCTGTAAGCGCGCGTTCACGCGGCCTGCACTCGGCAGCAGCCATCGTGTTGAAACTGCTCGGCAGGCGATCTGGTTCGTGGCTTGCGAACGGGCTCGAGCGAATGAAGCATCGTATCGCGTGGAGAGCGACCCTGTTGTTCGTGGGCCTGCACGTCGCGGCCGTGGCCGGCGTCGCATGGGTCGGCATCTCGTGGCCTGGGCTCGCGCTCGCCATCGTGTTGTACGCGGTCCGCATGTTCGCACTGACCGCGGGCGTGCATCGCTACTTCGCGCATCGCGCGTTCAAGACGAGCCGGGCGTTCCAACTCGTGCTCGCGATCATCGCGACCGCGTCGGCGCAGATGGGCGTGCTGTGGTGGGTGTCGCAGCACCGCATCCATCACCGCCACGCCGACGATGACGCCGATCCACACGCGCCCATCAAGGGCTTCTGGTGGGCGCACGCCGGATGGTTCTTGGTCCAAACCTACGAGGACACGCGGTGGGATCAGGTTCGCGACTTCGCGGCGTACCCCGAGCTACGTTGGCTCGATCGCCACTACTTCGTGCCGATCGGCGGCATGATCGCCGTGCTGCTCGCGATCGGCGGCATGCCGGCGGTGGTGTGGGGATTCTGCGTGTCCACCGTGATCCTGTGGCACGCGACGTTCTCGCTGACCTCGATCGGTCACTGGCTCGGCCGCCGGCGCTATGCGACCGACGACGCGAGCCGCAACAACGTGGTCGTCGCGCTCGCGACGTTCGGCGACGGCTGGCACAACAACCACCACTACTATCCGGGGTCCGCGCGCCACGGCTTCTACTGGTGGGAGCTCGACCTCAGCTTCTATTTGCTGCGCATCCTCGCGGCGCTCGGGATCGTGTGGGATCTACGCGTGGTCCCCGACGAGATCCGCGAACGCCACCTCGAGCTCGCCGCCGCGTCTGAGGCGGCCTGATGCTCCTCGCAACGAGGCCGATGCCGCTTCCTGTGGATGATCTCGGGCGCGCGTTCTCCGAGCGCGTGCGTGTGGACCCCACGGCGCTCGCGCTGTTCGACCGCGAGCGCAGCGTCACGTACGCCGCGCTCGAGGCGCGATCGCTGGAGCTGGCGGGTGGACTCGCGCGGCGCGGCGTGGTTGCCGGCGATCGCATCGGGCTCGCGGTGCCGCGCTCGATCGACCTCGTCGCCACGATGCTCGCGGCGTTCCGCCTCGGCGCGGTGGTGGTGCCGATCGATCCGGCGTGGCCGGCGGCGCGTCGCGCGATGGTCGAGCGCGATGCCGAGCTCGCGTGCACGGTGAACGCGATCGCCGACCTCGACACCTCCGGCGAGCGCACCGCTCCGGCGACGCATCCGATCGCGCTGGCGCTCTACACTTCGGGCTCGACCGGCGATCCGAAGGCGGTCTTGCTCGGGCATGCCGCGCTGTCGTGGCGGTGTCACGCTCTCGCCGCGGCGATGCCGTTCGAGCCCGGTGACATCGCATGCCATCGCACGCCGCCCACGTTCGTCGATGCGTATGCCGAGCTGTTCGCGCCGCTGCTCCACGGCATCCCGACGTTCGTAATGCCGCACCCGTTCGCGATCTCCGACCTCGTTGCCGCGATCGCCTCGGCGCGGATCACACGGCTCCTGGTGGTGCCGTCGGTGCTCGCGCTCGTCCTCGACGCGTGTCCCGAGCTCGGCGCCCATGCGCCAGCCCTGCGCTTGCTCGCGACCAGCGGCGAGCCGTTGCCCGAAGCGCTCGCGCGCCGGTGTCGGGCCGCGGCACCGCACACGCGACTCGTGAACATCTACGGCTCCACCGAGGTCGCGGGCGACGCAACCTACGCCGACGTGATCGACGACGTCACGATCGGGCGTCCGCTCGACGGCGTGACGGTCCGCATCGTCGACGAGCGCGGCGCCGCCGTCGCGCCCGGTGCGATCGGTGAGCTCGTGGTCAGCGGTCCGGTGCTCGCCGATGGCTACTGGAACCGGCCCGAGCTGACGGCCGCGCGGTTCGTGCGCGACGCGGCGACCCGCGCCCTCAGCTTTCGTACCGGCGATCTGGCGCGCGCGCTTCCCGACGGTCGGCTCGTGCTTGCCGGCCGGCTCGACGACCAGATCAAGATCGGCGGCGTGCGCGTCGAGCTCGGCGAGATCGAGCGTGCGTTGCTCGCGCACCCGAGCGTGCGCGCGGCCGCGGCGGCGTGTGACAACAGCTCGGGCCGGCCGCGACTCGTGGCCGCGGTCGTCGGCGATGGCGAGCTCGACGTCCTCCGTGAACACCTCGCCAGCGCGCTACCCGAGATGGCGAGGCCGGCGAGGCTCGTGCACGTTCCGGCGATCCCGATGACGAGCCACGGCAAGATCGATCGCCGCGCCGTGATCGCGACCGCGTCCGTCGACGCGGTGGTCGCGACCGGTGACGACCTCGTGTCGCGGATCGCGCGATGGTTCACCGAGATGACCGGTCAACCCGCGGCGGCCGGCGACGTGTTCGAGGCGATCGGCGGCGATTCGCTCGCGCGGCTCGGACTTCTCGTGCGGCTCGAGCAGGCCGGGTTTCACGTCGAGCGTGCCGACCTGCCGGTACCGCTGACGCCGGTCTCGCTTGCGCAGCAGCTCGCGACACTCGAGCGAGGTCCCGATCCGGATCTCGGCGCGGACGACGGGTCGGTCTCCGACTTCCAGCGCGTGATGGTGCTCGAGAGCCTCGCGAACCTGGGCACCGCGATGTGGAGCGATCAGCTCGCGTACGCGATCTACGGCCAGCTCGATCGCGATCGCTTCGCGTCGGCGTGGCACGAGGTGGTCGCGGCCGAGCCCGCGTTGCGGACCGCGTTCGCGTGGCGCGACGGCGACGTGCGACGCGTCGTCCGCGACGAGGTCGTCGTCCTCGTCGATCACGTCGACCTGCACGGCCTCGACGGCGAGGCGTATCGCCTGCGCGTGCTCGCCGAGGAATGGACGCGCATGTCGCTGACGTTCGCGCTGGGCGCACCGCCGCTGTTCACGCTCGCGCTCCTCCAGGGGCCGGAGTCGCGCAGCGATCTGATCTTCACGTACCACCACGCGATCCTCGACGGCGAGTCCGCGCGCCGAGTGCTCCGCAGCGTCCTCGCGCGCTATGCCGGCACGTCGCGCCCGAGCCCGCGCGGCCAGCACCGGCGCCGACGCCGACCGATCGACGCGCGGTGGCGCGCCATGTTCGCGGGCCACGTTCCAGCCGCGGATCCCGTACCGCCGAAGGCGACGCGGATGGGCGATGCCGTGTGGCGGTTGTTCCACCGTGTGATCGCGCTGCGTGCCTGGTTCGCGGCCCGGCGGGTTCGCCGGCGCTCGACACCGATCCGCGGCCTCCTGACCGCGGCGCGGCTCGTGCCCGCGACCTACGTCGGCGGGGACACCACGAGCCAGCCGCTTGCGTCGTCGCTCACCGCGGCGATCCGCGGCTGGGCGGCGGCGCACCGTACGACGCCGATGGCGGTGTGGGTCACCGCGTTCGCGCTGCACCTCGCGCGCGAGCGGCGAACGCGCGACGTCGCGTTCGGGATCGTCGCCTCGGGGCGCGACGCTCGCACTGCCGATGCGATCGGCATGCTCGCGAACTGCCTGCCGCTCCGCGTCCAGCTCGACGGCTCGGCGACGATCGCCGCGGCCGTGGCCGAGGTCGGCCGGCGGCTCGACCTCGTGGAGCAGCTCGCGGACACACCGTTGCTCGAGCTCGCGGCCGAGCTCGACCTCGATCCGCGGTCGTTCCTCGACACGCAGTTCATCTCGTGGGGCTTCCCGATCGATCCGACCTGGACGCCGCCCGACGACCTGCAGATTCGCGGGGGCCGCGGCATCACGCTGACGGCGCCCACCACCGCGCTGATCGTCTCCGGTGCCGGCGCGGGAGAGCTCGCGGTCGGCGCGCGTGCGTTCCATCGCACCGATCGGATCCGACGCGAGGTGCTGACGCTCGTCGACGCGATCCTCGACACGCCCGACGCGCCCGTCGAGCACGTGCTCGCGAGCCCGGCTCACGAAGGCGGGCTCTCGATCGCACTTCCCGAGCTCTGACGCCACGGTCACTGCGCATTGGTTCTACCGCTGCCACGCAGGATCGGGTGCGCGAAGCAAGCAGAAGTGTCGTCGCGCCTCGGAACGTGTTCGCGCATCACCATCGACGACCGTCGACAACCTGAAGTCGTCGCACGCTACAAGGACCCATGGGGTTTCAGGATCGTGAATCTTCGCGAAGAGACCGGCGGGTACGACCTCGTCGCGATCGAGAACAGCGAGCCCCGCAGCATCAAGTTCGCGATCAAGGAGAAGGCGAGCGCGTCGTGGTCGGTCGCATGGCTGAGCATCGCAGACGGCGACCCGGCCGTGATCGAGACGTTCACGGTCGTCGTGATTCCGCCCGGCAACACAGCGTCCGACATCCGGACCGAGGTCGCTGCGGAGACGCCTGCGCGGATCGTCGACGGGATCGAGAAGGCGCTGAACACCTGGTACGTCTATCCCGAGCTCGCGAAAAGGATGGAGCAGGCCGTTCGCGGGCACCTCGAGGACAACAAGACGACGCCGTGGTGGACCAACCCCGACCTGCCCGGCAAGAAGCTCGCGACGCAACCGGTGTACGTGCTGACGTCGGCGCGCACGTTCTCGGGAGGCGAGGCGTTCCCGTACGAGCTCCAAAGCGCGAAGCGCGCAACCATCGTGGGCGAGGTCACCGGTGGTGGCACACACCCGTCGCGTCCGGTCCCACTCGACGATCACTTCACGATGAATGTGCCGTTCGCGCGCGAGATGTATGGGCAGCGCCCTGACGGCGGTCGGATAGCGGGTTTGACAACATCGCCGTTAGGCTATATAGCTAATGAGCAATGCACACACAGGCTCGCTTGACCGAGGTGTTCTCTGCGCTCGCCGATCCGACGCGACGGGCGATCCTGGCGCGCCTCGCCCGAGGTGAGGCGACGGTGTCGGAGCTCGCGAAGCCCTTCGGGCTACGCCAGCCCACGATCTCCAAGCACCTCCGCATCCTGGAGGACGCGGGATTCATCCAGCAGGGCCGCGACGCGCAGCGGCGTCCGCGCACCCTTGTCGTCGGTGGACCGCTGAAGGACCTCGAAGCGTGGCTTCGTCCGTTTCGCGAGCAGTGGGAGCGGCGCTTCGACGCACTGGAGTCGTTCCTCGACAAGAAGACCAAGTCCGGACCCAAGAAAGGAAGCCAGCGATGATCTCGGCACGACACACGAAGACCACCATCGATCCCACCACGTTCACGATCACGTTTCAGCGCACGTTCAAGGCGTCGCGCGAGGACGTCTTCGAGGCGTGGACCCTCCCGGACCAGATCGCGGAGTGGTGGGACCCGAGCGGCGCTCGACTCACCGAGTGTGCGATCGACCTGCGGCCCGGCGGAACATTCAAGTTCGTCAACAAGGACTCGGCACACAGCCCGCCGTTCGCCGGCGTGTACCGCGCCATCGAGGCGCCGTCGTTGCTCGTGTTCGATGCCATGGGAAGTGTCGGAACCGTCCGGCTCGAGGCGGATCGCGGCACGACGAACATGACCGTCACGATCCGGTGCGCGTCGGCAGCGCAACTCGAGCAGTTCGTGAAGCTCGGAGTCGACGTGAACACCGATCGGACATTCGACAACCTGGTCGCGTTCATGGCGAAGACGCGGTGACTGCGACCGGTCGATGGCGGCGCAGGTACAGCACCGCCCACCCGACGAGCAGACCGGTAAGCCCGTACTGCACGAACGGCGAGACGAGCAGGAAGCGCGACGTGGTCATCGCGTCGACCATGGCCATCTCGATGACGAGGCCAAGTCCGAGCACGACGCTCAGCATGCGCATCGCTCCGAGCGCGGGGCTCGACGTCCTGGACCTGACGGAATCTGCCGATGATCTGGGGGATGGCGTAACAGCTTCAAGCTTCGCTGACCTCGCTAAGCCGGGTTCCGCCCGCCTCGGCCGCAAGCCGTTCCGTGATGGGACCGGGAATATTTTACGCGCGTCATAGTTTTCGGGACGTGGCCCACGAGCCACCAAGAGGTTCCAATGAGCAAGCAGATGGAGCTCAGGCATCTCGCTCGCGACGTGAAGACCAGCCTCGCGCTGGCGCTCGCGGCGCTTGCCCCGAGTGACCTGATCGACCGCCTCGCAATTGGCGCGGGGTTGCTCGACGCGATCGTCGCCGACGCCGCGGCACGTGGCTGTAGTGGCCCGCGAGCCGCCGAGCTCGCACTCGAGATCGTTCAGCTCACGAATGAGCACATGTGGGGCAAGAAGATCGCGACGGTGCGCGACTTCTCCTGGACGCGTTGCCGTCGCCGCACGTAGCCTTTGAGGAGGGGGATTTGTGCATATGCTTAGGGCTGCTCTTGACAGAGCCGAACGTCGCCCACTGCCGAAACGCGCGTGGTTCGTGGTGGGTCGAGGTGTTGTGGTGGGTCGAGGCGCAGTTGCCGTACTGACGATCATGCTTGCGAGCTGCGGCTCCAAGAGCGGAACCGGAAGCGGTTACGACGGGGGCACCACGGATGCGAGCGCGGGCGCATCCTCCGGTGCGCCCACCACATGCATTGTGGGGAGCCAAGGCTGCCTCTGCGATTCGACCGGAGGCTGCGAGCCCAACCTGACATGCACGCCGCAACCGTCGCCAGTGCCGAACCTGTGCTGCAACGGGTCGGACTGCACATCCACCAGCGGTACCGTCGGGGAGACCTGCAGCGCCACGACGGGGGCTCCATCGTGCACCCCGGGCATCACGATTCCGGCCACGACCGGCGGCAACGACAACTGCGGATATCCGACCGCGAGCTTCGTCGAGAGCACGACGCTGGTCGGCATCAACGCCGTGGGTGGCGGCGCGTCGCCGGCGATCATCCAGGTCTTCTACAACGACGAGCACGCTCTCACTCTGGGCTGCGCGACGTCGAGCTTTCCAGTCTCGCCACTCTCGACAGACCCAGCGGCAGTCCATTATCCGCAGACGGGAGATCCTGCGTGCGTTGACACGGTAGGGCGACCGCTTCGCCCGGTGGTGTTCATCACCGATCTCTCGGTCGATCCGACCTGCACGTCGGGCGATATGCAGAAGGGCGGCCCGGCCTACGATCCCGTTGCCATCTTCGGCTCGTGGAAGAGCGCGACCGAGGACGCCAACCATCTCGGAACACCCGCGACCGTCGACCCGGCGGCCAACCATTGGAACCTCACCTCGCAGGCCGACCCGTTGCCGCCAGGCGTGAGCGCGGTCGACAAATACGGCACCGAGCTGCGGTTCGAAGTCGGCCTTATCTCCGGCCACTCCTACCGCGTCCAGGTCATCGCTCACGATGGAGACCAGAACAAGGGCGGCGACTCGGGCGAGGCCTGCGCGGTCTTCTGCGCAGGAACAGGCATGCTCTGTGACCCGGGCGTGCCCGAATGCGTCGAGAACCCCGATGGTGCCTCCTGTCCCACAGACACATCCTGCGTGCAGGGCTGCTGTTTGCCCATCATCCAGTAGCATCGACTCACGACCATCGCGGATCGCGAGATCGATCGTCGATGACGTCGAGTACGCCACACAAGAAGGTGGGCGAGGACGGCGTCGTGGAAGCATGCTCGCGCGCCTGCTCTCGGGACTTCCTGAGCCGATGAGCCGCGAGCGCGATTCGAAGTTCCAGGCAGCGATAGCGATCGAGTGCGAACGAGATGGGTGCGCGCGTGAAGTCTGTGAAGTCACAATGAGGGACGTTGTGATGTTAGACTGGTCGACAATGTGATCGGAGAGACGCTCGGTAACTTCAGGCTTGTTGGCCGCCTCGGGAGTGGCGGCATGGGAGACGTGTACGAGGGCGAGCACGACAAGATCCAGACCCGCGTCGCGGTGAAGGTGTTGCACGCCGCGGTCTCGCGCGACAGCGACCACGTCGAGCGCTTCTTTAATGAAGCGAAGATCGTCGGGAAGATTCACCACGCCGGGATCGTGAAGATCTTCGACGTCGGGTTCTTTCAAGACCGCGCCTATCTGATCATGGAGCTGCTCGAAGGCGAGCCACTGTCGCGCAGGATCGAGCGCGAGGCCCTGCCATGGCACACCGCGGCCACGGTCGGCGCGCAGATCGCCAACGTGCTCGACGCGACCCACGGTGCGGGCGTGGTCCACCGCGATCTCAAACCCGACAACGTGTTCCTCGTGCCCGATCATCAGATCGGCGAGCGCGTGAAGATCCTCGACTTCGGGATCTCGAAGTTGTCGGGGACGATGGCGGGCAACTCGCCGCGCACGGTTGGCACGATGGGCACGCCCGGCTACATGGCGCCCGAGCAATGGGGCGACTCCGCGACGGTCGACTGGCGCGCAGATGCGTACTCGCTCGGTTGTGTACTGTTCGAGATGGCGTGTGGCCGTCCGCCATTCGAGGTCCAGACGATCGCCGATGCGTGCGCGAAGCACCTGCACCAGACGCCACCGCTCGCGAGCTCGATCGTGCCCGAGATCCCTCCCGTATTCGACGAGCTGATCGCGCGGTTGCTCGCGAAGGAGCCGTCCGATCGTGCGGTCGCGATGAGCCAGATCGTGCTCGAGCTCGAGGCGATCGCCGCGGGACTGGATGTGGCGGCGATGCCGGCGCGGCGCGCGCCGAGGCGGTTGCGCTCCGAACCGCGCTTCACGCCGGTCTCACCGAAGGCCACGGTGACGACCCTCGGCGGCAGTGCGGCGGAGCTCCAGCCGAGTCGCGCACGCAAGCCCGCGATGATCGGTCTGGTAGTCGGCGTCGCTGCGATCGCCGTCGTGATCGTCGTGATGACACGCGGCCACGGCGACGAACCGGCGAAGCTGCCCGAGCTACCGAAGGCGGCCACGTCGAGCCGCGCACCGGTGGTCGTCACCCTGCCGACACCCGCGCCGGTCGTCGTCGCGCCAGCCCCGACTCCCACGCCGGAAGTCTCGCCGCCGCCGGTAGCCCACGTGGTCGGCGTGACGCACTCGCATCCCGTCAAGACGACGAAGTCGACGACCGTGGTACCGCCGCCGGCGGTCGTTGCGCCGCCACCTCCGGCTGTAGGCTCGGCCGCGCCGCCGATCGGCGGTCGGATTTGATCGTGCGCTGGCTCGCTGTCGCGGCGGTCCTCGTAACCGCGCACGGTGCTCGCGCCGACGACACCGCATCGGTCGCGTTCGACCAAGCGCAAGCGTTCGAAGCGCAGGGCAAGTGGGACCAAGCGTGTCCGCTCTACGAGGCCAGCTTCCACGCCGACCCGCAAATCGGCGTGCTGCTCCACGTCGCCGAGTGCCACGAGCACATCGGACGGATCGCGAGCGCGTACACGGAATACAAAGATGCCGCCGCTCTCGCCCATCAGCGCACCGATCCGCGCGAACGCACCGCGCTCGAGCGCGTCGCGGCACTCGAACCGCAGCTCGCCCACCTCTACATCGCACCGCCGTCGCGCGCGATCGATGGCCTTGTCGTTACCCGCGACGGCAGCACGATCACCGCGCTGATCGGCACCAACATGCCGATCGATCCCGGCGAGCACACGATCGCCGCGCACGCCGATGGCTACGTGGCTTGGACGAAGCAGATCACGATCGCGTCGAAGTCGTCGACCACGCTGGATCTACCGGCGCTCGACAACGTGCCGACACCGCCACCGAAATCGCACATCGGCGCGCTCGTCGTTACGAGCCGCGCCAACTCCGTGATCTTCCTCGACGGTAAGCGTGTGGGCATCGGGCGCTTCGAGGGCAAGCTCGAGGCTGGCAGCCACACGCTACGCGTCACGGCGCCGCATGCGTACGCGTTGCAGCAGGACGTGCTGATCACCGCCGACGAGTCGCGCACCGTGGATGTCCCGCTCGAGAACGCGGTCGAGGTCGAGGTCGAGGTCGCCCCGCGCGACGACAACCCGTCCGCCGAGTTCGGCGTGGGGCTCGGCACCGGTGTGAAGCTTCGCGGCGATCGCCCGGCCGTGCTCACGCTACGCGCAGAAGCTGCGCTTCGTTTGGGTCGTCACGTCAACTTCGGCGTGTTCGCCGAGTACGGGCAGATCGATACCGGTAACGCATGTGGGTTCGACATGCCGGGAGCGACCGCCGGCTCCAATTACGACTACACCGTGCGCGATCAGTTCAAGAGTTGCCGCTACCTCATGCCCGGGTTGCAGCTGCTCGTCCACATCTTGGCCAAAGCTCGGATCGATCCGTACCTCGGGATCACGCCCGGATTTCGGTTCGGCTTCACCGACTGGGTCGAGTACATCGGTGGCCACATGTTGATGGAGCACAGCGAGGTGTTCCCGGCGATCGTGCTCGGAGCGCGACTCGGCGTGAACTACCACCCGCGCGCGGACTACCAAGCGTGGGCGGTCGGCGGCTACCTCGAGACGTCGATCACGCTGTTCGGACAAGAACAGAGCAACACGTACGGCAACCGCGACGGCGCCGCGTACGTGTCGTTGATCGGCGGCTTGCGCTCGACGGTGGCATTCTGATGCGCGGAGGGATTCGGATCGCTTCACTCGTCGCCTCCGGCGCGATCGCCGCGTGCTTCGGCGCCGGTCCGACGCCTCAGCAGCTGACCGGCGTCGACGTGGTGTTCGCGATCGCGCCACCCGCCGACCATTCCGACTGCGGCGGCAGCGACAGCCTGTACATCGGCGACGTCGCGATCGGCTCGGACAGCGGCGCCGCCGGCCTCGGCTTCGCATGGCTGTTTCAATACAATCCAGGATTTCGCTGCGACAACAATACCGGCGGCCCCCCCACCTACATGGGCGCGCTGTGGAGCTTTGCCGGTCCCGCGCTCGGCGGCGCGGTGGTCGACGCCACGGTCAACAACTCCGCCTACGCGCCTCGAGTCGCGATCCGCGACGCCAACTACGAGGACGCGTACTTCGGCAACACCGGCGGCAGCAACGCCAGCAACATCGGGATCGTGGTTGACCCGGGGATGCGTGCGCTGAACAGCACCATGACGCTCCCCCATACCAATTTCGGCGGCGTGACCGCGCTCGTTGACGACGGCGCGACACGGATCATCGCCGCGACCGACAACGTGACGACGTCGAGCGTGCCCGACGTCGACGATCCGGCGTATCCCCTCGGTTCGGCTCCGAGCTTCAACAACACGCCGACGACATTTTTTCTCGACACAGCCGGCTCGGGCTCCGATTCGATCACGGCGACCGCGGGCCCGCAGGTCGTGCTCGCGTGCGACACGCTTCACGCGTGTGTCGTGCAAGCCCCGACGTCGATCGCGTACATGCAGACGCCGCCGATGGAACACCAAGGCAGCGCCGCTGCCGAGATCTGGACGATCGATACGAGCGCGGGACCAGCGGGCTTCGGATCGGCGGCGCCGGCGTACTTCGCGGACGTGCCGAAGGCGATCGATTCGCTGCCCGTCGTTCCCGTCGGCCTCGATGCCGATAGCACCGACATCGTATGGAGCGCGTCGGTCGATTATCGCAACCGCACGAGCGGCCACGGTTGCTGGATCTGGCGCCAGCCGATCGGCTCGGCGTCTCCGATTCAGTTGCTCGCGACCGAAAACTTCTCGTGCATGGATCTCGCGATCGACCGCGCCGATGGCGACCTGTACTTCGCGATCGTCGATTACACCGGCGACGACTACGACCACAGCTCTGGACTTCGCGGCATCGGGATCGGCCGCGTCGATAGCAGCGGGGCGCTCGAGAGCATCTCGCTCGGGTTCACCGGCTACGAGACCGGTCCACGCCGCGTCGTTGTCCGCGGCGACCACGTCTACGCGATCGATGCCACCGAGATCGGGCGGCTCGCGACGAGCCTGTTCACCGGCAAGAACGACTTCACGCCGTGATCGGAAGCTCAAGCAACCGCGAGGTTCGCGTCACCGCGCTTCCAGTGGTGATCACCGTCGCCGTCGACGAGGATCGGTGAGAGCACGGCGAACGGCGTGACGCCGGCGTGCTTCCACTTGTCGCGCTGGTACGTGCCGGTGAGTTCGAGCGGCAGCGCGTGCGCGTCGTCGCCCTCGGCGGACACGCCGACGAACGTGTCGGCATCGCCGGTAGTGGCCGCGCTCGCGTAGCCTCGTAGACACCGAGCGCGCGACCGCGATGCGCCCATCGAGGTGGCGGTCGGGTGTCGCCCTAGTATCTACGCCGCGTTCCGGATCTCCTCCTCGCTGCTCAGGATGAGATCCACACCCGTCTCGGATGTTCCCGCAGCTCAGTCGCAACTTGCTATCGGTGGTGCGTATCTAGACGGATACGTGGTCGTGGACGTCCCCTTCGAGATGGCCATCCCGGACGAGAAGACGGGCCAACTAGGTGCATCAAAACCGACAGCGCTCGATCTGACCCTCGATCCGCTAGGCAAGCTCAACACGAGCACAGAGCCCGTCGGCCGAACAAATCCTCAATCACCGGGACAAGTATCGGCGCGCGTGCTCCGCGCACGCGTCGCGGTTGCGGCATCGATCACGAGCCTCCGCATCACCTCGTCGATCTCCGAGCGGGGTCATGGTCGCGAGAAAAGGCTGGCAACGTGCTACTTCGGCGCGATCTTGAAGCTGATCGTCGCCGGGCCGTTCGCGCAGCTATCACCGCCGCTGCGCAGCATCTGTGCGGTGGCTGGCGTGTCGAGACAGTCGAGGATCACCATCGGCGAGCTCGGGTCTGCATCGTCGACCCCGACGAGCAGGGACGTCGTGTTCGTCATCAAGGTCAGGTCGAACGGCCCTGGCAGCGTCAGGTCGAGCGTGTTTGTCGAGTCCGGGATCGGTGTGACGTCCTGCAGATCGGGGTTCCCGACCGCGACGTGCGGTTGCAGATCAGGCTTGCCGTCGGTGTCGTGCGTGAACCCGACAGGCACGTGTATGAGGAACGCCGTGATCCGGTAGGCGAGCGGGAACGCCGGTACGCAGGCGCTCGCGACGCAGATGTTGTCGCCGGTACACGTGTCGTTCGAGACGTCGCAGGTCGACGACATCGATGCATCGGTCGAAGCCGTCATCCCACCGCCACCACCACAGGCCGTCAAGACGGCCATCAAGGTCAATCGCTTCACCATCTTCACGGTTGCACCCCCGGCTCGGTTCGGTCAAGCGTGCACCATGCCACCGTCGACGGTGAGCTCGGCCGTGTAGGATGCCTCCGATGCCTCCTGCGAAAAAAACGACCAAGAAGACGACCAAGAAGACGACCAAGAAGGCGACCAAGAAGAAGACCAAGAAGAAGACCTTCGCGACGATCCCTTCGGGCACCGAGGTTCATTGGGCCTACCGTGGCGCGATCGGACACGGCACCGTGGTGGGCATAGCCACCAGAGGCACGACCAACGCGACGACACGCTACAAGGTCAGGCAGCACGACCATCATCCTGGCGAAAAACCTGTCCTGATCCACACCGGCGCCGCGCTCAAGCGCGGCTGAGGTTGCCGCGAGCCGTTATTGTCGCGTCACGACCACCGCACCGACCTGCGTGCTCGTCGAGCGCGAGGTGAAGAATTTCGGATCGACGACGGTCAGCCTGGCAACGTGCAGCGTG